>NZ_JAAITU010000006.1 GCF_013304385.1 Blautia glucerasea
ATCCAAGAGGATATATAGCTCTTTTAGAATTTACACAGAATTAATTACAGTCTCGAAAAAAAGCTTGAAAAGACTGGTTCCGTTTTTAATTTGTTTGATATTTGTGTTTATGTTTTTATTTCCTTTTTTATTTACTGTATCAACCTCATTGAAACAACCATCGGATGTAATATCTACACAACCTCGATTTTTTCCAAATCCTATTTCCATACAGAATTATAAAGATATGTTTGAGTATTTGACGTTTGGGAAATATTTAGCAAACAGTTTAATTGCAGCACTTGTCAGCACGGTGATAAGTCTAACTGTGGGATCTCTTGCAGCATATGGGCTTTCTAGGTTTCGCTCTCGCTTATCATCTTTTTTTATGTATCTTACTCTTATGATACGTATGATACCACTTGTTTGTATTAGTGTACCCATTTATTCGGTAATTAATAAAATTGGCCTTAGAGATACACATATTGCATTAATATTGGTTTATGCATGTATAGGAGTACCATTTGTAATTTGGATGATGATGGGATTTTTTAATGGCATACCAAGAGAATTGGATGAAGCTGCATTAGTAGATGGTTGTAGTAACCTTAGTGCTTTTTTTCGAGTAATAGTACCAGTAGCTATGAATGGAATGGCAACAACTGCTATTTTTACATTCTTGACAGGGTTGAATGACTTTTTATTTGCTTTGTTAATAACAATGTCTGGTACAAAAACAGTTCCAGTTGGATTGTCTGAATTTTTAACAGAATATAATATTCAATTAGGGCCAATGGCAGCTGGGGCAGTCTTGTTTAGTCTGCCAATCATTATAATATCCTTTTTCATTCAAAAAAGAATTGTTAAAGGAATGACTATGGGAGCAGTTAAAGGATAAATTATTATAATTAAGGAGAGAAGAATTATGCAGAATATTTATTATCAGCCAGAGGGATATGCATTTGGAGATTGCATGCCATTTTACAAAGATGGAAAATTCTATTTATATCATCAGCGGGATACAAGAAATCCAGGGCCATTTGGGGAACCATTTGGATGGGCGCTGGCGATAACGGAGGACTTTGTACATTATGAAGATAAGGGTGAGGTGCTTCTACGAGGTAAAGATACAGAACAAGATCAATTCATTTTTGCAGGAAGTGTATTTGAAGGCGAAGGACAATATCATGCTTTTTATACCGGGTATAATCGAGACTTTGCAGCTGAAGGTAAGGCTGCACAGGTATTAATGCATGCAACTAGTGATGATTTGCTGCATTGGACAAAATCAGCCGATAAATTAAAACTTCCTCCTCAAATTGGATATGATCCTAATGATTGGAGAGATCCATATGTTACATGGGATGAGGATTCAAAAGAATATATTTTAATTTTAGGAGCACATAAGCAGAAGCATAAACAAATTAAAACAGGCTGTACAGTATATTTTACATCAAAAGATTTAGAACATTGGGAGTTCAAAGGGGATTTTTGGGCACCAAATATGTTTAGTATGCACGAAATGCCAGATTTGTTTCGTATAGGAGATTGGTGGTATTTACTTACAACCGAGTATAGTGAAAATAATAAAACAATATACAGGAAAAGTCGTTCGATTTTCGGACCATGGCAGATGCCTGATGATGATGCTTTTGATGGTAGAGCATATTATGCAGCTAGATCTTGTGGTGATAGTGAACATCGTTATTTGTTTGGCTGGGTAGCTTCAAAAGATCAAGATATGGATATTAACAATTGGATTTGGGGAGGAACACTAGTAGTACATGAGCTTGTACAAGAGGAAAATGGTGACTTGAAAGTAAAGATGCCAGATAGTGTACATAATGCATTTGTAGAGCAGCCATCTAAGAATCATTTTGGAGAAAAAGTAATTGAAATAGATAGCGGAATTAATGAAGTTATCATTGAAGAATGTGATGAAGAAACATTTTTGTTTGAAACAGTAGTTTCTTTTAAAGCGGGTACACATGCTTTTGGTGTGAATCTTTTTGAAGAAAAAGAAACTGGAGATGCATATAGATTTAATATTGAAATTAAAAATAGAAAAGTGGATTTCAATTGCACACCTAATTTACCATGGTTTAGATATATGGCTCAGGGATCTGACAGACCATTATTCTTGGAAGCAGATAGAGAATATTTATTACAAGTTGTTGTAGACGGAACAGTTGTTACACTTTATCTAAATAATACTGCATTGAATGTACGTGCGTATGCGCCCAAAGGAAAGAATATTTCTTTTTATGTAAAAGATGGTTCTGCGATTATAAAAAATCCTAGATTGTATTTGCTGAAAAAATAGAAATTAAATCTGCACTGTCCTGGGGAAAAGTAAATTATTTTGTATATTAATAATGATAATTGGGATGATTAAAGATTCAAAAGGCATGGATGAAATGAAAAATCCATGCCTTTTGTTGAAGACGCACATATTCCAGGTTATTACATTTGAAGAAGGCACGGCTTTCCTGAATTTCCAGAGAATCCGGCAAATCCGGAGAAGGAAAATCGCAAAAATTGAAGGCCTGTCTACCAATTCGTTTAAGATTTTGGGGAAAAGAAACGAACTGCAGGGAACGACATCGGTAGAAGGCATGATCATCAATCGTAGACACACAGAACAGTAATATCAGGAATGCTAGGGATTTACATTCCCAAAATGTGGTTTTGCGGATGGTTTGTATGTGGCTGTCCGGATGAAAATACAGTATGCAGCTTACGGTTTTCCAGAAAAGCCCCTCCGTAAAGTCGGCGGCCTGCTCACGGGAAAAAAGGAATGAAAGTATGGACAGAACCTTTGAATCCACTGGAAATCGAAGACATATTCCTGATTCCGGGAGAAACAGATGTTAAGAGCTTCCTTCATACAGAAGGGGAGAAGGACAGCAGCTGCCACCTATGAAAAAATAACAGGCATATATAACAGATTGGAATGCTTTCTTATCCCCTGGGGTGGGTTGTTGGCACTTTAACGTGGTGCTACAATATAGCCGATTAAGAGGCGCGCACCAAATAAATTCAAGTCGAGCAGGGAAAGGAAGTATATTATGCATATACCTGAGAACTATTTAAGCCCATCAACCTGTGCAGTTATGACAGCAGCCATGGTTCCTGCATGGGGGTATTCAATTAACAAAGTAAGAAAGGAAATACCAAAGGCAAAAATGCCGCTTCTTGGTATTGGCGCTGCTTTTTCATTCCTTGGAATGATGTTTAATGTACCACTTCCGGGAGGTACTACAGGGCATGCAGTAGGAGGAACGCTTATTGCAATTCTCACAGGAAGTCCGTCAGCAGGATGTATATCAGTATCTATTGCGTTGTTGATACAGGCACTGCTTTTTGGTGATGGAGGGATTCTCGCATTTGGAGCGAATTGTTTTAATATGGCTTTTGTGCTGCCCTATCTGGGATATTTCTTGTATAAACTGCTTCTGAAAAAGACAGGAAAGCGTAAACTTAGTGCTGCGATCGGGTCTTATGTGGGGATCAACGCAGCAGCTTTTTGCGCAGCTGTTGAATTTGGAATACAGCCTTTGTTATTTAAAGATGCGGCGGGACAGGCACTTTATTGTCCATATCCTCTAAGTGTGTCTATACCGGCGATGATGATCGGACATATCACTTTATTTGGACTGGCAGAGATTGTGCTGACAGTAGTAGTGCTGACATTTGTAGAAAAAGTATCTCCTTCCGCATTGGATGCAGTTCCGGATAAGACTTCATTTAAACCGTTGTACGTATTGACCGCAGTGCTTATCGTACTGACACCGATTGGTCTTCTTGCCACAGGTACCGCCTGGGGTGAATGGGGTGTTGATGAAATGGCAACGCTTGTCAGTGGAGGTGTAAAGCTTGGGTATACACCATCAGGAATGAAAAGTGGATTTGAGCTTTCAGCCTTGTTTCCGGATTATTCGATGGCCGGTATGCCGGAATGGACAGGATATATACTTTCTGCTGTTGTAGGTGCGGCAATTCTGGTGATCTTTTTTAAGATCGTTTCTTCTCTTATGAAGGACAAGGTTGATTTCAAAAAGAAAGCGGCATAAGAATGGATAATGAGAGAACAGAGATAACAAAGATTCCGGCTTGGATGTGTGGGCAGGAAGAGTACATTCCTGCAAATGGCAGGGAATCCTTTCTTACCAAAAGCACGAAATCTGTATTGTCTGTACTTGCAAAATTAAGATTTAATGAAGGGAAGGACAGCAGATTTTCTGCTGCTCCTTCTCTTAAATTGTTTTATACGATATTCTTTATAATTCTGACAGCTTCGGCACGAAATTATTTGTTTGTATTGATCATGTGTGCTGCAGTGACTGTTCGTCTGGCTTTTTTTTCAGCTGCAGCCATCAGACAGATCTTAAATGGAACAGTAGGAGCAGTTCTGATTTCGATACTTTTTCTTTTGCCGGCTGTATTTATGGGAAATCCACAAGCTCTGGCCAATATAACAGCGAGAGTATATGTATCTGTAACATTGGTGGGGATATTGTCATCAGGCACATCGTGGAATAAACTGACAGGCAGCATGAGAAGCTTTAGAATACCGACGATATTCATTTTTACCTTGGATATAACATTGAAATATATTTCTGTTCTGGGAGAAATATGTATGGATATTCTGCGGTCAGTCTGCTTGAGATCTGTCGGCAAAAATCCGGATAAGGCAAGAACTTTTTCGGGTGTGCTTGGAGTTACATTTCTTAAATCAAGTGAAATGGCAGAAGAAATGTATGCAGCTATGTGCTGTCGGGGATTTACAGGCGAGTATGAAATAAGACATAAGCAGAAATATAGTCTGATCGATCTGATGTATATTCTGGTAATGGTGGGATGTGCAGCTTTGTATATATACCTTAGCTGATAAGAACTTTAAAGTGAATCTGGCAGATCGGCATTTACTGTGAGTGGAGAGAATAGTAGAAATTATCTGCGAGAGTATTTCAGGGATAAATTGAGAGGAGATTGAAATGATCGATCTGGAAAAGGTGTGTTTTGCATATGAGAGTGAAAAAGCCCTTAGATATATTGACCTTCATATTGAAAAAGGAGATTCTGTAATTGTTCAGGGACCAAACGGATGTGGAAAATCGACTCTTATCAAGCTGTTGAATGGGATCATTTTTCCTTCGGAGGGAGAGTATCTTTATAAGGGACATGCAATTACAGAGAAAGCACTGAAGGACAGAAAGTTTGCAAAATGGTTTCATCAGCAGATGGGATATGTGTTTCAAAATGCGGATACCCAATTATTTTGTGGAAGTGTAGAAGAAGAGATTGCATTTGGACCAGTCCAGATGGGACTGTCAGATGCAGAAGTTCATGAGCGCACAGAAGATTGTCTGAAGTTATTTGGAATAGAGAAATTAAGAGAAAGACCGCCTTATCATTTGAGTGGGGGAGAAAAACGTAAAGTCTCTCTTGCATGTATTATTTCTTTGAATCCTGAGGTGCTGATTCTGGATGAACCTTTGGCAGGATTGGATGAAAAGACCCAGGACATGTTGATAGAGTTTTTACAGAGCTTTCATAAGGCTGGAAAGACATTGATCACAATTACACATAACCGGCAGCTGGCAGAACTTTTGGGAACCAGGTTTGCACTTATGAATGAAGAACATGAACTGAAAATGATATAAAAAAAGTACTTCCTGCGGAATCGGAAGTACTTTTTTATGGGTTGAATTAAATGTGTATCAATATGCGGAGGTAATCATACAGGACACCATTGGAGAACACCTTCTGGAAGTATGTAAGGCAGCCAGAACGGAAGTAATAGCAGAGGAAACAGGAAGAAACCTGATTTTGTATTGGAGAAAAATAGTCGTATATTGAAACTTCATGTACAGTTTCAAAATATCCTGATTTCAGAAAGTTAAAGAAATTTTATTGACACAGCCGTACGGCTAATAATATACTTAAAACAAGTATTTTTGCCGTACGGCATAGTAAGGAGATGGACTATGAAAATTACAGACTCAAAGTCATTAGGTCAAGCGATTCGTGAAAGAAGAAAAGAATTAAATTATACACAATCATATTTATCTGATTTCACAGGTCTTTCTGTTACTTTTATTTCTGATTTGGAACGCGGAAAACCTACAGCTGAAATTGAAAAAACAATCCGGCTAATTAATATTTTAGGATTGGACTTATTAGTAGAGCGACGAGGATAAAATGATGAGAACATTAGCAGTTTATCTCAGTCGAGAAGACTCCCACCTCTTTCAGGTGGTGAGTAACAGCTCGACTTGAAATTGAAATCAAAGGCGAAAATGAATTTGTTGGAGAAATTGTAGGAAATATCAAGTAATAAAGTAATTAATGGCTTGCCGGTTCCGTGCAGACTTCATCAAGAAGATTTTGCACAAGCACTCAGGGTTGCATCAGTGGATAAATATGAGAAAAATCAATCCAAATATTCTACTTTGAAGCCGGATTCCCGGCAATACTGGTCTGCTTTGGAATTGCGGTAACATCGGATGGTGGAAGAACGGTTTATGATCCATTCTCCTATAAATTCAGGATCATGCCGGATTTCCAGGTATTTCAGCCGGTTGCAGCCATGGAATACCCATTTTCCAATGTGGCGTACATTCTGGGGAAGACGTACATATTCCAGGTTATTGCATTTGAAAAAAGCACTGTTATCCAGGATTTCCAGGGAATCCGGAAACTCCAGGGAAGTAAAATTGCAGAAATAGAAAGCCTGTTCACCGATCCGTTTCAGATTTTCCGGAAAAGATACGGATTTCAGGGAGCGGCACCGGTAGAAGGCACGGTCATCAATATTGGTTACACTGTCCGGTAATACCAGGGATGACAATGATTTGCATTCCCAAAAGGTGTTTTTGCGGATTGTCCGGATCTGGCTGTCGGGATGAAAATATACAGTGTGCAGTTTACGGCTTTCCAGGAAAAGCCCTTGTGGAAGATCATCCAGGGATCCTGGTATATTGGCCTGCAAAAGAGAATCACATTTGGAAAATGCACCTGGTCCGATTTGTGTGACCTGGTCAGGCAAGGTGATTTCCTGAAGGGAATTACATCCAAGAAAGGCTCTGGCACCGATCCTGTGGAGTGATTTTGGAAATTGAATAGTACGGATGATGGCTTTTTTTTGAAAAGCTTCTGTCGCAATCCCGTAAATATGATCCGGAATGCGTGTGTTTTGAGAAAGATAACGACAGACATTGTTTCTTGTAATGATATGATAATTGGCAGATGTTGTACTGTAATACATAAAAAAACTCCTTTGCAAGATGAAAAAAGGCTTCTTCCGCAACGAAGTCATAATAGATCAATAGACATTTACCGGATATATAGGGCATGCCTGGATTACCGCCGCAGAAGAAAGGTTAGAGAGAATGGTACACAAATAAAACCACCTCTCCATATCCCCATTGCGTGTAGGTAATGGCAGGAGCTTTAAGCAGGTATTCTGACTTACGCAGTAACGTCACGGCTCGCCTTCTCACAGAAAATCTGCAATGGATATGAGCAGTAACTGCACGTATACAGCAGCACGACTGTCCAGGATTCTCACCTGATTCCCTCTTGGCTGTATACCTGCTATCAGACATACCATGGTATACAGAACTTAAAACCGGTAATTAGTTTAAGTTATTCAATTACTTTTAATATAAGGGATAAATGAAGAAAAGGCAAGGAAAATAGAAAAATTTGTGAAAGGTTATTAAAAAAAATGTTAAAGGCTTGACAGACTGGAAAATGTACCATATAATCACAAACCAGTGGGACAAAATAGAATAGAGAAGTACAGATATTTTGAGAATCAGTGAAATTCTGATACAGGAAGGTGCATTGCCGTAAAGTCGGCGGTCGGATATCTGTAAAATAAGGTAAATCAATTCTGCATGACGAATGACTATCAGGTAACGAAGTTTCCTCTATAAATAAGGGGAGGCTTGTTACCTGTTTTTATTTTTGCGGATAATGAGCCAAAGGCCATGTGGATAAGGAACCGAAATCTGATTTTGTCTGAATAAAAAACGAATAAAAACAAGGAGAGGAATGGAATGAGGAACAAAAAGTATGTAAAGCAGTTACTCAGTATTGTGATGATCGGTTTGTTATCCCTTAACGAGCCGATGATCGCCCTGGCAGAGTCAGAAGCGCTTCTCACATCGGAACTGCCGGCACAGGTAGTGGATGTGATAGATGCGGATGATACTGCAGGGGAAGCAACAGACTATGAAGAAGTTACTGCAGATGAGTTTGTGGATGAGCCACAGGAAGTAGCAGGATCAGAGGATGAGGAACTGTTCCAGGACGGAACAGAGGATGCCCAGACAGATCTGTATGATGGGGAAACCATGGTACAGGATGCAGATGCTTCTGAATTCCCAACAGAGATCCTGGCAGGCGATACATATAAACTGGAGAAGGATATTACTTTATCAAATGGCCAGCAGATCAAGAATCTGGCAGGAACCCTGGATGGACAGGGGCATACCATCACACTGTCAGGCAGTGCACTGGCAGTGAATGTATCCGGAACGATCCAGAACCTGGGAGTAAAGGGAAGTGTTACTGTATCTGAGGATCATAAAGGAGTAATCGCAGATACTCTTACCGGAACATTACGTAACAGCTATTCTGTTGTAGGTATTAAGGATGATGGTTTCATGTCTGAGGTAGGCGGACTGGTAGGAAAAATGACCGGAGGAACCATACAGAACTGTTACTTTGCAGGCAGTGGAGATTCTTATATGATGGTGCATGGTATTGCATCCTATAACAATTCAGCAGAATCCAAGGTCAGCAACTGTTATTTTATAAATTCTTTGGATGCGTTTGGAATAAATAAACCAGAATTACAGCAGACAAATTGTGCCAGCAAGACGGATGCAGAAATGAAGAGTGAAGGGATTGTTGCTCTTCTTAATACAGCAATTGCAGGAACCGGTTATGTGTTTGCATATGCAGAGGGCAGCTATCCGGTTCTGAAAGAGGGAGTGGCAGAGGTAAGCTGGGCAGCCCTTGACAGTGCACTGGAACAGGCAGGAGTCTTAAATAAAGAAGAGTATAAAGCAGATACCTGGAAGGCACTGGAAGATGCGGTGGCAGAAGGGAATGCATTAAAAGAACAGACAGAAGCCTCTCAGGAAGAGATCAACAGTGCTGCAGATAAGATTACAAAGGCTATCGCAGGGCTGAAAAAAGAGACAATTGTAAAGCCGGTATCCATTCCGGAAAATGCAACACCGATTGCATCTCAGGCAGATTTTGCAAAGATGGCCAATGCAAAAGGAAAATATTTTGTTTTAACACAGGACATTACCATTGACAGCGGTTATATGGCTGTTTCTGATTACATGAATTATGAGGCTTTTGCAGGTGTACTGGATGGTAAGGGCCATACCATTACATTTGAACAGGCCGGAGCTGTCTTTGCTTCCCTGACGGCAGGTGCAATCGTGCAGAATGTGAACGTAACAGGAACAATGACCGGCACTGAGGTTACAGGACCCTTTGGTAAGACTGCTTACGGGGCTTCAATCCTGAACTGCCGAAGTGACATCAGTGGAAGCAATGTGGCTGGCTTTATTGGAAAAACCGGAGCTTATATGGGAGCCACTGCTTCACAGGACTGTGCAGGCGTGATCGCAAACTGTATTGCAATCGGTGATAACGGAAAGGGTGCACTTTGCAACAGCAGCAGCAACCAGACCGGGGCGGCAGTGATTAAGAACTGCTACTGGGTAGATACTTTAGGCAGCGGTTCAGGTGCCATGTCTGAGGAGGACATGAAAACTCTGGATCTGGTTGAAAAATTAAATGCCAATAAAGGTGACAACGGAACTTCCTGGGGTCAGGGAAGTGATGGATATCCATATTTTGGAGAGAACCAGTCTTACACACCAGGAAGCTTTAAATGGCCGGAAACAGGAGAAAACAAGTATCCTATCGCATTTCAGGCTTATAACGGAACAGAGGCCGTTACATTAGAGGATGGACGCCTGGAAGTATCACCAGATGCAGTGGGTATGGCGAATGTGGCAGGAACCTTTTCTTTACAGGACTATACAGCACCCAAGGGAAGCAGTGTGTCATGGGGATTCTCCCAGAGAAAACCGGAAAGTGCTTTTGCTGTTTATGATGAGGGATTATTCTGTGTCAGCGGAACAGGAGTAGCAGTTGTGACCGCCACTCAGAATAACAGTGACGGAAGCAGTGAGCTTCTGGCTTCTGTAGCAGTCCGTTCTTCCAGACAGAAGCTGACAGATATCAAGCTGTATATTGACGGCGAAGATGTAACAGACGGATCATTTACCGTACAGGGGTCAGAGTATAAGAGAATTGTTGTAAAAGCACAGTATCAGGAAAATGGTGCTTATCAGGATGTATCTTATGCATCTTTTACCTATACAGCTGATGAAGAGGGCACAAAATTACTCAGTAACCGTGTGAACAGCTCCAGCGGATTTGCTTTTAAAAATCCTGGAACAGCAACCTTTACAGTAACAGCCAAAAATCAGCCTGAAATGAAGAAGACTATAATTGTAACATCTGCCTATGTTCCGGTAGAGTCAGTTACACCTGCAATTTCAGGAACAAAAGAAATCCATACCAGAAATGCCAACAGTGACGGACAGGAGACGGACGGAAGAGTGGCATTTAACCCGATCCTTGGATCAGCGATCGTCACACCTGCGAATGCTACAAATGCAGATAAAGTAACCATTACCAGTGACGATCCGGAAGGAACTATTGCGTACTACACCAGCGGGGAAAAGGGATATGTGCCAAAGCAGGCAGGAACCGTAACCTTTACCGCAACGATTGAGGATACAAATCCCCTGACCGGAGAAACAAAGACGGTTTCCGGTGACAGTACTGTAACATTTGTATATAAGAATAATGTAAAATCTGTGGAGCTTGCAGAGGCAGACAAAGAGATCACTGTAGAAGCAGGAAAGAACAGTGACACATTCAAACCGGTAGTGACAGGAGAACTGGATGAGCAGGGATATGATGTTACAGAGCCTGCACTGAAATGGACTTACAGCAAGAAAGGTATTGCTCAGGTAGTCAGAACCGGAAGCGGATACTGGAAGAAGAATGGAAATTACAATGTAAGTGATCCGGATTACGGTTCTTACCTTCCTGTTGCAGAATATCAGGTAATGGGCCTGTCAGAAGGTACTGTAACGGCAACCGGAACACCGATTGACAACAAAAACAATGTGGAGCCAGTTACCATCACCATTACAGTAACAAAAGGAAGCGGAACCGGAGTTGATGTAATTGCAAAAGCAAATGAAGGTGCAGACAATGCACTGGATTACATTGAGAGCAGCCATAATGACAAGGGCTACGCGTATGGTAATGAATGGCTGATCTATGCTATGCTTCAGGGCAATAAGGAACTGAGCGAAGAAGTAAAAAATGCATATTATACGTCTGTTGCTACAGAAGTAACGAACTGGGACGAAACAAAGAAACCAACGGATATTGAGCGTACTGCCCTGGCACTTGCCAGACTTGGAAAAGACATTACAGATGTAGATGGCGTTAATCTGGCTGCCATGATTTACAATTCTGGGAATCTGACAGACGGATCCAACGAGCTTGCATATGCGCTGCTTGCACTGGATGCTGCAAATATCACCATTCCATCTGCTGCAAAATGGTCAAGGTCAGCCATGATCGCAGAGTTGCTGAAATTCCAGAATGCAAATGGCGGATTTGGATTAACAGAAAATGAATCAGCCAGCGTAGATATGACGGCTATGGTATTACAGGCCCTGGCACCATATCAGAACCGTGTAGGTGTAAAAGAAGCGGTTGATAAGGCTCTGGTATATCTCCAGGATCAGCAGAGAGATGACTTTGGATATGGCACTGCAGAATCTACAGCACAGGTACTGCTTGCCCTTACCTGTCTTGGCATTGATCCAACTTCTGTAGAAGGCGGATTTGGTACACCTGATTTTAACCTGATCACTAACCTGATGAAATATCAGCAGGCAGATGGTGGATTTTCTCATAATATGAATGTTGGAAAATCACAGGAAATGTCTACTGTGCAGGTATTACAGGCTCTTGATGCATATCGCAGTGGAAAGACAACTTATTGGGCAGTAAAAGGTGAATATGTAAGCGTTATGGTATCTGTTCTGGGTGATGAAGTACATAACAGTGATGAAGATGGACAGATCCATGTATTGTCCAGAAATAATCTGACTGTCTGGGCTGCACAGGCTGAATACCGTGTGGCAAAAGCTTCTACAGCTATGGAAGCCATTGACGCAGCGCTGGCAGCAGCAGGAATGACCTGCGAAAAGAGATATGAAGGCACTTATATTTCATCCGTAACAAACAGTAATGGTGTAAAGCTTGGCGAATTTACCAATGGTAAAAAGTCTGGCTGGCTATACAGTGTAAATGGAAAAGATGCAGATGTAGGAGCATGTGATTACAAATTATCAGATGGGGATGAAATTATTTTCCATTATACTGATAATTATACAAAGGAAAACACGTCAGCAGATCATCAGCACAGCTGGGGAAGTGGCACAGTGATAAAAGATGCAACCTGTACAATTGCTGGTGTCCGCATATTTACATGTGAATGCGGAGAGACAAAAACAGAAACCATTCCTGCAACAGGTCATCAGTTTGGAAATTGGGAGAAAGTATCTGATGCAACTGTATTTGCCCCGGAGAAAGAAGCACGTACCTGCAGCGTTTGCAAGCAGGAAGAAACGAGAGACAACGGCGCGAAGCTGAAGGCAACCATCAAAGTAAATGCAACTACACTTCCACTGAAGGTAAAACAGAAGACAAGTGCCCTGAAGGTCAGCGGACTGGCAAAGGGAGATTCTGTAAAATCCTGGAAGTCAGGTAACACAAAGATCTTCACTGTATCCAGTAAGGGTGTTATTACAGCAGGAAAGAAGACTGGAAAGGCAACATTGACTATTACACTTGCCAGCGGCCTGAAAAAGAATATCACCGTTAAGGTGCAGAAGAGCACAGTAACCACCAGCAAGATCAGCGGCTTAAAGTCCAAGGTAACTCTTAAGAAGGGCAAAAAGCTTACATTAAAGCCGGTACGCACACCGATCACATCCAAACAGAAGTTTACTTACAGCACTTCCAACAAGAAGATCGTAGCAGTAAGCGGCAAAGGCGTGATCACAGCAAAGAAGGCTGGAAAAGCTAAGATCACAGTGAAATCCGGTAAAAAGAAATTTACGGTAACGGTAACTGTAACAAAATAAAAAACAGAAGAATTAATTACAGTTAATGAGCAGCAAGTATGGTTTTCTTCGCAAAGATTATTTGAAAAACCATGGAAATTCAGTATATCAGGTGATACTTCCGCAGAATCGCATGGGTAGGGGCTGCCAATCAGCACAGACCTATATTCTTGACGGAAAACCAAGCTGCTTAGAATTTATCTTTTGAAGACGAAATCTGGTTGATAAATCAGGTAAAAGTGATATACTGAATGCATAAGAAAAGAAACCGTGTGGAATTACAGTTTTGTTTTCACACGGTTTTTTGAAAAATACAGGTTAGGCAATACTAACGTCGGCACCGTCAGTTTACTTGAAAATGAAAAAGAAGACGGATTTCTATGAGAGTATTGATTTATGGAGCCTGGTATGATTGGAGGTAAAGACATGAAAAACGAAGAATACATAAAATTATCAATCAACGAGTTTACAAAAAGAAAAGCAGGACTAAAAGTAGAAAAATTTGAAATCCGTAAAGGTATGAGGATGCATTGTGTTGTAAGAAAACCTATGGGAGAAGGCAATAGACAATGAAAGAGAAATCCATAGAGGGAAGCAATGCAAAATTCACATGGGGAGTTAAGAATGGAAAGGAGCTGATATTATTTTACGAGGAGATGATAAAGATGAAGAAAAGGCATTTTGATGTGGAATCAGATGGATTTTATGGTGCATATTGGAAATGCAAAACAGGATCAGACTGTGCAATGATTGCCATGATCGGAGATGACTCGGAGGATTATCTGGCGCGTACATCTGTGAAATGGTTACATAAACTGGGTGTGAATGTGATGACAATGTCACCTGGAAAAAAGGATTATGGACATCATAATTATCCGCTGGAACGTATAGAGAAAGCAATCGATTGGTTAAAAGTGCATGGTAATCAGAAGATAGGAATTGTCGGGGCATCTACTACAGGAACACTTGCCTTAACTGCCGCTTCTTATTTTGAAGATATCACATTAACGATTGGTCTGACACCCAGTGATTTTATCTGGCAGGGATTTATGCAGGGAAAAAAAGATGGTTGTAAGGAATGGCCGATTGAGGGAGAATCTCTTTTTTCATATAAAGGAGAATCACTTCCGTATATGCCGTTTTGTTATAAACATCCGGATTACTGGCATGTGATTGAGAAAGAAACAAAGCGAACCGGTGATATGATCAATTCAAGAAAACTGTTTGATGATTCGGAAAAGGCTCATCCAATCCAAGAAGACGAGATGATCAAGATTGAAAAGATCAATGGAACATTATTGCTGATTGGTGCGGAAGATGATGTGTTGTGGGATACTGCAAAATACATCCGCCGAATGAAGCAGCGTATAAAAGAACGTCCGCATACTTGTAGATTAGAGTTTGTAATCTATGAGCATGGAACTCATTTCGTTTTTCCGGAGGGCATGCTAAAGACAATGCTCCCAGTTGGATCCGGACTCTTTGTGAAACTGGCATTTCAGGCAGCAAGAAAATATCCGAAAGAATGCCGCAGAGCACGTCTGGATATTGACCAGCGGGTAAGAAACGCTGTTACAAAATGGAAGAAAGTAGATAGATAAAGAAAATCTGTTTGAATAGAACAGACTTGTAAAACTGCAGAATGCATCTGCGGGGTGGAAACTGAATACACAGGAAAAATAAAAAAATCTAAACAGTAGACTTGACAAAATCCTGTAACGAGTTAAAATATAACAGTGCTATATAGCACTGTTATATTTTGGGGAGAAGTTTAGAGGATACGAAAAGAATGTCGACGAAAGCAGAAGATACACAAAAAAACATATTAGATACAGCCAGAAAACATTTCCTGAAAGATGGTTTGACGGGAGCGTCTTTAAGAAACATTGTAAAAGATGCAGGGCTTACTACTGGCGCATTTTACAAATATTATCCGACGAAAGAAGCACTTTTTGATGCACTGACGGATCCATATATGGAACATATTTATCAGATTTATGACCAGATCGTTGAGGCGTTTGAAAAGCTTTCAGCCAGTGATCAGACAAGGAATATGTCGGATACATCCAGTGATGGGATGGAGCAGATGATTGATTATATCTATGATCATTATGATAATTTCAGATTATTGTTGAAATGCGGAGACAGTGGAAAATTTGAATTATTCATACATAATATGGTGGAGCGGGAAAAGAAGTCCAGTCTGAAATATATGGAAAAAATGAAAGAGACCGGTGTAAAAATACCGGTTGTAGAGGAAAGCCTTATGCATATGATCTATACGGGATTCTTTTCGTCAATATTTCAGATCATTGAGCATGATATAGACAGGGAGACTGCAAAGAAAAATGTGCATCAGCTGAAAGAATTTAATACAGGCGGCTGGGAACGATTGTGGAATATTGAATTTCCGGTATAACTGATGCAGGTGGCTAATGCCAGTAAGCCACCTATTTTATTATATATGAGTTAGGAAATGCTAACGAAAGAAATAATAATAAAATAAAAGTAATAATAATAAAACAAAAGTAAGGAGAAACAGATATGAAAGAAAAAAAGAAGTCGGCAGTCAGCTGGATCTTGACATGGGCCGGACAAAAAAGAATTGCCTATGTATGGAGTGTGTTACTTGCAATAGGAAATGTGATTTTTAAGATTTTCCCGTATTTTATCATTGCAGATATAGTAAAGCTGTTTTTAAGTGGTGAAAAGGAGTTTGAACCATATTTTGCAAAAGCAGTTTTCATTGTACTGTCGTTTATCATTGCAGAACTGTTTCATTCGCTCTCGACAGCATTGTCACATAAAGCAACGTTTGTGGTACTGGCAAATATAAGAAAAATCTGCTGTGATAAATTGACACGGGTGCCGCTGGGTTATGTGAAGGATACACCATCCGGTACATTTAAGAATATCATGGTGGAGAGAATCGACAGTATCGAGACGACACTGGCGCATATTGTCCCGGAATTCACATCCAATCTGCTGGCACCGGTTGTGATTTTGATCTATTTCTTTCTGACAGACTGGAGGCTGGCACTCTGGTCATTGGTGCCGGTTATTGTTGGACTGTTCTCTTATTTTGGAATGATGCTGGATTATAAGCCAAGTTTCGAGAGAACGGTTCAGACAACAAAAGATCTGAATGATGCGGCAGTGGAATATATTGACGGAATCGAAGTAATAAAGGCATTTGGAAAGACAGAAAGTTCTTATGCCAAATTTACAAAGGCAGCTATGGCATATGCGGATTCTTTTATTTCCTGGATGAAGCGGTGCTCAATCTTTCATGCACTGATGATGGTGGTCACACCCTATACGCTTCTTACGGTATTGCCGTTTGGAGCACATTATGTAGTGAATGGAACACTTGCGGTTTCTGATTTTGTCATCTGTATTATTTTATCACTTGGAATCGTTGGACCGTTGATCACAGTGGGTTCCTATACAGATGATCTTGGCAAGATCGGGGTGATCGTTGGTGAAGTGGCAGGAATTCTGGAACAGCCGGAACTGGAACGTCCGGAGAAAAGTGAAAGAGTTCCAAAAGATAATTCCGTTACGCTAGAAGATGTCAGTTTTGGTTATCACGACAAAGAAATCCTGCACGGAATAAATATGGAATTAAAGGCAGGAACGGTAAATGCGATCGTAGGACCATCCGGAAGCGGAAAGTCAACCATTGCAAAGCTGATTGCATCCTTGTGGGATGTGGATTCTGGAAGCATTAAAATCGGCGGAGTTGATGTAAAAGAAATGGCACTTTCAGATTTTAACCGGAAAATTGCATATGTTGCACAGGATAATTATCTGTTTAATGAAACGGTCCGTGAAAATATCCGGCAGGGAAATCCAGATGCTACTGATGAACAGGTCGTTGAGGTGACAAAGAAAAGCGGATGTTATGAATTTATCATGCAGCTGGAGAATGGATTTGATACGGTTGTTGGAGGTGCAGGAGGGCATCTGTCAGGAGGCGAGAGACAGCGCATCTCGATCGCAAGAGCGATGTTAAAAGATGCTCCGATTGTGATCCTTGATGAGGCAACTGCTTACACAGATCCTGAAAATGAGGCGATCCTGCAGAATTCTATTGCAAAACTGGTAGCAGGGAAGACATTGATCGTAATAGCGCACAGGCTTTCTACCATTAAGGACAGCGACCAGATCTTTGTTGTAAATGATGGAAATGTAACAGCACATGGCACACATGAGGAACTTCTGGTGTCATGCCCACTTTATAAGGAAATGTGGAATGCCCATATTTCTGTAAAAGATACTGTGAAGGAGGGAGAATGATATGTTTGGAATTCTGAAAAAATTCTTTCGTTTTTCAGGCAGGGAAAATAGCAATAAATTCAAACTGTCGATGGTGATCGGACTTATAGAGGCTCTTGCCTCAGCCATGAAGATTCCGGCTATTATGTACATACTGATGGGTTTGCTGAGTGGAAAACCGACAGGGAAATATATTGGAGGCTCCGTTGCGATTATGGTCATTGCAATCGTAGTCGATGTAATCTGTAAGAGATATTCTACAGTACTTCAGACAGAAGGTGGATATAATGCAAGTGCTTTTATGAGAATCAAGATTGCAGAGCACCTGCGCTATCTGCCGATGGGATATTATAATTCCAATAGTATCGGGGAAATTTCTTCCATTACAACCAATACAATGGAAATACTTGGCGATGTGGCTGCGAGAGTGGTCATGCTGACCATGCAGGGAATCCTGGAAACATCGATGATCATTTTTATGCTGTTTGTTTTTGACTGGAGGATCGGACTGATCGCTGCAGCAGGAGTGCTTATTTTCTTTGGTGTCAATTCTGCAATGCAAAATGCAGGGAAAAAAGATTCAGAGCAAAAAGTAGTATGTGATACAGAGCTTGTAAATCAGATTATGGAGTATCTGCAGGGAATATCAGAAGTAAAATCATACAATCTGCTTGGAAAACAAGCGAAAAGATTAAATGATGCAAATGAAGCATGCGAAAAAATTAATACAAAGATGGAGATGTTGTTTGTTCCCTATCATTTTCTGCAAAGCGTGATAACAAAAATCACGGGTGCTGTGGTCGTGACATGCAGTGCATATTTTTATATCAATGAAACTATGAGTGCAGTCTATGCGATTGGTATGACAATTTCAGCATTTATGCTTTATTCCAGCCTGGAATGCGCAGGAAATTATTCATCCCTTTTACATGTGGTAAGTGTATGCGTAGATAAAGCAAATGCAATACTGGAGCTGGACACCATGGATATCGATGGTAAAGAAATCCAGCCGGAAAATTACGATATCAGACTTTCTAACATTTCATTTTCTTATGATAAACGGAAGATTATTGATGATATATCGCTTTCTATCCCACAGAAAATGACGACAGCGATCGTTGGACCATCTGGTGGAGGAAAATCAACCCTTTGCAATTTGATTGCCAGATTTTGGGATGTGGATTCCGGGGAAGTGACACTTGGAGGCGTGAATGTAAAAGACTACAGCATGAACAGTCTGATGCGTAATTTTTCATTTGTATTTCAGTCTGTGTATTTGTTTGCAGATACCATTGAAAATAATATTAAATTCGGACGTCAGGACGCAAGCCATGAGGAAGTGGTGGAAGTGGCAAAAAAAGCGTGCTGTCATGATTTTATAAGCAAACTTCCTGATGGATACGATACAGTGATCGGAGAGGGAGGAGCTACACTTTCCGGTGGTGAGAAGCAGCGTATTTCGATAGCCAGAGCAATCATGAAGGACGCACCAATCGTTATATTAGATGAGGCAACAGCTAATGTTGATCCGGAGAATGAAAAGGAGCTGATGGATGCAGTAGATGCTCTTACAAAGGAAAAAACGATTATTATGATTGCCCACAGATTAAAAACAGTCAGACATGCAGACCAGATTGTGGTTGTTGACAAAGGGAGAATTGTGCAGCAGGGAACACATGAGCAGCTAATGAAGCAGGATGGTATTTATAAGAGATTTGTGGATGCAAGGCAGCAGGCGGTGAGCTGGAAATTAGCACGGGTTCACAAGGGTCATACGCCATGCACAGCTCGTAGCGTTCACACAATCTTCACAAAAAATTAGCACTCATCTCTTGACAGTGCTAACAACGCGTGTTATATTACATACAGAACAAAGGAAATGGCTTATAAAGATAACATGAATTTCAATAGATAAAGCAAAGAACGCGTTGAGAGGAGATATGACTTATGTTAAGACCAAGTATTTTTACAGACAGTTTACTGGATGATGTTTTTGGATTTCCATTTTATGATGATAAGGCAGACCACAGGGCAGAGAGAAAGCTGTATGGACATCACGCAGCTAATCTGATGAAGACAGATATTAAAGAGAAAAATGACAGTTTTGAATTAGAGATCGATCTTCCAGGATTTACAAAGGATGAGATCAAAGTAGAAGAGAAAAACGGATATCTGACAGTCAGTGCTTCAAAGGCTCTGGAGCAGGATTCCAAGGAGAAAGAAAGCGGGCGTTATATCCACAGAGAACGTTATACTGGTGCTTGCCAGAGAAGCTTCTATATTGGTGAGGATATTGAGAATGAGCAGATCAAAGCTGAATTCAAGCATGGGATCTTAAAGCTTACACTTCCAAAGAAACAGGCTAAGCCGGAAGTGGAAGAGAAACGTTATATTTCCATTGAAGGATGATCGTATTATGAAATGCCGATGGACAGCTTCTAGAAGGAGGCTGTCTGCCGGCAGTTTTTCCATATAAAAGGATTCGGAGAGGAGGAACGTATATGAACATCAGTAAATTCACACAGAAGTCCATTGAGGCAGTGCAGAATCTGGAAAAGGTTGCCTATTCTTACGGCAATCAGGAGATTGAACAGGAGCATCTGCTGTATTCCCTTCTGAAGCAGGAAGACAGCCTGATTCTGAAGCTGATCGAGAAGATGGATATCAATAAAGATTATTTTATTAATACAGTTGAAAAAGCACTGGACGAGAAAGTAAAAGTATCCGGCGGCGAACTGCGTTTTGGACAGTATCTGAACAAAGCACTGGTAAATGCAGAGGATGAAGCCAAGTCCATGGGGGATGAATATGTATCCGTGGAACATCTGTTTTTATCCCTGTTAAAGTATCCAAGTCCAAGCATGACAAAGATCTGGAAGGAATTTGGAATTACACGAGAAAGGTTTTTGCAGGCTTTGTCTACTGTAAGAGGAAATCAAAGAGTGGTCAGCGACAATCCGGAGGCTACTTATGATACACTTGCCAAATATGGCGAGGATCTGGTGGAAAAGGCCAGAAATCAAAAACTGGATCCGGTGATCGGCCGTGATGGAGAGATCCGTAATGTGGTACGGATCCTGTCCCGTAAGACTAAGAACAACCCGGTTCTTATTGGTGAGCCTGGTGTAGGTAAAACTGCAGTTGTAGAGGGACTTGCACAGAGGATCGTTGCAGGGGATGTACCGGAAGGTCTGAAGGAAAAGAAGATTTTTTCCCTGGATATGGGTGCTTTGGTAGCAGGAGCCAAGTACAGAGGCGAATTTGAGGAAAGACTGAAAGCTGTTCTTGAAGAAGTAAGGAAAAGCGAAGGCAGGATCATCCTGTTTATTGATGAATTGCACCTGATCGTTGGAGCAGGTAAGACAGATGGAGCCATGGATGCCAGTAATATGTTAAAGCCTATGCTGGCAAGAGGAGAACTTCATTGCATCGGCGCTACCACTTTGGATGAATATCGCCAGTATATTGAGAAGGATGCTGCACTGGAACGTCGTTTCCAGCCAGTTATGGTAGATGAACCTACAGTAGAAGATACCATTTCTATTCTTCGTGGACTGAAGGAACGGTATGAGGTTTTCCATGGAGTTAAGATTACAGATAGCGCCCTGGTAGCAGCGGCAACTCTTTCACATAGATATATTACGGATCGTTTTCTTCCAGATAAGGCTATCGACCTGGTAGATGAAGCCTGTGCACTTATTAAGACGGAATTGGATTCTATGCCTACTGAGCTGGATGAGCAGCGCAGAAAGATTATGCAATTGGAGATTGAGGAGTCAGCCCTGAAAAAAGAGACGGATAACTTAAGTCAGGAGCGTCTTGCTGACCTGCAGAAAGAGCTTGCAGATCTGAGGGATGTATTTAATACCCAGAAAGCTCAGTGGGATAATGAGAAAAAGTCTGTGGAAAAGCTTCAGAAGCTGCGTGAGCAGATTGAAGATGTGAATAAACAGATCCAGAAAGCAAAACAGAGTTATGACTTGGAAAAGGCTGCACAGCTTCAGTATGGAGAGCTTCCAAGACTTCAGCAGCAGCTGGAAATCGAGGAACGTGACGTTAAAGAAGGAGACAGACGTCTTGTTCATGAAGCTGTTACAGATGATGAGA
Source organism: Blautia glucerasea (assembly GCF_013304385.1). Taxonomy (GTDB): domain Bacteria; phylum Bacillota; class Clostridia; order Lachnospirales; family Lachnospiraceae; genus Blautia_A; species Blautia_A ammoniilytica. Next base: position 21,621 of record NZ_JAAITU010000006.1, read on the forward strand.
TTGCAAGGATTATTTCCAGATGGACAGGGATACCGGTTGCAAGATTGACAGAAGGAGAGCGTGCTAAGCTTCTTACCCTGGAAGATGAACTGCACAAACGTGTGGTGGGCCAGGACGAAGGAGTGCGCCGAGTAACCGATGCCATTCTCAGGTCTAAGGCAGGGATCAAGGATCCTACAAAGCCTATTGGTTCCTTCCTTTTCCTCGGACCTACCGGTGTAGGTAAAACAGAACTTGCCAAAACACTTGCTCAGACGCTGTTTGATGATGAGCAGAATATGGTTCGTATTGATATGAGTGAATATATGGAGAAGTATTCTGTATCCAGACTGATCGGAGCGCCTCCGGGATATGTTGGTTATGAAGAGGGCGGCCAGCTTACAGAGGCTGTGAGAAGAAAACCATATAGTGTTGTACTGTTTGATGAGATAGAAAAAGCACATCCGGATGTATTTAATGTATTGCTCCAGGTGCTGGATGATGGGCGTATCACAGATTCTCAAGGAAGAACAGTGGACTTTAAGAATACGATCCTGATCATGACATCGAATATCGGTTCTCCTTATCTGCTGGATGGTATTGATGAGAATGGTCAGATCAGACCAGAGGCTCAGAAACAGGTTATGGATGACCTGCGGGCACATTTCCGTCCGGAGTTTCTGAACCGTCTGGATGAAATAATTATGTTTAAGCCCTTGACAAAAGCAAACATTGGTAACATAGTAGACCTGATGGTAAAAGACCTTGATAAACGTCTTTCTGACCAGGAACTTTCCCTGACTCTGACTGAGGCAGCAAAGGAAAATGTGATCGAAAATGGTTATGATCCTGTATACGGTGCAAGACCGCTGAAGCGTTATCTGCAGAATTATGTGGAGACGCTGGCTGCAAAGAAAATCCTTTCCGGAGATGTGCATACAGGTGATACCCTTGTGCTGGATGTGGAGAATGGAGAGTTTGTTGTCAGAGTGCAGGGCGCTCCTGATGACAGAAAATGATGCTGTAACAGGCAGAAAAGGAGATTCCATGCATGATACCAAAGGATCCGGTAATATTGCTAAGTTATGTGAATACCCAGTTGCGGGATTATTATGAGTCCCTGGAGGCATTGTGCACCTGCAGGGGGATCAAGAAAAAGGATCTGATCAGCCAGCTGGATCAGATTGATTATCATTATGATTCAGACACCAATCAGTTTATCTGATCATTATCAGGCATAAGAAAGAGGATGCTTCAGAGGTAGTATTTGATACGCTCTGATCAGGCATCCTCTTTTTTTATGTATATGCAACAGAAAATTACGTTGTAGTATTTCTATAATTCATGAGAAAATAGTTAGTCGAACAAATGTTAAATTTTTATAAAACTGAAAAAAATACTTGCATTCTCGCAAACATAAGTATATTTTATATACTTAGCCGACTAAATGAATAATAATGGTGATGGCTGGAAAATAAAGCAAAACAGCAGGAGGTACTTTTGAGAGGTTGATTTTATGAAACGAAACAGGAGGTGAATAGGTGTTGGAGGGAGAAGAAAAACAGGACCGGCAAAAAAGTATGCAGGCTTTGTTTTTGGAAATAAACAGGAGATATATGGGAAAGTGTTTCAGCAAGATGAAGGAACTGGAGATTCATCCAAGTCAGATCCCCATTCTTGCCATTCTGGGGAAAAATGAAGAATATAGCCAGAAAGAGATTGCTCAGATTTTGGGCGTGAAGCCGCCTACAGTGACGGTCAGCATTCAAAGGCTGGAAAAGATGGGAATGGTATGCAGGAAGCAGGATGAACATGACAAGCGTATTACCAGGATCCGTCTGACAGACAAGGGCAATGAAGTGATCCAGAAAGGACTTGCCACCATGCATGAGACAGAGAAATATCTGTTCAGAAATTTTTCTGAGACAGAGTTGTGCCTGATGAGGCGTTTTTTTAATCAGCTGCTGGAAAATATTAATACAATGCCGGGAATAGTTGAAGAAGGATGTCCTTTGTCGGAGAAGCATGTAGTTGTAAAGTAAAGGTAACTATTCAACAGGTAGTCTTGTGAGGTTACAGAACAGTTACAAATAAAGATATAAAGGAGACACGCAATGGTTAAACTGATGAGATATCTGAAAAAGTCAGCAGGGTATATAGTCCTGATCATGGGACTTTTGTTTCTGCAGGCATACTGTGATTTATCACTTCCGGATTACACATCCAGGATCATTAATGTAGGGATCCAGCAGGGAGGCATTGAAGACAATGTTCCACGGAAGATGCGCACATCTACCATGAAGGCACTATCTGAGTTTATGGATGATGATGATATGAAACAGGTGGAAAAGTATTATGAAGAAGACAAAGACATTTATGTGTTGAAGGATGGCATTTCCAAAGATGAAAGAGAAAATCTGGATCATCTTCTGGAAAAGCCGATGATGCTGTATTATGGAATGTGTTCCGGCAGTGATGAAAGCAAAGCGATGGCAGAGAACATGGGGCTTCAGGAAGGGACAGATCCGGTGCAGGCGCTGGGAGCTATGCCAGAGGAGATGAAAACTCAGATTCTTCAGGAGATGAATGAAAAACTGGAGAATATGCCGGAGTCTATTGTAAGCCAAAGTGCTGTACTTGCAGTTAAGAAAGAATACACAGAGTTAGGAGAAGATCTGGATAAGCTTCAGATGGATTATATCATCCGTTCAGGAGCACAGATGGTGTTAATGGCTCTGGTGATCATGCTAGCAGCAGTGACAGTGACATTTCTTTCTTCAAAAGTAGCAGCAAGGATGGGCCATGATCTGCGGGGAGATATTTACAGTAAGGTTATAGGATTTTCCAGCAACGAATATCATAAGTTTTCAACTGCATCCTTGATCACCAGGAGTACCAATGATGTGCAGCAGGTACAGCAGGTTATGACTATGACCTTCCGTATTCTTCTGTATGCCCCTATACTGGGGATCGGAGGTGTGATCAAGGTACTGAATACTGATGCATCCATGACCTGGATCCTGGGTGTTGCTGTTGCACTGATCCTTCTTGTGATCCTGGTTCTGTTTAAGATCGCAATGCCAAAATTTACAAAGCTGCAGACTCTGATCGACCGTTTGAATCTGGTTACAAGGGAGATCCTTACCGGTATTCCTGTGATCCGGGCATTTAGCAGGGAAAAATTCGAGGAAGACCGTTTTGAGACTGCCAATGAAGAACTGACGAAAACAAACCTGTTTGTCAACAGGTGTATGACTTTTATGATGCCTGTAATGATGCTGATCATGAACGGTGTATCCGTTATGATCATTTATTTCGGAGCACATGCTGTAGATAACGGAAGTATGCAGGTAGGAAATGTAATGGCATTTATCCAGTATGCTATGCAGATCATTATGTCCTTCCTGTTGATCACTGCCATGTCCATTATGATTCCCCGTGCCAATGTGGCTGCTGTCAGGATCAATCAGGTTCTGGAAACAGAAGGAAGTATTGAAGATCCGGTATCTCCGGAAGCCCCACAGGATAGTTTACGTGGAACAGTTGAATTTGACCATGTAAGCTTTGCGTATCCGGAAGCAGGAGAAAATGTGTTGAATGATATCAGCTTTACTGCTAAGAAAGGCCAGACAGTGGCTGTGATCGGAAGTACAGGAAGCGGCAAGAGTACACTGGTCAATCTGATTCCAAGATTTTATGATGCAACGCAGGGAACTGTAAAGGTGGATGGTGTGGATGTGCGTAAAATGACACAGCACCAGTTAAGGGAATGCCTTGGATACGTACCTCAGAAAGGAGTCCTGTTCTCAGGAACTATTGATTCCAATATCCGCTACGGAAAAGAAGACATTTCTTCTGAAGAAGTACAGCAGGCAGCACAGATCGCCCAGGCCACAGAGTTTATTGATACAAAACCCGAAAAGTACAACTCACCGATCGCACAGGGCGGTACCAACGTATCCGGAGGCCAGAAACAGCGTTTGTCCATTGCAAGAGCGATTGCCAAGAAGCCGGAGATTTTTATTTTTGATGACAGCTTTTCTGCACTGGACTTTAAAACGGATAGTAATCTGAGGAAAGCCTTAAAGGAGAGTACCAAAGATGCAACAACTATTATTGTTGCACAGCGTATCAGTACGATCTTAAATGCGGATCAGATCATTGTACTGGATGAAGGACATATGGCCGGTATCGGAACACATAAGGAACTGATGAAGAACTGTGAGGTTTACCGTCAGATCGCAATGTCTCAGTTGTCAGAGGAGGAATTAGCATGAGTGAGAGAAGCAGAAGACCTATGGGAGGCGGGCATGGTATGCGTTCTGTTGAGAAGGCTAAGGACTTTAAAGGAGCCATGAGTCGTTTGTTCCAGTACATGGGTAAATATAAATTCCGTTTTGGACTGATGTTTCTGTTTGCTATTGCAGGAACTATATTTAATATTGTTGGGCCAAAGATCCTTGGAAAAGCGACCACAGAGCTTTTTAACGGACTGGTAAGAAAGGTAAACGGATCTGGCGGCATTGATTTTTCAAAAATTGGTCAGATTCTTTTATTCACGCTGGCCTTATATGTGGCAAGTGCATGCTTTTCCCTTATTCAGGGGTTTGTAATGACAGGGATTTCCAATGATGTTACGTATAGTCTGCGTAAGGACATTTCCAAAAAGATCAATCGTCTGCCTTTAAATTATTTTGAAAGCCGGACAAACGGAGAGATTCTTTCCAGGGTAACAAATGATGTGGATACCCTGCAGATGAGTCTGAACCAAAGTATTACCCAGCTGATCACCTCTATTACCACATTGATCGGAGTATTTATAATGATGCTTTCTATTAATGTGCCGATGACGCTGACAGCCCTTTTAATCCTGCCAGTGTCCATGCTGATCATTAATGGGGTAATGAAGCGGTCGCAGAAATATTTCCGTGATCAGCAGAAATATCTGGGTGAAGTAAATGGCCAGATTGAGGAAAACTACGGTGGACACAATGTGGTGAAGGTGTTTAATAAGGAACAGGATGTACTGAATGTTTTTGAAAAAGATAACCAGAAGCTTTACGAGTCTGCATGGAAATCTCAGTTTTTCTCAGGCATGATGATGCCTATTATGCAGTTTATCGGAAATTTGGGATATGTAATGGTTGCTTTGTTAGGCGGTGTGTTTGTGATCAAAGGAAGTATTGAGGTTGGAGATATCCAGTCCTTCTTCCAGTATATCCGTAATTTTACACAGCCTATCCAGCAGATCGCACAGGTAACAAATCTGCTTCAGTCTTCTGCTGCTGCGTCTGAAAGAGTTTTTGAATTTCTGGATGAGCCTGAGGAAGAGCAGGGCAAAGAGAATGCTGTGGATATTACAGGACTTTCTGGCAATGTGCAGTTCCAGCATGTTGAGTTTGGCTACAATCCGGATAAGATCATTGTCCATGATTTTTCAGCAGATGTGAAAAATGGGCAGAAGATCGCAATTGTAGGACCTACAGGTGCAGGTAAGACCACTATGGTGAAGCTGCTGATGCGGTTCTATGATGTAAATAAAGGCTCCATCTGTGTAGATGGACATGATATCCGGGATTTTAACAGAAGTCAGTTAAGAGAAATGTTTGGTATGGTTCTGCAGGATACCTGGCTGTTCTCCGGAACGATCATGGAGAATATCCGGTACGGACGACTGGATGCTACAGACGAAGAGGTGATCGCAGCAGCAAAGGCAGCTCATATCCATCACTTTATTATGCAGCAGCCTGGCGGCTATAATATGGTGCTGGACGAGGAGACAAGTAATATTTCCCAGGGCCAGAAGCAGCTTTTGACTATTGCCAGAGCTATTTTGGCAGACAACAAGATCCTGATCCTGGACGAGGCTACCTCGTCTGTTGATACCAGAACAGAGATGCAGATTCAGAAGGCAATGGACAATCTGATGAAGGGAAGAACAAGCTTTGTGATCGCCCATCGTCTTTCTACGATCAAGGATGCAGATATGATCCTTGTTATGAAGGATGGAGATATTATTGAACAGGGATCTCATGAGGAACTGCTGGCAAAGGGAGGATTTTACGCACAGCTTTATAACAGCCAGTTTGAAAAAACGCAGACAGCATAAATAATCAGGGTACAGTTACAGATAAGCATTTTTAAGAAGCAGTTTTCATCTCAGTTTGTTTGGGGTGTACTGCTTCTTTTTGTGTACTTTTTAAAGGCTATAGGGTATAATAATAAGAACCTCTCTGGAAGGGGATGACAAAAAGGGAGCTTTTAGAATGACAGACAATAAAGATGGGATCCAATATCTGGCCTATGTATTGGATAAGCTGCGTCAGAGGATTGCAGAGATATCCCAAAGCATTGCAGAAGGCCAGAAAGAAATAGACGGTATGCATGAATATTACTGGGAAAATTACACAGAAATGGACCAGTATGGATATGAAAATTTTGACAATCAGCAGGCGTTGTTTCATCAAATCAGTGCCAATGAGCAGCAACTCCATCTAAAAAGCCGGTTTCGGAAAATGCTGGATTCTCCCTTTTTTGGAAGAGTAGATTTCATTTTTGAGGGAGAAGATGAGCCGGAAAGCTTTTATGTTGGTATTGGCAATTTTGCAGAAAAGGCTGGAGGTGTGCCCCTGGTCTATGACTGGCGTGCACCTGTATGCGGACTTTTTTATGATTATGATAAAGGACCGGCTTTTTATGAAGCACCGCTTGGCAGGATCCAGGGTGAGATCCTTTCCAAATGGCAGTACAAGATCCGCAGGGGGAAGATGGTCTATCAGTTTGAAAGTGACATCAAGGTGGATGATGAGATTCTGATGGCAGAGCTAGGAAGTAATGGCTCTGTAGCACTGAAGAATATTGTAAGCACGATTCAGAAGGAGCAGAATGCGATTATCCGTAACACGAAAGACCGGATCATGGTGATCCAGGGGGCAGCAGGATCAGGTAAAACATCCATTGCGCTTCACAGGATTGCTTATCTTCTTTATCATGACAGGCAGAATCTGAAATCATCCAATATCCTGGTATTGTCTCCCAATGGGGTTTTCTCAGATTATATTTCCCATATTCTGCCGGAACTAGGGGAAGAAAATATAAAAGAAATGAGTTTTGACCTGTTTGCTTATCGGCAGCTTCAGGATACAGCAGCTGACTGTGAAGACCGTTATGACCAGATCGAGAGAAGCCTGAACCATCCAAAGGCTGTTACATTTTACCAGGAGAAGCAGTCTGAAGGATTTCTGAACCAGCTGGAACGGTTTATTACAGAACTGGAAGATGAGCTGATGGATTTCAGGGATATCCGTTATAAAGGCTATACAAAGACAGAAGCAGAGATCATTGATCTGTTTTACTTCAAATTTATGGATATTCCATTGCTTGCCAGAATGGATGCAGTGTGTGATTATTTTATTGATGAAGTGGAAACATTAAGGGACAGGGATCTGCCAGATGAAGAGAGGGAGCTGATCAGGGAGGATTTTTATTCCCTGTATGAAACAAGGGATCTGTATGTATTGTACAGTCGTTTTCTGGAAAGCAGCGGATATCCGGCTCTTACCAGGGTTCCTCTTGAAAAGAGAAAGCTTCTATATGAAGATGTATATCCTGTGCTTTATCTGAAATACCGTTTATGGGGGCAGCAGGAAAATAGTACGATCAAGCATCTGGTGGTAGATGAGATGCAGGATTATTCAAGAATGCAGTATCTGATCCTAAAAAATATGTTTTCCTGCAGGATGACCATTCTTGGAGACAAGGCACAAACAATGGAAGAAAAACAACAGGATGTGTTTACTTTCCTGCCTGGGATCTTTGGAAGGGACATCCGCAGGATCCAGATGAATAAAAGCTATCGAAATACAGTGGAGATTGCGGCTTATGCTAATAAGCTGGCAGGGATTTCGGATATGGAACTACTTCAGCGTCATGGAAAGCCTGTACAGGAACAGCAGTTTGAGGATATACAGGCAGCAGTGAAAGAAATACTGGACTATATCAAGCTGGGCGAGGATGAGTTTGAGACAGCAGCGGTGATCTTCCGCACAGAGAAGGAAGCAGACCTGGGAGCAGCTTTGCTTAAAGAGATGTTGGAAGAAACAGGTTTTGATACAAAGGATCGGTTCAATTATCTGCACAGGAACAGTTCCAGATTTAAAAAGGGAATTACAGTTACTACCTTTTATCTGGCAAAGGGACTGGAATTCGACCAGGTATTTGTAATATTTCCTGAAAAAGACCAAAGTGCGCTTGCAAAACAGGGGAGATATATTGCAGCTACAAGGGCTCTTCATGAGTTATATATGTACAGTGTTTTAAATGTTTCTGGAAAGCATTTTGATTTCTGACTGTGAGGGCACTGAATAGTTACACTGTGTTTTTCAAAAGTTTACAGGAATTTAAGAATCTGCACTGTGAAAAATATTGACATATTTGTAATACAATTGTAAAATATCGAATGAGGGATTTTTGTAAGATAAATAAGGAGGCAATTATGAAGAATAAAAGATTTTTAGTTCTCTTAACTATAACAGCAGCACTTTCAGGACTGGCCACAGGATGCTTTGGCGGAGATGATCCGGCAGAGCAGGTGATCGTGGATGAGACTCCTACACCGGAGCCCACCCAGGAGCCTACACCAGAGCCTACGATTGCACCGGATGTACAGGATACTACTTATACTTCCAGTGATGGAGCAGTGACGATCAAGCTTCCGGACGCTACCTGGGCGAATAAGTCAGATGCAGAGGATATGATCAGCTTTGAGTCACCTGAGCAGGGTAAGATCCTTGTTCTTCATGGAGCAGGGGAAGAGGATATGTCTTCAGCTATGATCCCCAATACCCAGGATCTGGCAGCTGCACTTGAGCAGGCTTCTGACCTTGAGCAGGGTACAGATTTTGAGATCCAGAATTACAACAGCACAAATGTGAATGGAGTAGGCATTTATTCTTACACTGTGAAGTATCTGAATACAGAGAAGAGCGGCGGATATGCTTATGCTGTGAAGAAGGTATATGCCAATGAGAGCGAGTACTACAGCATTACAGGCTCGGTAGTGAATGATGCGTCCCTGACAGGGATCCAGACGGCTGTTGATTCTTTCCAGATCATTGGCGCATCCAGTACACTTGCTGTTGCAGATACTACTGCTGACGGCACTGCAGACGGTACACAGACAACAGATGGTACAGCATCCGGTGATTCTGCTACAGGTACAGACGGACAGGCCAGCTCCACTACCGGTAATTCCGGAGGATTTACACAGGAGCAGCTCACCGATACCAATCAGACAAGAACCATCTACCGTAACTCTGATGGACATCCGCTTGTGATCACCCCGGACGGCAGCGGTAACTGGGTAGATTCCCAGGGCAATACTTACCGTTTTGCCAATAATGAGGATGTTTATGATCAGAATGATGTGGATTATTACTGGCACGGCGAAGGTGCAGATGTATATTATATGCCGGTAGAATAAAGGATTCCCGGTAATACTTCAGGAAGAAACCAAAGGCAGACAGCCGACTTACAACCGGTTGTCTGCTGTTTGTTATACGTGGGGAAAAGAATGGATACAATGGAAGCATATGGTGAGTTTGCCAGGGTATATGATATTTTTCAGGATAATGTGGATTATGATAGCTGGGCCGGTTATCTTAAGGACACACTTAGAGAATATGGGATCAGTGACGGCTTGATACTGGAACTGGGCTGTGGTACAGGTACTATGACAGAACTGTTAGCTGACTCCGGTTATGATATGATCGGTGTGGATAATTCAGAGGAGATGCTGGCAGAGGCCATGCAGAAAAGAGAGACTTCAGGCCATGATATTCTGTATCTTTTGCAGGACATGCAAGAGTTTGAACTTTATGGTACAGTGCGGGCTGTGATCAGCGTATGTGACAGTCTGAATTATCTTACTGAGGAGCAGGATCTGGAGCATGTTTTTGAACTGGTAAATAATTATCTGGATCCGGGCGGACTTTTTATTTTTGATATGAATACAGTGTATAAGTATCAGGAGATGATCGGGGATTCCACCATTGCGGAGAATCGTGAGGAAGGCAGTTTCATATGGGAGAATACTTACGATGAGGAAAGCGGGATCAATGAGTATGCACTCACACTTTTCCTGCCGGATACAGATGGCAGGTATGAGAAAGTGGAGGAGGTTCATTATCAGAGAGCCTATCCGCTGGAACAGATCAAGACTCTTCTGCAAAGCTCTGGTCTTAAACTGCTGGCAGTTTATGATGCTTATACCAGAGAAGCACCCAGGGCTGACAGCGGACGTCTTACCTTTATTGCAAAAGAATATGGGAAATAAAATAATGTGGTGAAAACACTTATTTTATGATTAAACGGATAAACAGGAGAGAAGAATGAGCGATTATATTATCAGAGCTGTTGCAGCGAACAGACAGATCCGTGCCTTTGCAGCAGTTACAACAGATACTGTGGAAACAGCAAGAAAAGACCATAATACCAGTCCGGTGGCAACCGCTGCACTGGGAAGGCTTCTTACAGGCGGAGCTATGATGGGAGCCATGATGAAAGGGGAAAAGGATATCCTGACTCTTCAGGTGAAGGGAGACGGTCCGATCCAGGGAATTACAGTCACTGCTGATTCCCAGGGCAATGTAAAAGGCTATGTGGGCAATCCGGATGTGATCATTCCGGCTAACAGTAAAGGCAAGCTGGATGTATCTGGTGCCGTAGGAGCAGGATATATCAGCGTGATCAAGGATATGGGCCTGAAAGAGCCGTATGTGGGACAGGTTACTCTACAGACAGGTGAGATTGCAGAAGACCTGACCTATTATTTTGCAACCAGCGAACAGGTGCCATCAGCAGTAGGACTGGGTGTTCTGATGAATAAGAACAATACTGTCCGCCAGGCAGGCGGATTTATTGTACAGCTAATGCCTTTTGCAGAGGAAAGCGTTATTGCAAAGCTGGAAGAGAACATCAGCAAGATCTCATCTGTCACAAGCCTTCTGGAGGAAGGGCATACACCGGAAAGTTTGTTGAATGTGGTTCTTGATGGATTTGATATTGAGATCAACGATACCCTTCCAACCAGATTTTATTGTAACTGCAGTAAAAGCAGGGTGGAGAAGGCGTTGATCAGTATTGGCAGAAAAGAATTAAATGAAATGATCCAGGAAGGAAAGGATGTAGAACTGAACTGCCATTTCTGTAATACCAACTATGTGTTTCATGTGGAAGAATTAAAGGAGATCCTTCGGAGGTGTAAGAAGTGAAGCATGGATTTATAAAAGCAGCAGCCGGTACACCAGAGATCACAGTGGCTGACTGCGAAGCCAACAGAAAGGCCATCCTGAAAGTAATCCACAAGATGGAGAAAGAACATGCAAAGATCATGGTGCTTCCGGAACTTTGTATTACAGGCTACACCTGTCAGGATCTGTTTTTACAGCGTCAGCTTTTGGACAGTGCATGGCATACTTTGAAAAAGCTGGCAGTGGCTACTCAGCAAGTGGATGCGCTTATTTTTCTCGGGCTGCCTATGCGTCATGCAGGCAAGCTGTATAATGTGGCAGCTGTGCTGAATCATGGTGAGATCCTGGGCTTTATCCCAAAAACCTGTATACCTAATTATAATGAATTCTACGAGCAGCGCCATTTCACTTCAGGCAGTGACTGTATGGACACTCATGAGGTAGACGGCGTTGAGATTCCATTTGGTACAGACCTGCTGTTTGTGTGTGATGAGTGTGAAGAACTGACAGTAGCAGCAGAGATTTGTGAGGATCTTTGGGTTCCACAGCCACCAAGTGTATCTCATGCACAGGCAGGTGCTCATGTGATCGTGAACCTTTCTGCCAGTGATGAGATGGTAGGGAAGGATGCTTACAGAAGATCCCTTGTAACCGGACAGTCTGCAAGGCTGATTTGTGGATACGTTTATGCTACTGCAGGTGAGGGGGAATCCTCTCAGGATCTGGTTTTCGGTGGACAGAATATGATCGCTGAGAACGGAGTACTGCTGGCAGAGGGCAGAAGATTCCATAATTCTGTGGTTTTCGGAGAGATTGATGTGTACCGTCTGGCAGACGAGAGAAGAAGGATGTCTACCTTCCCGGGAACAGATGGCAGTGGTTATGAGAGGATTCCTTTCCATGTTAAGAAAGAAAAGACAAAGCTGACCCGTGTATTCCCGGCAACTCCCTTTGTTCCTGGAAAAAAAGAAGAAAGGGATTTGCGGTGTGAAGAAATTCTGAATATACAGGCCATGGGATTGAAAAAAAGACTGGATCATGTACACAGCCAGCGTGCAATGGTTGGGCTGTCCGGAGGACTGGATTCCACACTTGCCCTTTTGGTAATGGCCAGGGCATTTGACAGGATGAAGGCACCAAGAGAGCAGATACATTGTGTGACTATGCCATGTTTTGGGACTACAGACAGGACATACCAGAATGCATGTACACTCAGCAAGCGTATAGGTGCTTCGCTGACGGAGATTAATATACGGGATGCGGTAAATATTCATTTCAGGGATATTGGACACGATCCTGAGGTACATGATGTAACTTATGAGAACTCTCAGGCAAGGGAGCGTACACAGATTCTGATGGATATGGCCAATCAGGAGGGCGCGATTCTGGTTGGTACAGGTGACCTTTCAGAGCTGGCCCTAGGGTGGGCCACCTATAATGGAGATCATATGTCCATGTATGGGGTGAATACCTCTGTACCAAAGACCCTTGTACGTCATCTGGTAAGATATTATGCAGATACATGTGAGGATGAAGAGCTTTCCAAAGTACTTCTGGATATATTGGATACACCGGTAAGCCCGGAGCTTTTGCCTCCAAAAGACGGGAAGATCGCACAAAAGACAGAAGACCTGGTAGGACCTTATGAGCTTCATGACTTTTTCTTATATTATATGCTGCGTGCCGGATATCAGCCGGATAAGATCTACCGGATCGCATGCAGAACCTTTGATGGCATTTATGACAAGGAAACCATTATGAAGTGGCTGAAGATTTTTTATCGGAGATTTTTTGCACAGCAGTTTAAACGTTCCTGCCTGCCGGATGGACCAAAGGTGGGAAGCGTTGCCTTGTCTCCAAGAGGGGATCTGCGTATGCCAAGTGATGCAAGTGCTGCCATATGGATGGCAGAGCTGGAAGAATAGAATACTGGATCAGGGACTGCTTAGTACACAGTCCCTTTTTCTATGGCACTTTTTATGGATGATAGGAGCAACTGACTGGTATATTTCTGATCATCCGGATAGGTAATATTCTCCAGGGATTGAGACTGATAGATCTGCGCGGCCAGGGATTCCAGGGCAGGTTTCATCAGAGGAAATGCGGCTTTTGTGCTTTCGCTTAAGTTTACCAGATCAATGGAAGCAATCCTGTCAGCGTCCAGGCTTACTTCCATGTCAAAGGTATTTCCGTTGAGTGAAATGGAAGAGCGATAGATTCCAGGAGTATATTTGGAAGCTTTTCCGGATTGAGCCTGGTTTTTTCCGGAGCCAAACATAAAGAAGAGCAGAACACCGAAAAGAATGGCAAGGATCAGAAAAAGAATGGTATAAACCACTTCTTTCATATGTAAAACAATGATCTTTGTTTTGGAACTCATGGCATGCGCCTCCCGGTCTGTTTTTCTATATCCTATTATCAAACCTTTGGATTTATGATATGATTATGAAATGATGTTGGGGAAAAAGTCCTCAATAATGATACGGTGTTTAAAAATCAGTTCTTTACCGTGCCTGTCCCAGTGCGGGGTACGATCTTAAGATTGTTTATAGGAAAGGAGTCCATATGTCCCTTCAATTTGTAATCGGCAGTTCAGGAGCCGGAAAATCCTGTTATGCATATGGTCATGTGATTCAGGAATCTATGAAATATCCAAAACGGCAATACTATGTGATCGTGCCGGAGCAGTTTACCATGCAGACCCAGAAAACACTGGTGGAAATGCATCCGGGACGGGGAATCTTAAATATAGATGTACTTAGCTTTCAGAGACTTGCATACAGGATCATTCAGGAAACCGGTGGAAATATGGGAAAGCTTTTGGAGGATACCGGGAAAAGCATGGTTCTGCAAAAGGTAGTACAAATGCATAAAGGACAGCTTCCTTATTTGGGCGGTCAGATGAAAAGACCAGGATGTCTTGATGAGGTGAAGTCCTTGATCTCTGAATTTTTACTGTACGATATTGGGGACAGTGATCTGGAGGATATGGTGAATAGAGCGGAGCAACAGCCCCTTCTTCATATGAAACTTCAGGATATACAGGTACTTTATAAAGGCTTTAAGGAATATCTGGAAGGACATTATATTACAGGGGAAGAGATCCTGGATGCATTACTGCCTGCAGTTCCACTGTCTGAAAAGCTGAAAGACAGTGTGATAGTCCTGGATGGATTTACAGGTTTTACTCCGATTCAGGTCAAGGTGATCCGGGAACTGCTTGCAGTGTGTCAAAAAGTGATGGTTACAGTGACTATGGATGGAAGCGGGGATGTATTTGCCAAGGGAAAACCTCACCAGCTTTTTTATATGAGCCGTCAGATGATCCATATCTTGTCAGCACTTACCAGGGATCTGGAGGAGCCGGTATGTCTTACTACTGATGAAAAATCCCGTTTTTCACAGGCACCGGCCCTCAAATTCCTGGAAAAACATATATTCCGTTACAGCAGAAAGAAATATGAGGATCCACAGGAAGAAATACAGATCTATACGGCAGGTACTCCGGAAAAAGAACTGGAAGAGGCAGCCAGAAGGATCCGCAGACTTGTGCGTACACAGGGGATGAAATATGGAGAGATTGCAGTAATTACAGGAAATCTGGAAGAATACGGTAATATTGCATCTCAGGTGTTTGAGCGGGCTGGAATCCCATATTTTGTAGATGAAAAACATACAGTGCTGATGAATCCTTTTGTTGAATATATCCGGGCAGCAGTGGAGATGGTGTTTACTGGATTTTCTTACGAAGGAGTCTTTCGATATTTAAGATGCGGTATGTCCAGACTTACAAGAGAAGAGACAGATTATTTGGAGAATTATGTGATCGCCCTGGGGATACGTGGATTAAACAGATGGCAGGAGCACTGGACCAGGATTTACAGGGGAATGGATGCTGAAGATATTCTGAAGATTAATGAAAGCCGTGCCAGATTTGTGGAGGAAGTATATGACTTTGCAGAAATCTTTGGAAAGGGCAGAAAAAAGATAGAGCAGTATTGCCGCGGTTTGTATGATTTTATTGTAAAAGGTCAGATCCAGGAAAAACTTAAAAAGCAGGAATTGTATTTTAAGTCTGTGGGAGATGCTGCCATGGAAAAAGAATACGGACAGATTTACGGTATTGTTATGGATCTTTTGGATCGTATGGTTGAGATCCTTGGGGATGAACTGGTTACAGTCCAGGAATTTCGTCAGCTTCTGGAAACCGGTCTGTCTAAGGCAAAGGTGGCCTTGATTCCGCCAAGTATGGATCAGGTTCTTGTAGGAGATATGGAAAGAACCAGATTGAAAAAGATCAAGGCATTGTTTTTCGTGGGAGTGAATGAGGGAAATATTCCTAAAGCAGCAGATACCGGAGGAATCCTGAATGAAATGGACCGGGATTTTTTTGCAGAGGAAGGGGTGGAACTGGCACCAGGTCCAAAAGAGCTTATGAACATGCAAAGATTCTATTTGTACCTGAATCTTACAAAGCCAGAAAAGCTGCTGTGTCTTTCCTTTAGCAGTTCTAACAGCAAAGGTGAGGCTATTAGCCCTGCTTACCTGATCCATACAGTGACAGGATTGTTTCCGGCGTTAAAGATCAGCCGTATAGAGGACGGTAATTATACTCTTGAGGATCTGGAGATCCCGGGAGATGGTGTGGATGCTTTTTTGAAAGGTCTTTCGGAAGGTGCATATACGGCAGAAGATCCCCTTTTTGGTGAAGTGTTTGGCTGGCTTTTAAGAAGCCCCGGATATAAGGCGATGACACAGAAGCTTGTGGAAGCCTTTTTAAGTATCTGTCCTAAGGATATGATCGGCGCAAGTGTGGCGAAAGTGCTGTATGGAGAGGTGTCTCCTTACAGTGCAACACGGTTGGAACGGTTTGCCGCCTGTGCTTTTGCACATTTTCTTCAGTATGGGCTGCGTCTTTCAGAGCGGGCAGAGTACGAATTTAAGGCTATGGATATGGGGAATGTGATACATAAAGCTTTGGAGGAATTTTCAAAAGAGTTAAGAAGACAGGGGCTTTTGTGGGCTGATCTTAGCCAGGAACAGCAAAGGCAGATTGCAGATCAATGCCTGGAAAAAGTAACAGCAGATTATGGAAATACTATTTTAAAAAGCAGTGCAAGAAATGAGTATATGATCCAGCGTACCAGAAGGCTTTTACACAGAACATTATGGGCACTGCAGAACCAGCTGAAGAACGGAGAATTTGTTCCGGAGGGGTTTGAGGTTGTTTTTCAGGGCGGCAGGATTGATAGAGTAGATATTTTGGAAGAGCAGGACAAGGTATATGTGAAGGTGATTGACTATAAGACAGGAAATACTACCTTTGACCTGGTGGCTTTGTACCATGGTCTGCAGCTTCAGCTGCTTGTATATATGGATGCAGCCTTATCAGTAGAAAGACGGAAGTATCCGGACAGGGAGATCGTTCCAGCAGGGATCTTTTATTACAATGTGAAAGATCCTATGATCCAGGAGAAAATAGAAACAGATATGGAATCAGTTAATGAGGAAATACTGAAAAGCCTGAAAATGAACGGATTGGTTCAGAAAGACCCTGAGATCGCCCAGAAGATCGATAAAAGTCTGGTGTCTATTCCTGTGTCCTACAAAAAGGATGGCGGAATTAAAAAAGGTTCTTCAGTGGCTGACAACCAGCAGTTTTGGATTCTTGATCAGTATGTGAAAAAGAAAATCAAACAGATCCGGAAGGATATCCTGAAAGGGGATGCGCAGATTTCTCCATATGAGCTGGGAGCAAAAAATGCCTGCACTTATTGTCCTTATATTTCTGTGTGTGGCTTTGACCGGAAAATTCCAGGATATGGTTTCCGCAGACTGAAAAGCTTTTCGGATGAAGAATTGTGGAAAAGCCTGGGAGAGAGTATGGATGACCAGATCCTGACAGGAGAGGAGGAACGGTAAAATGGGAATGAGCTGGACAAAGGAACAGCAGGAAGTGATTCGTCTGCGTAATAGAAATCTTCTGGTCAGTGCAGCGGCAGGATCCGGAAAAACAGCAGTACTTGTGGAGAGGATCTTGAATAAGATCATGGATCCGGATCATCCGATTGATATTGACAGACTCCTGATCATGACATTTACAAGGGCAGCAGCCGGAGAAATGAAGGAAAGGATTTCCAGAGCTTTGGAGAATGCACTGTGTGAGAATCCGGAAAATGAGCATCTGCAGAAACAGATGACACGGATCCATACTGCGCAGATCACCACCATTGATGGCTTTTGTGCCTATGTGATCCGAAATTATTTCCATACGATCAATTTGGATCCAGGATACAGGGTAGCTGATGAAGGTGAGTTAAAGCTTCTCAGGGAAGATGTGTTGAAAGAGCTTACAGAGGAGTGCTACAGGGAAAAGGACCCTGCCTTTGTAAAATTTGTGGAATGTTATGCTCCAGGGAAAACAGATGACAATCTGAAAGATTTGATTATTGGACTTTATCAGGCGGCTATGAGCCATCCGGATCCGGAGGAATGGCTGGAGCATTGTCTTAAGATCTACCATATTACAACAGAAGAAGAACTGTATGACTCCAGATGGCTGCAGAAATTGTGGCAGACAGCAGATGAGGAATTGACAGGGGCAGAAGAACTGATCCGTCAGGCAAGACAGATCAGCAGGATTCCGGGAGGACCTTATCTTTATGAGGAGGCGCTGATCTCAGACCAGGCTGGTATAGAAGCTGTGCGAAAAGCCCTGGGTAAGCAGGATTATGAGCAGGTTCGCAGTCTTCTTATGGATTTTTCATATCAGCGTCTGTCCGGGAAAAAGCCGGAAGTACCTGTTGATGAAGAAAAAAAAGAACAGGTAAAAAGTCTGCGGGATGATATGAAGACAAGTCTGAAGGATCTGGGAAGCAGATATTTTCAGAACAGCACAGCTGAAATCCTGGAAGCCCTTCAATACGGAAAAGAACCTATGGAAACACTTGTAAAGTTGACCCTGGAATTTAAGAAGCAGTTTACTGTGAAAAAAAGAGAAAAAAATATTCTGGATTTTACAGATATGGAGCATCTGGCGCTGGCTATCCTTGTAAAGGACGGGAAGCCTTCTGACGTGGCAAGAGAATTAAGTGAGAAGTATGAGGAGGTGCTGGTAGATGAGTATCAGGACAGCAACCTTGTACAGGAGATGATCACCTATTGTGTTTCCGGCGAAGTGTCAGGACGGAAAAATATCTTTATGGTAGGGGATGTAAAACAGAGTATTTACAGGTTCCGTCTTGCAAGACCGGATCTTTTTATGGATAAGATGGAAACCTATACGCTGGAAGAGAGTAAAGAGCAAAGGATCGATCTTCATAAGAATTTCCGAAGCAGGCATCAGGTACTGGACAGTGTGAATTATCTGTTCCATCAGATCATGAAGCCGGATCTGGGAGGCGTAGGGTATGATGATCGTGCCGCCCTTTATCCAGGAGCAGAGTTTCCGAAAGGCGGGAACAAAGAGTTTTATACCACAGAGGTATTGCTTGTTGAAAAGGACGGAGAAGAAGTAGAGGACTTGATGGAAGGCAGCTCCCAGAAGGTAAGAGAACTGGAAGCACTGGCAGTGGCACATAGGATCCGGCAGATCGTGGGAAAAGAACAGATATATGACCGGAAAAAGGAAGAGTACAGGCCTGCTGGATATAATGACATTGTAGTGCTTTTAAGATCTGCATCCGGCTGGGCAGAATCCTTTTCCCAGGTGTTTTCTGCACAGGGGATCCCTTCGTATGCTGCATCCAAAACCGGTTATTTTTCAGCTACAGAAGTTGTTACTGTATTGAATTTACTGAAGGTGTGCGATAATCCTTATCAGGATATACCTTTATGTGGGGTTCTTCATTCACCTATCATAGGATGCTCCTCACAGGAACTGGCATCTCTTCGATGTGGTTATCCAAAAGGAAAACTTTTTGAAAGCGTACTGTCCTGTATAATGGATAGTGAAAAAAGTTTGGAAGAAAAGAAAATAGACAAACAGTTTCAGGAAAAACTTCAGGATTTCTATAAGCTGTTGGAAGATCTTCGTGATATGGCAGTTTATACACCGGTTCATAAACTGATCAGTGCTGCACTAAAGAAAACCGGGTATGGGGATTATGCCAGGGCGCTGCCGGATGGGGCACAGAGAAATGCCAATCTTGCAATGTTGGTTGAAAAGGCTATGGATTACGAAAAGACAAGCTACAGAGGTTTGTTTAATTTTATTCGTTATATTGAGCATCTTCAGAAATATGAGGTAGACTATGGAGAGGTGAACCTGGCAGATGCAGGAGAGGGTGCTGTACAAATCATGACCATCCATAAAAGCAAGGGTCTGGAGTTTCCGATAGTATTTGCATCAGGTATGGGAAAAGCATTTAATTTTCAGGATCTGAATGCAAGACTTTTGATCCATCCGGAGCTTGGACTTGGGGCAGATGCAATTATTCCGGAAAAAAGGATCATTGCTTCCACACTGCATAAGCAGATTATCCGCAGAGAGCTTCAGAAGGAAAGCCTGGGAGAAGAATTACGTATTCTGTATGTTGCTCTTACAAGAGCTAAGGAAAAGCTGTTTATTACAGGCTGTGTAGGGAAAATGGAAAAGCTGATGCATGTACTGTACAGGTTTCGGGACAGTGGGACTCCATTTCTTCCAGTGGATGTAAGAATGAAGGGGAAAACCTGTTGGTCTTATATACTGCCTGCATTGGCCCAACATCCTGCGATGGATCCTTTATTTGAAGAATATGGAATGCCTGCCGGGTGTAATACTTTACTTTACCGTACTAAGACGCCCTTCCTTATAAAAAAGATAACGGTAAAGGATCTTACCGGGGAGGAAGTGATCCATCAGGCACAGGGACAGATGGAGGAAGAGATTCTTCGCAGCTGGGATAAGAATCGGGTTTTTGATGAGAAACTCCGGGAAGAACTGAAGGAAAGATTTGATTATCGGTATCCTTTTGAATATCTGAAGGAACTGCCGGTGAAAGTCAGCGTGTCAGAACTGAAAAAAAGAAATTATCCTGATGAATATGAAAAAGAAGAGGCAGTCTTTTTTGAACCGGATATTGTTCCCTTGATTCCAAAGTTTTGCATGGTGACAGAGGAAGAATACACAGGAGCAGCCAGAGGTACTGCTTATCATCGGTTTATGGAATGCATAATGTATGATAAAACGGACAGTAAAGAAGAGTTGCTAAAACAGCTTCAGATGCTAGTGCAGCAGGAGAAAATGAGCCAGGAAGAGGCTGATTGTATCAAAATACAGGAGGTGCTTGCTTTCTTAAACTCACCATTAGGTGTGAGGATGAAGGCAGCCTGGTTGGAGAAAAGGCTTTACAGAGAGCAGCCATTTGTGATCGCAAGGTCTGCAGAAGAACTGGATAAGACATGGGCAGGGAAAAGGGAACCTGTTTTGATCCAGGGAATCATTGATGCATATTTTGAAGAGGAAAAGGACCTGGTGCTTGTAGATTATAAAACAGACCATATACGTTTTGGAGAAGAATCACGTCTTGTAGATCTGTATAAGGTACAGCTGGAAGATTATGCAGATGCCCTGGAACGGATGACAGGGAAAAAAGTAAAAGAAAAGATCATTTATTCTTTTGCTGTCCATAAAGAAATCCTGGTCTGAAAGATGTTAATGAACAGATAGAAGACATGTAAAAAGGCCGGCGGTCAAAGCCGCCAGCCGGAAGGATATTTGTTTTTCAGGGTCTGTCCCACCAGTTTTCCAAAACCAAGAGGATAACCTTCTACACAGAGAAGCTGCCAGCCTTTGGGCGAGGCGGCTTCTTCTGGGTTTATGAGAAGAGTTTCTCCTTTTAGGTAGCGTTCCAGCCTCTGATCCTGAACAGGCAAGGTGATCACTGAAGAAACCTCGCCTTTGTGAAGGGCAAGAGCCAGTGGTTGTGAAGGCTCAAAACGGTTCTTTTTCAGATCACCCATGTAAAGGCCATTCCTTAAAAAATTGATCCTACGGATACTGCAGGAAACAGGAGGAAGATAATAAACCTTATCTCCTTTTATCTCTACTCTGTTCCAGTCAAAGGGCTGTCCACCTAAGGATTTCAGTCCGATTTCACGGAAAAAAGCGTCGATATATTCAAAGGCAGTACGGTTTGGCTTTGTAAATACAGGGGAGATCTCTGAAATGGTCTGGCCAGGCTTATGAAGCAGAGCCATAAAATGGCCTTCCCCGTTCATTTTATGAGGAAAAATACGGACACAGCGTGTAAGCTGGGGCTGTCCCTTTCCCCAGGCAGGAACACCATCTGAAAAGCCTTCATATCCGGGCATTTCCACCAGTTCCATATCCGGGCGGTTTTCAAGAAGATAAGAAACTGTGCCCTCATCCTCTTGAGGTGCAAAGGTGCAGGTGGAGTAAAGCAGATATCCTCCTGGACGAAGCATATCTGCCGCCTGAAGGATCAGTTCACGCTGGATGAGGGAAAGCTCTTGGGATTTGGCAGGACTCCAGTCTTTGGCAAGAGCTTCATCCTTTCGGAACATACCTTCCCCGGAGCATGGGGCATCCAGAATGATCTTATGGAAAAATTCAGGAAAGCAGGGAACCAGATCTTTAGGCGCTGTGCTGGTAACAAAGCTGTTTGGGATGCCGAAAAGTTCAATATTACGGAGCAGTGCCCGTGCTCTGGAAGTACTGATGTCATTGGCTACAAGAAGCCCATGTCCTTTAAGGGCAGCACCAAGTGCTGTAGCCTTTCCGCCAGGGGCAGCACACATATCCAGTATGTATTCGCCAGGCTTTGGCAGAAGTCTGGAAACAGGAGTCATGGCACTCGGCTCCTGAAGATAATAAAGCCCGGCCTGATAGAAAGCACATTTGGAAGGACGGACATCTTCAGGATAAAAATATCCGTCTGGGATCCAGGGGATGGGACTTATGGGAAATGGGACGATTTTTTCAAATTCTTCACAGGAAATCTTGGCAGTATTGACTCGAAGGCCAAATGTGCGAGGCTGCTGATAGCTATTAAGAAAAGCCTGGAAATCATCTCCAAGCATGGTTTTCATGCGGTCTAAAAACTCTTCAGGCAGATATTTTGGATCATCATTCATAAAACACATATCCTCCAGATATCAAAATTCAAGTCGAGCAGCTGCGAGACTTGGCGCGTGATTCTGGTCAGCGTAAGCTGACATATTCTTTACAGAATCACTGCGCATCCTCGCGGAGCGTTTATCTCAGTCGGAGATTGGACTCCCACTGAGACGAACTTGTTGTTACTCACCACCTGAAAGAGGTGGGAGTCTTCTCGACTGAGATACAATTATGTGCACTATTATAACCAATCTGTTTAATTTTGGGAATAGGATGGAGAAATAAACAGGCGAAAGGTTTGGCGGAAGGTGTATAAATTCCAGATTTTGGGTCCATACTTTTACGAAAAAGGAGTATAGGGTCTTGAATAGAGAAAAAGAAATAGAAGCCTATTTAAAAGGAGAACTGCCAGAAGAGGAAAAGGCAAAGTATGAGATCGCCCAAGAACTGGGACTGCTTGACAAGGTTCTGGGGGGCGGCTGGAAAACACTGACTGCAAAAGAAACTGGCAGGATCGGAGGGCTGATGGCCAGGAAAAAGAAATGAAAATAGATATTGGCTGTTTTGCTTTTAGTTACAGTAAAATATCATTTGGCAAAATTTATAATTATTTTGTTCATGTTGCGTTGTAGAAAAGATATGTTTATATATCAGGGCTTCGTTTTCGGATTTCTTCCGCGCGCTTATTATCTCTGTCATTTGCCAAACTCACGCCTACGGCGTTCAGACACGGCAAATAACAGAGAAGCTAGCGCAGTCGAAATCTACGAAAGCCTCGCATGATATATAACCAAAATCTTTTCTACAACGCAACGAAAATTATTACAAATTTGCCAATGATTATTTTTCTGTATCTTCGCTTTTATTATGAGGGGACAGCCACTTGTTTTTGTAAAAACAGGATGGTATCATAAACATATCTGAAAATAAAAACAAATGAAAGATGAAAGATGAAAGATGAAAGATGAAAGATAAAAGATAAAAGATAAAAGGAGGCAATTAACCATGAGTGGAACAAACAGTACGATTGAATGCTTAAAGTCAAGAAGAAGTGTGAAAAGCTATAAGCCGGATATGCTTCCTAAAGAAGTGATCCAGGAAATCGTGGAGGCTGGTACATGGGTGCCAACTGGTATGAACAGACAGTCTCCCATTATTCTTGCCATCACAGATAAGAAAGTAAGAGATCAGCTGTCCAGGATGAATGCACAGATCATGGGCGCAAAGGGAGATCCATTTTATGGAGCACCTGTAGTGCTGGTGGTCCTTGCAGACAAATCCGTAGGTACATACGTATATGACGGAAGTCTTGTTATGGGAAATCTTATGAACGCAGCTCATGCACTGGGAATTGGCAGTTGCTGGATCCACAGGGCAAAAGAGGAATTTGAAAGCCAGGAAGGAAAGGAACTTCTGAAATCGCTTGGGATCCAGGGGGATTATGAAGGCATCGGCCATTGTATCCTGGGTTATCCAAAGGAAGAAGTACAGGGAACCCATCCAAGAAAAGAAAACTGGATATATTATGTAGACTGATGGGATACAGGAGGAGCCTATGGAGTTCCAGGAACTGATTTGTAAGGCGTTGGAAGCAAGGCAGAAGGCCTATGCACCTTATTCAGGTTTTATGGTGGGGGCAGCACTTTTGTGCAAAGACGGCAGGATATTTACTGGCTGCAACATTGAAAATGCTTCCTATGGTGCTACCAATTGTGCAGAACGGACTGCTTTTTTCAAAGCTGTTTCTGAAGGATACCGGGAATTTACAGCCATTGCCATTGCAGGTGGGAGAAGGGAGTCACAAAGCCTGGAATACTGTGCACCCTGTGGGATCTGCCGGCAGGTAATGAGTGAATTTTGTGATCCTGATACATTTCTTGTGATTCTGCCAAGGTCAGAGGAGGATTACAAAAGCTATACGCTGGGACAGCTTTTGCCCCTTGGTTTTACATCTGCGGATATAGAGAAGAGGTAACACTTCCACAGGCAGTATTCTGCAGGTATACTGAATTGTTGCGAAAATGGAAATGTTAAATAAGACAGCTTGGGAGTGATGGATTGCAGAAAAACACAGAAAACTATATTAAGTTAGATAAGGTATCCAGGATTTACGGAACAAAAGAGGTACCAATAAAGGCTGTAGACGAGATCAGCTTTCAGATTGAAAAAGGAGAATTTGTAGTGATCGTTGGCCCTAGCGGTGCGGGGAAAACTACAGTGCTGAACATACTTGGGGGCATGGATCATGCAACAGATGGGGAAGTATGGGTGGATGGCAGGAATATTGCAGGATATAACAGCCGCCAGCTGACCGCCTACAGAAGGGATGATATTGGCTTTGTATTTCAGTTTTACAATCTGGTGCCGAACCTTACAGCGCTGGAGAATGTGGAGCTGGCAGCGCAGATTTGTAAGGATCCGCTGGATGCGGCTCAGGTATTGGAAGAAGTAGGACTTGGGGACAGGCTTGGCAATTTTCCGGCCCAGCTTTCAGGAGGAGAGCAGCAACGTGTTTCCATTGCAAGAGCCATGGCAAAGAATCCAAAGATGATGCTGTGTGATGAGCCCACCGGTGCTTTGGATTATCAGACCGGTAAGGCGATCCTGAAACTGCTTCAGGACATGTGCAGGGAAAAAAATATGACGGTGATCGTGATCACGCATAACTCTGCACTTACTCCCATGGCAGACCGGGTGATCAGGATTAAGAATGGAAAAGTATCCAAAATGACACAGAATGCACACCCCACGCCAGTGGAAGAAATTGAGTGGTAGGTGAAAAAGATGAAAGCAATACATAAAGAGTTCTGGATGGAGATCCGCAGAAGCAAAGCCAGGTTTCTTTCCATCTTTTTCATTGTAGCCCTTGGGGTGGCTTTCTTTTCCGGGATACAGGCTTCCTCACCGGACATGCGATATTCAGGAGATGCATATTATGATGGAAACAGCCTGATGGACCTGAAGGTAGTAAGCACACTTGGGCTTACCAGTGAGGATGAAGATGCATTAAGGGAGATCGATGGCATTGAGGATGCGGAAGGTGCTTATTTTACAGATGTTACCTGTGGCGAGAATGAAAAACAGACGGTATTACATATTGAGTCATTGACCAAACGGGTGAACCAGCTGACAGTTACAGAGGGAAGATTGCCGCAGAAATCTGGAGAACTGTTTCTTGATGATACTTATGCCAATGCTCATGGGTATAAGCCAGGAGATCAGATCGTTCTTCGGGAGCAGGAAGACAGTTCGTTTCTTGGAAGGCACAGCTATACTGTGACAGCTATAGGGAAAAGTCCCCTTTATATTTCTTTTAACCGTGGTAATACAACTCTTGGTACAGGAGAGGTGAACGGATTTGCATTTATATTGCCTGAGGATTTTGACCAGGAAGTATATACGCAGATCTATCTTCTGGTACACGGTGCCAAAGATGTGGTCAGCTATACAGATGCTTATGATATCCTGATCCGTAAGATCAAAAGCAAGGTGGAAGGGATACAGGATGTAAGATGTGAAGCACGTTATCAGCAGGTAACTGCAGATGCACAAAAAGAAATCACTGACGGCGAGCAGGAACTGGCAGATGGCAGGCGAGAAGCAGAAGAAAAACTGGCAGATGCCAGGCAGCAGCTGATCGATGGCAGGAAAAAGCTAACAGATGGACAGAAAGAATATGAAGATGGTGTAAAAGCTATTGAAGATGCAAAGGGACAGTTAAAGGATGGACAGAAGCAGCTGGAAGAAGGAACAGAAAAGCTGGAAGATGCCAGACAACAGCTTTCCCAGGCAACCCAGCAGGTACAACAGGGCGAGCAGCAGCTTTCCCAGGCACAGCAGCAGCTGGATAATGGCAATAAAGAGATTGAAAAGAACCAGCAGAAACTGGAGGATGGACTGGAAAAACTACAGGCTTCCAGACAGGAATATGAAGCCGGTGTGTTAAAACTTACAGAAGCCAGACAGAAATTGGAACAAAGCCAAAGTGATCTGGACGCAAGGGCAGGACAGGTAAGCCAGGGAAAAGAACAGATCCAACAGCAAAGACAGCAGCTGCAGGAACAACTTTTGCAGTGCCAGGAAGGGCTTTCTCAAGTAGAAACAGGAGAGCAGCAGCTTGCCCAGGGAAAGGCTGCACTGGATCTGGCAAAGGGGCAGCTGACAGCACTGATCACGGAAAGAGATTCCCTTCAAGCAAGCTATGATGCAGGCACTGCTTCAGGAGAGGTATCCCAGGAGGAACTGGCTGGGCTGCAGGCACAGATCGCAGGTTTTACTGCACAGATCCAGGGCCTTACTGCACAGATCCAACAGTCAGAAACAGAATTGACAGGACAAGGACAGCAGCTGGCTGCAACCAGGACACAGCTGGAAAGCTCTGTGGGACAGATAAACGGAGGTCTTGCGCAGCTGGACGAAAAAGAAGGCCAGTTAAATGATGCCCAGGAACAGATCCAAAAAGGACAGGAGCAGATCGATCAGGGCAGAGAAGAACTAAAGCAGCAGGAAAAAAAGCTGGCAGATGCAAAAAAACAACTGGATAAAGCCCAGAAAGAACTGGATAAAGGAAAAGAACAGATTCAAAAAGGACAGGAGCAGGCGCAAAAGGGGCAGCAGGAGATAGATGCAAATGCAGGAAAGCTTGCCCAGGCCAGGAGCCAGATTTCCCAAAATACAGAAAAGCTGCAAAGTGGAGAACAGGAATTAGAAGAAAATCGTCAGAAGCTGATAGATGGACAAAAAGAACTCCAGGAAAATGAGCAGAAGCTGAAAGATTCCAAACAGGAGCTGGAGGATGGAGAAAAAGACCTGGCAGACGGTGAAAAGGAGTATCAGGAGTCTGAGGAAAAAGTAAGAAAGGAACTGGCCGACAACCAGCAGAAGCTGGAAGATGCCAAAAAAGAGTTGGCAGATCTGAAGGTTCCTACATGGACGGTTACAGACAGAAATGATTTGCCAGAGTATTCAGATTACGGAGATAATGCAGATCGTATCCGGAATATCGGCAAGGTGTTCCCTGTGATCTTTTTCCTGGTAGCAGCTTTGATCAGCCTTACTACTATGACCAGGATGGTAGAGGAGCAAAGGACCCAGATCGGGACCATGAAGGCTTTAGGATACGGAAAAGCAGCCGTTGCAGCCAAATACATCTGTTATGCACTTTTGGCCACGATCGGAGGAAGTATCCTGGGATTTCTGGTAGGAGAAAAAATCATTCCATATGTTGTGATCACCTCTTATGGGATTATGTATCACAATGTTTCTGATACTCTGTGTATTAATTATGAAATGAAATATACCTTGATCGCATCAGGGGCTTCTATTATATGTACAGTAGGAGCCACAATGTTTGCCTGTGTGCGGGAACTGCGGGAAACACCGGCCTCATTGATGCGTCCTCCTGCACCAAAGGAAGGCAAACGCATTCTGGCAGAGCGGATCACATTTTTGTGGAAGCATTTAAACTTTACCTGGAAATCCACACTCCGGAATCTATTCCGATATAAGAAACGCCTTTTTATGACGGTTTTTGGAATTGCAGGAAGTATGGGGCTGATGCTGGTAGGATTTGGATTACGGGATTCCATTATGAATATTGCAGTGATCCAGTACCGGGATCTGCAGCACTATGAGGGTAATGTGATTGAGGATGAGGATGCAGACGAGGAACAGAGAAAAGAAGTGGTACAGTTCCTTAAGGATAATCAAAAGGTGGATCATTGTACGTCTGTTCAGTTTACCAAAATGAATGCACCAAGAGGCTCTTCTAATCTGAGTGTTTACGTTGTTGTACCTGAGGATATGGAGAGCTTTAAGAAGGATGTGACCTTGCAGAACCGGATCACAAAGGAGAAGTATCTGCTTTCTGATAAAGGTGCAGCGATCTGTGAGAAAACAGCGGATCTGCTAGGCCTGAAGGCAGGAGATGCCATCACTTTGAAAATGTCCGGGCAGGAGTATCAGGTTCCGGTGGAAATCATCACAGAGAATTATATGGCTCATTATGTATATATTTCCCCCTCTTTATATGAGTCAGTATTTCAACAGAAACCGGATTACAAAAATTTGTTTTTTACTATGAAAGAAGAATATAAGGATGATCTGGAAGCTATAGGCCAGCAGCTGCTTACACTGCCTGGTGTTTTAAGTATCAGTTATACAAGCAGTCTGGCAGGACAGCTGGAAAGAATGCTTACGTCCCTGGATGCAGTGATCCTTGTGTTGATCATTTCAGCCGGTATGCTTGCCTTTGTTGTTCTTTACAATCTGAATAATATTAATATTACGGAGCGGCAAAGGGAACTTGCTACCTTAAAGGTGTTGGGCTTTTATGATCAGGAGGTGTCTCAATATGTATTCAGAGAGAATATCCTGCTGACAGTGGCAGGAGTGCTGGCGGGAGTGCTTTTCGGGATTTTCCTGCACAGGTATGTGATTACTACTGTGGAAGTAGACGCAGTTATGTTTGGCAGGAATATCAATCCGATAAGCTTCCTTTACAGCGGGCTTATCACCTGTGGATTTTCCCTGTTTGTAAACTTTACCATGCATTTCAAGCTGAAGAAGATCAATATGGTGGAATCTTTGAAAAGTGTGGAATAAAAAGGAATATAAAGGTGGGTTGCTGCTTAAAAGGACGCAGATCACTGTTTACCCTGCTTGCAGCTGCCTGTGAATCGTAACAGGTAATATCCCATAAAAATCTTGACAAGAAATGGATTTACAATTATAGTAGTTTTCATAGTAAAGGCAAAGAAAAGGGCCGTATCAACTGATAAAAGGTGGTACTGCATGACATCGCCCTTCACACATCTGTGTGGGGGGCGTAAATTTTGGAGGAAAATGAAATGAGCAAAGAGCTTGCAAAAACATATGATCCAAAAGGTATTGAGGATCGTCTGTATAAGAAATGGATGGATAACGGATATTTCCACGCAAAAGTAAATCCGGACAAGAAGCCGTTTACTATTGTGATGCCGCCGCCAAATGTAACCGGACAGCTGCACATGGGACATGCCCTGGATGAAACCATGCAGGATATCCTGATCCGTTTCAAGAGGATGGAAGGTTACGAAGCATTATGGCAGCCAGGTACTGATCATGCGGCTATTGCTACAGAGGTTAAGGTAACAGAAAAGCTGAAAAAAGAAGGCATTGACAAAAATGCTATCGGCCGTGAAGAATTCCTGAAATATGCATGGGAATGGAAAGAAGAGTACGGTGGAAAGATCATTAATCAGTTAAAGAAGCTTGGCGCTTCAGCTGATTGGGAGCGTGAGCGCTTTACCATGGATGAAGGCTGCTCCAGAGCAGTACAGGAAGTCTTTATCAAACTGTATGAGAAAGGGTATATTTACAAAGGCTCCAGGATCATCAACTGGTGTCCTGTCTGCCAGACTTCTATTTCAGACGCAGAGGTAGAGCATGAGGATCAGGATGGATTTTTCTGGCATATCAATTATCCTATCGTTGGAGAAGAAGGAAGATTTGTAGAGATCGCAACTACCCGTCCGGAAACACTTCTGGGAGATACAGCAGTGGCAGTGAATCCGGAAGACGAAAGATATAAGGACCTGGTTGGGAAAATGCTGGAGCTTCCCCTTACAGGCAGACAGATCCCGGTGATCGCAGATGAATACGTAGATAAAGAATTTGGTACAGGATGTGTGAAGATCACACCGGCTCATGACCCTAACGATTTTGAGGTGGGGCGCCGCCACAATCTTCAGGAGATCAATATCCTGAATGATGACGCTACCATCAATGAGCTTGGAGGCAAATATGCCGGCATGGATCGTTATGAGGCGAGAAAGGCTATGGTTGAAGATCTGGATAAGCTGGGTCTTCTGGTGAAGGTGGTTCCTCATAATCACAGTGTTGGTACCCATGACCGGTGCGGCACTACTGTAGAGCCTATGATCAAACCCCAGTGGTTTGTTAAGATGGATGAGATGGCAAAGGCTGCGATCAAAGCCCTGGATGACGGAGATCTGGAATTTGTACCTGCACGTTTTGACAAAACTTACCTCCATTGGCTGGAGAATATCCGAGACTGGTGTATTTCCAGACAGCTCTGGTGGGGACACAGGATTCCTGCTTATTACTGTGATGACTGTAAGGAAACGGTTGTAGCAAGGGAAATGCCAAAAATCTGCCCTAAATGTGGCGGTACTCATTTCCATCAGGATGAGGATACACTGGATACATGGTTCAGTTCTGCACTGTGGCCTTTCTCTACACTTGGATGGCCGGAAAAAACACCGGAACTGGAATATTTCTATCCTACAGATGTACTTGTAACAGGTTATGATATTATTTTCTTCTGGGTGATCCGTATGGTATTTTCTGCTCTTGAGCAGACAGGAAAGGCACCTTTCCATCATGTGCTGATCCATGGGCTGGTAAGGGATTCCCAGGGACGTAAGATGAGTAAATCTCTTGGCAATGGTATCGATCCTCTGGAAGTGATCGACAAATACGGTGCAGACGCCCTGCGTCTTACTCTGATCACAGGAAATGCACCTGGAAATGATATGCGTTTCTACTGGGAACGTGTAGAATCCAGCCGTAATTTTGCCAATAAGATTTGGAATGCTTCCCGTTTCATTATGATGAACCTGGAAGGCAAGACTGTTACTGAGCCAGAAGATTTGAATGGTCTTTGTGCAGAAGACAAGTGGATCCTCTCCAAGCTGAATACAGTGATCAAAGATGTAACAGAGAATATGGATAAGTATGAACTGGGAATTGCAGTACAGAAAGTTTATGATTTCCTGTGGGATGAACTTTGTGACTGGTATATTGAAATTGCAAAGGTACGCCTCTGGAAAGCCCAGGAAGATCCCAAGGCAGCAGGTGAAGCATTGTGGACCCTGCGTACCGCATTGACCCAGGGCTTGAAGCTGCTTCATCCGTTTATGCCATTTATTACTGAAGAGATTTACTGTACACTTCTTCCAGAAGAAGAATCCATCATGATCTCAGACTGGCCGGTATATAAAGACGAATGGAATTTCCCGGAAGCAGAGCTCGCTGTGGAAAGCTTCAAAGAAGTAGTGAAAGGTATCCGTAATACCAGAAACAGCATGAATGTTCCTCAGAACCGTAAGACGCATTTGTACATCGTGGGTAAGGATGAGAAGATCTGCCAGATGTATGAAAAGAGCAACAGATCCTTTATTAATCTTGCCTATGCAAGTCAGATCCATGTACAGGACAATAAAGATGGTATTGGTGAGGATGCAGTTTCGGTAGTCGTATCCAATGCAGTTGTATATCTGCCACTGGAAGATCTGATCGACAGGGAAAAAGAAATTGAACGCCTTACAAAAGAGCAGGATCGTCTTACCAAAGAGATCGCCCGCTGTGATGGAATGCTCAGCAATCCTAATTTTGTAAATAAAGCACCAGCTGACAAGGTTGATGCTGAAAAAGCAAAACTGGCAAAATATAAAGAAATGAAAGAAAAAGTAATCACACAGCTTGAACAGTTAAAGAAATAAAAAGGAGCGTTTTCATGAAAACGGGCAAATTTTGCACAAAGATGAAAATAAGTGATGTGTGTAATAAGATATCGCCTGTTTTACAGGCATTGTGGTGTGCGGTGCTTTATTTTATTATTGAAGCCATCAGCCGTCATTCTATTGCAGAAGCATGGCAGTATATGACAGGCAAGCCACTGGTTTTTGTATACAATACAGCTTTTATTTTCACAACAATGCTTATCGTTTATCTGTTTCACAGAAGATTTTTCTGGCGTGTATTGGTATCGGCATTCTGGCTGTTTCTTGGACTTGTAAATGGGATTCTGCTGATGAACAGGGTTACGCCATTTACAGGGCCGGATCTGCATATGCTTACCGATGGATTATCCATTATGCAGAAGTATCTGCCTGCTTATGGGGTGGTTCTGGGCTGCATCCTGATCGGACTTGTGCTGATCGGGCTTCTGATATTGCTTATCAAGGGACCGAAATACAAAAAGAAGATCCGGTACAGATACGTGATCCCGCTGATCCTGGCAGGAATTGCTGCTTTTGGAGGTATTACACAGCTTGCCCTTGAGAAAAGGATACTTTCCAATTATTTTGGAAATATAGCATTTGCATATGAGGATTATGGATATCCATATTGTCTTGCGACTACAATCTTTAATACAGGTATTAAAAGTCCGCGAGATTATTCTGAGTCTGAGATCGAAAGGATCGAAAAGACAGAGGAGAACCTTCCGGTAACTAAGGAAGATAAAAAACCGAATATCCTTTTTTTGCAACTGGAATCATTTTTTGATCCTACACTTGTAAATTATCTGGATATTTCTGAGGATCCTATTCCTACGTTCCGAAAGCTGATGAAAAACTATTCTTCCGGGTATTACAAGGTTCCGTCTGTTGGGGCAGGTACTGCCAATACAGAGTTTGAGACAATTACAGGGATGAGCCTTCATTATTTCGGTCCAGGGGAGTATCCATATAAAAGTATCCTGAAGGAAACCACTTGCGAGAGTGCGCCCTATGTGCTGAAAAATCTTGGATATTCCACCCATGCTGTCCATAACAATGAATCCAATTTTTATGGAAGAAGGACTATTTTCCCCAACCTTGGGTTCGATACGTTTACCTCAGAAGAATATATGGCTGGTGAGAATCTGAAAAATCCTCTGGGATGGGTAAAGGACAGTGTTCTGACCGATGAAATCGTGAAATGTCTGGATTCTACAGAAGAACCGGATTATGTATATACCATTTCGGTGCAGGGACATGGAGATTATCCAGATGAACCGATATTGGAGGATCCACAGATTACAGTTTCCGGTGCACCTACAGAAGAATTGAATTATAAGTGGGAATACTATGTAAACGAGATCCATGAGATGGATAATTTTGTAAAAAATCTGGTGGACACACTGGCTGACTATCCGGAGGATGTGGTACTTGTAATGTATGGGGATCATCTTCCAACCATGGGACTGACAGTGGAAGATTTGAAAAACAAATATCTGTTTCAGACAGAATATGTGATCTGGGATAATATGGGGCTTCAGAAAAAGAATGAAAACCTGGCATCTTATCAGATCGCAGCAGAGGTGATGGATCGGGTAGGTATCCATGATGGAACGATTTTCCGTTATCATCAGGCAAGAAGAAATACAAAGAATTATCAGGTAGATTTGGAAACCCTACAATATGATCTGCTTTATGGAGATCGTTACGCATACCAGGGAGAGAATCCTTTCCAGAGAACAAAGATGCGTATGGGACTCTATGATGCAACACTGGATTCCATCCGTCTTGTATCAGATTCGGATTATACCTATTATATCCAGGGAACCAATTTCACACCTTCCAGCCAGGTAAAACTAAATGGAGAATGGTATGATACGGTTTATGTAAGTCCTACTACTCTGGTGATCACAGGTACGGAGCTGAAGGACTTTGACCGGCTTTCTGTTGTACAGCGAAGCAACAGTTCCACAAGAAAGGCATTAAGCAAGAGTTATGACCGTGCGGTTTATGCATTGTATGACAAGAATCCGTGGAAACTTGAAAAAGAGGAATAATGTTAACTGTTCAGAAGGCAATATCTCGCAAGGGTACTGAACAGCTACGAATAGTGTTTTATCCAATCGTAACATCTTGTCGGATAAATTGTTACGATTGGGTATGGACATCTTTCACCACTATTATATAATGGTAGAGTAACCAAAAGGGTTGCGAATACATTAGATAAAAGTGGTGAATTTTTTTATGAATTACGAACAAGCAGTGGCCTATATTGAAGAAACACCTAAGTTTACAAAAAAGAACAGTCTGGATCATACCAAGGAATGCCTTGCAAGGCTGGGAAATCCACAGAATCATTTTAAAGTGATTCATGTTGCAGGTACCAATGGAAAGGGCAGTACCTGTGCATTTCTTACATCCATTCTCCGGGAATCCGGATATTCCTGTGGATTATTTACTTCTCCTCATTTGGTAGAGATTAATGAACGGTTTCAGATTAATGAAGTAAATATTGATAACGATACGTTTCTGGCTGCTTTCCAGAAGGTGAAAGCACTGGCAGATGAACTGGTGGCAGAGGGCAGCTATCATCCTACTTACTTTGAGATGCTATTCCTTATGGGCATGGTGATCTTTGCACAGGCTGGAGTAGATTATGTGACTTTGGAGACTGGCCTTGGAGGCAGGCTGGATGCTACCACAGCCATTGAAGATCCGGCAGCATGTGTGATCACATCCATCAGTCTGGATCATATGCAGTACCTTGGGGATACAGTAGCTAAGATCGCAGGGGAAAAGGCTGGGATCATTGTCCCGGGAGTGCCGGTGATCTTTGATGGCAATGACCCATCAGCTGCAGAGGTGATCCGTGCACATGCCAGAGAGCTTCACAGTCCCTTTTACGAAGTAAAAAAGGAGGATGCGCAGATTCTTTCCAATACAGCTTCAGGGATTGATTTTTCTTTGAAAAATCAGTATTATGGTAAGGATCATCAGGAATTTCATATTCCTTTTATTGCAAAGTATCAGGTTATGAATGCCATGCTGGCATTAAAAACTATGGAGGTTTTACAGGATCAGATTCCGGTAGCTATTGAGCATGTGCGAAAAGGAATGAGCGCCACCAGATGGCAGGGCAGGATGGAGACGATCTTGCCAGGAGTGATCGTTGATGGAGCACATAATGAAGACGGAGTAGCCAAGTTTGTGGAGACTGCAGCGCATTTTCAGCAGGAATATCCGCTTACACTTCTGTTTTCAGCAGTAAATGATAAAGATTACAAAGATATGATCCATACCATTTGCAGTCAGATCCGTTTCAGACATGTGGTTGTTACCCAGGTAGGTGGTTATCGGGAAGTTCCGGAAGAGGAATTAAAAGAGATCTTCACACGGGAGGGCTGTGCCTCTGTAGAGGCTGATCCAGAAGTGGCAAAGGCTCTGGAACTTGCCTTAAAGGCAAAGGGAGAAGACGGAATGCTGTTCTGTGTAGGATCTTTATATCTTGTAGGAAAGATTAAAGCAGCAATCGCAAGGAGAAAAGCATGATCGATTACGAAGAAGAACTGAAGAAGTTTGAACCGTGTCTGGATGTAACAGATGCAGAAAGTGCCATATATGACAGAGAACTCACTGATATCCTGGACATTTTACAGGAGATGCTGCGGGAAGCAAAAAGCGGCCGCCGCATGAAATAACCGTAAGGAGATACTGATGAACTGCATGAATTGCGGCGCATTTCTGGCAGACAAGGATCTGGATTACTGTCCTAATTGTGGATGCAATGTTCTGATACAGAAGAAGGTGGACTATCTGTCAAAATTCTACTATAATCAGGGACTTGAAAAAGCCAGTATCCGGGATCTGTCAGGAGCCATTAATTGTTTGAAACAAAGTCTTACTTATGACAAAAGAAATATTCAGGCAAGAAATCTTCTTGGACTTGTTTATTTTGAAACCGGCGAGGTTGTTGCTGCATTAAGTGAATGGGTGATCAGCAAGAATCTGAAGCCTACCAAGAATCTGGCTAATGAGTACATTAACCGTCTTCAGGCCAATTCCAATAAGCTGGATGCCATTAATGAAACGATCCGTAAATACAACAATGCCCTAGCACTTTGCAGGGAAGGGCATGAAGATATGGCTGCAATACAGCTTCGAAAGATCCTTGCACAGAATTCCAAGCTGATCAAGGGGTATCATTTGCTTGCACTGATCCAGATGAAGAATCATGAATGGGGAAAGGCAAGACGGATCTTGCGAAAGGCAGCCAGGATCGATAAAACCAATACTACCACACTCCGTTTTCTGAGGGAAGTGGATGAGCAGACTGGCGTTACTACCAGGCTGGAAAAGCAGAAAAAGGGACTGTTTGGCAGAACTAAATCTGAACAGGGTGAAGATAACGGTATAGAAGGCATGGTGGTACAGCCGCCTGCATATCGTGAAAACTCAAGGATTTCCCTGTTTTTTACTTTGATGCTTGGTATTGGGGCCGGTGCACTGGCATTCTGGCTTTTGGCCGTACCTGCTATCAAACAGGGAATATATCGGGAAGCCAACCAGCAGCTGATCAATTACAGCGAATCTTTATCCAGTCAAGGGGCCGAGCTTTCTAAAGCCCAGGGTGAAGCAAAGGAATCTGACGACACAGCTCTGCAGATCACTCAGCAGATGGAGGAAGAAAAGAAAAAGAGCCAGACCTATGAAGCTCTTTTCAAAGCATATACTGCATATGTGCAGGAGAGCTATGATGTAGCTGCAGAGGATCTTCAGAATGTGAATGAGGAGTATCTGACAGATGACATGAAGAATGTTTACAGTGCTATGTGTGGAAGCCTTGGTGTGACCGGAGTTACTTCCGAAAGTCAAGAGGATGGCAATAGCGAAAGCGGATCTGCAAGCAGTGACGAAAACGGATCCGGCAGTAGTGAAGATGGGACTTTTTAACAGAGAAACCTCGAAGCAGGGGGAGTTGTTGTCTATGACAGCAGCCCCTCTTTTTTTGTAACATTGAGGGGGAATATTGAATATAAGGGGGAGTGGTGATGGGAGCTGCAATTTATATTCAGGGTACCAGTCTGACAGTGAGACTGCCAGAAGAACTGGATCATCCTGCATCGGATCTGATCCGGAAAGAAACAGACCGGATTATGGGACAGACATATATTAAGACCATTATCTTTGATTTTGAAGAGACCACATTTATGGATAGTTCCGGAATCGGACTGATCATGGGACGATATCGGGCGCTTGGAATGGGAAAAGGGTGTATAAAGGCAGTGAATGTAAGCAGTTATGTGGAAAAACTGCTTCATCTGTCTGGAGTCCATAAATTTATCTGTTAAGGGAAGGGAGCATATTATGGAGGATACCAATGAAATGACAATGATCTTTGAAAGCCGTCCTGTAAATGAAGGGTTGGCAAGGATAGCTGCAGCAGCATTTTGCACACAGTTGAATCCTACGCTGGAAGAGGTGTCAGATCTGAAAACTGCAGTTTCAGAAGCTGTTACTAACTGTATCATACATGGTTATGAAGGAGAAATACATAAGATCCATATGACCTGTAGAAGGCAGGGACAGGAGATCCAGATTGATATTGCAGATGAAGGAGCAGGGATCGAAAATATTGAAAAGGCCATGGAGCCTTTGTACACTACACGGCCGGACAAGGACAGATCCGGTATGGGATTTACATTCATGGAAGCCTTTATGGATCAGGTGACTGTGGAATCAGAGGTTGGAAAAGGCACAATCGTGCACATGAAAAAAATCATAGGGAGGTAACATGGACCATACTCTTGCCCTGATCGGGCGTGCGCACCAGGGTGATAAAGCGGCAAGAGATACATTAGTTGAGGAAAATGCAGGACTTGTTTATAGTGTGGCAAAGCGTTTTGTGGGGCGGGGCGTGGACATGGAGGATCTGATCCAGATTGGCAGTATCGGGCTTATAAAGGCAGTGGACAAATTTGATCTTTCTTTTGATGTGCGGTTTTCCACTTACGCAGTACCTATGATCGCAGGTGAAATCAAACGATATCTGAGGGATGATGGTCTTTTGAAGGTGAGCCGTTCTTTGAAAGAAAATTATTATCGTATATATAAAAAGAGAGAAGAATTGGAATATTCCCTGGGCAGGGAGCCTATGATCACGGAACTGTCGAAGGCTTTGGAAATGCCTGTGGAAGATCTTGTGATGACTATGGAGGCTGCGGCAGAGGTGGAGTCCCTTCAAAAGTCTGTTTATCAGGGAGAAAACAGTGAAATTTCACTGTCAGAAAAGCTGGCGCATAAGGAAAACCCGCAGGAAAAGCTGTTGAATCGGATTTTACTGGAAGAACTTCTGGCACATCTGGATAAGAGAGAAAGGCAGCTGATCTGTATGCGGTATTTTAGGGATATGACACAGATGGAAGTGGCAGCAGAACTGGGGATTTCCCAGGTGCAGGTCTCCAGACTGGAAAAGCGGATTCTGAACCGGCTTAAGGAGTTAATTTGAAAAAGACGGGCTTATCTCTGAACAAGAGGTAAGTCCGTCTAATATAACATAAGCGTAAACTTGCTTATCTGGCTGCTGTTTTGGAACCTGAGAAGATGGAACCGCGGAATTTGGAAAGAGCACTATGAAGGATCAGCCCAAAGATACCGCAGGAAACGATCTCGCCAGCACCTACAGTCAGCATCATCAATGGGATAGGAAGATTAATGCCGTATCCATAGTGAAGTACGAAAGGCACGATCACTGTATTGGAGATGATAGGTGGAAGCGGGGCAAGGAACCGACTGGAATTACGCAGCTTGTAAGTAAAAACTGCGCCCAGCAGTGTGGCAATGCTTCCGAAGATGATGTCTACCGGGATACAGCCGCCCAGGATATTGGCAATGATACATCCTACAAATAATCCGGGGATTGCCGCCGGTGTAAAATAAGGAAGGATGGTCAGTGCTTCTGAGATACGTACCTGGACTTCTCCATAGCTGAAGGGTGCAAACACAAGGGTAAGTACTACATAGATGGCACCGATCAGTGCCGCCTGTACCAGAAACAGGGTACTTTTGTTTTTCATATTCTTTTGTCTCCTTTAGTTTTGTTTTACGAGTGGAAGGTCACGAACACTCGATTCATTTAGCGCCGGGAATCGGCGGAAAAGCCGCTTAAGACCTTATTTTTATGGGCTTTTCAACGGGCATGAGTATAGCATATTTAGGAGAGGAATGCAAGGGAAAACTATTTGCTTTTTGTAAACATAATTGCACCGCCTGCCAGAAGCAGAAGCGAAAAAACAATTGAAAAAATAGATGCTCCAATCCCAGGTGCACCTCCCTGTTTAATGGCTGTTTCTCGATCCAGTGCACCTTTTTGCAGATTATCTGTAACCTCCGGCGCTCTTCTGAGTGTTTGACCGTCCTGTATACCAAGTGCTGTCACAGTGTCTCCTGTTTTGAAATCGGAAGCACTATAAAAATAACGAACATCATTTTCGACATCATCCCGCTGTGTCTGAGCCAGAGGCTCTATGAAATCTTTTTGTGTAAAGCTGCTGTCTGGCACATAAGCATAACCGGCGGCTTTCAGCTCTGCTTCATCATAATGGTCCCAGGTTGTATTCAATCTTATTGCATCAATAAAATCCTGTGAAAGTGTATAATCGCCAATCTTACCTTCACCGGAATAAGTCTTTTCCGAAGTTGTTGTGCCCCATTTCAGAACGCCATATCGTTTTTCCTCGTCAGTTAAATTTTTTAAGGTTTGTTTTGAATTGGAGGTGCTTTTGTCTCGCCGCATAGTCTGTTTTGAACGTGAAATACGAATGCTGTCAAACGCAAGTCCCAGTTCATCGTCATAGGAGGGCTCCGTCAATTCAAGCGCACCACATACGATTACCGTTTTTCCTTCGTTCTCGGCATGAAGAGCTTCGTCTCCTACATAAACAACTTCTTTCAGAGCGGATTTTGCCTTTGGAATATCCACAAAAATTGTTTTGATAGCTGTTACGAAAAAAAACAATCCTGCAATGATGAGAACGATCCCTAATATTTTTTTTAACATTTGATCAACCTTCCTTCCTTTGATATCCAGACCAGTTATGAGTCTGTACGGTTATTCCGCTTTCATTATGCCATATTTTTTTTCATCTGCCACTAGCACTTATGACAGCAATGCTGTTGTGAACGGAGTGCATAGCAACCTTTTGGAAAATAAGGGTGTATTTTGTAGGATCATTCTTGTGTTTAAACGTGGGATTCGATATAATAAACGTATCTGTACGGCATCTGAAATACAGAAAAGGGGTATAAGCTGAAATTTACACAATGGATTTCACTTACCATAGAAATAGAAAAGGAAAGAGAGGATATTGCAACATGACAGAAAGAGTAACAAAGCGGGGGATCAGGAATTTCATTCTGATCTGTATCCTGGCGATGTTGGCAGGAACCTTTGTTCCAGTAAAGGTATCAGCAGCCACAACCTATTCAAGAACCATGAATTCCTACATTGTAAAGGGAAAGAAGGGCAGGATCGTACTGGCATATAATCCGTCACAGACAGGAGTTCCGGTATATGCACGTACATCTCCAAAGTCCCAGCAGTATGGGGTACTGGGATTCGGAGATGCTGTAGTTGTAAATACAAAAAAACTGAAAATGAACAAGAAATATGCATGGCTTCCTGTATATATGGATAATCTTAAGGATGCTAAAGGCAGGAAGGCAACAGCATATGTGCGAATGGGACAGCTTAAGCTTCTGTCCCTGAATGCAAAGAAGTACTCAAATAACCGTATTATTGATAAAGCTATCAAAACAGGTATGAAATATCTCGGTACACCTTTTATACTTGGAGGACTGTCCATGACAGATGGTATTGACTGCTCTGGCTTTGTGGGAAAATGCTTCCAGATGGCAGGAAGGAATCTTGCAAGCTGGTATCATACCATTACGCTGGAGGGGGTATCCAGACAGATTTTCTGGCATAATACGAATACACCTCTTACTAAGGAAGAATTAAATAAGATGAAAGTAGGCGATCTTCTTTTTTATCTGGATAAGGATACAAGCGGTGCCATTGGCCATGTGGGAATCTACATTGGAAAGGGTATGATGCTGAATGCTTCCGGCCATTATGGATATGTATATCCTACAGGCGGTGTATGTATTAAGAGAGTACAGTATGGACAACGCTATATGGTTCTTTGCAAAAGAATCATTGGCTTCTGAGCCGGTTAAGAGGGGAAAGAGTAATGAATAAGAAAAGAAAGATCAGCACCCTGTATCAGGCAGCTTTTATTATTGGCCTGACGATTCTAATGCTTTTAGGAACAGCGAAGGTCAGGGCTGCTTCTTTTACGGAGATTACAGATTCCGCCTGTCTTCATGCCTATCCGCTGTCAAAGAAAGCTTTTCCCATTTACAGTGACCATGAAATGACAAGCGTGGCAGGAAAGGGTACTTATAAAGAATACAAGATTGTCAAGTTTTTTGGAAATACCATGCAGCTGGTTTATAAGGCAGAAGATGGAACCAGAAAAAAGGGATATGCATCTGCCAGCTGTTTTCTGCAGCAGCCATCCGGTAAAAGAGAAGGCATGTACGTAGGGCCTTCCGGCGGTATAGATATTTATAAGGTTCCAAAGAACAGCAGCTCCCAGCGGTTTATTCATGCAGCTCAGGCTGACTGTGGCCTTAAGGTTGGGGAAAAGGGGCAATGGACCCAGGTAATGATCCAGAAAAAAAGACAGTATTATCTGGGATGGATCCCTACATCCAGATTTAAAAGCAGCATGTTCCATTTTGCAGTGCGGACAGGGCAGATTCTGGCAGACGGCAGATATACGTTATGTCCTGCTTTGGTAGGCACAGATACACTGAAGAAAACCACCTATGATGTGAAGTATATTGGAACTGGTCTTTATACCCTTAAGAATGTGAAAAAAGGATACCTTCAGGTGGATAACAGCAGACAAGTGTGCATCCAGAAAAAAGGCGATTTCTATTATCTGCTGACTGACAGCCGTAAGCTGGCATTGAATGCGAAGGGAGAAACTACAGAGGCTGCACTGGATCAGACTCAGGCATGGAATTTTCAGAAAAAATCCACTCGCACAGTTACGGTCGTATATTCCCAATATGATCCGGAATATGGAAAAACCGTTTATAAAGATGGGAATATAGGCCCAAGAACCATATCTACTTCCGGATGCGGTGTGATGGCTCTTGTGAATGCTATTTATGCATTAAATGGTTCTTATATTCCTCCTGAGAGGCTGGCACGTTTTTCTGCTGCCAGAGGACACTATTTTTACAATGCGGGCACAGCTGATACCCTGTATCCAGATGTGGCTGAGAAATGGGGAAAGAAATATCGCTTTAAGTATGATGGCCTGACAGGATCCTTTGCAGAATTACAGAAACATTTAAGAAAAGGCGGTACAGCTGTTGCACTTGTACCGGGGCATTATCTGGCAATTGCAAAGTACAGAAGCTCTGATGGGAAGTATCTGATTTTAGATTCCGCAGTAGGAGGCAGAAGGCCTACTTCTATCAATGGAGAATGGATGAGTATGGGGCAGCTTCAATCCGGAGCACTGTTCTGCCAGCATTTTCATTTATTTTCTGCTGTAAAGGCGTCAAAGCACCGTTCCTGATCCTCTATAATTGTTGTATTTACATCATTTTCATAAAGCCGCATCTGCACCTGCATGGGAGTAGGATCATCTGTCAGCTTGATATGACCGAAGTGATTGAAGAAAAATAATACACCAAGACCTATGCCTACGGAATAAGAGATAGCAAGTGCAGGAAAGGAACTGCCATCCTGGCCTGTGACCTGTGCAGTGATCTGCTGGAAAAGGGCAGGTACATCCACATCATTGTTAAAGGTCATAATGGAGAAGGCGGCACCGAAAAAGGAAGCCAGGCAGACAAAGATCACTTTACACCAGCACCATGCAGGAGAGGTGTTGGACTTCGTTTGGTAAGTAATGATAAAGGAAGGTTCTCCAATGAGAGTAATCTCCAGATCTGGTTCCTTTTTCTGGATTTCGCGGATCAGATCCATGGCTGACAGAACATATCGCCCAGGGCGTTTGGGATCCAGGCTGGCCACAGGCAGTACGCGAAGTCTGTTTAAAATTTTAGAATTGCTGCAAGACAGCTTAACGATATCTTGCAGATAAACATGGGGGTGATGCACCTCCATGTTTTCGTCTGTCTGGATATAAAGGGTGTCGCTCATATTTCTTCCTCCATTGTTTTGGTTGCTCGACTTGAATTACTCTTTCATTTTAGGTTTAAAGATCAGACTGGCAATATAGGAAAAAATCAGGGCTGCTGAAATGCCGGCAGCACAGGCTGTAAAGCCTCCCGTGAAAAGTCCAAGCACGCCGTTTTCATTAATAGCTTCTTTCATTCCTATCCATAATGTGTTTCCAAATCCAAGAAGGGGGACTCCGGCTCCGGCCCCGGCATAATCCAGCAGGGGCTGATAAAGCCCAAGTGCACCCAGAAGTGTACCAGTACATACAAGAAGCACCATTACTCTTCCTGGCATCAGTTTTGTTTTATCCAGTAGGATCTGGACCAGGGCACAGATTAGGCCACCCACCCAGAATGCATTCAGGTAATCCATAATAACCTCCATCTATTTTTTCCTTTGGGATTTTTGCTTTATAAAAAAACATGCTCCAATACAACTCCATGGGCAATACCTGGAATGGAATCGCCTTCATTAAAAGTGGTTTTGGAAAGAAGAGCTCCGGTAGGAACAAAAAGAACTTTTTTCCATGCGCCGGAAAGAAGCTTTGGCAGGATATAGGCAGCAAGAACAGTTGCAGCACAGCCACAGCCGCTGCCACCGGAATGTGTATCCTGGGACGGATTATCAAAGATCAGAAGGCCGCAGTCCTGATGACGGCTTTGGATATCAATGTTTTCTTTTAAGAGAAGATCCAGCAAAATATGTTGTCCTACATCTCCCAGATCCCCGGTGATGATCTGGTCATAATCGGATGGCTTTCTATGAAAGTCCAGCAAATTCTGGCAGATGGTGTGACAGGCGGCAGGTGCCATACAGGCCCCCATATTCATGGAATCTTTAAAACCATAATCCACCAGGGTTCCTGTGGTGATTCCGGTGATTTGTATACAGCTTTTTCCGGTACGAAGAGGAGAAGGCATGACAGTGCTTTTTTCAGCTGGTGGAGCAGAAGAAAGAATGCAGGCACCGCTTCCTGTAACTGTCCAGGTGGCAGATAAAGGTCTTTGATTGCCATAGCCTAAAGGAAAACGAAATTCCTTTTCTGCACTGGCAAAATGGCTGGAGGTGGCACAGAGAACATGATCTCCATAACCGGCTGCTACAGCCATGGAGCCAAGGGAAAGTGATTCACCCATGGTAGAACAGGCACCGAAAAGTCCGTAAAAGGGAATGCCCA
Source organism: Blautia glucerasea (assembly GCF_013304385.1). GTDB lineage: Bacteria > Bacillota > Clostridia > Lachnospirales > Lachnospiraceae > Blautia_A > Blautia_A ammoniilytica. The sequence continues at coordinate 65,854 of NZ_JAAITU010000006.1, forward strand.
TATCGGCAATTCCGAAGGAGGAGGCAGTAGTCTGGGCAAGAAGATCACCTGCAAAAACCATCCGCAGATCTTGCGGACTAAGACCAGCCTTTTGGATAGCAAGAAAGGCGGCCTGTTTCTGCATGGTACTTTCTGCGGCTTCCCAGGTATCCATTCCAAACATTGGGTCTTCCCATACCTGATCAAAGCAGGAACCAAGTGGACCTTCTCCTTCTTTTTTTCCTGCAACAGATGCACAGCTCTGGATAAATACAGGCCTGTGGAAGGATATGCTTGCTTTGCCTGTCTGTTGATTTTCTGTTATATTCATGATGCTACTCCTATCATTTTTAAAATGTAATAGATAATGCCAAGACACCAGGAACTTAAAATGCCATAAAGGATCACAGGTCCTGCAATGGTGAAGATTTTGCAGCCAATACCAAAAACCTGGCCTTCTGCTTTATATTCAATAGCAGGTGCTGCCACGGAATTTGCAAATCCGGTGATAGGAACCAGGCTTCCTGCGCCTCCAAATTTCCCAATCTTAGGGTAAATATTTAACCCGGTAAGCAATACACTGATGAAAACCAGGGTAACAGAACACCAGATCCGGGCCTCATCCAGATCACTGCCCATCCAGAGGAACAGATTTGTAATCCCCTGCCCGGCCGTACAGATCAGCCCTCCGGTAAGAAAGGCTTTTGCCATGTTTATACCAAGATTATGGGATGGAGTGATTTCTTTTACGTACTTCTCATATTCTTTTTGCTCAGTCTGCTTGTTCATATTATCCATAACAACCTCCTGCTGCAGATGATTTATAATGTAAGGACCTACAGATCTTAAGATTAGGGGAACCATTCTTTATAATAGTAGAATAAAGATCCTAAGGTTTTTCCCAGGGCAATGGACAGGATCACTTTGGGCAGACCTTCTGAAAATCTGGCTCGTCTTGCAAAGATAGGGAAAATGTCTGCTACTTCTGCTAATGCCATGATCCAGCCGCCGAGGAAAAGTCCTGAGAAAAGACCATAGAGAATGAGAAAGAGCAATCCGCCAGGAATCTGCCATTTCCAAAGGAAAAAAAGATTTCCCAGAACAGTTCCAAGAAGAATGGAATCTTCATATAATAAGATATGTTTTCCGGTATGGGTGATCCCTGCATATCTGGGAATAATGGAAAGGCCGATGAGAAGGCCGACTTCTCCGCCTGCAATTATAATGCCTGCGGAAAAACCAATCATAATAAGCAATAACTGATTCCACATATAAGCTCCTTCCTTGAGCATGTTTTAAGGTCATTTACCTGCTTTCGCATAAGCATAAGTGGATCGGACCTTTTAACACTGTAATCATAGTATTTGGAAAAAAGAAAAAAATATGTGTTATCCTGTACTTTTTTTTCATCAGATGGTAAAATAGACAGCGTACTTGAATAGAAAGATAGAGGATTTTTTTGTGAAACAGAGATTAATAGAAGAATTAACAGAACTGCTGGGAAATGACAGGGTGCTTACAAACGAGCCTATGAGCCGCCATACAACATTCCGGATCGGAGGGCCGGCAGATCTTTTTCTCCTTCCTAATACAGTAGAAGAAATAAAGAAGATCCGTGAGATATGCATCCAGGAGCAAGAATCATATTTTATCCTGGGCAATGGAAGTAATCTGCTGGTAAGCGACAGTGGTTTTCGTGGCGTGATCATTCAGACATACAGAAATCTGGCGCAGATCCAGGTGGAGGAAGATTGCATCCGTGCACAGGCAGGAGCACTCCTTTCAGGGATCGCCCAGGCAGCCAAAGCAGCTTCTCTTACAGGCTTTGAATTTGCTGCAGGCATTCCTGGTACATTAGGCGGGGCTGTGGTGATGAATGCAGGGGCCTATGGAGGCGAAATGAAAGATGTGCTAAAAGAAGCTACTGTACTGGATAGTGAAGGGCAGATCCGTCGTATCCCTGCCGGGAAGCTGGCAATGGGATATAGAACCAGTGTGATCAAAGAAGCCGGATATATGGTGCTCGAAGCAGTGATTTCCCTGAAAAAAGGGGATCCGGATCAGATCCGGGAAACAATGAAGGATCTGACACAGAGAAGGATCAGCAAACAGCCGCTGGAATATCCAAGTGCAGGCAGCACTTTTAAGCGTCCGGAAGGATATTTTGCAGGCAAGCTGATCATGGACAGCGGCCTTCGGGGGTACACCCATGGAGGAGCGCAGGTTTCAGAAAAGCACTGTGGCTTTGTGATCAATACAGGGGGTGCTACAGCCAGGGATGTATGTGAGCTGATGGAACATGTGCAGAAAACAGTTTACGAGAAATACAATGTAAAGCTTGAACCGGAAGTAAAATTTCTGGGAGTTTTTTAACAGGAGATAAAAAATGCGATTTGTGATTGTGACAGGAGTATCAGGCGCAGGGAAAACAGCAGCCTTAAAAATGCTGGAGGATGCAAGATATTTCTGCGTGGATAATCTGCCCATTCCGCTTCTTGAGAAGTTTGTATCACTGATGCCGGAAATCCACGGAGAGGATGTACAGAATGTAGCGCTTGGTATTGATGCAAGAAGCGGATCCATGGGAGAATTGGAACTGATCCTGGATAAGATGCAGGAAGCAGGTTATCAGTTTGAAATACTTTTTATGGATGCAGAGGATTCTGTTCTTGTGAAACGATATAAAGAAACAAGAAGGAGTCATCCATTGGCAATGTCCGGACGGATCGATGAAGGGATCCGTCTGGAAAGGAAGAAAATGGAGTTCCTGCGCAGAAAAGCTGATTATATTATCGATACCAGCCACCTGCTTACTAGGGAATTGCGTCAGGAAATAGACAAGATATTTGTGGACAATGAAGAATTCAAGAATATGATGATCTCTGTCCTATCCTTTGGATTCAAATACGGGATCCCGGCAGATGCTGATTTGGTATTTGATGTCCGCTTCCTTCCAAACCCTTATTATGTGGATGAACTTCGGCCTATGACAGGGCTTGATGACAGTGTATTCAATTATGTAATGGACAATGAGACTGCCAAAAGGTTTATGGGAAAGCTGGAGGATATGGTGAACTTTCTGATTCCCAATTATGTTCAGGAGGGAAAAACAAGCCTGGTAATCGCCATAGGATGTACAGGCGGCAAGCATCGTTCTGTTACCATTGCAAGGGAACTATACAGCAGGCTGATCAAGAATAATGAGTACGGTTTTCGCCTGGAACACAGGGATGTAGAGAAGGACCGGCTTCTTAAAAAATAAAAAGGAGTGGGAAGATGTCTTTTTCAGGGATGGTGAAAGAAGAACTTTCCAAGCGTACAGGAGCATCCAGGCACTGCCAGATCGCAGAGCTGGCTGCGATGTATCTGTTATGCGGCAAACTGAAGTGTACCCAGGGTCAGGAACTGGTTTTATGGGTGCAGACGGAAAATCAGTGGGTTGCAAGAAAGTGCTTTACAATTTTGCAAAAAACATTTAATATAGAAACAGATATTACCGTTCATGAGAGCGCACATCTTAAGAGATGTAGAGTTTATCATGTGACCACACGGGAGACGGAACAGGCTCTGGAAATCCTTGAGGCTGTGAAGCTTGTTGTGAAGGGAAGCAGCGATGGTACGCTTAAGCTTGGCAATACAATGATCCTTCAGAGGAACTGCTGTAAGCGTGCATTTATACGGGGAGCTTTTCTTACATCAGGTTCCATCAGCGATCCACAGAAAGGATACCATTTCGAGATTGTCTGTCCTGATGAAGAAAAAGCACAACAGTTGCAGGAGATCATCCGCAGTTTTCATATTGATGCGAAGATCGTTTTACGTAAGAAATCATACGTGGTCTATGTGAAAGAAGGTGCGCAGATCGTTGATATACTGGCCGTTATGGAGGCGAATGTGGCACTGATGGATCTGGAGAATATCCGTATCCTGAAAGAAATGCGTAATTCAGTCAACCGTAAGGTGAATTGTGAGACTGCGAATATTAACAAAACGGTAAATGCAGCAGTGAAGCAGGTGGAGGATATACGACTGATCGAAAGAAAGGCCGGGTTTGAAAGCCTGAGTGAAGGCCTGGGGGAGATCGCCAGACTGCGGCTGCAATATCCGGAGGCTACATTAAAAGAATTAGGAATGATGTTGAACCCTCAGGTGGGAAAGTCAGGTGTAAACCACAGATTGAGAAAGCTTTCAATGATTGCGGAGGAACTGAGGGGGGACGAGGAGGAATTATTATGATCAAAAAACCAATCACCATTAATCTGTCTACTGGTCTGGAGGCGCGTCCTGTTGCTCAGCTTGTACAGGTGGCAAGTCAGTTCAACAGTGAGATTCATGTAGAGATTGGCAAGAAAAAAGTAAATGCCAAAAGTATTATGGGTATGATGACACTGGGGTTGGACACAGGTGAGGAGATCACTCTTTATGTAAATGGAGAGGATGAAGAAGCTGCGATGGACAGCATTGAGAAATATCTGAGCAATCAGTAAGATACAGTGCTTTGCATGTTAAAGCCATATGAAAGAGAGGAATGTTTAAAATGTCAAAGGTACTGAAGTTTATTGTACATTTTGTGGTGATCTGCACCATATTAAGTATACTTGCACTGGCATTACCTCCGTTTTTCGGAGTAACTACAGAGATTCGCGATCATGCAGACCAGGAATCCAATCTTCCTATGGGTTCAGTTACATATGCGATCCCTGTGAAGTCATCTGAGATGACAGTGGGAGACAGAATCCTTGCACAGAAAGATGATAATGCATGGCGTTATGATATTGCCAGCGTTGACCTTGCCAGTGGCACAGGCACAGCAGTGAATCCGGATGCCCTGGAAGAGTCCCCTGTGAATCTTTCTATTGGCGAATATATGCCGAAAGTTGTAGTGACAATTCCGCTGATTGGTTATCTTATGGTAGCCACACAGAGTATTGAAGGGCTGATCATTCTGGCACTTGCAGTATTTTTCCTGATTATCTTGTACGTGATCGCAGAGCTCTGGAAAAAGGATCCAAAGGAAGAAGATCTTCCAGAGGATACAGAACCGGGATATGTGAAATCCAAAAAGGAACTGAAGCTGGAAGAAAAGAAAAAAGAACGCCTCTTGAGAGAAGAAGAGCGTGAGATCAAAGCGGAAAGCAAAAAGAACAAGAAGAAACCGAAGCGTACAGTACGTACCGGTGGTTTTGTTGATGAGATCGAAGAGGACGATCCAGACGAGGAAGAGGATGAACGTCCGGAGAAAGCGGTTCAGACAGCTACCAGCGAAGCTCATGAAGTCCTGAAAAAGGAGATTGCAGCCGCTACTGCAGAAGATGATTATCAGCAGCCAGTACGCAAAAAAAAACAGCAGCTGGACGAGACAAGGAAAGTGGTAACACACAAAAAAAAAGTCCAAATCCCCGATACCTTGGAGGAGTCGGTGAAAGAAGAGATTCCTGAAAAACCGGTCAAGCTAAAAAGAATGGCAATTCCGAGAATGACAGCTGCACAGCTTGCTGACAAAGCAAAGGCTGAAGGAGATTCGCCGGAGATCGTAAGAGATGATATTACAAAGGTGACACTTCTTGATTATTCTGATATCTTTGCAGAAGAAGAGGATGAAGACGAAGAAGAATGATCCTTTACCTGGTATAAGAGGACAGTAAAACGCCTGGGAAGTACAAAAGTATTTCCACAGGCGTTTATTACATAATGGGAAATTATCCCATAATGTTCCAACTGCTTGTTTTTGAAAAAATACAATTTTTTTTGAAAAAGCCTTGCAATTAGAAATAAGATTGTGTATACTGTTACTTGCTGTGACATGATAGCTATGAAGCGAGAGGTTGCTACCACATGGTAGGTTTTCCGTGGAGCGAATGTCAAGTTAGGAAACTGACGACAAGTCACTGTACAAGTTCAGAAGACCATCTAGGGATGGGCGTGTGGAAAGATGTCTTAGGACACACACGGAGATGTGTACAGTCGCCGCTTGTCGTACTGATTGTGAGTACGAATAGGAGGAGACTTTTTTTATGGCAAATCAGGTAATGAGAATCACATTAAAAGCTTATGATCATCAGTTAGTAGATGCATCTGCAGCTAAAATTATCGACACTGTAAAGAAGAATGGAGCAACAGTAAGCGGACCGGTACCGCTTCCTACTAAGAAGGAAGTTGTTACAATCCTGCGTGCTGTTCACAAATATAAAGACTCCAGAGAACAGTTTGAGCAGAGAACACATAAGAGACTGATCGATATCGTAGCACCTACCCAGAAGACAGTAGACGCACTGTCCAGACTGGAGATGCCGGCAGGCGTTCACATCGACATCAAGATGAAAACAAAATAATTGAACGCATTGCTTTCCTAATGTAAATGCATGAGCATTTAGCTATTTATTATATGATTACCTATCCGGGTAATCCGCTATAGGAGGAAGAAAGAATGAAGAAAGCTATTTTAGCTACAAAAGTTGGAATGACGCAGATCTTCAACGATGAAGGAATGCTGATTCCTGTAACCGTATTACAGGCAGGTCCATGTGTCGTTACTCAGGTTAAGACAGAGGAGAACGACGGATATGCAGCAGTTCAGGTTGGCTTTGGCGAGATCAGAGAGAAACTGGTTAACAAGCCGGAGAAAGGCCACTTTACAAAAGCTGGCGTTGACGTAAAGAGATTCCTGAAAGAGTTCCATTTTGACAACGCAGCTGAATATGAAGTAGGACAGGAAATTAAAGCTGATATCTTTACAGCAGGTGAGCATATTGATGCAACAGCTGTTTCTAAAGGTAAAGGTTTCCAGGGCGCGATCAAGAGACACGGACAGTCCAGAGGACCTATGGCTCATGGTTCTAAGTATCATCGCCATGCAGGTTCAAATGGTGCTTGTTCTGATCCGAGCAAGGTTTTCAAAGGAAAACACATGGCCGGACATATGGGACATGAGCAGGTGACAGTTCAGAACCTTGAGATCGTACGTGTAGATGCTGAGAATAACTTACTGTTAGTTAAGGGTGCTGTTCCAGGACCTAAGAAATCTTTGGTAACAATCAAAGAGACAGTAAAGTCCTTATAATGAGAAAGGAGGAGCACACAGATGGCAAACGTAACTGTTTATAATATGGAAGGCAAAGAAGTTGGAACAATGGAGCTGAATGATGCAGTGTTTGGTGTTGAGATCAACGAGCATCTTGTTCATCTTGCAGTTGTTCGCCAGCTTGCAAATAAACGCCAGGGTACTCAGAAGGCTAAAACACGTTCTGAAGTAAGCGGCGGTGGAAGAAAACCATGGAGACAGAAAGGAACTGGTCATGCAAGACAGGGTTCCATCCGTGCAGCACAGTGGACAGGCGGCGGAATTATTTTTGCTCCTACTCCAAGAGATTATGAAGTAAAGATCAATAAGAAGGAAAGAAGAGCTGCATTAAAATCCGCTCTTACTTCCAAAGTTCAGGATAACAAGCTGATCGTTGTAGACGAGCTGAAGCTTGACCAGATCAAGACAAAAGAAATGCAGAAGGTTCTTACAAACCTGAAAGCAGAGAAAGCTCTTGTTGTTACTGCACAGGATGACAAAAATGTGATCCTTTCTGCAAGAAACATCACTGATGTACAGACTGCTACACCGGGAACAATCAATGTATACGATGTTATGAAACACGGCGCATTAGTTGTTACCAAAGACGCTGTAGCAACAATCGAGGAGGTGTACGCATAATGGCAGACATTAAGTATTACGATGTAATCCTGAAACCTGTGATTACTGAAAAGTCCATGAATGCTATGGGAGAAAAGAAGTACACATTCTTAGTACACCCGGAAGCAAATAAAACACAGATTAAAGAAGCTGTGGAGAAAATGTTTGAAGGAACAAAGGTTAAAGCTGTAAATACAATGAACCTTGACGGTAAGAAAAGACGTCGTGGTATGGTTGTTGGAAAAACAGCTAAGACTAAAAAGGCTATCGTTGCCCTTACAGAGGACAGCAAGGATATCGAGATTTTTGAAGGCCTTTAATTAACAGGTTGCGATGTGCGGGCGCACTTCGGAAGCTATGCTTCCTCAGTCGCGTTACACGCTTGCAAGTCTTCATAAGAGCTCAGCCTTGCATGCAAGCATGACGGCTTCCCTCTTATGAATCCTTGGCGCTCTGTTCATCGCGGATATACGCATTCAAAAGCGTGAGAACAAATTTGAAAGGAGAACTGAAATGGGAATCAAGAGTTATAACCCATATACACCGTCCAGAAGACATATGACCGGTTCTGACTTCTCTGAGATTACTGCTGCAAAGCCAGAGAAATCATTGGTTGTTTCCTTAAAGAAAAGCGCCGGCCGTAACAATCAGGGTAAAATTACTGTAAGACACCGCGGAGGCAGAAGCAGAAGAAAATATAGAATCATCGATTTCAAGAGAAGAAAAGATGGTGTTCCGGCAATTGTTAAGACTATCGAGTATGATCCGAACAGAACAGCAAATATCGCACTGATCTGCTATGCAGATGGTGAGAAAGCTTACATCCTTGCTCCGGAAGGACTGAAGGTTGGTCAGAAGATCATGAATGGTCCGGAAGCTGAGGTTCGTGTTGGTAACTGCCTTCCATTAGAGCTGATCCCGGTTGGTACTATGATTCATAACATTGAGCTTCATCCTGGAAAGGGCGGACAGATGGTTCGTTCTGCTGGTAACGGTGCTCAGTTAATGGCAAAAGAAGGAAAATATGCTACTCTTCGTCTTCCATCTGGCGAGATGAGAATGGTTCCGATCGTATGCCGTGCTACTGTAGGTGTTATCGGAAACGGAGACCACAATCTGATTAATATTGGTAAAGCAGGACGTAAACGTAACATGGGTATCAGACCTACCGTTCGTGGTTCTGTCATGAACCCTAACGACCATCCACATGGTGGTGGTGAAGGAAAGACCGGTATCGGACGTCCAGGTCCGTGTACTCCTTGGGGTAAACCGGCTCTCGGCCTGAAGACCAGAAAGAAAAACAAACAGTCCAACAAGCTCATCGTAAGAAGACGCGATGGCAAAGCTTTATCAAAATAATAAGGAGGATTAAGAATGTCTCGTTCACTGAAAAAAGGACCTTTTGCAGATGAGAGCTTACTGAAAAAGATCGATGCTTTAAATGCTGCAAATGATAAATCCGTTATTAAAACATGGTCTCGTCGTTCCACAATCTTCCCGTCCTTCGTTGGACATACAATTGCTGTCCATGACGGAAGAAAGCATGTTCCGGTATACGTTACAGAGGACATGGTAGGACACAAGCTTGGCGAGTTCGTGGTTACAAGAACTTACAGAGGACACGGTAAAGACGAAAAGAAATCCGGCGTTCGCTAGTTAGCACATACAATGTGTTATTCACCTGGACACTTAATGAACCGTAAGGCGATTTAAGTGACCAAGGTGTTCTGATATAAGATGTTATATTGAATAAGACGAAAGGAGGCACTTAAAAATGGCAAAGGGACATAGAAGCCAGATTAAGAGAGCCAGAAATGAGAGTAATAGAGAGACAAGGCCGTCTGCAAAATTATCTTATGCAAGAATTTCTGTTCAGAAAGCCTGCTACGTATTAGATGCAATCCGTGGCAAAGATGTGCAGACAGCACTTGGAATCCTGACATATAATCCGAGATACGCTTCCAGCGTTGTAAAGAAGCTGCTTGAGTCAGCTGTTGCAAATGCTGAGAATAACAACGGAATGAACGCAGACAACCTCTATGTTGCAGCGTGCTTTGCAAACAAAGGACCTACAATGAAGAGAATTCAGCCGAGAGCACAGGGTAGGGCTTACAGAATCGAGAAGAGAACAAGCCATATCACCATCGTGCTGGATGAAAGATAAGGAGGAAAAACATGGGACAGAAAGTTAACCCACATGGCCTTAGAGTCGGTGTTATCAAAGATTGGGATTCAAGATGGTATGCTGAAGGCGAATTCGCAGACTATCTGGTAGAAGATTACAATATCAGATCTTTCCTGAAAAAGAAATTATACAGCGCAGGTGTTTCCAAGATTGAGATCGAGAGAGCATCTGACAGAGTAAAGATCATCATCTATACAGCAAAACCTGGTATCGTTATCGGTAAAGGCGGAGCTGAGATCGAGAAAGTTAAAGCAGAGCTTGCTAAATACACAACAAAGAAATTAATCGTTGACATCAAAGAGGTTAAGAGACCTGACAGAGATGCTCAGTTAGTAGCAGAGAACATTGCATTACAGCTTGAGAACCGTATCTCCTTCAGACGTGCAATGAAATCTACAATGCAGAGAACTATGAAGGCCGGAGCAAAAGGTATCAAAACATCCGTATCCGGACGTCTTGGCGGTGCTGATATGGCTCGTACAGAGTTCTACAGCGAAGGTACTATTCCGCTTCAGACACTTCGTGCAGATATTGATTATGGTTTTGCGGAAGCTGACACCACCTACGGAAAAGTGGGCGTAAAGGCTTGGGTTTACAACGGTGAGGTACTTCCGACTAAAGGAACTAAGGAAGGGAGCGATAAATAATGTTAATGCCAAAAAGAGTAAAACGTCGTAAACAATTCCGTGGCTCCATGAGAGGCAAAGCACTTAGAGGCAACCAGATCAATTACGGTGATTTCGGCCTTGTTGCTACAGAGCCTTGCTGGATCAGATCAAATCAGATCGAGGCAGCCCGTGTTGCTATGACTCGTTATATCAAACGTGGTGGTAAAGTTTGGATCAAGATTTTCCCAGACAAACCGGTAACAGCAAAACCGGCAGAAACTCGTATGGGTTCCGGAAAAGGTGCTCTGGAGTACTGGGTTGCAGTTGTTAAGCCAGGTCGTGTAATGTTCGAGATCGCAGGTGTATCCGAGGATATCGCTCGTGAGGCGTTGCGTCTTGCAATGCACAAGTTACCATGCAAATGTAAAATAGTTTCTCGTGCAGAGTTAGAAGGCGGTGATAACAGTGAAAATTGATAAATTCGTAGAAGATTTAAGAACAAAATCAGCTTCTGAATTAAATGAAGAATTAGTAGCTGCTAAGAAAGAACTTTTCAATCTGAGATTTCAGAATGCAACAAATCAATTAGACAATACCGGACGAATCAAAGAGGTTCGCAGAAATATTGCCAGAATCCAGACAGTAATCACTGAGCAGGCTAACGCTTCCAAATAGTGAATATAGGAGGAAACAATCGTGGAAAGAAATCTGAGAAAAACCCGTGTGGGTAAGGTTGTCAGCAATAAGATGGACAAGACCATTGTAGTTGCTATTGAAGACCATGTAAAACATCCTCTTTACAAAAAAATCGTGAAGAGAACATATAAATTAAAGGCTCATGATGAAAATAATGAGTGCAATATTGGTGATACCGTTAAAGTAATGGAGACCAGACCGTTGTCCAAGGACAAAAGATGGAGACTGGTTGAGATTGTAGAGAAAGTGAAATAAGGAGGAAGACCAGTATGATTCAGCAGGAAACAAGACTGAAAGTTGCCGACAACACTGGTGCAAAAGAAATCCTTTGTATTCGTGTTATGGGTGGCTCTACAAGAAGATATGCAAATATTGGCGATACTATCGTTGCTACTGTCAAAGATGCAACACCAGGCGGCGTTGTTAAGAAAGGTGATGTAGTAAAGGCAGTTGTAGTTAGAACAAAGAAGGGCGCTCGTCGTAAAGATGGATCCTATATCCGTTTCGATGAAAATGCTGCCGTAATCATTAAAGACGACTTAACTCCGAGAGGAACACGTATCTTTGGACCAGTTGCCAGAGAACTTCGTGAGAAGAAATTCATGAAGATCGTTTCCTTAGCTCCGGAAGTATTATAGGAGGGTGCCTAATGTCAGCTATGAAAATTAAAAAAGGCGATACTGTTACAGTAATCGCTGGAAAAGATAAAGGTAAAGAAGGAAAAGTTCTTGCAGTAAATGCAAAGAACAGCACAGTTCTTGTTGAGAACGTAAATGTTGTTACAAAGCATACCAAACCGTCTGCTGCAAACCAGCAGGGTGGAATCGTTACAAAGGAAGCTCCTCTTCACATCTCCAATGTTATGTTACTTGTTGATGGAAAAGCTACCAGAGTAGGTTTCCAGATGAACGGAGACAAAAAAGTTCGTGTTGCTAAAGCAACCGGTAAAGTAATTGATGATTAATTGAGAGAGGAGGCAGACATAAGTGAGTAGATTAAAAGAGCTTTACAAAAATGAGATCATGGATGCCATGACCAAAAAATTCGGATACAAAAATGTTATGGAAGTGCCAAAACTCGAGAAAATCGTCATTAACATGGGTGTTGGTGAAGCAAAAGAAAACGCAAAACTTCTTGACGCTGCAATCGCTGATATGGAACTGATCACAGGTCAGAAAGCAATTGCAACAAAAGCTAAGAAATCCGTTGCTAACTTCAAGATCAGAGAAGGAATGCCTATCGGATGTAAGGTTACATTAAGAGGAGAAAAGATGTATGAGTTCGCTGATCGTCTTATCAATCTTGCTCTTCCGCGTGTACGTGACTTCCGTGGTGTTAATCCTCATGCTTTCGACGGCAGAGGAAACTATGCACTGGGTATTAAAGAGCAGCTGATCTTCCCTGAGGTAGAGTATGATAAGGTTGATAAAGTAAGAGGTATGGACATTATCTTCGTTACCACAGCTAAGACAGATGAAGAAGCCCGCGAATTACTGACATTATTCAATATGCCGTTTGCAAAGTAATTGATAGGAGGAAAGATTCATGGCTAAAACAGCAATGAAAATCAAACAGCAGCGTGGATCCAAATTCTCTACTAGAGAGTACAACCGTTGCAAAATTTGTGGACGTCCACATGCATATTTAAGAAAATACGGAATCTGCAGAATCTGCTTCCGTGAGTTAGCTTACAAGGGTCAGATCCCGGGAGTTAAGAAAGCTAGCTGGTAAATCGAAGCACTTAATGAGCAAGATCCGTTGCTGAACAAGGTAACACGTAAATTATTAAAATATATCTTAGACATGTAAAGTCTGAATGAGGAGGAAACTTACATGACAATGAGCGATCCAATCGCAGATATGCTTACAAGAATTCGTAATGCTAATACTGCAAAACATGACACAGTAGACGTTCCGGCATCTAAAATGAAAATTGCAATCGCAAATATTCTTTTAGATGAGGGATATATCACAAAGTATGATTTAGTTGAGGATGGAGCAAGCAAGACAATCCATATCACACTGAAATACGGTGAAGACAAAAACGAGAAGATCATTACTGGTTTAAAGAGAATCTCCAAACCAGGTCTTCGCGTGTATGCTGGTAAAGATGAGCTTCCAAAGGTTCTTGGTGGACTGGGTGTAGCGATCATCTCTACAAACAAGGGCGTTATCACAGATAAAGAAGCTCGTAAACAGCAGGTAGGCGGCGAGGTACTGGCATTCGTTTGGTAAGCAGGTAAGCTTACACTGATGCACACCAAAGACGCAGCACTGAAAACAGAGGGGATACAGTTTCCCCTCCGATAATCTAAGTAAGGAGGACACACAGTATGTCACGAATCGGTAGACTTCCAGTTGCTATCCCGGCAGGAGTTGAGGTATCTATTGCTGAGGGTAATGTAGTAACTGTAAAGGGACCAAAAGGAACACTTGAAAGAGCGCTTCCTACAGAAATGGAAATCAAAGTTGAAGATGGTCATGTAGTAGTAGCAAGACCAAATGATCTTAAGAAGATGAAATCCCTTCATGGATTGACCAGAAGCCTTATCCACAACATGGTAGTCGGAGTAAGCGAAGGCTATTCCAAAACACTTGAAGTAAACGGTGTTGGTTATAAAGCAGCAAAACAGGGTAAAAAGCTTGTATTAAGCCTTGGATATTCTCACCCGGTTGAAATGGAAGATCCGGATGGTATTGAGACAAAAGTTGAAGACAACAAGATCGTCGTATCCGGTATCAGCAAAGAGAAGGTTGGACAGTTTGCGGCTGAAATCAGAGATAAGAGAAGACCTGAGCCATATAAGGGCAAAGGTATTAAGTATTCTGATGAAGTTATCAGACGTAAAGTTGGTAAGACTGGTAAGAAATAATTAAGGAGAGTGAGAAAATGATTAATAAAGCATCTAGGGCGGAAATTCGTCAGAATAAGCATAGAAGATTACGTCATCATTTAAACGGCACTGCTACGACTCCTCGTCTTGCAGTATTTCGTTCAAACAAGCATATGTATGCACAGATTATCGATGACACTGTTGGCAAGACTTTAGTATCTGCTTCTACTCTTCAGAAAGATGTAAAAGCACAGCTTGAGAACACAGACGATGTAGCAGCTGCAGCAGCTCTTGGTACCGTGATCGGTAAAAAGGCTTTGGAAGCTGGCATCGAAAGCGTAGTTTTTGACAGAGGCGGTTACATTTACCATGGTAAAGTAAAAGCATTGGCAGAGGCAGCAAGAGAAGCTGGACTGAAATTCTAAAAGGAGGAGCGAAAACACATGAAACGTAATCTTATTGATGCTAGTCAGTTAGAATTAGAAGATAAAGTAGTGTCAATCAAGCGTGTTACAAAGGTTGTTAAAGGTGGTCGTAACTTCCGTTTCACAGCTTTAGTTGTTGTCGGTGACGGCAATGGACACGTTGGCGCAGGTTTAGGAAAAGCAGCCGAGATTCCTGAAGCAATCCGCAAAGGAAAAGAGGATGCAATGAAGAAATTAGTTACAGTTGCCAGAGATGAGAATGGTTCTATTACCCATGATTTTGTAGGAAACTACGGAAGCGCACAGATGCTTCTGAAGAGAGCTCCGGAAGGTACTGGAGTTATCGCTGGTGGTCCTGCACGTGCGGTAATCGAGTTAGCAGGTATTAAAAATATCCGTACAAAATGTATGGGATCCAGAAATAAACAGAATGTTGTTCTTGCTACCATCGAAGGCTTAAGACAGTTAAAGACTCCGGAAGAAGTTGCTAAACTTCGCGGTAAATCTGTTGATGAGATTCTGGCTTAAGGAGGAATACGAAAATGGCAAACACATTAAAAGTTACATTAGTAAAATCTCCTATTGGCGCAGTTCCGAAGCACAAGCTGACTGTTAAGGCTATGGGTCTTACAAAGATGCATAAAACAGTTGAGATGCCGGATAATGCTGCAACCAGAGGAATGATTCAGCAGGTACAGCACCTGGTTAAAGTAGAAGAAGCATAATAGTTAAAAGAGTTGAATACTAAAAGGAGGTGCCAATATGGAATTATCAAACTTAAGACCAGCTGATGGTTCTAAGCATAGCGATAACTTCAGAAGAGGCCGTGGACATGGTTCAGGAAACGGCAAAACAGCCGGAAAAGGCCATAAAGGACAGTTAGCACGTTCCGGACATAAGAAACCGGGATTTGAAGGTGGACAGATGCCTTTATACAGACGTCTGCCAAAGAGAGGATTCACAAACAGAAATTCTAAAGAGATTATTGCAATCAATGTTGACATTCTGAACCGTTTTGAGGATGGTGCAGAAGTAACTGTTGAGAGTTTACTTGAAAGCAGAGCAATTTCCAAAGCAGGAGATGGAGTTAAGATCCTTGGAAATGGCGAGTTGACAAAGAAACTTAATGTCAAAGTAAATGCTGTCAGCGAGACTGCAAAAGCAAAAATCGAAGCTGCTGGTGGTACCGTCGAGGTGATCTAATGTTAGAAAATCTGAAAAATATTTTCAGAGTTAAAGAAATGCGGCGTAAACTTCTCTATGTACTGTGGATGATTCTTGTGATCCGTATTGGATCACAGCTCCCAGTACCTGGAGTTGACAGTGATTTCTTTAAGGACTGGTTTAAACAGAATACCGGCGATGCATTCAATTTCTTTGATGCATTTACCGGTGGTTCCTTTACTCAGATGTCGATCTTTGCATTGAACATTACACCGTACATTACTTCTTCCATTATCATGCAGCTGCTTACCATTGCCATTCCGGCATTGGAAGAGATGCAGAGAGATGGTGAAGAAGGAAGGAAAAAGATCACAGCGATCACCCGTTATGTAACGGTTGGTCTTGCTCTGTTTGAGTCAATTGCCATGGCAATCGGATTCGGACGTCAGGGTCTTATTCCGAACATGACCTTCTTCAAAGGATTTACAGTTGTTGTGTGTCTGACAGCTGGTTCAGCAATGCTTATGTGGATTGGCGAGCGTATTACTGAGAAGGGCGTTGGAAATGGTATTTCTATCGTGCTTACTGTTAATATCGTATCCCGTGTCCCAAGTGATCTGACAGTTCTGTATGAGAACTTTATCAAAGGTAAGACTATCGCAAAAGGAATGCTTGCCGGATTGATCATTGCAGCGATCATTATCGCAATGGTTGTTTTCGTTCTGATCCTGAACGGTGCAGAGAGAAGAATTCCTGTACAGTATTCCAGGAAGATGGTTGGAAGAAAGCTTATGGGCGGACAGACGACCAATATTCCTTTGAAGGTTAATACAGCAGGTGTAATCCCTGTTATTTTTGCTTCTTCTATTATGTCCTTCCCGGGTGTGATCGCCCAGATGGCAGGAAAGGCAAATAGTACAGGTATTGGCGGTGAGATCCTTCGTGGTCTTTCTTCCAACAACTGGTGTAATCCAAGCCAGCTTCAGTATACCTGGGGACTGGTAGTGTACATCTTACTTTGTGTATTCTTTGCATATTTCTATACTTCCATTACCTTTAATCCACTGGAAGTAGCAGACAATATCAAGAAACAGGGTGGTTTTATCCCAGGTATCAGACCTGGTAAGCCTACGTCTGATTATCTGACCAAAATCCTGAATTATATAATCTTTATTGGTGTAGTTGGCCTTATTATTGTGGCAGTTATTCCGTTCTTCTTTAACGGTGTATTTGGAGCAAATGTTTCTTTTGGTGGTACATCTATCATCATTATCGTAGGAGTTATCCTTGAAACTGTGAAACAGATCGAGTCCCAGATGCTTGTCCGCAATTACAAGGGCTTCCTGAACGAATAAAGCCATGATAAGGTTGCGGTGCTATTTTGCATCGCAGCCTTGCTTAAAATAAGGAAACCTATAATAATCCCATAGTAATTCCATGCAGGAGGTATTTTATGAGAATCGTTATGTTAGGAGCGCCGGGAGCCGGCAAGGGTACACAGGCCAAGAAGATTGCTGCAAAATATGGTATTCCCCATATTTCTACAGGCGATATTTTCCGTGCAAACATCAAAAACGGGACGGAACTTGGCAAAAAAGCAAAAACATATATGGATCAGGGGCTTTTAGTACCGGACGAGCTTACATGCGACCTTGTTGTAGACAGGATCCAGCAGTCAGATGCAGAAAATGGTTATGTTCTTGATGGATTTCCAAGAACAATTCCACAGGCAGAGTGTCTGACAAAAGCACTTGAGAAACTGGGAAGCAAGATCGATTATGCAATTGATGTAGATGTTCCGGATGAAAACATTGTAAGACGTATGGGTGGAAGACGTGCCTGCCTGAAATGCGGTGCAACTTATCATGTTGTTTATGCATCACCAAAGACAGAAGGTGTATGCGATGCATGTGGAGAAGATCTGGTTCTTCGTGATGACGACAAGCCAGAGACTGTGCAGAAGCGTCTGAATGTGTACCATGAACAGACACAGCCACTGATTGATTATTATACAAACCAGGGTGTTTTAAAGACAGTAGATGGAACCAGGGACCTTGAAGAGGTATTTGGGGATATCGTGACTATTCTTGGTGAATAAAACGGGGAAAACAAATGTCAGTTACTATAAAAACAGAGCATGAAATCCAACTTATGAGGGAATCCGGACATCTTCTTGAAAAGGTGCATGATGGACTGATCCCTTATATTAAACCTGGAATTACAACAAAGGAACTGGATCATATCGGCGAAGAAATGATTCGTTCACTGGGATGTATTCCAAACTTTTTAAATTATGGAGGTTTTCCAGGATCTTTCTGTATCAGCCTGAATGACGAGGTTGTTCATGGGATTCCTTCGGAGGAGAAGGTTATAAGGGATGGTGATCTGGTGAAGATCGATGCCGGATTGATTTACAAAGGATACCATTCAGATGCAGCGCGTACCTATGCAGTGGGCGAAGTATCCCAGGAGGCAAGGCAGCTGATGGATGTGACCAGGCAGTCCTTCTTCGAGGGAATTAAGTATGCGAAAGCAGGAAATCATCTTAATGACATATCAAAGGCAATTGGGGCATATGCGGCAAAATACCATTATGGTATTGTCCGTGACCTGGTTGGCCATGGGATTGGCACACATCTTCACGAAGATCCGCAAATCCCTAATTTCCCGCAGAAACGCAGAGGCGTTAAGCTTATACCGGGGATGACACTTGCTATTGAGCCAATGATCAATCTGGGGCGTCCGGATGTAGTATGGCTGGATGATGAGTGGACTGTTGTAACAATGGATGGTTCTCTTTCAGCTCATTATGAGAATACGATCCTGATCACAGATGGTGAACCGGAGATTCTGACGCTTACTAAATAATTGAAATATTCGTAACTGTGAGGGTATTCTACAGGTACAAATACTCGTTTTCAGATGACAGACACAGGAGGTTAATCAATGTCAAAAGCAGATGTTATTGAAGTGGAAGGAACTGTTCTGGAAAAACTTCCAAATGCAATGTTTAAGGTTGAACTGGAGAATAAACATGTGGTTCTTGCACATATCAGCGGAAAGCTGCGCATGAACTTCATCCGTATTCTTCCGGGAGATAAAGTAACGATTGAACTTTCACCATATGATTTGTCCAAGGGCAGGATCATCTGGAGAGATAAATAAGATCCGTTTTAAGCTTGCAAACAAAGGCTGCTGTATTTATTCCTATCACAGGAGTGCTACAGCAGTTTTTTTACGCCCGGGTTTAGCGCAGCGGTACATAGCCAGGGCAGCTCCTGGAAGACCAAAGATCATGAATATAAATTCACCTGAAAAATACCGTGTAGCATCTGCACTGAAATGGGTGATATTAGCAGCATCCGCCAGCTGGGCAAAGAAAATATTCTGTCCACCGGAAACCAGCTGTCCTGCCACATAGGAGGAACCATAGCGATGGGAAGCATGAAGCTTCGCCCAATCCTTTGCAGTACACCGAATATTTTATCTTTCATCAGGATTTCCTCCGGAAATAGTTTTTTAGATACATGAATGGCCATCATTTATTTCTGATTATTATTAAGAAAAAAAACAAAAATATACTTGCTTTTTGGAAATAATAATGTTAGAATACACTTTGTACGCATGTATAGTCTTTGTATACGTGCGCCCATACTGCAGATTTTAATGCTATATTTTACGGAAGGAGGATTTCCAAGTGAAAGTAAGATCATCTGTAAAACCGATCTGCGAAAAATGCAAGGTCATTAAAAGAAAAGGATCTATCAGAATTATCTGTGAGAATCCAAAACACAAACAGCGTCAGGGTTGATGCCTGGATTGTGTGGTATGCGGCTGCAGTTGAGACACCCGGACAGGTTGTCAGGACTGATGAAATAATGAACTATTCATGTATTGCCTAATACCGAGAGGCGACGTTGGCCCGTTGGCCGCAACAAATCGGAAAGGCCGCAACACGCCAAAGCGGCTGGGTGTATTACCGAGGCACCCCAATTAGGAATGAAGGAGAAGGCAGCGTACAGATGCACCCCATTTCACCTTGTAGAAATACAAGTGGTGTACAGGACGAAAGGCTTTCAGTAAAAGAAAATGGAGGAAACAGTACATGGCTCGTATAGCTGGTGTAGACTTACCAAGAGAGAAAAGAATTGAGATCGGCCTTACCTATATTTATGGTATCGGCAGAGCAAGTGCAGACAAGATCCTTGCACAGGCAGGTGTTAATCCTGACACACGTGTCAGAGACCTGACAGACGAGGATGTTAAGAAAATCAGTGCTGTCATTGATGAAACAATGATGGTAGAAGGAGATCTTCGTAGAGAAATCGCCCTCAACATTAAGAGACTGCAGGAAATCGGATGCTACAGAGGTATCCGTCATCGTAAAGGACTTCCGGTTCGTGGACAGAAGACTAAGACAAATGCCAGAACACGTAAAGGTCCGAAGAGAACAGTAGCAAATAAGAAGAAATAATACCTTATAAATAATTAATCGAAAAAGGAAAGCGTAGGTTAGTTTTAAAATGGCAAAAACAACGAAAAGAACGGTAACAAAACGTCGTGTCAAGAAAAACGTTGAACATGGACAGGCACATATTCAGTCATCCTTCAATAACACAATCGTTACACTGACTGACAGCGAAGGAAATGCTCTTTCCTGGGCAAGTGCTGGTGGTCTTGGATTTAGAGGTTCAAGGAAATCTACCCCTTATGCAGCACAGATGGCTGCTGAGACAGCTACAAAAGCTGCTTTGATTCATGGATTAAAAACTGTAGACGTTATGGTAAAAGGACCTGGTTCAGGCCGTGAGGCAGCTATCCGTGCCCTTCAGGCATGCGGTCTTGAAGTAACAAGCATCCGTGACGTAACACCGGTTCCTCACAATGGATGTCGTCCACCAAAACGCAGAAGAGTTTAATTTAGGAGGTAAGCCACAATGGCAGTAGATAGAACACCGGTCCTGAAGAGATGCAGATCTCTTGGCCTTGACCCGATTTATTTAGGAATTGATAAGAAATCCACAAGACAGTTAAAACGTGCTAACCGTAAATTATCTGAGTACGGTATGCAGTTAAGAGAAAAACAGAAAGCAAAATTCATTTACGGCGTACTTGAGAAACCTTTCCGTAACTACTACAAGAAAGCCGACAGAATGAAAGGTCAGACAGGTGAGAACCTGATGATCATGCTTGAGACAAGACTTGACAATGTAATCTTCCGTATGGGCTTTGCCAGAACAAGAAGAGAAGCTCGTCAGATCGTAGATCACAAGCATGTACTGGTAAATGGCAAATGTGTAAACATTCCGTCTTACCTGATCAAAGCTGGTGATACAGTTGAAATCAAAGAAAGCTGCAAAGGCTCAGAGAGATACAAAGGTATTCTGGAGATCACAGGCGGAAGACTTGTTCCGAACTGGCTGGATGTTGACCAGGAGAACTTAAAAGGCGTTGTTAAAGAGCTTCCTACAAGAGAAGAGATCGACGTTCCTGTAGAAGAGATGCTTATCGTCGAGTTGTATTCCAGATAAGCCCTTTGAATCATAAATACCCTCAAATGTTGATTAAACCCAGAAGGAGGGAACATTAAAGTGTTTGATTTCAATAAACCTAAAATCGAAATCACCGAAAAATCCGAGAAATTTGGAAGATTCGTGGTAGAGCCTCTTGAAAGAGGATATGGTACTACACTTGGCAATTCACTTCGGAGAATCATGCTGTCCTCCCTGCCGGGAGCCGCAGTAAGCCAGGTTAAGATCGAAGGCGTGCTTCATGAGTTCAGCTCCATTCCTGGAGTTAAAGAAGACGTTACTGAGATCATCATGAATCTGAAAAGCCTTGCCATCAAGAATAACAGTACTGATAACGAGCCAAAGACCGCATACATTGAGTGTGAGGGCAAGGGTGTAGTAACTGCTGCTGATATTCAGGCTGATCAGGACATTGAGATCATGAATCCAGATCAGGTTATCGCTACACTGAACGGTGGAAAAGACTGCAGACTGGCAATGGAGCTTACCATTACCAAAGGCCGCGGTTATGTAAGTGCTGACAAAGGCAAGACAGATGACATGCCTATCGGTGTGATCGCTGTAGATGCTATCTACACTCCTGTAGACAGAGTCAACATGACTGTTCAGAATACCCGAGTTGGTCAGGTTACAGATTTCGATAAACTTACATTAGATGTATACACAAATGGAACACTGGATCCGGATGAGGCTGTCAGCCTTGCTGCTAAGGTGTTAAGTGAGCATTTAAGCCTTTTCATTGACCTTTCCGATAATGCAAGAACCGCAGAAGTCATGATCGAGAAAGAAGATAATGAGAAAGAAAAAGTTCTTGAGATGAGCATTGATGAGCTTGAACTTTCTGTCCGCTCCTACAATTGCTTGAAGAGAGCCGGTATTAATACTGTTGAAGAACTTTGCAACAAAACTTCCGATGATATGATGAAGGTTCGTAATCTGGGTCGTAAGTCACTGGAAGAGGTACTTGCAAAACTGAAAGAACTTGGTCTGCAGCTTCAGCCTACTGAGGAATAAGCAGCCAGGACACATGCAATGATAATTACAGTGGGATGCCAAAGCAGCGGTACAGTAAGACCGAACAAGCATGTACCGCTGTCCCACAGATGGAGGAAAATAACATGGCAAAATATAGAAAATTAAGCAGAACATCTGATCAGAGAAAAGCACTCCTCAGAAGCCAGGTAACAAGTCTTTTATACCATGGAAAGATCGTTACCACTGAAGCAAAAGCTAAAGAGGTTCGTAAGATCGCTGAGAGCATGATCGCTATGGCTGTTCGCGAGAGAGATAATTTCGAGACAGTTACTGTAACTGCTAAAGTTGCAAGAAAAGATGCTGAAGGCAAAAGAGTCAAAGAAGTTGTAGACGGCAAGAAGAAAACCGTATACGATGAAGTTCAGAAAGAGATCAAGAAAGATTCTCCTTCCAGACTGCATGCTCGTCGCCAGATGCTGAAAGTATTCTATCCTGTAAAAGAGGTTCCGGTAAAAGCTGCTGGAAGAAAGAAAAACACAAAGGATATTGATCTTGTTAAGAAAATGTTTGAAGAGATCGCTCCTAAGTATGCTAACCGTAACGGCGGTTACACAAGAATCGTAAAGATCGGCCAGCGTAAAGGTGATGGCGCTATGGAAGTTCTGCTCGAGCTTGTTTAATTTACCATATTGAATTGTGAACTGCTGCAAGACTGCAGGTATTTAGCCTGTTGTTCCTGCAGCAGTTTTTTTTTGTAACAGAATATTACTCTGTAATGATTTATTGTTCATGTTGTTCAAAAAAAACTGTAATGTTGTATTACACAAAAAGAAATTGCGGTCTGTACTTTTTAAATGGAAAAGGGTATACTATAACGGAATATAGAAAGAGAAAGGGTAAACAAGAGAAACCAATGAATATAAGAACACTTGCAGCCATCTGGGCGGCAAAATTTGCCGGATTTGCATGTAAAAAACTTGGCAGACAGGGTGTGACATGGGCTGGAAAAATAGCTCTTCGGATCTCACCCCATATCCTGAAAGAGCTTTCTTCCCAGGTGAGGAAAGAGATTTTTGTAACATGCGGAACCAACGGCAAAACAACCACTAACAATATGCTTTGTGCAGCACTGGAAGCAGAAGGACAAAAGGTTGTATGTAATCATACAGGTTCCAATATGCTCAACGGTGTTGTGGCAGCATTTGTACTGTCAGCAGGGTTAAATGGGCGTTTGGATGCAGACTATGCATGTATAGAGGTGGATGAAGCTTCTACCAGACATGTTTTCCCGCATCTTCAGCCTGATTATATGGTGATGACGAATCTTTTCAGGGATCAGCTGGACCGGTATGGAGAGATTGATATTACCATGAATATTCTGGAGGAGATGATCCGTAAGGTTCCTAAGATGAAGGTGATCGTAAACGGTGATGATGCGCTGTCTGCATATCTGGCCATGGATTGTGGAAATCCATATATTACCTATGGTATCAGCAAACAGGTTCTTAAAAATGATACCAATGAGATCCGCGAAGGAAGATTCTGCAAAAGATGTGGGGAACGTCTTCAGTACAGTTTTTATCATTACAGCCAGTTGGGTGATTACAAATGTCCCGGATGTGGTTTTACCAGACCTGCCCTGGACTATGATGCTACAGATGTAAAGGTGGCAGACCAGCTGTCTTTCCAAGTGGAAGGACGTAGGCTGGTGGCTAATTATCGTGGATTTTACAATGTATATAATATACTTGCTGCATATGCGGGAGTACGGACTGCCGGTTACAGTGCCGATCATTTTCAGGATATGCTGAATAAGTTTAATCCGGAAAACGGCAGAATGGAGCAGTTCAGGATCAGGGGCTGCAGTGTTACATTGAACCTTGCCAAGAATCCGGCCGGCTTTAATCAGAATATTTCGGCAGTGATGCAGGATACAGCTCCTAAGGATATTATTATTACCATCAATGACAATGCACAGGATGGCAGGGATATTTCCTGGCTGTGGGATGTGGATTTTGACCGGCTGATGGATCCTTCGGTTAAGTCAATCACAGTCAGCGGTATCCGGTGTCAGGATATGCGCCTGCGTCTGAAGTATGTGGATATCCCCTCTATGCTGGAGGCTGATGTGGAAAAGGCAATTCGTGCAAGGGTGGAGGATGGAGTATCCAATCTTTATGTGCTTGTGAATTACACAGCCTTATTCGGCACAAGAAATATTCTGAAAAGGATGGAGGGAGAGAAGGAATGAAAATCACCATTGGACATTTATACCCGGATCTTCTGAATCTGTATGGTGACAGAGGGAATATTCAGTGCCTGATGAAACGATGTCAGTGGCGTGGGATTGAGGCAGAGACCATCCCTTTTGAACTTGGGGATCAGATTGATTTCTCCAGGCTGGATATTGTGCTCCTGGGCGGCGGATCTGACAGGGAACAGATGCTTGTATGTGAAAAATTAAAGGAGATTCAGGCGGATTTTAAAGCGTATGTGGAAAAGGGCGGTGTGGTGATCGCTATCTGCGGTGGATACCAGCTTCTTGGAAAATATTACAAAACAGACCAGGGAACCATTACAGGACTTGACCTGGTAGACCTTTATACAGAGCAGGAAGAGGGCCGTCTGATCAGCAATATCGTGCTTAAAAGCGATTTATTTGATATGCCTGTAGTCGGATTTGAGAATCATGGCGGAAGGACTTTTATAGGGGAAAATAGGCCTCTTGGAAAGGTGCTATACGGCTCTGGAAATGATGGGAAAACAGGCTATGAAGGAGTAGTATACAAGAACGTGATCGGTACTTATCTTCATGGACCGCTTCTTCCCAAGAATCCCCAGCTTGCAGACTGGCTGATTGCCCGTGCCCTTGAACAGAAGTATCATAAGCCAGTAGAACTGTCCCTTCTTGATGACAGTCAGGAGGCAGAGGCAAATGCATATGTGTACCACAGGTTTGTTAAAAGCGGCCAGGCAGAGGAGTAAAAGACATGGCAAAGTCATATAATCAAAAGGGAAAGATCTTATATCTTGAAAGGATCCTGCAAGGTACAGGGGAAAATCATACAGTGTCTATGCAGGAGATTTTGGACGAATTAACAGAACAGGGTATATCTGCAGAGAGAAAAAGCATTTATGATGATATGGAAGTGCTCCGTTTGTTTGGAATGGATATCCGGTACAAACGAGGAAAATCAGGCGGTTATTATTTGGCAGGAAAAGCAAACGGGCAGACATCAGCAAACGAACAGGAAACCGTGGACGGGCAGTGCGCAGTAAAAGAGCAAAGAGAAGCTGAACCTGTTTGGGTTATTGAAAGAAAGCAATCTCAGAAAGAGGAAAAGCAGATCAAGCTTTTATGTGAGGAAGCGGCGCGTCCTCAAGTTCAGCGCTGGTTTGGCCCTCAGGTTCAGTATAAAGAAAAAGAGCTCGGTTATTTTACTGCAGTGGTACAGACTGCAGAGGATCCGGAGTTTTACGGATGGCTGACACGTATGGGGAAAAGCGTACATATCGCAAAGCCTAAAAAGGCAGGGCAGGCATACAGGGACTATTTGAAAAGTCTGGCAAGAGAGTATAAAGGCATATAAGAAAGAGGAATGTGTTATGATTAATAAAACTGCAGGAAAAGCATTGTTATTAAGTGTGGCAGCATTTTCGGTTATGATGACAGGATGCGGTTCTAATAAGGCCACAGAGGCTGCCAATGAAAGTGTGGAAACTGAAAAGGAAGGAAAAGGTGACAGCGAGGCGGCGGTTACTGAAGTACCTAAGAAAGAGGAAGCGGATGCAAAAGAGTCAGAGGAAGAAGAGCCGGCAACGATAGTAGGGGTTCTTTTTTCTACAGACCGGAAGGATGAAAGGCATACATTAGAAGAAGAAGAGCTTCTTCAGCAGCTTGAAAATGCAGGGTATGAGCCAAAAGCTTATTATGCAGAGAATGATACGGATACCCAGATCAACCAGATCCGCCAGGCAAAAGAAGAAGCAGCCGCTTTGGTGATTTCCCCTGTAGACGAATATTCTCTTACAGAGGTGTTGGAAGAGATAAAGCAGGATTCAGATCCGATACCAGTATTTGCCTATGATAAGCTGATCCGTGATACTGATGCAGTCAATTATTATGTTACCTTTGATACAAGAAAAGCAGGGAATGAAGCTGGGGATACCATTATAAAAAATGCAGAGCTGGAAAAGGCAAGAGAAAATAAGGAATCAAAAACCATCGAATTTCTTATGGGCTCTCCAGATGATGGAGGAGCACTGTTTTTCTATAATGGTCTGATGGAAAGCCTGCAGGAGTATCTGGATGATGGTACACTGGTATGCAGTTCCCAGAAATCTTCGTTTGATGATTCTGCTATAATGAGATGGAGCGAGGACAGCGCCAGATCCAGATTTGAAGAGATTATAAAAGAGAATTACCAGGAAGAGGGAACCCCGGATATCATCTGTACAGCTTATGATGGATTTGCCAGTCAGGTAATACAGGTACTGAAGGAAGAAGGAATTTCCCAGGAAGCCTGGCCAATGATCACCGGTGTAGGTGCGGAAGCTGATTCTGTAAAGGAAATTGCCTTGGATCAGCAGGATTTTACTTTGTTCCTGGATGGAAGGGAACTGGCAAAGGCCTGCGCAGATATGGTGGATACTTATCTTAAGGGAGATAAGCCGGAGGTGAATGACTATGAGCAGTATGATAATGGAAAGAAGATCATAGGTACTTATACTTGTGAGGCACAGGTGATTGACAAGGATAATTATCAGATCCTTGTAGATAATGGTTTTTATATAAAATCTCAGATCGTTCCAGATCCAACTGCAACGCCGGCACCAACCGAAAGCCCGGCACCAACCGAAAGCCCGGCGCCAACCGAAAGCCCGGCGCCAACCGAAAATCCCACGCCAACCAAAACACTGACCTCAACCAAAACACCTGCAGCAACAAAGGAAGAAAGTTCAGGAAAGGATTGAACTTCTTTGAAGAATAGCGTATCATGATATTAATTTACAATACGCCCAGAAAAAAGGAGAAAAAACATGAAGCTTTTAAAAGACCGTATTCTTAAGGATGGAGTTGTGAAGCCTGGAAATATTCTTAAGGTAGACAGTTTCCTGAACCATCAAATGGATATTGATCTGATCAATGAGATCGGAAAGGAGTTTAAGGCGCGGTTTGCTGACTGCCCGATTACAAAGATCCTTACTATTGAGGCTTCAGGCATCGGGATCGCCTGTATTGCAGCACAGTATTTCCATGTACCAGTAGTATTTGCCAAGAAAGCACAGAGC
Organism: Blautia glucerasea; assembly: GCF_013304385.1. Lineage (GTDB taxonomy): Bacteria > Bacillota > Clostridia > Lachnospirales > Lachnospiraceae > Blautia_A > Blautia_A ammoniilytica. The sequence continues at coordinate 93,224 of NZ_JAAITU010000006.1, forward strand.
GTTAATCTGGATGGGGAGATGTATACTACAAAGGTAGAATCCTTTACCCACAAGAAAGTTTATGATGTGATCCTTGCAAAACGGTTCCTCACAGAGCAGGATCATGTTCTTCTGATCGATGATTTCCTTGCAAATGGATGTGCCCTTTTGGGACTGATCGATATTGTAAAGAAATCCGGAGCTACCCTTGAGGGAGCCGGTATTGTGATTGAGAAAGGCTTCCAGTCTGGTGGACAGCAGATCCGTGATATGGGTGTTCGTCTGGAATCCCTTGCCATCATTGAGTCCATGAGCGATACATCCCTTACATTCAGGGAATAAAGCCACTGATCGTACAAGAGATACCAGACCATATAAGAGATATCAAATCATACAAAAGTATCAGAACGTACAAAAGTGTCAGATCATACAAAAGTATCAGATAGTATAAGAAGCCCTTAGAAAGGCGGCACATTACAGATGTGCGCCTGATCCAAGGGCTTCTTTTTCATTTGAGCAGGCATAAATGCCTGGCATTAGTATCTTTGTAGTTATGCTTTGATCTGTTTTTCAAGGATATCCAGAATCTCCTGCATACCAACAATCTGGTCACGGTATGCAGTGTCACATAGCCGGATAAGCTCCTGCCGGACAAACTCCTTGCGGGTTATGCATGGATGAAATGTTCTTGCATATACATTTGACACAAGGCCATGATCTCCTACACAGACAGCCCCTTTTTCAAGGAGTCTCTTCATGGTCTGTGCAACAGATGCCACGCTGACTTTCTGATCCTTCATACTTTCTGCAATTTCGCTATTTGTCAGTTCATGCTGACTTTCCCACAGAACCTTCATAACTTCCTGTTCCATGGGCGTTAATCCTTTGTCTGGCTTTCTCATACTTTTCTCCTCCCTGTCACAGCTGAAGTCTTGCTTTTCTATTATGATAGTGCATAAGACTTTGCAGTTGATGACAAATGCCCATCAATGATTCGTGATTAATTTTATCATAATTTATAATTGATGTAAACTATATTGGGCTTTATAAAATATGATTAATCTTGACTGAAATCATGTCAATGAGCCAAACCAGCAGGATCAGGCCCAAAAGGATAGCACCGGCCTTTTCCCAGGCATACTGATTCATGGAAAAGATCAAGGGTGCACCAATGCCGCCAGCACCTACAAGACCAAGCACAGAGGCTTCACGGATATTTACATCAAACCGATACAGGAAGATGGAGATGAAGATTGGTTTTAGCTGTGGCAAAATACCATGGCATATAGCAGGTACCGGATGAGCTCCCATAGCCAGCAGGGCGCGATAAGCTTTCAAATCTATGGCATCCAAGGCTTCTGTAAAGCGTTTTGTAAGAAGGCCGATACTGCACATGGAAAGAGTAAGAACTCCTGTAAAGGGTCCAGGGCCAGATACACGGATAAAAATCAGTCCATAGATGAGAAAAGGAATGGATCGGATGGCAATAATCAACAGATTGAAAATAAAGGCAACAGATCCAGATACAAAACGTCTGGTATTCACAAAGGACAAAGGAATCGAGAAAACCGTACCAATTACAGTGCCTGCAAAAGCGATGCAAAGAGTTTCCAGGATAAGGGTAAAAAGTCCGTCTTTCTTAGTGGAAAAGAAGAAGCCCCAGTCTGGTGACAGAAAACCGGAAAACATATTTTTCATGGTCTGAAGGCTTGTTCTGCCAAAATCCGGAGGAGACAGAGTGATGGTGCAAACAATAAACAGGGCTGTCAGAAAAAATAGCAGCAGCTTTATGTACTTTTTTTTCAATGTGCATTCTTTTCGGATCAGGGCGGCCAGATAGCGGCTAAGGTTTTCAATAGTGAAAACAGCCAGGAAAAGTACCAGTAAAATGGCTCCTACTTTTTCATACTCCAGCCAGGATATTTTTTCGTTCAGAAGAAGACCAATTCCTCCTGCGCCTACATAACCAAGAATAGAACTGTGACGCACATTGGTTTCCAACATATATAGTGCGTTGGTGAAAAAAGAGGAGGCTATTTCCGGGAAAAGCCCGTGGATGTATGCTGGGAAACGAGACACTCCCATGGTTCGAAGTGCCTGATAAGCCAATGGAGAGGCAGCTTCCATATCCTGATAGGTAAGCCGGGTCATAATGGCAAAGGTATACAAGGTGATGGCAAAGGTGCCGGCAAAGGTTCCAAGACCGAAGAGAAAGGTGGCACAAAGAGCAAGGATCAGTGCTGGGAAAGACCGCAGGATTTGTATGAGAAAACGGAGAACATAACGGATCCATTTTGGAAAATCCATGGAACCTGCACATGCAGGTGCCAGGATACAAGCCAGTACTGAGCCGATCACAGTACCTGTAACAGACATCTGTATGGTGTAAAACAGTGGGGTAAGAATATGTGGAATATAAGCAAAATCCATAGGAAACATGCCGGATAGAAGATCAGTAAGATGACTCCGGCGCTTCCAGAACAGGACAGGATCACATTGTGTATAGACTACTGTAAAAAGAAACAGACATAAAAAAAGAAGGAAGCAGGCTAGTCCTTTCCATCTGTTTTTACTGCTTCTGGTCATAGTCCCACATCCTTTCGGTTTTTATTCAGAGAACAGACACTGGAATTTCCGTAAATGGTACGGATCACAGAATCATTTATTTCATCAGGAGAACCATCGAACACAATTCTGCCATTGTTAAGTCCGATGAGACGGTGGGAAAATTCCATGGAAAGTTCCAGATTGTGGCTGTTCATAAGAACTGTTACTCCATCTTTTTGTTGAATATCTTTTAAAAGAGACAGTATTTGACGGCCTGTAACAGGATCAAGAGAAGCGATAGGTTCATCTGCCAGAAGCAGAGAAGGCTGCCGCATTAAGGCCCGGGCAATGGCTGTCCGCTGCTTCTGTCCGCCGGACAGGTTCTTTACCGGCTCTTGTTCTTTTTCGGCCAGACCGACCCGGGTAAGCAGCTGAAGGGCCTTTTCTGTACGTGCAGTACCATAAAGCCCCAGAACAGCAGGGAAAAAGCTCATGTCAGGAAGTGCAGCGGTAAGCACATTCTCTAGACAGGAACTGTTTTCCACAAGGCAGAAATCCTGATAAATAGTAGACATGTTCTTCTTAAACTGCCGTTTTTGTTGTCTGCGAATGTTCTCCATAGGATGATCATCTATAAGGATCTGGCCTTTTGTGCAGTCTTCCGTTCCATTTAACAGGCGGAATAGGGTTGTTTTTCCTGCACCGGAAGGACCGATCACAGAGACGAATTCTCCCTGGGAAATGGAAAAGCTAATGTCTTCCAGTGCAGTAACATGATTTTTAAATGCTTTATGAATATGCTGGATCTGGAGCTTTATGGGAATCACCTTCCTTATTCTTCGGATTTCAGAAGTTTCTGTGCCTCACGTTCACCGTCATAATTGGAGTCGTCGCCCCATTCATAGCCAACCTGGCTGAAGACGCTGATGATATCCTTTCCTTCTTCCGTCTGAGCGATTTCGATGAAAGAATCTCCAAGAGCCTGTCGGAAATCCTGGTCAGCCATTGTCTCAGAAGTTTTACTGTAAGCGATCATATCATTGTAGATCTTGTCTGTTACTCCGATCACACCTGTCTGGTTTATCATATCGTCAGTACCGCCAAAGGTTTCTTTCCATTCCGGTGCATATTTGGTGCGGATGTGCGCATAGGATACCATTATATCTGCCTGTCCGGATGCAAGTCTGGCAAGAGACGTGGTATAAGAATCAGATTCTACAGCATGATCCAGATCGCTGATTCCTTTGCCATAACGTTGAAGGAGCCACAGGCTGGGGTAAATATATCCTGAAGCAGAGGTTGGCCCCATAACAGCCCAGGTAGCATCGTTTAAATCATCCCAGGTAAGCTCTTCACCATTATTCACCTTTTCAAGAAGTGCCTGTCCTTTTTCACTTGGACCTGCAAGAAAGATGGAACGGTAATAGGTGGACATGTCATCCGTATTTTCTTCAACCGTGCCATCATTCCAGTCTTTCGGGTCATCAGAGTCCTTGTTGATTCCGTAGCGGAGTGCAGTGAGAAGCACATCGCAGTCATCAGAGAAAAGTACGTAATTGCCTCCGGAAATAAAGCCGATATCTGCACTTCCTGCGCTTAATGCCTGTCCTACTGCTGTGTAGCTGGTGCCCACAGTCATGTCTACATTTTCTACATCATAGCCTTTTTCCAGAAGGGTTTCTTTTAAAAGGTTTTCCAGCGGCTCGGTAGCAGTTGTAATAGTATCAGAGTCTGCATATGGGGAGAATGCGATTTTTAATGAGTCAATGGTTTTGGCATCAGAAGCAAATGCCAAGCTGGTGTTTCCTAAGGTAAGTCCCAGGCAGAGAGCCAGAGAGAGTGCTGATGTGTTTCTTTTCTTCATTACAAAGTCCTCCATAAATTTGATTATCTGCCAAATAAAAAAGTACATACCGCAGCATGTACTGAAGAAATGACTTTCAGGCAGATGCTGACAATCCACCTATATAAGGCGGACAGGTTTCGGTCGATCCTTACGGGATCCTCTCAGCCTGGAAATACAGGCTCCCTCGCAATCTGGTTTTCGTCATCATATTTTAAGAATGCACCGGCAATCTTGTTAAGATGCCGGAGATTATATTGATCGCAGCGGCAGGGCGCTCCCCCTTCCGCTGCATTCCGTTAACCGAGAATGATTGTATCATATCTCTATAAAAAACACAATAGGGCGTGTGACTATGGACGGGCAGGGATAACTGGCTGCTTATCTCTCTGACGCCAGATACGTCCTATCGCATCGTAATCAATCACACCAGTATCCATATAATGGAACAGCAAATCCTTCATATCCTGACCCCAGGTATCACGAATCCCATCAATGTATCCCCAGTAAGACTGGGCAAGCTCCAGGAGACGGCATCCTGCAAGAAAATCAATGGCTTCAAAATCAGAAACAGAAGACGGAGTATTTTTACCGCCGGCCTCCTGATAACCATCAAAAAAAGCTTTCTCAGCTTCTTCAAAGCAGGTATGGTCATAAAAGTTGTAAAGGAAGAACCGGAAACCATAGAACTCAAGGGCAGCAGGTGCTGCCTGTGCAGATTCCAGGTCAAAATATCCGGTAGGAACGCCCTGTGTATCTGTAAAGAAATTCTCAGCATGCATGTCTGTAAAAACTAATACAGGAGGCATTTTGTCTTTATCAAAATAAGGACGTAAGGCTTCCAGCTTTTCATGGAAAAATCTGGTTACAACTGTCTGTTCTGAAGGGGTAAAGACTTCTTTTTGATGACAGCGGAGAAGCCGCATGTCCACAACCTGAAGAAAACGGTCTGAAAAATTAGTCATATCAGAAGGCTCGATCACAGAGTCTTCCATAATATTCCCAAAAGAGGGAAAGGTAATATTCTGAATGCGTGCAAAATCACGGCCAAGATATTTCATACTGTCAAGAAATACCTTTTTGGAGTAACCGCTTTGTACCATACACTCTTTCTGGGAGATACCACTCATTCTTTCAAGAAGAATAAACTTCCCGTAAGGAGAGTCATGTACTCCGTACACTTCCGGTGTAGGAACATTTGCTTGCTGACGGATCATACGGAAAAGATATGCTTCCCTTCCAAGGGAAAGTGTACCTCCAAACAAAGTGTCTTTATTTTCCTGTGAAAGCCCTTCTTCTGTTTCTCTGACTCTGGCGAATTTACAGATAGCTGGTTTGCCACCTGCCAGAGTTACATCAAATACATAGTGGTTGCTTCCCTCGTTGATCTGGCTGATAGCATCCACAGTATATCCGCATTCTGTAAGGGCTTTTCTGGCTTTTTCCACATCAATACTCTGTGCCATATTAAATATCTGTCCTTTTTATTTATTGTTTGCCTCCAGCTGATGAAGATATCGATAAATCGTGGCTTTGGAACTGCCAAGTTTATCAGCCACTTCGTTGACGGAGCCTTTTGCCAGGAAAACACCTCTGCTGTCCATTTCGCGGATAGTAGAAATCTTTTCGTTGGCAGTCAGTCTGTTAGGAGGAGCTCCGAAACGGATGGTAGCTTCCTCCAGAACCCTGTCTATGATCTCTGTCACAGACAGGGTAAGTGCTTCAAAAGATTGTTTTGGTGAACTGCCATGCTTGGATTTGCGGAGAACATTATGATCCTGTTCTCCGCTGATCAGCATATCCATCATATTGCGCAGGCGTACAAGCTCACCAACACACTGGTTGACCGTAAGCAACCCCTCAAGAGTACCATTGGCATCACGGATGAATAGCGTTGCTGAACGGACCTTTTCCCCTGTTTTGGACAGAGTCCGGTAATTGATATTGTAGGGAATATTCCTGCACTCTGGATTTTGAATCAGAGCCTGTTGCATTTCTCCGATAGGAGCACCTTCGAAGCGCTCTTCGTCCATGGAATTCTCAATCAGAAGAATATTCTCAGTGTCACAAAGAATCACTTCCGTATTGGAACCCATATAAAGGGCAAGGAATTCAACAATAGGTCTGTAAAAATCAACATTCAGCATAGTAGGTTCTCCTTTGAGGAAGATTATTGGTAACTATTCAGTTAATTGTCATGGAGCTGAACAGTTACTATTAGTGGTATTTATAAAAGTTCAAATCCGGCTGTGAAGTGGCGCAGGGACTGGATAGAACCTTGATGAACGATCTTCATGCCTCGATACTGATCTCTGTTTTCATAGATGTCACCAAGTGCATTGGCAATCACATCCATATGATTGTTGGTATAAACACGGCGGTTGATGGCAATACGCATAGCCTCGATAGCCGGATAAACAGGCTCGCCTGTGATCTTGTCAATGGAACCGAAAGCACATGCACCAATCTCAACAGCACGTACACCTGCTTCTTCGTAAAGTGCACATACAAGACGCTGGCTTGGGAATTCGCTCTGAGGGATCTGTGGGAAGAAGCGGCGACCATCCACATATACACCGTGACCGCCGGTAGGCTCGATGATCGGAACTCCTCTTTCTTTTAACTTTTCGCCAAGATAAGCCACCTGTTTGATGCGGTAGTCAAGGTAATCAAAGTCGCATGCTTCCTGAAGGCCTACAGCAAGTGCTTCCATATCACGGCCGGACATACCGCCGTATGTAATGAAACCTTCGTGTACAATTGCAAGCTGGTTTGCCTGCTCATAAACACTCTTATTTCTTGTAACAAAAAGACCGCCGATATTTACAAGACCATCCTTTTTACTGGACATGGTGGCTGTCTCACAGTAACTGAACATTTCATTGGTGATCTCTTTGATGCTCTTGTTCTCATAGCCTGGCTCTCTTGTTTTGATAAAGTAAGCATTCTCAGCCAAACGTGCACTGTCGAGAACAACCGGGATATTGTATTTCTTGCAGAGAGCGCTGACTTCACGGATATTCTGCATGGATACAGGTTGTCCGCCGTTATTATTGCAGGTAATAGTAATGATACATACGCAGATATTCTCTGCACCCTTCTCATCGATCAGGCTCTGCATCTTGTTAAGGTCGATATTTCCTTTGAAAGGATGAGGAGCAGAAGCAGTGTCCATACCTTCAGCAATAGCATAATCTACAGGCAGGCATCCCATCATTTCAGCGTTGCCTCTGAATGTGTCAAAGTGCATATTGCCAATGGCATAAGCACCTGGACGACAGTAGATCTGAGTCATGATGTAGTCGGCTGCACGTCCCTGATGGGTAGGCTGTACGTAAGGCATGCCAAAGATATCCTGTACGGAAGCTTCCAGACGGTAAAAGCTGCGGCATCCTGCATAGGCTTCGTCACCCATCATCATAGCTGACCACTGCGCCTGGCTCATTGCACTTGTACCGCTGTCAGTGATACAGTCGATATAAACCTGTTCAGATTTCAGGCGGAATGCATTGTATCCGGCTTCCTGAAGCCATTGCTGGCGCTGGGCTTTTGTAGATCTGGTAATTGGCTCTACCATTTTAATACGAAATGGTTCTGCGGTCATGTACTTCATAAAATAGGACCCTCCTTGTAAAATTATAATGGAAAACATTGGTATTTGCAATAGAAATAAGAATCTTGCAAATATTTGATAAAAAAATATTATCATAATGAGAAAATAATGTCAACACAATAAAAGAATATATTTTTGAACAATTTTTATTGACAAGAGAATAGAAGTTGGTTATACTCTATGCATAATCTACAAAATATATTTTAAATTGTCTAAAAAGAGTATACAAATTGTTCAACTCTACCTGAGCGGTTGAGAATATATTATTACATATCATTTATCAATGGAGGGGATGCAAATGGCAAAATATGTGGCAAAGCGTTTTGTGTCAATGCTCATTACGCTGTTTCTGGTAGCAACAGTAACATTCTTTCTGATGCATGCAGTACCTGGACAGCCCTTTGAGATTACCAGGGAGACACCAGACAGTGTAAAGGAAGCTCTTTATGAACAGTATGGATTGAATAAACCGTTGTTTGAACAGTATCTGATCTATATGAAGAATCTTCTTCACGGAGATTTCGGTGTATCCATGAAATATAAGAGCCAGACTGTTGTGGGTAATGTTACATCCGGTATGCCGGTTTCTGCCATCATCGGATTTGGCGGTGTACTGATCGGATGTCTGATCGGTTCCGTGCTTGGTGCTGTGGCTGCATTAAAGAATAAAGGTTTTGTTGATTATTTTGTTATCATACTTGCAATCCTGGGAGTTTCCATTCCCAACTTTGTTTTTGGATCCCTGATCCAGAGATATTTTGCAGTAGAATGGAAGATGTTCCCTATACAGGGGTGGAAAGGATGGCAATACGCAGTCCTTCCCATTGGGGCAGCAGCTTTTACCAACATTGCTTATTATGCCAGAATGCTGAGAACCAGTATGCTGGATACTATGGGACAGGATTACATCTACACAGCTAAGAGCAAGGGCTTAAATCAGAATGAGATCGTAAGAAAGCATATGCTTCGTAACTCATTCTTGCCGCTTGTAACATCTCTTGGACCAATGTGTGCAGGTGTGCTTACAGGTAACTTTGTAATTGAGAAGATTTTCAACGTACCAGGTATTGGACAGTCAATGATCACTGCGATCCAGAACTCAGATTACACGATGATCATGGGTCTGACGATCATCTTTTCTTTTATATCTGTTGTCTGTTATTTCATAGTAGATATTGTGTATGGTCTTGTTGACCCGCGTATCAGAATCGCAGGATAGGAGGGGAGTACATGGAAACAAAAGAAATGGAGCTGCAGAATCTGGAAGACAGCCTTTTTGAAAAAGATGACTCCGCTCATGTGAATGCGGATAAAATGTCCAGACCTTCCCTTACATACTGGAGTGATGCATGGAGAAGATTCAAAGGAAATAAAGTTGCTATGGTATCTGCTGTGGTTCTGATACTGATCATTGGAATGGCGATTGTTCAGCCTATGGTCAGCAAATATACCTATGACCAGCAGGATTGGTTTGCTATCAATCAGGGGCCGTCAGCAGAGCATTGGTTCGGCACAGATGAGCTGGGCAGAGATATTTTTGTACGTTGCTGGGAAGGCGCAAGAGTCAGCCTTATGATCGCCTTTATCGTTGCGGTTCTTAATGGAACCATTGGTATCCTTTACGGAGGTATTGCAGGGTATTTTGGCGGTGTGGCAGATAATCTTATGATGCGTTTCTGTGAATTGATCGCATCGATTCCGCAGATGTTGTGGGTAGTTCTTCTGATCCTGATCATGAAGCCAGGGGTATTTCCTATTATTCTGGCTATTGCAGTTACCGGATGGATCGGCATGGCCAGGCTTTTCAGAGGTCAGGTTTTTTCATTAAAAGAATCAGAGTTTGTTATGGCCAGCAGGACTATGGGTGCAGGAAGCCTTCATATTATTTTGAAGCATCTTCTTCCTAATGCTATGAGTCCAATCATTATCAGTATGGCCAATGTTATTCCAAGTGCTATCTTTTCAGAGGCATTCCTCAGCTATATCGGACTGGGAGTTCCGCTTCCAACAGCCAGCTGGGGTGTACTTGCAAGCGACGGAGCCAATAAGCTGCTTAGCTATCCATACCAGCTTTTATTCCCGTCACTTTTGATCTGTATTACAATGCTTTGCTTTAACCTGATGGGTGACGGCTTACGAGATGCCCTTGACCCGAGAATGAGACAGTAAGGAGGAAACAAACATGGGGAACCGAAATGAAAAAACCTTGTTGGATGTAACAGACCTTACTTTCTCTTTCAAAACTTATGCAGGAGAAGTACAGGCTGTAAGAGGCGTTAGCTTTTCACTGGAGAAAGGCAAAAGTCTTGGTATAGTGGGAGAGTCCGGTTGCGGTAAATCTGTAACTGCTAAATCCATTATCGGTCTGAATCCGTCAAAGCCAAAGGGACTTCTGAAAAAGGGAGAGATTTGGTTTGATGGTAAAGATCTGGCAAAATTAAAAGAAAAAGAAATGCAGAAAATCAGAGCTCAGGAGATCCGCATGATTTTTCAGGATCCTATGACAAGTCTGAATCCTACCATGACTATTGGAAAACAGATCGTGGAAGGTATTCTGAAATACGGAAATAAAACAAAAGAAGAAGCAAAGAAGATCGCACTGGATACTCTGGCAATGGCCGGGATCCCAAGTCCGGAGCAGAGATTCAAGCAGTATCCCCATGAGTTTTCAGGTGGTATGAGACAGCGTGCTATGATCGCATTGGCAATGGCAGTGAATCCTAAGCTTCTGATTGCGGATGAGCCTACCACTGCATTGGATGTTACCATACAGGCGCAGATTTTGGATCTGATCAAGGATATCCAGAAACAGTACGATACTTCCGTGATCATGATCACTCATGACCTGGGAGTTGTTGCTAATATTGCAGACGATATTGCAGTTATGTATGCAGGAAAGATCGTGGAATACGGACATGCAGAAGATATTTTCGAGCATCCTGCACATCCGTATACCTGGGGTGTCCTTCAGTCTATTCCTCCGGAAGATACCAGCAACAGGGAACCGCTGCATCCGATCCTTGGTACACCGCCGGATCTGTTTAATCCTCCGGCTGGATGTCCTTTTGCAGCCAGATGTCCGTATGCTATGAAGGTATGTTCAACCATGTATCCTCCGGCATATTCACAGCAGGGTGAAAATCATTATGCTTCCTGCTGGCTGTACCATAAGAAAGCAGTTAGGACAGTCAATCCCATTACAGAACGGGAGGTAGCGAAGCATGAGTGATGTAATCTTAAAAGCAGAAGATCTGAAAAAATATTTCAAAATAAAAGGACGTAAAGTGGTAAAGGCCGTAGATGGCGTCAGCATTGAAGTTGAGAGGGGAAAAACATTAGGACTTGTAGGGGAGTCCGGATGTGGTAAATCCACTCTTGGACGGACATTGATCCGTATTTATGAGCCTACAGAAGGAAAAATCACTTTGAATGGAAAGGATATCAGTGGAAAAAGCACTAAAAGGTTCCGGCAGGATCTGGCAAGAAGCATTCAGATGATCTTCCAGGACCCATATGCCTGCTTAAGTCCACGTATGACAGTTTCTCAGCTGATTTCTGAGGGCTGGGGTCTGAATCATGCCATTCATATGAGTGCAGAGGAGAAAAGAGACCGAGTGATCGAGCTTCTGGAAACGGTAGGACTAAATGAAGAACATGCAAACCGTTTTCCTCATGAATTCTCAGGAGGGCAGAGACAGCGTATCGGAATTGCCAGGGCCTTGTCTATGTCACCGGAACTGATCATTTGTGATGAGCCTATCAGTGCTTTAGATGTTTCCATTCAGGCCCAGGTTATGAATCTTCTTCTGAAGCTGCAGCAGGATAAAGGATTATCCTATATTTTTATTGCCCATGACCTGTCTATGGTACGTTATATTTCTGATACTGTAGCAGTTATGTATCTGGGAAGCATTATGGAGTATGCAACCAATAAGGAACTGTATGAGAATCCGCAGCATCCTTATACAAAGGCACTGTTTTCCGCAATCCCGGTGGCCAATCCCAAGATTGAAAAAGGGAGAAGCAGGATCAAGCTGGAAGGGGAGATTCCAAGCCCCATCAATTCACCTAAGGGATGTAAATTCTGTACAAGATGTGCATATGCAAAACCGGTATGCTTTGAGCAGCCACCGGTACTTAAAGAGTGTGGTCCAGGTCATAAAGTGGCCTGTCACTTAATAAACGGGTAAGTTTTAATAAAAGGAGGTAAAGAAATGAACAAACGTGTATCAAAAGGTATGAGTCTTATGTTGGCTGCAATGCTTGGTGTAGGAACGATCGGAGCATCTACAGCAGTGTATGCAGAAGATGCTGAACTGGCAGATGAGCAGGTGTTTTATTTTTCCCTTAACAATGAGCCTGCAACACTTGATCCGTGGGTAAATAACTCTGGTGCAGCTGGTAATTTAGTGGCAGCTGTTCATGAGCCAATGCTGAGAAAGACAAATGATGAGCAGGGATGGGAACCAGCCCTGATGACGGATTATCAGCACAATGATGACTATACCGTACATACCCTTACACTTCGTGATGGTGTAAAATGGGCTGACGGTACAGATGTAACAATGGACGATGTTGTTGCCAGCTTCCTGCGTGAGCTTGATCCAGAACTGAAATCAGCTATTGCTTACAAATACTTCATCATCAAAGATGCTGAGAAGTATTACAATGGGGAAGCAACAGAAGATGATCTTGGAGTAAAAGCGGTAGATGACAGCACACTGGAGATCACAACAGGTGAACCATGTGATTACTTTATCGACCTTTTAACATCTGCAAGCTTTGCGCCTGTTCAGAAGGCAGCAGCAGAAGAGTATAAAGATACCTATGGAACAGATGTGGACAAGATCGTTGCAGACGGACCGTTTGTTGTAACAGACTGGACACATGAGAATTCCATGACACTGGAAAAGAACGAGAATTACTGGGATGCAGACAATGTGAAGCTTGATAAGATCGAGATCACAATTACTTCTGATGCCAATACTCTTCAGGGTATGTATCAGAATGATGAGCTGAGTGTTCTGAAAGTCAGTGACGAGCTTCTTGATCAGTATGCAGACGAGAATATCGTTGACAACAAGCTTCTGAGAAATACATTCATTGAGTTCAATCCGAACACAAATGAATATCTTGCAAATAAGAATATCCGTGAAGCATTATCCATCGCCTTCAATCGTAAAGTATTTGCACAGCAGGTAATGCACAATGCAGATCTGGCAGCTTATGGTCTTGTTCCTTATGGAGTAAAGGGACTTGATGGCGGAGATTTCCGTGAGCAGGCCGGCCCAATCGTAAAAGATGCATCTGATCAGTCCGAGATCGAAAGAGCACAGCAGCTTCTGGATCAGGGTCTTGAAGAAATCGGCAAGACCAAAGAAGATATGCAGGATGGATTCTCCATTCAGTGTCTGGAAAGCGGCAAAGTTCAGGCTCAGGCTATCCAGAATATGTGGAAAACAAACCTTGGTATCGAGATGCCTGTAAGCGTTCTTGATTTCAACGTAATCCTTCCAATGCTTACAGAGGGAACATTTGACTGTGTAATCGGCGGCGGCCAGGATTCTGACTATCGTGATCCTCAGGGCTTCATGCAGTTTATCTATGATGAAGGTAAGTGGGACAATGATGAGTTCAAGGCATTAGTTGAGAAGGCTCATACACAGGTTGGTGATGAAAGAATCCAGACTTGGATGGATATTGAGAAAATGGTACTTGATAACTTTATCTACATTCCTCAGGTATACGCTCTGAACCACTGGGCAATTAAAGGCAATGTACAGGGTCTTGAAATCTTTACTTATGGTTATGAATTTGATTTCAAATATGTTTCAATCACAAAATAAAGATTGCAGGGTCTGCATATATGGAGGATTCCATAAAGTAAGTTAGTCCCGCGGGAGGGATTGCTGATTTTGCAATCCCTCCCGTAAGTTTTTATAAGGGAAAGGATGAAAAAGAATGACTGGTTTGCTGACGGAAGGGCCGGTTAAAAGAAGACTGGCATTATTTACCCTTCCCATTCTTGTAAGTAACATTCTGCAGCAGCTGTATAGTGCTGCAGATGCAGTGATCGTAGGGCGTGTAGCAGGCGGGAACTCTTTGGCAGCAGTAGGTGCCAGTACACCAATCATTACCCTTTTAGTTGCACTGATGATCGGCCTTGGGGCAGGAACCGAGATCATCCTGGCCAGAAAGATTGGTGAGAAGGATGCAAAGGGACAGAAGATCACTCTGGATTCCATGCTTACAACGATTTTGGTGATTGCAGTTATAACAATGTTGATCGGTTTTTGGGGTTCCAGATTTTTACTTTCTTTGATCGGTACACCGGCAGAGATATTGGATGAAGCAGTTCTCTATCTGAAATATTATTTTCTTGGGCTTGTGGGTGTTGCAGGCTACAATACATTAAGCGGACTGATCCGCAGTAGTGGAAATGCAATTGTTCCACTGGTTCTTTTACTGATTTCAGCAGTACTGAATATTGGACTGGATCTGACTTTTGTAGGGGGACTGGGTATGGGCGTGAAAGGCGCAGCGATTGCCACAGTTTTGTCTCAGACCATAGCCTTTATCTGCTGTCTTATTTATACAAATACGAAAAAAGGAATGATCAGGTATAATCCATTTCATTTGAAAATAAGCCTTACTGCTATCAAGCAGGGCTTTATATACGGAATTCCCTGCTCTGTGCAGCAATGCGCCAACAGCATCGGTATGATCGTGCTGCAGATAGCAGTAAATTCACTGGGAACGCAGGTGGTTACAGCTTATACGGTAGGGTCAAAGATTGATTCATTTGCAAATATACCTATCTCAGGCATCGGACAGTCCTTATGTATTTTTACAAGTCAGAATCTGGGAGCAGATAAACCGGATCGTGTGAGAAAGGGCAAACGCTTCAGTTTGATGTGGGCTTATGGTTACAGTCTGTTCCTGGTGCTTTTATTCTGGGGAACAGGAAAAGCAATACCATCACTTTTCTGTAGTGATCTTGCAGTGGCAAAAATGTCAGAAAGCTATATCCGGGTTTTAAGTATTGCATATTTCATGGCTTCCTATTGGGTAGTTCTTCATGGTTTTATCCAGGGAACAGGAAATACGGCAGTACCAATGGCTATCACTCTTGTTGGAAATTGGGGAGCAAGGCTTCCTCTTGCATATATTCTGAAAAGCTTCTGGGGAGAAATGGGCGTATGGCTGGCAGTGCCCAGCGGATGGGTGGCTTCTGTGATCCTTACATGGCTGTTTCTTCACAGTAAATATTACAAAGAGAAATTGAAAAAACAGGGAATGTAACCAAGGAGGGCATGATGAAGGAACAAGGTAAAGCACAGGTTGCAGAAAAAGAGCAGTGGAAACGTAAACTTCTGGAAACTGCTGTAAGCCGTGCACAGGATTTTGTAAAAAGCCTGATACGTATCGGAGAAGAAAATCCTTACGAAATGATTCTGGAAAAAGCAACGCCTGAAAGTACAGACTGGATGGAAGAATACGGACTGCCGGTTACAGATACTGACCGGCAAATGATGAAGTTCTGGTTTGGCCTTGAAAAAGAAAAACTGCAGGCAATGGGAAATACCGTTGCAAATGCATTCCTTCATGGCTTTATCAGTCAGAGCAGGGATCGAAAAGACAGAAAAAGAGTAAGGTTCTTTTATCAGATCGGTCAGGAAGCTCTGGCAAAGGAAGTGGTAAAAGCATTAAAGGAAAAAGGCCTTACTCCTGTGATCACAGAACCTCATATATTGTATGCAAGCCAGGGGCAGAAAGATCTTTTGCTTGAGCATGGGGATGTAATGGACGAAGAACTATTTCATGCTGAGTGGGAAGCTTATAAAGCTGCTATGTATTTATATGAGAAAGAACTTAAGGATACCTGCGGAATGATCGGCATTGATCAGTTTGGTATGGAGCCAGTAGTAGATACAGGTAATGAAAATGCTTTTCTTTCAGAAGAAAATAAAGAGTGGCTTACAAAACTTTCACAGAAAAAACGTGATTTTGAAGCACAGTGGATCCGCCCCTCTGAGATTTCTTTCTGCAAGGTGGCTTTTCCAAATATGCTGGTGGGAGAACGGTTTGAACAGATTTTTGATGACTTTTTCCGGATGAATGCAGAAGTATCTGAGCCTTTTGAACTTCTTCAGCAGGTACTGATCGATGGGCTTGATACCTGTGAGACTGTGGAGATCAAAGGCTGTAATGGAAATGAAACAGACATTAAGATCAGCCTTTGGCCTGTGAAGGATCCGGAAAAAGAGACAAAATTTCTGAATTGCGGCGGAGATCTGAATATTCCTTATGGAGAGGTTTTTACAACTCCTAGGCTGACTGGGACAACGGGACTTTATCATGTGGAAGAAATCTGTCTGAAAGGTATCTTTTATCATGATCTTCGGCTTACCTTTAAGGATGGATGGGTTGTGGATGCTACCTGTAAAGAAGGAAAAGAGTATGTGATGAACCGGCTTTTGTATCCTTATCAGCAGGTAACTATGGGTGAATTTGCAATCGGAAGCAACACAAAGGCGTATTCTATTGCCCATAGATATCAGCTGGGAGGCAGAATGCCGATCCTGATCTACGAGAAAATGGGACCTCACATTGCAATCGGAGATCCGTGCTTTGCAAGATCTGAGGATGCACCGATTTACAATATGTATGACCATAAAGAAATGGTGTGCAGGGAAAATGAAGTGACAAAGGACCGGGAGAAAAAAGAAGATGTGTATTTTGAAAACCATGTAGATATAACACTTCCCTATCATCAGGTGGAGTATTTAAGAGGCATAAAAAAGGACGGCAGCAAAGTTGCTTTTATTGAAAAAGGCAGATTTGTACTGCCTGGAACAGATGGATTAAATACCGGATTTGGAGGCGGTGAAAAATGAGAACATTATACTTAGGAAAATGGCTGTACACAGCAGATGCAGCAGGAACAGTGATTGAAGATTTTGCAATGCTGACCGAAGGGGAGCAGATCCTCTGGGTGAAAAAAAGAGAGGAAACAGACCAGACAGAGGCAGATCAGGTGATCGATCTGAAGGATGCATATGTTGTTCCAGGATTTATTGACTGTCATGTGCATTTTCTTGGAAGCACCAGCCACGGAGGCGGAGATTATGCAAATGAAAACCGTGAGATCGCCAATGTAGTATGTGAGGGAGCAGCCCATGCGAAACAGCTGCTGAAAGCAGGTGTGGTTGCCTGCAGAGATCTGGGTTCATATAAAGGTTATGCGTTGGGCATTCGTGATGCTATCAATCGTGGACTGATCGTTGGGCCTAAGATACTTGCCTGTGGTTATGCAGTGTGTGCAAGAGGCGGACACGGTTATGAGATCAGTTATGAAGTAGATGATCCGGATCAGATGCGTGGAGCAGTCCGGCAGGTGGTCAAGGATGGTGCTGATGTGGTGAAACTGATGGTATCTGGAGGCGTTAATTCACCAGGACCTGAGCCGGGACCATGTGAGCTTACCTGGGAAGAGATTCAAACAGGAATTGAAACTGCTCATAACTGGGGTAGAAAAGTGGGAGTACATGCCCATGGAAATACAGCTATTCGCAGATGCGTAGACGCAGGCGTAGACTCTATTGAGCATGGCGTATTTATGACTGAGGATATTATGGATAAGATGAGTGCACAGGGAACCTTCCTTGTCCCCACCTTATGCGCTCCATATTATGCAGTAAATGAGGGAATCCGCCTTGAACCGGATAATCCTGACCACAAGAAGAGCAAAGAAGTTCTGCAGCGTCACAGAGATGTTCTGAAAAGATGCTGGGAAAAAGGAGTTAAGATCGCAATGGGAACAGATGCAGGCTGTCCCTTTAATCCATATGAAGCAGCAGCCCATGAAATGGTGCTGATGGTTATGGCAGGCCTTACTCCGAAGGCTGCTTTGGATGCTGCAACCAGAGGCGGGGCAGAGCTTCTGGATCTTCCAGAACTTGGATCTCTGGAAGCAGGAAAAAAAGTAAGCTTTGTGTGCCTGAAAGGTAATCCACTGGAAAAGATCGATTATGTAGATGAATTGACAGCTCTTTATATGGATGGAAAGAAAGTGAATCTGGATTAAATCATAACTGTAATGGTATTGAAAATCATATTAAAGGAGGAACACTTAAATGGCAGATTTTATGTTTTACCAGCCCACCAGAATTGATTTTGGTGCAGGAAAGCTTGAAAAGGCAGGAGAGATCGTTGCATCCTACGGCGACAGTTGTCTGCTTGTCACTACCACAAATAAGGAAGATGTATTGAGACCTTTATATGACAGGGTAAAAAAGATCCTGGAGAAAGCAGGAATCCGTTACGTACATTTTGATGAAGTTGTTCCAAATCCGGATATTCGGGGAATTGCAAAGGCAATTGAGATTGTAAATAAAGAAAAATTGCAGGTAATACTGGCTGTAGGAGGAGGCAGTTCCATGGATACAGCTAAATCTGTGGCATTGTTCCATGATGCAGGAGAAATCCACTGGAAAGAAGTATTTTCAAAATATTCCAGCCCTTCTGCTGTATATGAACTTCCGGGAAAAAGTGTACTGCCGGTGATCGCCGTACCAACAACTGCAGGAACCGGAAGCGAACTTACCCAGGCAATGATCATTTCTGACCAGGAAAACAATGATAAAGAATGTGTGTACCATCAGGCAGTTTTCCCACGGGTTGCCATCATTGACCCGGAGCTTTGTCGTACATTGCCGCCTTATCCAACTGCGATTACAGGATTTGACGCATTTACTCATTCTTTTGAAAGCTATGTAAGAGAACTGGCATCTCCTTATACCATGCTTCTTGGGAAGGAAGCTATGCGAACTATTATACAGGTGCTGCCCAAGCTGGTAAAGGATACTTCCAATATGGAATACAGGGAGTCTATGTCAAGAGCAGCTGCATTTTCCGGGATTTCCCTGAGCAATGCTTCTGCAACCATTCCGCATCCATTAAGTGAGGTGATCGGAGGGGTAACACCAAGAATCGCACATGGACAGTGTCTGGCATGTCTGTATCCTGCATTTATCAGATTCCAGATCACAAAAACACCGGAAAAATGTGCAGATGTGGCAAGGCTTTTTGATCCTGCTCTTGCACAGGTTTCTGATGAGGAGGCTGCATCCCACCTTCCGGCACAGATTGAAGGCTTTTTGAAAGAAATCGGACTTTACAATACACTTTCCAATTTGGGAGTGACCAAAGAGCAGTTTGAGGAAATGAAAGGAAATTTTGTATTTAATGTTCTTCCATTTGCACCGAAGGAAACACTCCTTCAGATCATGACTGAAAGCTATGGAGAAAAATTATGATTAAATTTAAAGATATTCCATTTTACAGATTGGATATGGTGTCCTATAAACGACACTTTGAAGAAGAACTGGAACGCTTTTCCAATGCAAAAACTATGGAAGAAGCTTATGATGCAATGCTGGATCTTGATACACTGATGGTGAAATACCAGACAATGGCAACCATCGTTGAGATTCGTAATACTATGGATGTAACAGATGCTTTTTATAAAGAAGAAGCTGCCTGGTGTGATAAGATCCGTCCAGAATATGAAGCATTGGAAAGCCGCCTTAGCAGTGCTATGGAAAAGACTCCTTTTAAAGAACAGCTTTCTTATTTTACAGGCGAAGAAGCATTCAAAAAAGCAGGACTGAAGGAGCAGTGTTTTTCAGAAGAGATTCTGGAGGATCTAAGAGAAGAAAACAGACTGTCTGCCAGATATTCAGAGCTTACAGCTACACTTAAGGCAAAAACAGCAGAAGGTGAAGTGCCGCTTGTAAGTCTTGCCAAAATGGGATCAAGTGAAAACAGGGAAGAAAGATCTAGGTTTTATAAAATATGGGAAGAAAGCTGGATGGGAATTGCACAGGAACTGGATCAGGTTTATGACGGTCTTGTCAAGATTCGTGCAAAGATTGCCGGAAAGCTTGGAAAAGACAGTTATACTCAAATTGGCTATTGTTCCATGGGAAGAACCAGCTATGGAAAGAAGGAAGTTGCGGCCTTTAGAAATGCAGTAAAAGAGCAGCTTGTTCCGGTAGTGACACAGCTTTTTGAAGAACAAAGGAAACGACTGGGTGTGGAAACGCTTTATCATTATGATGAGGATTTCAGTTTCCCAGGTGAAAAGTACGATATAACAGACAATGTGGTAGGGGCATTTAAGAAGATTTATGGTTCTATGTCCAAAGAAACAGCTGTATTTTATGACGATCTGACAAGAGGGGAGTTTTATGATCTTGCAGTCCGTCCAGGGAAGATCAATGGTGCTTATTCTAATTTGGTAGGCCGGTATAATATGCCATTTATTTTTGAAACCTATAACAGCACGTTTGGTGCATTAAAAACCTTTGCCCATGAAACAGGACATGGTTTCCATTCTTATCTAAAGCGTGGAGAGCCATTTAGGTTTACAGAGAACTGCAGCAGTGATCTTGCAGAGATCCATTCCATGAGTATGGAATTTCTTGTGTGGCCTTACCTGAATGAAACCATGCCGGAAGCACAGATCGACAGATATAAATATCAGCATCTGAAAGGGGCTCTTTCCTTTATACCTTATGGCTGTGCAGTTGATGAATTCCAGGAAACTGTATATGACCATCCGGAGATGACACCAAATCAGAGACTTGATTTATGGAAAAAGCTGGAACATGAGTATATGCCTTTCAGACATTACGATAACCAGAGTTTTCTTTCAGAAGGCAGGTTCTGGCAGAGACAGACTCATATTTATAAATGGCCATTTTACTATATTGATTATGTACTGGCACAGACCTGTGCAATGCAGGTGCATTTCCTCTGTGAAGAAAACAGGGAAAAGGGCTGGAACTGTTACATGGATATCCTTAGATACAGTGGAAAGTATGGTTTTACAGATACTCTTCATAAAGCAGGTCTGCAGGTTCCGTTTGAGGACGGGGTGATCCGAACGCTTTCAGAGAAAGCGATTGCCCAGATGGAGCAGTTATCTGCAAGAATACAGGGAGGTGGAAGCGGTGAGTGAAACAGTTCTTATAAAGAACGGTACCATTGTTACCATGTCTGCAGAAGGAACCATTGAAAATGGCTGTATACTGCTGGAAAATGGAAAGATCCTAAAGGTAGGACATACGGTTGACCAGCCAGAAAACTGCAGAGTGATTGATGCACATGGCGGCTTTGTTATGCCTGGTATCATTGATGCACATTGCCACATCGGTGTTTTTGGATCCGGGATCGGTAATGCAGGTGTGGATGGAAATGAGGAGAATGATCCAATCACTCCTGAAATGCGAGGATTGGATGGGATTTATCCGCTGGATCCGGAGTTTAAAAAAGCTTATGAAGCAGGAGTTACCTGTGTAGCTACAGGCCCTGGCAGTGCCAATCCAATTGGTGGACAGTTCCTTGCAATGAAAACCAAGGGACGTACTATGGAGCAGATGGTGATCAAAGAGCCTCTTGCCATGAAAATGGCTTTTGGGGAAAATCCAAAAAATATATATGGCAGTAAACGTACTCCATCCACAAGAATGGGTGTGGCCGCACTGATCCGGGAAGCACTTTTTAAGGCAAAGGAATATGCAGACAAAAAGGAACGGGCAGCAGGGGATCCGGATAAGATGCCAGCTTTCAATATGAAGCTGGAAGCCCTTGTTCCTGTGATAAAGGGAGAACTTCTGGTAAAGGCTCATGCACACAGGGCAGATGATATCATGACTGCTATTCGTATTGCAGAAGAGTTTGACCTTAAGATGACCATTGAGCACTGTTCAGAGGGGCATTTGATCCCAGAAGAGTTTGCAGCCAAAAACAGAATTGCTATTCTTGGACCATTTACCGGATTTCCGCACAAAAACGAAACGATCCATCAGGATGAAGCTTCAGCAGGAATCCTGGAGCGGGCAGGAGTAAAGGTTGCTATTATGACAGATCTTCCGGGAATGCATGAGGAGAATCTGATCGTATGTGCAGGAATCTGCCACAGAAAAGGCATGAGTGAGGAAGGGGCTTTAAGAGCAGTTACCCTTCACGCAGCACAGGCTATTGGCCTGGAGGACAGAATAGGATCCATTGAACCGGGCAAAGACGGAGATATTGCAGTGTTTGATAAGAATCCTGTAAAGAATCTTGATGCAGCATGCATCTGCACATTGATTGATGGCAGGGTTGTATATGAAAAATAATTATTTAGGATAAGAAGGAGGAAAACATTATGAAACACATTAAAATCGCAGCAGGACTGGCACATGTAAGTTACGCAAGGATCGCAGACAGAGTTCTGGAGGCTATTGACGGCGGAGTTGATTATATCCATTCAGATGCAGCAGATATGTATGACCTGAAAAATATGCAGCTTATGGGAGGCCCACAGATCATTTCAGGACTTCGGGAAGTAACAGATAAGCATATTGAATGCCATATCTATACCATCGAGTGTGACCGTCTGTTTGTTGAAAAGCTGGCAAAGGCTGGCTGCACGATGCTGATCGTACCAGCTGAGCATTTTATTGGAGCACCACTCGCTTACCTGATCAATTATTGCCGCGAGTTTGGCATGAAGATCGGTCTTACCGTAGGATGCTATACACCTCTTTGCTTTGTTGATGAGTCTATTAATGATATTGACCGTCTTCAGATCGTAACCCATGGTGTAGACGACACAGATGGACAGGATAACTGGGGATGGAGAAAATCTGCTGTAGATTTGGTTCAGAGGGCAAGAAAGCTGATCGATGAGAAGAATCCACGCTGTGAGCTTGCTATTGATGGCGGCCTTCGTCATGATAATATGGATCCGTTGATCGCATGCAATCCAGATGTGATCATCCTTTCTTCTGCAATCTTTAAGGATCCGGATGGAATCAAGGCCGGAGTCCAGAAGTGCAGAAAAGCCATTGATGAGGCTGCTGCAAAGTACGGATTAGAGTAAGAACAATGTCAGAGGTAATCAGGGAACGGTTGGAAAATTTCAGAAATGTAATGAAAAAATATGGGATAGATGCATGGATCGCACCTACCAATGATTTTCATGGTTCTGAATATATTGGAGAACATTTCAAAGTCAGAAAATACCTTACCGGTTTTACAGGAAGCGTTGGCACTGTGACAGTAACACAAAAGGGAGCATGGCTATGGGTGGATGGACGATACTTTGTACAGGCTGAAAAGCAGCTGGCAGGTACGGAGGTTCATTTGTTTAAAAGCGGACAGCCGAATGTGCCGCTTTTAGAGGAGTTTTTGGCACAGGAATTAAAATCTGGAGAAACTGCCGGATTTGACGGCAGGGTGCTCAGTGCATCAGAAGGGAAAAAACTCCGATCTGTTTTAAAAGAAAATAAGATCAATATCAGCAGCTCCAGAGATATTGTGGATGAAGCGTGGGAGAATCGGCCGGCAATGGAAAAAACACCGGCCTGGTTCCTTACAATGGATGAGGCAGGAGAAAGCAGGGCAGATAAGCTGGAACGTGTCCGGGAAGAAATGGTGAAACAGGGAGCGGATGTACATCTGGTTACTTCGCTGGATGATATTGCATGGATTTATAATCTTCGTGGAATGGATATAGCCTGCAGCCCGGTAATTCAGGCCTATACCATTATTACCCTGGACGGTGCAGTTTTATTTGCACAAAGTGGGGTACTTAATGAGGCACAAAGAGATGTACTGGAAAAAGACAGAATCTTTGTAAGGGACTATGGTGATATCGTTCAGGTCTTAGAGAAGCTTCCGGAATGTACGCTATTAATGGATCCGGAAAAGGTAAGTGATGAACTGTATCATTGCCTGCCGGAACATGTGACCAAAAAAGAAACAACGGATCCTTCGGTTCTCATGAAGGCTGTGAAGAATCTGCAGGAGATAAAACAGGTACGAAGTGCTCATCTGCGGGATGGGGTGGCAATGACCAGATATATGTACTGGTTGAAGCACATTCCGGAAACAGTACATGTAACGGAGATGGAGGCTGCGGATCATCTGGAAACGCTTAGAAGAGGGCAGAAGGGTTATCTGGAGCCCAGCTTTGAAACGATTTCTGCTTATGGCAAAAATGCAGCTATGTGCCATTATATTTCCACAAGAGAAACAGATACAGAAATCAAAAAAGAAGGCTTTTATCTTGTAGACGCAGGCGGGCAGTACAGAGCTGGTACAACAGATATTACAAGAACGGTTGTAATGGGAACCGTAACGGAGGAACAGAAGTTTCATTATACGCTGGTATTAAAGGGTATGATCGATCTGGCAAAGGCCAGATTCCATCAGGGTACAAATGGGCAGATGTTGGATTATCTGGCAAGAGGGCCGCTGCTTGAGCATGGACTGGACTTTAATCATGGTACCGGACATGGAGTAGGCGCACTTCTGAATGTACATGAGCCGCCTAATTTTATTCACTGGAGATTGCCAGATCATCTGAAAACAGTTTTTCAGGAGGGGATGATCACTTCTGATGAGCCAGGAGTTTACGTAGAAGGAAGCCATGGGATACGTATAGAGAATCTGATTTTGTGTGTGAAGGATTCCCAGGATGGACTTTTGCATTTTGAAACACTGACTCTTTGTCCGATTGATCTTTCCGCTGTGAAAATGGAATACCTGGATTGTGAAGAAAAGAAATGGCTGGATCAGTATCACGAAATGGTATATGAGAAGATTAAAGCCTTTTTGCCGGAAGAAGAGCGGGAATGGCTTAAAAACGTAACAAGTCCCATCAGGGACTAAAAGTATGGAAAAGCTGTTGTTATAAAGCAACGGCTTTTCTTTTTTTGGTTGAGAGAAGCAGGTTTTTGCTTTATAATAAGGCGGTGTGGATAAAAAACGATGAAAAACACATAACAGTTACGAACGAAGAGAAAACAGGGAGTATTTATATATGCAGAAACAGGAAAAAATGATTTATCTGGATTGTTCCAGTGGAATCAGCGGAGATATGACAGTAGCAGCTCTTCTGGATCTTGGGGCTGATCCGGAGCGTCTGGTAAAAACTCTGGAAAGCCTGCCTTTGGACGGCTGGAAAGCAGAGATTTCAAATGTGACCAAATCCGGTTTAAGGGTTTGCGATTTTAATGTGATCCTTGAGCATGATAATTATGACCACGATATGGAGTATCTTCACGGACACAGCCATGAAGAGCATGTTCATCATGACAGTGTCCATAAAAACGGACATCATGGACGAAATCTTCAGGAGATCACCCGGATTCTTCAGGCTGGAAATATGACTCCTTATGCACTGGAACTGGCGCTTAAGATTTTCAGGATCCTGGCAGAGGCAGAAGGAAGTGTGCATGGAAAGCCGGTGGATCAGGTACATTTTCATGAAGTGGGTGCAGTGGATTCTATTATTGATATTGCAGCAGCTGCGATATGTCTGGATGATCTTCAGGTACGGGAAGTGGTTATTCCGATTGTAAATGAAGGACAGGGACAGATCCGCTGCCAGCATGGCCTTCTTCCCATTCCTGTTCCTGCAACATCAGCCATTGCTCAGGCGTATCAGCTGCCGCTTCATATTACTCATGTACAGGGAGAACTGGTAACGCCTACCGGTGCGGCGATTGCAGCTGCGATCAGGACCAGGGATACTTTGCCGGAGCAGTTTACCATCAAAAGAATGGGTATGGGTGGCGGCAAGCGAGATTACGGGATTGCAGGGATTCTTCGCGCCATGTGGATCCAAGTACCTGAGGAGAATAAGAATCCGAACAGTCTGGTAGAAACTGGCGAAACCAGAGAAGCCCCAGCTGGAAAAGAGCAGGATCAGGTGATGGTACTGGAAAGTAATCTGGACGACTGTACAGGAGAAACACTTGGTTTTGCTATGGAAGAACTGTTGCAGGCAGGAGCACTGGATGTCTGGTATCAACCGATTTATATGAAGAAGAATCGTCCCGCCTACAAGCTGAGTATCCTTTGCAAAATACAGGATCGGAAAAATATGGAAAAACTGGTCTTTGTCCATACCACAGCCATAGGGATCCGATATTATCCGGTAAACCGTTCCAAAATGATTCGGGAGATCAGGAATGTAAGCACATCTTATGGGACAGCAAGAGTGAAATTCTGCACCTGGGAAGATGAATGCTATTGCTATCCGGAGAGTGATAGCGTGGCAGAACTGGCACGAAAAAATAAAAAGAGCTTTTCAGAACTTTATCATGAGATTAAGTTAGAAGCTGAAAAGACAATGTAACAGAAGAAAAAACGAACAGTGAAATAGATCAGAAAGTCAAAAATGAATCACAAAGTCTTATAGGAAAAGCCCTGCCGGGCTGGGAATCTTATCAATTCCCTTCAAGCTCGGCAAGGCTTTTTTTCAATTCGATCATCTTATCGCGTAGCTGTGCGGCCTGTTCAAAGTTAAGATCAGCTGCAGCAGCGCGCATCTGTTTTTCTACCTGAGAGATCAGTTTGGTAAGCTCTTTCTTGTTCATTGATTCTGGATCCTTGGCAAGCTTTACTTCTGTTTCTGCTACTGCCTTGGATACTGCGATCAGATCACGGACGGCCTTTTTGATAGTGGTTGGCGTAATACCATGTTCCTGATTATAGGCATCCTGTAACTGACGGCGTCGTCTGGTCTCATCAATGGCCTGACGCATGGAATCGGTCATGGTATCTGCATACATGATCACATGGCCTTCACTGTTACGTGCAGCACGGCCAATGGTCTGTATCAGGGAGGTTTCAGAACGGAGGAAGCCTTCCTTGTCTGCATCCAGGATCGCTACAAGGGTGATCTCCGGGATGTCAAGGCCTTCTCGAAGCAGGTTGATACCTATCAGTACATCAAACACATCCAGACGCATATCCCGGATGATCTGTGCACGCTCCAGGGTATCGATATCTGAGTGGAGATAACGTACACGGATTCCCACATCCTTCATATACTGGGTAAGATCCTCTGCCATCCGTTTGGTCAGGGTTGTGATCAGGATCTTATGCTTCTTATCTACCTCTTTATTCACTTCTCCGATCAGGTCATCGATCTGGCCTTCTACAGGACGTACCTCTACTTCCGGATCCAGAAGGCCGGTAGGACGGATGATCTGTTCTGCACGAAGAAGTTCATGATCTGCTTCGTATTCACCAGGAGTAGCAGATACAAACAGAACCTGATCCAGCTTCTGCTCAAATTCATCAAAGCTTAAAGGTCGGTTGTCCTTTGCAGAGGGAAGGCGGAAACCGTAGTCCACCAGGGTCTGCTTACGGTTTTGATCACCGGCATACATGGCACCGATCTGAGGAACCGTTTTATGGGACTCATCTATGATCAGAAGAAAATCATCTCCGAAATAATCCAGAAGGGTGTAGGGGGGCTGACCAGGAGCAAGACCTGCCAGGTGCCTGGAATAATTCTCAATGCCGGAGCAGAAGCCGGTTTCTTTCATCATTTCTATATCAAAATTGGTTCGTTCGGAAATACGCTGGGCTTCCAGAAGCTTGTCTTCGCTTTTAAAGTAAGTAACGCGTTCTTCCAGTTCTTCTTCGATCGCCTTGGCTGCACGCTGGATCTGCTCCATTGGTACTACATAATGAGAAGCCGGAAAAATCCCTGCATGGGAAACCTCACATTTGATCTCGCCGGTAAGCACATCAATCTCTGTGATCCGGTCGATCTCATCACCGAAAAACTCTACACGGATCGCACTGTCAGAGTAGTTGGCAGGGAAGATCTCCAGAGTATCTCCACGTACCCGGAAGGTACTGCGGTGAAAATCCATTTCATTCCTGGTGTACTGGATATCGATCAGTTCCCGGATCACTTCATCCCGGTCTTTGGTCATGCCAGGCCGAAGAGAGATCATCATGTCCTGGAATTCCTGAGGAGAACCCAGGCCGTAAATACAGGAAACAGAAGATACAATGATCACATCACGCCTTTCGGACATGGCAGCAGTAGCGGAAAGACGAAGCTTGTCGATCTCATCATTGATGGCTGAATCCTTGGCAATATACGTATCAGAGGAGGGAACATAAGCTTCCGGCTGATAATAGTCATAATAGGAAACAAAATATTCCACTGCGTTCTCAGGGAAGAACTCCTTAAACTCACCATACAGCTGTGCTGCCAGTGTTTTATTGTGGGCAAGGACAAGGGTAGGCTTATTCAGCTGTGTGATCACATTGGCCATGGTAAAGGTCTTACCTGAGCCGGTAACACCCAGCAGGGTTTCAAACTGGTTACCTTCTTTGAAGCCCTTGACCAGTTCCTCAATGGCCTGTGGCTGATCGCCGGTAGGTTTGTATTCGGAATGTAATTTGAAATGATCCATGAAAACACCTCTTTGTCAGAATCTATTTATGGGTGGACGTTACCGTCTGCGCTGTACTTTGTTTCCCGATTATAGCAGAAATACTTTTGAAAGTATAGGGATAATACTGATTATTTCTACTGCAACTACAGAGTAGGTTGCAATCTTCATCAGTATTTCAATCACAAGTAACCAGAGTGAAAGAAATTCAAAAGAGACTGCGTTTACCGAAAGGAAAACCACAGATAAAATAGATAATAAACCTATGTAAGGAGGGATGAATCTCTTGAGATTTATGGAATTAAGCTATCCGGTGTGCTATATGGGTTTTATGTAAGGAACGCAGCTGCGTTTTGGAAATGTCAGCGGTACAGCAGGGAATACCATTCCAGGGGATTTAATCTTCCTGAATCTGAAAGAAGTGGAAAATCTTATAAAAAAACTTATGAAAATGACCGGCAGGTGTAAACACATCTGACCGGTCATTTTGTGATCTTACAGGAAATCCCAAATCTTCCTGCAATTTTCAGTGAATGATAACGCTTCGCCTGGAACTGTTGTAGGTATATACCTGTCCGCCAAGTGCTTTTATATTTTGAAGATTCCGGGCTACTGCAGGATAAGTCCGGAGAAAAGCAGGGGCATCCACAAAAGTGATATCAGCACCGATATATTTATAGAAGGAATAACGACCTGTATTATTGCCGTGGTGCGGCGCCTGCAGAAAGGTGGATTTTAGTTGCTTCTTATATGTACTGATCAGCCGTCTGCCTACCTTTGTGAGAATATCTCCTGTGAACAGCATGCTGGTTTTCCTGCCGGATACTTTAAATACCAGGGAGGAACCATTGCAGATGTCTTTGGTGGTATTGGTAAGGGTGTTGCTGTAACCGTTGAAAAACTGAAATTTCAGTCCGGAAAAACGGAAGCTGTCACCAGCTCCTTTCCAGTGGATTTTGGAGGTGCCGCACATTAATTTCATAAACTGCTGAAACACAGGATATTCATCCCAGCTGTGTTTAAATTTACGGTAGCGACTGTCATTGATCTTAGGAGCGATCACTTTTCGAATCTGGATATCTCCTGGAGAAGAAAAGATTTTGATAAAAGCACCGGCATGATCCGGATGCGGGTGAGTGATGATCCACAGATCAACTTTGCTGCCCAGACTTTGGATGGTCTTACGGACAAAGACCTCCTGATCTGTCCAGCCACCATCTACTACGATCAGTTTGCCGTTACTGCCCTTGATGGTATAGAGCATGGACTGCTTTCCGGCATGGTCATCGCCGTACTGGGTAACGCGCCAGGTGACAGAAGCAGTGCCGGCTGAGCATGGAACAGCAGGAAAAAGAAATAAAGCCAGTAAAAGAGTCAGAAGCCCGATAGCTAGTCCTGTAAAATAGGTCAGATGTTTTTTATAATCCATTGTAGTGTTTTCCTTTTTTTATATTGTGTAACTATATTATAAGCCGTTTACAATCATTTCTCAATCAGGAAAAATCATCACCAAATTTTCACACAAATATTTTGTAAAAAATATTGACAAACTTTTACAACAGGTGTATCTTAAGACCATAGATGTTAGCACTCCATTATGTTGAGTGCTAACAGAAACAGATGGAGAAAGGAGCAAACATTCATGGATGACGTATTAGATGAGCGCAAAAAGAAAATACTGAAAGCAATCATCAAAACATACATGGAAACAGGTGAGCCGGTAGGTTCCAGGACAATTTCCAAATATCCAGATCTGAATGTAAGTTCAGCAACCATCCGGAATGAGATGTCAGACCTGACCGATATGGGATATATCGTACAGCCTCATACATCTGCAGGAAGGATTCCATCTGACAAAGGCTATCGTCTCTATGTAGATGAACTGACCAGGGAAAAGGAATCAGAGATCGCAGAGATCCGTGAGATGATGATAGAGAACACGGATAAGATGGATAAAGTATTAAAGAAGGTTGCCAAGGTTTTGGCAGCCAATACTAATTATGCCACTATGATCACGGTTCCACAGTACAGCGGAAGCCGATTGAAATTCGTTCAGCTTTCCAGAGTCAGTGAGCACCAGCTGATCGCAGTTGTTGTTTGTGAAGGCAATGTGATCCGCAATCAGATCATTGATCTGGACGAAGAGATGGATGACCAGACTATTCTGAAATTAAACCTTCTTCTGAATACCAACCTGAACGGAGTTCCTATCCAGGATATCAATCTTGGTATGATCGCCAGACTGAAGGAGCAGGCAGGAACCCACAGCGGTGTGGTAGCTACCGTGTTAGACGCAGTGGCAGCCACCATTCAGGTGGATGAGGAAGATTTGGAAGTATATACATCAGGAACCACCAATATTTTTAAATATCCGGAGCTGGCTGACAAGTCCAGAGCAAGCGAGTTGATCTCCACTTTCGAGGATAAGAAGGAATTGGCAGATATGGTTCGTGAGAGCATGGGTGATCAGGAAAGCACAGGTGTTCAGGTGTACATCGGTGATGAGGTTCCCATTCAGACCATGAAGGATTGCAGTGTTGTGACTGCTTCTTATGAGTTGGGCAATGGGATGCATGGAACCATCGGTATCATCGGACCTAAGCGTATGGATTATGAGAATGTTGTGGACAGCTTGAAGAAGCTTAAGGTTCATCTTGATGAAGCAGTAAATAAGAAAACATAGAAAGGCGGTTGACAGCGTGTCAGATATAAAGAAAGAAACCGAAGCTACAGAAGAAACCGTTGAGATTCCGGTGACTGACGGCAGCGAAGAAGAGACAGCAGCTGAGGCTGAGGATACAGAGAAAGAATCTTCCAAAGAAGAGGAAAAAGAAGTTCCAGAGGCTGAAGCATCAGAAGAGCCAGAAACAAAAGATGCCAAACCGGAAGAAAAGACAAAGACTTCTTTCTTCGGAAAAAAGAAAAAAGATAAATTTGAACAGCAGGTGGAAGAGCTTACCGATCGTTTAAAGAGAAACATGGCTGAGTTTGATAATTTCCGTAAAAGAACGGAAAAAGAAAAGGCCAGCATGTATGTGATCGGAGCAAGAGATATTGTTGAAAAGATCCTGCCTGTTGTGGATAATTTTGAAAGAGGACTTGCACAGGCTCCAGAGGGAGATGCTTTTGCAGATGGCATGAAGATGATCTACAAACAGTTGATGACCGCTCTTGATGAGATGGGTGTTAAGGAGATCGAGGCCAAAGGCAAAGAGTTTGATCCGAACCTCCATAATGCAGTGATGCATGTAGAGGATGAAAATGCAGGTGCTAATGAAGTAGTAGAAGTATTCCAGAAGGGATATACCTATAAAGATTTTGTTGTAAGACACAGTATGGTTAAAGTTGCAAATTAATCAGGAGGGAATTATCATGAGTAAGATTATTGGTATTGATTTAGGTACTACAAACAGTTGTGTAGCAGTTATGGAAGGTGGAAAACCTACCGTTATTGCAAATACAGAAGGATCCAGAACAACACCGTCTGTTGTTGCATTTACAAAGACAGGTGAGCGTCTGGTAGGTGAGCCTGCAAAACGTCAGGCTGTAACAAATGCAGAAAAGACAATCTCTTCCATTAAGAGAGAGATGGGTACAGATTATCGTGTAAATATTGATGGCAAGAAATATTCTCCACAGGAGATTTCCGCTATGATCCTTCAGAAGCTGAAAAAAGATGCAGAAGGATACTTAGGTGAGCCTGTAACAGAGGCTGTGATCACAGTTCCAGCATATTTCAATGATGCACAGCGTCAGGCTACCAAGGATGCAGGTAAGATCGCAGGTCTTGATGTAAAACGTATTATCAACGAGCCTACAGCAGCAGCTCTTGCTTATGGTCTTGATAATGAAAAAGAGCAGAAGATCATGGTATATGACCTTGGCGGTGGTACATTTGATGTTTCTATCATTGAGATCGGCGATGGTGTTATCGAGGTTCTTTCCACAGCAGGTAATAAC
The DNA here is from genome assembly GCF_013304385.1 of Blautia glucerasea. Taxonomy (GTDB): domain Bacteria; phylum Bacillota; class Clostridia; order Lachnospirales; family Lachnospiraceae; genus Blautia_A; species Blautia_A ammoniilytica. The sequence goes on from NZ_JAAITU010000006.1 coordinate 125,424, forward strand.
CGTCTTGGTGGTGATGACTTCGACCAGAGAATCACAGATTATATGCTTTCCGAGTTCAAGAAGAACGAGGGTGTTGATTTAAGCAACGATAAAATGGCACTTCAGAGACTGAAAGAAGCAGCTGAGAAAGCAAAGAAAGAGCTTTCTTCTGCAACAACAACCAATATCAACCTGCCGTTCATTACAGCTACAGCAGAAGGTCCGAAGCATTTCGACATGAACCTTACAAGAGCTAAATTCGATGAACTGACACATGATCTGGTTGAGAAGACTGCTGAGCCGGTTCGCCGTGCACTTTCAGATGCAGGTCTTACAGCATCTGAGCTTGGTCAGGTACTTCTGGTTGGTGGATCTACACGTATCCCTGCTGTTCAGGATAAGGTTCGTCAGCTGACTGGCAAGGAGCCAAGCAAATCTCTTAACCCGGATGAGTGTGTTGCACTTGGTGCTTCCGTACAGGGTGGTAAGCTTGCAGGAGAGGCTGGCGCAGGTGATATCCTTCTTCTGGATGTTACTCCGCTGTCACTTTCTATCGAGACAATGGGTGGTATCGCTACAAGACTGATCGAGAGAAATACAACCATTCCTACAAAGAAGAGCCAGATCTTCTCTACAGCAGCAGATAATCAGACTGCCGTAGACATTAACGTAGTACAGGGTGAGCGTCAGTTCGCAAAAGACAACAAATCCCTTGGACAGTTCCGTCTGGATGGTATTCCGCCAGCACGTCGTGGTGTTCCGCAGATTGAGGTTACATTTGATATTGATGCCAATGGTATCGTAAATGTATCTGCAAAAGATCTTGGTACAGGTAAAGAGCAGCACATTACCATTACAGCAGGATCTAATATGTCTGAGTCCGATATCGACAAGGCAGTAAAAGAAGCTGCTGAGTTTGAGGCACAGGATAAGAAACGTAAAGAAGCAATCGATACAAAGAACAATGCAGATTCCATGGTATTCCAGGTTGAGAATGCCCTGAAAGAAGCAGGAGATAAGATCGATGCCAATGATAAGGCAGCAGTCGAGTCTGATCTGAATGCCCTGAAAGATATCCTTGCAAAATGCACAAATCCTGATGAAGTTACAGATTCTCAGGTAGCTGATATCAAAGCTGCACAGGAGAAGATGATGGAAAGTGCTCAGAAGCTTTTTGCAAAGATGTATGAGGCACAGAATCCACAGGGTGGAGCTGCAGGAGCAGGCCCGGATATGGGAGGCGCATCCCAGGGCGGAGCTACAGGCAGCAATGAAGCCGGATATGGTGATGATGTAGTTGACGCTGACTACAAAGAGGTGTAAAATAGCAGCTGTCTGTTTTTAATAGCACAGACGGCAGCATAAATAAAGTGACTGTTATGACGGCTGCTGCTTTGAAATAGAAGTGGCAGCCGATGTTAAGGTTCTAAATAATTATATTAGGGAAAAGAGACTATGGCTGATAAAAGAGATTACTACGAGGTTCTTGGTGTTGACAGGAATGCGGATGATGCAACACTGAAAAAAGCATATCGACAGTTAGCCAAGAAGTATCATCCGGATGTAAACCCGGGAGACAAAGAAGCTGAAGCAAAATTTAAAGAAGCCACAGAAGCCTACAGCGTGCTAAGTGATCCTGCGAAAAGAAAACAGTATGATCAGTTCGGGCATGCAGCTTTTGAAAATGGCGGCGGCGGTGGTGCCGGTGGCTTTGGCGGATTTGATTTCTCAGGTTCAGACATGGGAGATATTTTCGGGGACATATTTGGCGATCTGTTTGGAGGCGGAAGCAGGAGAAGACCGAATAATGGGCCTACAAAGGGTGCCAATCTCCGTGCAAGAGTCAATATTACATTTGAGGAAGCTGTTTTCGGATGTGATAAGGAGCTGGAGATCACATTAAAAGATGAATGCACTACCTGCCACGGCACAGGAGCCAAACCGGGTACATCTCCGGTTACCTGTCCAAGATGTAACGGGGAAGGTCAGATCGTCTATACCCAGCAGTCCATGTTTGGCATGGTGCGTAATGTACAGACCTGTCCGGATTGCCATGGAACTGGAAAGATCATCAAAGAAAAGTGTTCCGCTTGTCGGGGAACCGGTTATACTTCCAGCAGGAAGAAGATCCAGGTGTCCGTACCGGCAGGTATTGACAATGGACAGAGCATCCGTATCCGTGAGAAGGGTGAGCCAGGAGTAAACGGAGGACCAAGAGGAGATCTTCTTGTTGAAGTGAACGTGGCTCGTCATCCTATTTTCCAGAGACAGGATATGAATATTTTTTCCACAGCTCCTATTACTTATGCTCAGGCAGCATTGGGCGGAGATGTGAAGATCAGCACTGTGGACGGAGATGTGGTATATACAGTGAAGCCCGGCACACAGACAGACACCAGGATCCGCCTGAAAGGCAAAGGAGTTCCTTCCCTGCGGAATAAGAACATACGTGGTGATCATTATGTTACCCTGGTGGTTCAGGTTCCTACAGGCCTGAATGAAGAGGCCAAGGAAGCCCTTCGCAGATTTGATGAAGCTTGCGGCAACCGTCCTGCTGAAGCAAAGGGGGATGGCCCTGAAAAGAGCGAAAAGAAGAAAAAGAGCTTTATGGATAAGCTGAAAGAGACTTTTGAAGAGTAAAATAAAGGTTTGACGGTGAGAAATACGAGAAAAGAGGGATTCACCTCTTTTCTTTTTTTGTGTCTTATTGTATATTAAGGGTTAGACCTAATATAGAAAAGGAGTCGTCGGCTTTGAAAGAAAAAGCAAAATGGAAACAATTTCTTGATAAATATGTACCCAGATGGGCGGTTCTCCCGCTTTTGACTATCCTGGCAGCTAATTGCCTGATCTACTGGGGAAGTGATCTTCTTACTGCAAACAGGCATCATTTCGACTTTACCATGGGATTTGACCGGGCTGTGCCTCTGGTTCCATTTTTTGTGTGGTTTTATATCCTGGCATTTCCTTTCTGGGCAATTGGATATCTTCTGTCTGCAAGAAGGGGTAAAAAAACATTTTACAGATTTGTGGCTACAGACCTGACCATTCATCTGACATGCTTTATTTTATTCCTAGTAATCCCTACTACCAATATCCGACCGGAGCTGACAGATGGCACTATTTCTGAAAGGATCCTGGGTATTGTGTATGCTATGGATGGAGGTGTGCATCCATCTAATCTTTTCCCTTCCATCCATTGTTATGTAAGCTGGATGTGTTATCGTGGACTTAAGGGAGCCAGGGAGATTCCTGTGTGGTATCAGAGATTTTCCTTTGTATTTGCATCACTGATCATTGTTTCCACCCAGGTATTGAAGCAGCATTATATTGTGGATGCTGTGGCAGGAGTGGCACTTGTGGAAATATTCTGGAGATTTTACGGTAAAAAGCAGCGTTACCAGAAGCTGATGGGATTTTTTGAGGTGTTAAATCACAAGATTTGGAAAGGAGAAGGAAATTTAGATGAAGTGGAATCGTTTTACCATTAAAACAAAAACAGAGGCAGAGGATGTGATCATTTCAGCTCTTGCGGATGTGGGAATCCAGGGTGTGGAGATCCAGGACAAGCAGCCTCTTACAGATGAAGATAAAGCACAGATGTTTGTAGATATTATGCCTGATTGTCCAGAGGATGACGGGATCGCATACCTGAATTTTTATCTTGAAGAAGATGAGGATATAGAAGAAGTACTGCAAAATGTACGCCAGGTACTGGATGAGGTCAGCTCTTATATGGATATTGGAGAGGGCAGTATTGAACAGTCCCAGACAGAGGATAAGGACTGGATCAATAACTGGAAAGAATACTTCCATCAGTTTTATGTAGATGATATTCTGATCGTACCTTCCTGGGAAGAGGTTAAAGAAGAGGATAAAGGGAAAATGATCCTTCATATCGATCCGGGCACTGCTTTTGGCACTGGTATGCATGAGACGACCCAGCTGGTGATCCGTCAGCTGAAAAAGCTGGTCCATAAAGATACACAGATGCTGGATGTAGGAACAGGAAGCGGTATTCTTGGCATTGTAGGATTGAAGCTGGGAGCAGCCCATGTAGTTGGCACGGATCTGGATCCCTGTGCAGTTCCTGCAGTCGCAGAGAATAAAGAAGCCAATGGGATCCCGGATGATGCCTTTGATATGATGATCGGTAATATTATTGATGATAAGAAGATCCAGGATCAGGCAGGCTACGAGAAGTATGATCTTGTAACAGCCAATATCTTGGCAGATGTATTGGTTGCTCTGACACCAGAAGTGGTAAGCCATATGAAAAAGGGCGCTTATTATGTAACATCAGGGATTCTGGATGTGAAAGAGGATACGGTGGTACAGGCTGTGAAAGCTGCCGGTCTTTTGGTGGAAGAGATCACCCATCAGGGTGAGTGGGTATGTGTGACAGCAAGAAAGGAATAAGCATGCAGAGATTTTTTGTAGAGCCTGGACAGGTAGATGAAGCTGCAGGACAGATCCTGATCTGTGGGGATGATGTGAACCATATCCGGAATGTGCTCCGTATGCGGGAAGGTGAAGAACTTTGGATCAGTGCAGGGGGCGAAAAGGAATATTATTGCAGCATCCAATCCCTTTCACCGGAACAGATAGAACTTAAGATTTATTATATTTCCAGACCGGATTATGAACTTCCAACCCGACTGTATCTTTTCCAGGGGATTCCCAAAGGAGATAAGATGGATCTGATCGTGCAGAAAGCAGTGGAGCTTGGGGCTTATTCCATTATCCCGGTAGAGATGAAACGGTGTGTGGTACGGCTTGATGCCAAGAAAGCCCAGAAGAAACAGCAAAGATGGCAGCAGATCGCAGAAGGTGGTGCAAAGCAGTCGAGAAGGATGATCGTTCCAAAGGTAGAGCCGGTAATGTCCTTCAAAGAAGCTTTGGATTTTGCCGGGCAGATGGATCTTTGTCTTATTCCGTATGAGAATGCTAAGGGAATGGACGAAACACGACAGATTCTGTCTCAAGTAAAGCCAGGGATGAGCGTAGGGATATTCATTGGTCCTGAAGGCGGTCTTGAAAAAGAAGAGGTCCAGCTTGCCATGGAACATGGAGCAAGACAGATCACACTGGGGCACAGGATCCTGCGTACAGAGACAGCAGGAATGGCGATCCTGTCAGTACTGATGTTCCAGCTGGAGGAAAGATAAGATGGAAGCATATTTTGATAATTCAGCCACAACCAGATGCTATCCCCAGGTAGCACAGATCGTGGTAAAAACAATGACAGAGGATTTCGGCAACCCTTCAGCCATGCATCAGAAGGGTGTGGAAGCAGAAAAATACATCCGCGATACAAAGGAGATCCTTGCAAGGATCCTGAAAGTAAAGGAAAAAGAGATCTTTTTTACATCCGGTGGGACAGAAAGCAATAATCTTGCCTTGTTTGGGGCAGCCCAGGCTAATGCAAGAAGTGGAAAACACGTGATCACTACAGCAGTGGAGCATGCAGCAGTAGGGCAGCCAATGGAAAGGCTGGCGCAAATGGGCTATGAAGTTACAGTCCTTCCTGTAGATCGTACAGGTGTGGTAGATATGAAAGCCTTGGAAGAAGCACTTCGTCCGGATACGATCCTTGTTTCTACCATGTATGTGAATAATGAAGTGGGTGCAGTGATGCCTGTGGAAAAGATCGGAGCACTTGTCCATGAGAAAAGCCCTAAGGCTTTGTACCATGTGGATGCTATCCAGGCATTTGGAAAATATACCATCCATCCTAAAAAGACAGGGATTGATCTGTTGTCTGTAAGCAGTCATAAGCTGCACGGACCCAAGGGGGTTGGTTTTTTGTATATCAACGAGAAAGCGAAGATACAGCCCCAGATCCTTGGTGGCGGACAGCAGGATGGGATGCGTTCCGGTACAGACAATGTACCGGGGATCGCAGGTCTTGGTGTAGCTGCACAGATGGTTTATGACCATTTGGAGGAAAACAGGGAGCATCTTTATCAGCTGAAGGAATACTTGGCAGAGGGGCTTTTAAAGCTGGATGATGTATGCCTGAATGGTATGGGATTACGGGAAGGGGCACCACAGATCTTAAGTGCCAGCTTTCTTGGTATTAGAAGCGAAGTACTGCTTCATACACTGGAAGACCGGGGAATCTATGTTTCAGCAGGAAGCGCCTGCTCAAGCCATAAACGTAAAGCAGCAGGTACTTTGGCTGCCATGGGAATGCCGGTCTCCCAGAAAGAGAGTACACTTCGGTTCAGCTTTTCAGAAGAAAATACATTTGAAGAAATTGATTACTGTCTGGAAGTCCTTCGGGAAGTGGTTCCTGTACTTCGCAGATATTCCAGGCATTAGGAGGAGAATTAATGATATATCATGCATTTTTGATCAAGTATGCAGAGATTGCCATCAAGGGAAAGAACAGATACCTGTTTGAGGATGCCCTTGTAAAGCAGATGAACATTGCCCTTTCTGCAGTAGAAGGGGATTTTAGTGTTGTTAAGGAGCAGGGACGCATTTATGTATTCTGCCCGGAAGAATATGATTATGAAGATACAGTGGCAGCTTTGAAAAGGGTATTTGGCATCGTATATATCTGCCCTGTTGTGATTTATGAAGATCAGGGCTTTGACCAGATGGCAAAGGATGTGGTTTCTTATATGCAGGCCTGCCATCCAGGATATGCAGGCACTTTTAAGGTCTATACAAGAAGGGCAAAGAAATCTTATCCCATTCCATCTATGGAGGTAAGTGCAAAGCTTGGCGGCAGTATTCTGGATGCTTTTCCGGAGGCAAGGGTGGATGTACATGAGCCTGCGCTTACACTTTCCGTGGAGATCCGTGAGAAGATCTATGTTTATTCCCAGGCTATTAAGGGACCGGGCGGTATGCCGGTTGGAACCAATGGCAAGGCAATGCTTCTGCTTTCCGGCGGTATTGACAGTCCGGTGGCAGGATATATGATCGCAAAGCGTGGAGTAAAGATTGAGGCTGTCTATTTCCATGCTCCGCCATACACCAGTGAGCGTGCAAAGCAGAAGGTTGTGGATCTGGCAAAGCTGGTGGCAAAATACAGCGGTCCTATCCGCCTCCATGTAGTAAACTTTACAGATATCCAATTATATATTTATGATCAGTGTCCACATGATGAGCTGACCATTATCATGCGCCGGTATATGATGAGGATCGCAGAGCATTTTGCTAAGAAGGACAATTGTCTGGGACTGATCACAGGAGAGAGCATCGGTCAGGTAGCCAGTCAGACCCTGCAGAGTCTTGCTGCCACCAATGAGGTGTGTACACTGCCTGTATACAGACCTGTGATTGGATTTGACAAGCAGGAGATCGTGGAAAGAGCCTGGGAGATCGGTACATACGATACTTCTGTCCTTCCTTATGAAGACTGCTGTACCATTTTTGTGGCAAAGCATCCGGTAACAAAGCCAAATCTGAAGGTGATCAGCCGTTCAGAGGAGAAGCTTTCTGAGAAGATCCAGGAGCTGATGGATGAGGCATTAAGAACCACAGAGGTGATTGAGATAAGATAAAAATAAAAAAGAGGAACTGTGTACAGTTCCTCCCCAGATGGCTGGTGATGATGAAAATTATTCTACAGTATATTTCTGGATAATATCCATTACACCGTCAAGTGCGGATCCGTCAGCGTGGATGTTCAGGTCGATAGGCTTGGATAAGTCAAGGCTGAAGATACCCATGATTGACTTGGCGTCAATAACATATCTGCCGGATACTAAATCAAAGTCACAGTCAAATTTGCTGATTTCATTAACGAATGCTTTCACCTTGTCAATAGAGTTAAGTGAGATTTTTACTGTTTTCATTTTAATAACCTCCCTTGGGATAATTGTTATTTGTAACGGTTCAGTAACTGACAGGATGCTGCCGGCTGAATTGTTACGTTATCTTACAGATTTCATCTTACCTGTGCATATTCTAAAAGTCAAGGTGAAAAGAGATAAAAAAAATCGAAAGAATTAGTGAAATTGTATAAAAAATAAAAACGCTGCAGAAGCAAGATATACGTTGTATGATGCACATCTTGCAGTAAGAATGCCTGTGAGCATTCATGAAAGGAAAGTAGGAATCGGAAAATATGAAGAAAAAAGCAGCATTGCATAACCTGGGATGCAAGGTAAATGCCTATGAGGTAGAGGCCATGCAGCAGCTTTTGGAACAGGCCGGGTATGAAATCGTACCTTTTGAACCTGGGGCAGATGTTTATGTGATCAATACATGCACTGTTACCAATATTGCAGACCGTAAATCAAGACAGATGCTTCACAAAGCAAAAAAAATGAATCCAGAAGCAGTGGTAGTGGCTACCGGGTGTTATGTGCAGACTGATCAGGGAAAGCTGGATAAGGATCCGGCTGTGGATCTGATCCTTGGAAATAACCAGAAAAAGAACATTGTACAGGCACTGGAGGAATACCAGGAAGTCAGAGAAAAGGCTGCCCATGTGATCAAAATCAACCAGACAAAAGAATACGAAGAATTGAATATCCAGAAAACAGCAGAGCATGTGCGTGCTTATATCAAAGTACAGGATGGATGCAATCAGTTCTGTACCTATTGTATCATTCCTTATGCAAGAGGCAGAGTCCGCAGCAGGAAAGCAGAGCATGTGTTGAAGGAAGTGCAGGCACTGGCGGATGCAGGATACAAGGAAGTGGTGCTTACCGGGATCCATTTATCTTCCTATGGTGTGGATTTTCAGGAAGAAGAAAAAGAAACCCTTCTGTCTTTGATACTGAAAGTGCACCAGATCGATGGGATCCGACGGATCCGCCTGGGGTCCTTGGAGCCTGGGATCGTAACAAGGGAGTTTGCACAGACTTTATCTGGCCTTCCGAAAATTTGTCCCCATTTTCATCTTTCCTTACAAAGCGGCTGTGATGCAACGCTTCAGCGTATGAACCGGAGATACAGAAGTGATGAATACAGGCAGAAGTGTAAGCTTTTGCGGGAGTATTTTTCCAATCCTGCGCTGACCACAGATGTGATCGTAGGCTTTCCAATGGAGACAGAAGAAGAGTTTTTACAGTCGAAGAATTTTGTGGACAGCATCCATTTTTATGAAACCCATATTTTTAAATATTCCATGCGTCAGGGCACTAAGGCAGCAGCTATGGAAGGACAGATCCCGGAGCCAGTAAAAGCAGGACGCAGTGATCAGATGCTTCAGATGCATCATATTCATGCGGCTGAATATGAAAGATCTCTTCTTGGGCAGAAGCTGGAAGTGCTTCTGGAAGAAGAAATTCAGGTAAATGGCAGAGAATATTATCTGGGACACAGTAAGGAGTATGTAAAGGTAGCAGTGGAGAAATCCAAAGGGTATGGCATAAATGATATTATCACACTTCAGGCAGAGGACTTTTTGGACCAACATATGCTCCTTGGAAAGTTTTGATTGTATTTTACTGAGAATTATATTCCTGTCTTTGACAGTTACTAAACAAAAAGAATCGCTGTACCTCTTGATTTTACT
>NZ_JAAITU010000070.1 GCF_013304385.1 Blautia glucerasea
ATGTGCAGGAACTGTTAGGGCACTCAGATGTCAGTACCACCATGAATGTCTATGCACACTCTACAAGAAAAGCCAAGCGGGAATCTGCAAGGTTACTTGATAAAGTGGCAGGCAATGACTAAATAAAACTTTCCCTTATTTCCCTTACAATTATCTCATAAGGGCAAAAATAAGGGAAAATACATATCATTTCACTAATGAATGGACTGGAAAGCCTGTAAAATAGGGAAAGTTAGAAAGACATTTCGGCAAACTTGAATTTGGAGTGTGCTTTATAAATTTTTTCCGATCCCCTCAAGTTCATTCATGGAATTCTTATTTTTTTCAAGTTCATCTCTGTCTGTTGCATAATATGATTTATTGAAAAGCATGTCCCATAGTTTGTGTGTTTGACTTACTGTTTATATCTATCTTCTCCTAAATATTTTTCTAGTCATTGCAATATAAAATTGCTTATACAGTCTCTCCCTTAAGCGTCCTGGTATTCTGGATAATATACAGAGCGACCGATATGACCATCATTATAGCACACAAACCAATCAACAGATCTGATACCATCGGTGTAATGTGGAACCATATAATATGCACCGCTGCAGTTCCATATAATAAAAAGGTTACTATCTTTCCATGCCAGTCTGCACCATGTACTTTTCCTGTCTTTCGTATCACAAGACATCCACTGACTACCATATACAGCTCCTTACCTGCCATTATTACGATTAAAAGAAGCATATGCGGAAAACGAGTAAACAGACAGATTAACATCGCTGCCTGTGTCAGCTTATCAGCCACCGGATCAAGTATTTTTCCTAAATTACTAATCCTATGGAATCTTCTTGCGATATATCCATCAGCAAGATCCGTAAGACCAGACAGCAATAAGATTTCACCAGCTAACAGAGGATTTTTCTTTACACAATAACTCCATATAATTACCGGAATCAGACAAAGCCGAAAAAAAGAAAGAAGATTAGGAACCGTAATAATTCTATTCAAATTTTCTTCCTGATTCACTTCACTCTGCATGTACAGTCACATCACTTTCCTTTTTTTTAGACATAAACCAATAAAATATAACACAAAATACTAAAGCAAACACAACACCAAAAACATTTTGAATCACTCTAAGACTAACCGCTCCTTGTAGTCCATAAGTCTCTGCAGCAATGGCTAAAGCACCAAATGTGTTAAATACTGCCTGCCAGCCATATTGTGCTGAAAATCCTACACCGATTCCACCAAGAATTCCTATATATGCATAGATTGACGAAGGAAGCAGAAAATATAATACTGTAAAACATATAACACCTGCAATATTTCCGACAATCCTTTTACGGACTCTGTAGTGCATATCTTCCATAAACGGCAAAATCGCGGACATGGCCGCAATACCAGCCCACATTGCACGTGGCATATTACAAAGTTCTGCAATGCAAAGGACAATCGGTACGCATAAAATCTGACATATCTGCCATTTTGTTCTGGAAGAAGTGATATCAAATTCTTGTATCAGATCTTTCAGATTTCTTTTATAAGTTCTGTTTTTATGATTTCGATAAAATACGAAGCAGGTAAGTGCTGCACCTAAAGCCATTCCGACTAATCGCATCTGATAGCTTTTTCCCGTAACATCATAACCATATAGCAATAGATACCCAAGAACCAATGTAGATTGATTAAACATGAATGGATTATGGCATCCGAACAGAATCAACACAGCCAGTGCCGCAATATTTAACAGCATTCCCAATACCGGTGAAAACTGATTTGCTAAATGCGGACATACAGTCATAATTACAAAGAACAAAGCCAAAAGCATCGTAGATTGTCCGGTGTGGATCCCCAGATCCGCATTCCGAAATACCATAAGGCATAATAAAACTACTACACCCACAATACTGTTCTCATTTCCAAATAGGATGCTGAAAATACTAACAAATAAAAAACAAAATGCCATTGTAACAGCTATCTTCACCAGATATACCCACATATGATATAATTTTTCTTTTAGTGTTTCACTCTTTTTCAACAGATTTTTAGAACCTGCCTGATTTAACTGCAATTCCTGATAAAATGTCATGTAATTCCTCCTCTATCTGTTTTTCTTAAACTTATATGGCCTCATCTTTCTGTATTGGAAGCTCTACAACAAATCTGCATCCACCATATTCACGGTTTTCTGCTTTGATTGTTCCTCCAGCACTATCTACAATCCGTTTTACAAGTGCAAGACCTAGGCCATTTCCTTCTGCTTTATGAGATCCATCTACCTGATAGAACTTGTCAAATATTCTGGATTTTACATCATCCTCTATTCCTGGTCCTTCATCTTCCAGAATGAACTTAACAGAATCCTGTTCTTGTTTCAGAAACATCGTAATTGTCCCCTTTGAAGGGCTGAACTTAATCGCATTATCCAAAAGATTTATCCAGATATGCATAAAAAGTCCTTCATTCCCAGTATATTTAACTTCCTCCAATTCTACCTGAAAACCAATTTCTTTTTCTGTCCATTTTGTTTCCAATGAAAGAAATGCCTGGCGGATCTGTTCATCCAGACGATATTCTGTTTTTTTCATTGGTATATTCTGATTCTCTAACTTGGATAACAGCAAAATATTACCAACCAATCCGGAAAGTCTTTGGGTGTTAAATAAGATTTTTTCTACATATTCCTCTTGATCCGGAGACAGTTCTTCTCCCTGAAGCAGCATTGTATACCCTTCAATGGCATTAATCGGGGTCTTAAACTCATGAGAAACATTAGATACAAAATCCATCTGCAGCACCTCTGTTGCACGAAGTTCTTTTGTCATAACGTTAAAACTTTGATAAGATTCTCCAACTTCTGCTATACGGCTGTTCGTTTCCAAATGCTGTTCAAAATCTCCCTGAGAAACTTCCTTCATTGCTTTACTAAGTCTGGTAATTGGTTCCAGTAACTTTGCATTGATAAAGGAAGTGATCAGCCCTGCAATCAATGTATTGAAAATCAAAAGCCAGCCAAGCATAGGTATGCTACCAGGCAGATTAAAAAAATGATTCAAAAAAGCAAATAATAACGCAGATATGACTGTTGAAAATACGAGTGCCAGCCAGATTGCACCAGTCAGACAGGATCGGATCCGCAATCCTTTTTCTTTCTTTTGTTCCATTATTTTTTCACCACCTTGTATCCAATTCCACGCATTGTTACAATTTCAAAATCAGGGTTATCTTTAAAACGCTCCCTGATTCTTCCTATATGTACCTCTATCGTATGTGGGTCTGCCTCCGTCTCGTATCCCCATACTTCATCCATCAACTGTTGTTTTGTAAATGTTCTGCCTGGCGAAGCTGCAAGCTTATATAAAAGCAGGAATTCTTTTTTAGGCAAAACAAGACTTTCCTTATCAGTTGTAACCGTCATTGCATCATAATCAAACTCTGTTGAACCGATCACAATTTTGTGTTCATTCAGTATCTGTGCACGGCGAAGCAGTGCTCCGACTCTTAAAACCATTTCATTCACATTTACCGGTTTTACCATATAATCGTCACTTCCCGAAAGAAATCCCTGGCGCATATCATCAAAGGAACCTTTCGCAGTGATCATAAGTACCGGTATCTGATATCCTGCTGAACGGAGTTCCGACACCAGTTCATAACCATCCATAACCGGCATCATAATATCAGAAATGATCAGATCAATATATTCCTTATCCAATACTTCTAATGCCTGTGCTCCATCCGATGCACTTTTGACTTGATATCCATTCTTCTCAAGCACTTTTTGGAATAGCTGGCTTAATTCTTTATCATCTTCTACAATCAATATTTGAAACACGTTTTCCTTCCTCCTTATTAAAACAGATACCTTGCCCATCCAAGCAGATGCTGTACCAAAAATATTTTTCTCTGACGTTTCTTTGTTAATTCGATTGGCTCTACATGATATGGATCATTATAAGTTCCGCCTTCTAATATCTGGCGGGACACTTTTTCATATTCCATCATGCCCTCTTCCAACTGTTTATTAATATCTTTACTGCGAATTACAAGCATCAGTTCCGTATCCAGATATGCACTTCTCATGTCCATATTAAAGGAACCGATTACAGACAGATCATCGTCAATCAGAATACTTTTTCCGTGGTATGAATAACCGCCTTCATATTCCCAGATATTAATTCCTGTACTTAAGATTCTATTTCTGTTTTTCGCATAATCGGCAGCCCCAAATGGATTCCCATTATTCGCAACTGAATTTGTCATGATAGAAAAATCTGAAACGTTCTCTGCAATCTCCTCCCATGTATTATACATCATATCATTACAGATAATATATGGCGTGTGGATCTTCACACGATTTTTTGCATTTTTCATCAATTCTCCCAACTGATACCACACTACTGGTTCTTTGGAACCTGTGTGAATAGGATTTGACACTAATGCAATCTTTTCTGTCTCAAAAGTTTCGTCCGTGTAATCGGTATCGCAGATTCTTTCCTTATTCTCTTCAAAATATTTCTGATAGCCGTTCTGCAGCTCTAAAACTGCGTTCTTTACAGATTTTCTATTTGCCAGTTTTTTATTGTCATGAAAATAACCACTGTCTTCTTGTTCCCATATCGTTTCAAAATACTCTGACAACTGGTTAACTGAATTTTCTTTCTCAGGTTCATCGCAAACCACTAACACGTCTCTGTCATAGTTCTTATGTCCCGGAAAATCACCCAGGAAATAATTGTATGTATTTCTTCCCCCAAGAATATATCTCTTTCCATCTGCAATCAAATATTTATCATGCATTCTACCCATCATCTTCCATGGTTTCAACGGATTGGCCTTATTATACAGTTTAATTTCAACATTCTCATGGGAAGATAATCCATAGAAATACGGATTTCCTTCCATATCAATCCAGCTCTCCATTCCATCTACTAACAGACGAATATGTACACCTCTGTCTGCCGCATCATGCAGTGCTCCTAAAATCAATTTTCCACTTTCATCGGATTGAAATGCAAAAGTAGAAAGAATAATTTCCTTTTTGGCATTCTTGATCAAACGCACTCTTTGTAAAAGCGCTTCTGGATTCTTTTCTATGATTACTGCCCGTTCTGTATTTTCACTGCATTCGTTCCATGACCCATTTTTTGTTTCTTTTTTGGTTGTATTGGACACTTCCGGCTGCTTTTTATATGCAACGCAGATTCCGAGCAATTCATAAAAAGCCACACATAAAAAAATTGCCAGTATAACAAGAAGGATTTTACATATTTTATACTTTTTCATTGTACATCACCTGATTCCTTTTTATTTCATACTTATACAATACAAAGTCAATCTCAATTTAACCTCAACAAAATTTATTTTTCATAAAAAATATGACCGGCTTCTTTTTAATGAAACAGTCATATTTTTATTCTAATATATGAAGGAGCTTTTCTTACTCCGTTGTATTAATCACTATCCATGCAAAATCTTCTTTGTACAACAGACTGTTAGATATAGCAAAAACGGCCTTTCAAAAACAGTTAACTTCTAAATCAACTGTTTTTTGAAAGGTCGTTTCATCAGATTCTTATAGCAATCCAGCAAATAATCTCATAAATAATTGTCCCAGTCGCAAATATGCACTTCGTCCGGTTTGATATTGGTCTGTCACATCACGACATTCTCCCATCGTTCTTATCAGATCATTTTTTATTTCCACAACTGCCTGACAATCTGCCATAAAACAGCCGTTTTCAAAATGGTGATATAAACTTCGATAATCCAGATTAATTGTTCCACAAGTTGCCATACAGTCATCTGCCACACTCATTTTTGCATGACAGAAACCAGGAGTCCACTCATAAACACGAACACCATGTTTAACTAATCCATGATAAAAAGAACGAGTTATATTATAAATGAATTTTTTATCAGGGATACCAGGTGTGATAATTCTTACGTCTACCCCTCGCTTAGCAGCCAGACATAACGCATGCGTCATTTCATCTGTTATGATGAGATATGGAGTCATAAACCAACAATATTTTTCAGCTTTATTTATCATACTGATATAAACTTCTTCTCCTACTTGCTCATTATCCATAGGGCTGTCTGCATAAGGTTGAACAAACCCAGTTTGCTGTGCCGCATAATCATAGTGGAAAAGGTATTTACTAAAATCAGAATCCTTAGCAGCCTTATCACTTACTGCATTCCACATTTCCAAAAATGTCACCGTAAGCGACTGAACAGCATCTCCTTCTAAACGAATACCTGTATCTTTCCACTGTCCATACGGGTGTGTGTAATTAAAATATTCGTTTGCTAGATTATATCCACCTGTAAATCCGACTTTTCCATCAATAACTGTTATTTTTCTATGATCACGATTGTTCAAAAACAGATTTAAACCTGGCATAAACGGATTGAATACACGGCAATGAATTCCTATTGCCTCCATCTTTTTCACAAAATCTGTGTTAATAAAGCCTATAGAACCCATATCATCGTAGAATACTCTAACTTCCACACCTGCTTTTACTCGCTCTTCCAGAACATCTTGAATCTTATGCCATGCTTCAGCGTCTTCTATCGCATGATATTCCATAAAGATAAACTTCTGTGCTTTCTCCAAATCCTTAAGCTGTGCCTCTAATCCTTTCACTGCTTCATCAAAATACACAATATCCGTATTCTGATAGATTGGATACTGCGAATTTCTTTGTATGTAACTTGCTATATTTCCTGCTTTCGGAATTGTTTCTTTTATTTTGCTCAAACACTCCTGACTGTCTGGAAGCATTGGTAACAATTTGCTATCAATTTCTGCATATCGCTCACGCATTTTATGTGTGCCACCATTCAAACCAATCAACAAATACAGGCCTACACCCATAATTGGGAAAATTAGAATTAAGATGACCCAAGGCATTTTCATAGAGGATGTCTTATTTGATGCGTACAATCCCAAAACCAAGATCCCACTCAAAATCCTTGTAAATAAATTTATGATTTCTGCATATTCATTCAATCGTGTTACGATAGTAATAATAAAAATCACTTCCAGAAGAATGCAGATTATGGAAAAACACAGCCGTTTTACCCCATTTTTTGTTTTTGCTTTGCCCTCTAAAGTATCTTGTTTCATATATATTCTACCTTCCTACTTGCTCAGTTTTCTCCCTAAATTTCGTGGAACATACCAATTTTGTCTTTTATTCTCTGCATTTCATTATCTGCTTCAATGATAGCTCTTACAGAATGAAGTAATTCTTCACTTATCTCATCATAGCCAGGCATTTCTTCAATTCCTTTTTTATAGCGAAGTTGATGTTCCAATGTTGCCCAGAAATCCATACCATTGGTTCGAATCTGTAATTCTACACGCATAGGTGTTTTACCCTTAGCAAAAAATACTGGTATTTCAACAATCATATGATAGCTTCGATAACCATTCGATTTTGGATTTTTTATATAATCTTTTATTTCAATAACTTTAATATCATCCTGTTGGGTAATCAAATCTGATATCATATAAATATCGTCAATAAACGCACAAACTATTCGAACGCCTGCTACATCATTGAGATATGTCTGTATATTTTCTGTTGTAAATTCATATCCCATCTTCTGCAGTTTATTGTAAATACTATTGGGCTTCTTAATTCTTGTTTTTATAAAAGAAATAGGATTTCGATTGTTCTCAACTGAAAATTCATCATCCAAAACCTCAAGTTTAGTTTGTATCTCCCGAATAGCACAACGATACATCATCATTAAATTATAAAATTTTGTAGCATTATTTAAAAACTGTAGTGATTCCGGACTGTTCATCCTGAGTTTTTTTACTTCATCTTTTGTCATGGAACTTTCCTTTCTACCTCATCCCTGATTTCAAAACATTATTTATTTTGATAGTTGATTCGTTCTCCTTGAATTACTGGATAACAAATCATTTTATCACTATCCAGATTTTCTACATGCATATCTACTGCACTGATCTGATGGTTTTCATAAGTATTGTAATAATAAATACCTTTTGTAACATTACAACACGACGTATACAATGTGATTTCATATTTTCCATCCGCTACTTCGCAACATCCTCGTTGCTGATCCACAGATCCGAGAATGTGGAAGAATTGGCTAACGCTTTCTTCCTCTGATTCACCTGAAATTGCATTTACCTTTGTAAAAGCTACACGTACAAAGCGTGATGAAGATGAGAGATCTCCCGGAAGACCTAATCCTCCCATACCTCTACTATATGCATCAAGAGCCAAATTTTCGCAGAAAGTATTTCTGGGCTGTTTAGGAGATAAATACATATAATTATTTAATTGAAACATCTGCTGTGGAAATGGCGGATTATTCGTAAGCACTCCTACTGGATTATCATAAATATGCAAACCATCTGACATAGATTCTACCGTAATTGACTCATTCTCATCAGAAATGATCCAGTGTAATTGTGCTAATGGCAATTGCTCGCTGAAAGGAGTATTAACAATATTAATTCGTTCAAGAAGCTCGCGAACTTCAACTAAAGAAGAACACTGACTTAAAATCCACGGAATAAATTCAAACTGTGCAATATTTTCCACATCTGGCTTAATCGCGGCATAAACAGCATTTCCGACAAAATTCAGTCCTGCCATTGCCACTCCTTTTTCATTCATAGCATCATAATACAAAGGATAATCCTCTGCAACATGAGCCATTCCAATAATTGCATAATGATTTTTTATATCGCCAACATGGCGAAAATTAAACGCATAATTACGTGGTGTAATTACTATCTGATCACCATAAGAGAATTCATAATCGAGGGTTCGTCCAAAGTAAAAATCTTTTGTTTTATAAGTTGCTGCTGTACACATGATCGTTTATCCTCCTAAATAGATTGAAATATGTCAATGAGTTTTTTTCTTGAACAATAGTATAGCACAATCTTTTATTTTGTTCCAACTTCATACATGATCATAACATGTAAACTTTAAACTATTTTCCTAGATTATTTCTCCATCAGTTTTTCAAAGCAGGTATCCATAGCTAGGATGAATTGACCTACGTCTGGCAATTCTTGCAGCATTTCGTTTAGGGTTTTGTGCTTCACATATTTCTGCACATACACCCAACAGACAACGCTACTGGCTTCTGATACAATGTCAGCTATGGTTTTGCGCATAAGCTCTTCAAATTCAGCAATTTCTTCTTTTGGAACAACATCATACAGTGTTGGTGCCTGATGACTTAATTTTACGCCATTTTCATTTGCATCTTTAAGCAGATTCTTAACTTTTTCTCTTGAGTTCTCCGGTACTTTCATGTACTCCCAGATAAATGCTACCACATCGGACGGTGTGTCTTTTTTTAGTGGTGGTAACTGAATATAATCATTGTTTTCGCTCATTTTCATATTCTCCTCACGATATAATAAAATCAATAATACGTTCTCTTGTCATGTCCAGTACAGTATCTACAAACACTCCTGCAAACAGGATCAGATACAGAATTACACTCAGCGAAAATAGAAATGCAACCTGTACCCAGTCATGATAACAGTATGCAGTCGCTATAATCAATAAAGTGAATATAAATCCAAGGATTCCTCTGACAACCGCATAAGTCTGTACTGTCATTTTTACTGCCAGGCCGATCACAAAAAGGATCAGCCATACCGGCAGTAATAATATCTTTCCAGCAAGTTTTAAAATAAACATGTGCACCTCCTATCTTACCAGTCCTGGCATAT
>NZ_JAAITU010000071.1 GCF_013304385.1 Blautia glucerasea
AGGGGAGGGACGGCCAGTAATGTCCGTCTCTTACCCGACTTTTTGCACCAAAATATAGAAGACAGGTAATCTATAAAGATATAAAAGCAGATGTAGGACAAATATTAGGATCATTATGCAGAAGAAAAGGAATAGAAATAATAGAAGCAGAGTGTTGTCTGGATCATATATATATGCTAGTAAGAATACCACCTAAATATTCGGTATCAGAAATAGTAGGATATTTAAAAGGAAAAAGCTCACTAATGATATTTGAAAAACATGCAAATTTGAAATACAAATATGGAAATAGACATTTCTGGTGTAGAGGATATTATGTAGATACAGTAGGAAAAAATACGGCTGCAATAAAAGAGTATATTCAGAATCAATTAAAAGAAGATTTAGAATATGACCAGATGTCATTAGTAGAGTATATCGACCCGTTTACGGGTGAGCCGGTGAAGAAAAACAAGAAATAAACTGCTTGGAGCAGTAGTAGGAAATCAAAGCAAACCAGCAAGCCCCTTTTGGGGCAGCGCCGGAATAAGGAAGCACTGAAATAGCCCCTGGAAGGGGCTGCTGTAAATGTGGTGCAGTTGGCAGACTGTCAGTGCGCCTTCCGGGCGCAAGCAGGGAATAGTCCCTTATAGGGACAGAGCAAGCCACCCGCTAATGGTGCTGTTTGGGCATTTGATTATGATAAGATGTTCTGTGTATTGATGGAAAATGAAATTTGTCGAAAGGTGTGTGAAAAGAATAAATATAACAGTTGGATGAATCTGATTGGACAGTATTGTGTTTCAAGGACTTAAAGACGAAGAAAGTTGTTGGAGAGAAATAATTTCCAGCAACTCTGTTTTTAATGAATAGAGTTCATTTTTTTATTCAACTATTCCCATGATATATACAATATGTAAATGTGCAATTCAAATATCAGTTTATGCTAAGCGCAAAAATAATAATAATTACTATTATTGACAAAAGAATAATTATCATGTATAATACAGATATATAAGAAACAAAGTGTTAGAAAAATTGCTAGGAACTTGGTAACAAAAATAAATCGACATTGAAAAGGGAAAATGACTATGAAAAAATATGAATGTGAACCATGTGGATATATTTATGATCCGGCAGTAGGAGATCCAGACGCCGGTATCGCTCCAGAAACTGCATTTGAGGATATTCCAGATGACTGGACATGCCCAATCTGCGGATTAGGAAAAGATGTTTTCGTTCCTGTAGAAGACTAAGCAGAAAATGCAGGTACGAAACTGCCAGACATTAAAAGAGCCTAAGAGAACATATAAAAGAAATGGAGGTCAAATTATGACTTACGATTTAAACATTACCTTTGATGACAATTTAGTAACAGGAAATAAAACAATCGATACACAGCACAAAGAATTGATTGACCGTATTCAGAACTTTGTAATTGCCTGTCAAAATGGCGACAGCAAGGTAAAGGCGATCAAACTTCTGGATTATCTTAACGAGTATACTGACTTTCATTTTAAAGAAGAAGAAGCACTTCAGGAAAAAGCCGGTTATCCAGAGCGTGAAAAACATTATGAAAAACATGAAGAGTTTAAAAAGACAATTCAGGAACTGTATGAATACCTTCAGGAGTATGAAGGACCAACAGATCGGTTCAGTGAACTTGTACAGAAAAATGTAATCGACTGGCTGTTTGGACACATTAAAACATACGACCGCTCTGTGGCAAAATTTATCTTTATGAAACAAAATCCAGATCGATGCTAAAATAAACCAGGGAACGAGTTCACTCAGAATGTAGACAACGTGATGAAGTAAACTAGGGGCTGTCACAATGCAGCCCCTTTCCTGTTATAGCGATGTTCTAGGTAATATATTGCGCTGGCATGACATATTATTTTACTACTACTATATGGGAAGAGCAAGCAGCTCTTCTTTTTTTGTCCTTTTTATCCAATTTTAAGTTGTAAAGTCTCTTTTCATTCGACAAAATTCTCCACAGACAGAGGATATGCGACGAGCATTGATATGAACATCTATTTATGGAAAGAGGATATTGAAGACGGGGAATCGGTAATGACAGCCGAATATAGACCTGTAGAATACGGAAAGGACTATGATGTTGTCAATAATCCTGATAAATTTCAACTATATATAGATGGAAAAGAGATTAAATAGTAATCTCCTGAAAGCAAGCTTTTTGTCAATTATTTCAAAGAAAAATTAAAGGATAACAATACATAGTTTTGACAATGATATTTTGAAAAATTTTATAGGAATGCTCTATTATCAAATTGACATAGGAATATGGTAGCGTATAATTAGAATTGAATACACTGAAAAAATGGAGGAATTACATGAAAGCACATAAATATTGGTCAGTAGGAGCATTGATCACAATGCTTGGGACTTTTTACACTGGATATAAAAAGCAAAAATCAAGTCACAAATACTTTGCTTTAAGTTCTATGTTATGTATGGTAATGGCGATATATACAGGTCATAAAATGATTACCGGGAATAGGAAGAAAAAGGCGAATAAAGAGAAAGATACAGAAAGGGAGGGATAAATAATGTTGGAAGTAGGGGTTAAGGCACCGGATTTTGAGTTGCCAGATCAAAATGGGAAAATACATAGATTATCGGATTATACAGGAAAAAAAGTGATTTTATATTTCTATCCCAAGGATAATACAGCGGGATGCACGAAACAGGCATGTGGGTTTTCTGAGCGATACCCTCAGTTTACCGAAAAAGGAGCAGTTATTCTTGGAGTCAGTAAGGATTCTGTATCCTCTCATAAGAGATTTGAGGAAAAATATGGATTGGCATTTACACTTTTAGCAGATCCAGAGCGGAAAGTTATTGAAGCATATGATGTATGGAAAGAAAAGAAAAATTATGGAAAAGTCTCTATGGGAGTAGTAAGAACCACATATCTTATTGATGAACAGGGGATTATTATAAAGGCAAATGATAAAGTCAAGGCTGCAGATGATCCTGAAAATATGCTCAAGGAATTAGATTAATGAAGATAATATTATCCCCTGCTAAAAAGATGATTACAGATACTGACAGCATAGCGCCGGATGGATTGCCTGAATTTATTGAAAAGACGACAGAGATACAAAGTTGGTTGAAAAGTAAGTCAAAAGAAGAACTGAAGACTATCTGGAAATGTAATGACAAAATTACAGAACAGAACTTCAATAGATTGGAAAACATGGATCTTTATCATTTACTTACCCCAGCTGTCTTATCATATGAAGGAATTGCTTTTCAATATATGGCTCCATCCGTGTTTGAGGACAGTCAGTTCGAGTATGTACAAAAGCATTTGAGAATAATATCTGCATTTTATGGTGTGTTAAAACCAAGGGATGGTGTGACGCCTTATCGTTTGGAAATGCAGACGAAGGTTGGAATAGGAGAAACAAAAAATCTGTATGAGTACTGGGGAGATTTATTATACCGCTCAGTGATTGATAACAGCAGGATTATAATCAATCTGGCATCGAAAGAATACTCTAAGTGCATAGAAAAATATCTGACACGACAGGATAGATACATTACGATTACATTTTGTGAGTTATCAGGAGATAAACTGGTGACAAAAGGTACATATGCTAAGATGGCCCGTGGTGAAATGGTTAGGTTCATGGCTGAAAACAGAATTGAAAATCCTGAGGATATTAAGAAATTTGATAGACTAGGCTATTCATTCCGCTCTGATTTATCATCAGATGCAGAATATGTTTTTGAACGGAAAAAATGATGATTGAATGATTATTTTAAATAAAAGGTAATCAGTAATATTGATTATTATAATAATAGAAGGAGGAACAAACTAATGAAATATGTATGTGACGTTTGCGGATGGGAATATGATGAAGAGGAAGGTTATCCTGAAGGTGGTATTGCACCAGGAACAAAGTGGGAGGACGTTCCAGAAGATTTTGAATGCCCATTATGTAATGTTGGAAAAGATCAGTTTTCAGAAGTTGAATAAAATTCTGATTATTTAAATACGGATAGATAAACAAAAACCCTGGTGCGTGTGAGCAACAGGGTTTTTTATTGCGATAGTTTGTGATGATATCACAGAAAATGATTTACCTTTTGCTTATAATGTAACTACAAACAAAGTAAGGAGGTAGTCTAAATGAGATTAAAAGATAAAGTTGCAATCATTACGGGTGGAAGCCGTGGTATAGGATTTGCTACAGCTGATAAATTCTTGAAGGAAGGTGCTTCAGTTGTGTTGGCAGCAAGTTCACAGGAATCGGCAGATGTTGCTGTAGATAAATTAAAAGAAAAATATCCCAATGCAATAGTTGCTGGAATTAGTCCAAATCTGGCAAGCATGGAGTCTGTCAGAAAGGCTTTTAAAGAGGCAACTGAAAAATATGGATGTGTCGACATACTGGTAAATAATGCAGGGATTTCAGAAAACACCTTATTTATGGATTATACAGAGGAGACTTTTGATAAAGTCATGGATCTAAATGTAAAAGGAGTATTTAATACTACTCGTGTAGCAGCAGAATGTATGGTGGCAAGAGGCAAGGGGGTCATTCTCTCAACTTCTTCCATGGTGAGTATTTCGGGACAGCCACGTGGGTTTGCTTATCCGGCATCGAAGTTTGCAGTAAACGGATTGACTGTATCATTAGCAAGAGAACTAGGACCTAAAGGTATTCGTGTTAATGCTGTTGCACCTGGGATTACAGAAACTGATATGATGAAGGCCGTGCCAAAGGAAGTTATCGAACCTATGATTGAAAGAATTCCATTGCGTCATCTTGGACAGCCAGAAGATATTGCCAATGCGTTTGTGTTTCTTGCTTCAGATGAGGCGAGTTACATTACAGGTGTTATATTAAGTGTAGATGGTATGGCAAGAAGTTAAGTTAATGAGGTATGGTGATGTAATCACGGAAAATAAATGAAATTAAGACTATAATAAATCTACAAAAAGAAAAAGATAAGGAGGACTGTAAAATGTCTGCTATTAATATCAATAAAAATAATTTTCAGAACGAAGTACTGAATTCCGATAAACCCGTTCTTTTAGATTTTTGGGCATCTTGGTGTGCGCCTTGCCGCATGGTAGTACCTATTGTAGAGGAGATTGCAAGTGAGCGTAGAGATATTAAAGTTGGAAAGATTAATGTAGATGAAGAGCCTGAACTGGCAAATAAGTTCAGTATTATGAGCATTCCGACTTTAGTGGTTATGAAGAATGGGAAGATTGTACAGCAGGTTTCAGGGGCGAGACCTAAGAATGCGATTTTAGAAATGCTTTAGGGAGGTGTGCTAATGGGATTTTTTGATCTCTTTAAACAGTCGAATATTAATCAAGGCATAGAAGAATATAAAAGGACTGATGATGCAGTTCTGCTGGATGTACGTACACCGCAGGAATATCAGGAAGGACATATACCAGAAAGTAAAAATGTGCCGTTGCAGCAACTTGACAATATTGCTTCTGTAGCGAAGAATAAGGATATCCCACTGTTTGTATACTGTTATTCCGGTTCACGAAGCCGTCAGGCAACTGGGATACTGCAACGAATGGGATATTCTAAAGTAAATAATATCGGTGGCATTGCAGCTTACTCAGGAAAGGTGGAAAAATAAGATGAAAGTAATAATTGTAGGAGGTGTAGCCGGAGGAGCTACAGCCGCAGCAAGAATACGCAGACTGAATGAACATGCTGAAATTACTATGTTTGAAAGATCCGGATACATATCCTATGCAAATTGTGGACTTCCATATTATATTGGAGACGTGATCACAGACCCGGAAGAACTTACACTATAGACACCAGAGAGTTTTTTTAAACGCTTCCGTATTAACATGAAAATTCATCATGAAGTTATCTCCATACATCCAGAACGTAAAACGGTTTCAGTGAAAAATTTAGAGAATGGTGAGATATTTGAAGAAAAATATGATAAGCTGATCCTCTCTCCAGGTGCAAAGCCAACACAGCCGAGACTTCCCGGAGTAGGTATTGATAAACTTTTTACACTTCGTACTGTAGAAGACACTTTTCGGATAAAGGAATATATAAATAAGAATCATCCAAAATCGGCTGTATTGGCAGGTGGCGGTTTTATTGGTCTGGAACTGGCAGAAAATTTGAGGGAGCTTGGCATGGATGTTACGATTGTCCAGCGGCCTAAGCAGCTGATGAACCCTTTTGACCCGGATATGGCATCCATGATCCATAATGAAATGAGAAAGCATGGGATAAAACTGATACTGGGCTATACAGTAGAAGGATTTAAAGAAAAAGACAACGGAGTGGAGGTCCTGTTGAAAGATAATCCATCCCTTCAGGCTGATATGGTAGTTCTGGCAATCGGAGTCACACCAGACACAGTATTAGCAAAAGAAGCCGGTCTGGAACTTGGCATCAAGGAAAGTATTGTAGTGAATGACAGAATGGAAACCTCTGTACCGGATATTTATGCTGCAGGTGATGCAGTTCAGGTAAAACATTATGTTACGGGTAATGATGCGCTGATTTCTTTGGCAGGACCAGCCAATAAACAGGGCAGAATCATCGCTGATAATATTTGTGGCGGTGATAGTCGTTACCTGGGCAGTCAGGGAAGCTCCGTTATAAAAGTGTTTGATATGACAGCAGCCACTACAGGTATCAATGAAACCAATGCCAAAAAGTCAGGATTAGAGGTAGATACAGTAATTCTTTCTCCTATGAGTCATGCCGGTTACTATCCTGGTGGAAAAGTGATGACCATGAAGGTGGTTTTTGAAAAAGAGACCTATCGTTTGCTTGGTGCTCAGATTATTGGATATGAAGGAGTTGATAAACGTATTGATGTGCTGGCAACAGCAATCCATGCAGGGCTGAAGGCAACCCAGCTGAAGGATTTGGATCTCGCATATGCACCGCCTTATTCCTCTGCCAAGGATCCTGTAAATATGGCAGGATTCATGATAGACAATATAGCAAAAGGTACCTTAAAACAATGGCATCTGGAAGATATGGATAAGATTTCTAGAGATAAAAGTGTTGTGTTGCTGGATGTGAGAACTGTAGGTGAATTTAACAGGGGGCATATGGATGGATTCAAAAACATTCCTGTAGATGAACTAAGGGAACGTATCAATGAAATTGAGAAGGGAAAGCCTGTTTACCTGATATGCCAGAGTGGGCTGCGAAGTTATATTGCCAGTCGTATTCTGGAAGGAAATGGATATGAAACATACAACTTCTCCGGCGGATTCCGCTTCTATGATGCAGTTGTCAATGACCGTGCGCTGATTGAAAAGGCATATGCATGTGGTATGGATTATTAAAAATAATCATAATATTTTTATAATTTTCTCGTAATATAAAAAGATCCCCCATTTATTAGAATGACTTTCATAATTCTGATAAATGGAGGATTCTTCTTTATATGTTACAGAAAAACAATTTTATGACCTTTGGAGTGTTTCCAGTCTTTTTGAATCAAGGATTGTGATTTTGCCGCGGGAGAGTTTGACGAGACCCTCGCCTTGAAAGTATCGAAGCATTCGAGTGATAACTTCCCTGTGGGAACCAAGATGATTAGCAATCGTCTCATGAGTGATTTTCAGCTCGTTTGTTCCTTCGATAGAGGTCTCTTCTAAAAGAAATGAAGCAACACGCTTATCCAAACTCTTCCACATGATTTGTTCAATCAGCCACATGACATCAGAAAAACGGGTGGCCATTAACTCATTGGTATAGTTTGCGACGGGAGCAGATTCCTTCATAATGCCCTTATAGATTTCAGCAGGGATGATCCAAAGATCAGTATCTTTTTCTGCTTCAATGGTTACTTCAAATTGAATGGAGCGTATGATACATGAGGCGGATAAAAGACACATATCCATATCGAACAGACGGTAAAGTGTAATCTCTCGTCCTTCATCTGAAAGTATGTAAGTTCGAAGCTGCCCGGATTTAACCAGTAATAATCCAGTACAATCCAGGTTTCCATTGTGAATGATTGTCCCTTTTTTTACATACTGTGTGATTAAATTGTCTGAAATTATTTTTTTCTGTGCTGTATTTAAGTCATTCCATAGTGGAAAACAATTTTCGAAGTTCATAACCGTTATCTCCTTTACGAACATAGTATACTTGCTTTTTTTAGATGCGTCAATTATATAACTGGCATATGCCATAAATAGAAATAAAAAGAAGTGTAATAAAGTAAATTATCTTTTCTGTGATATCATCACGGAAGCAAGCACTTATTTGGGGTATATTAAGTTCAAATAGGAGAAGGAGTTGAAAAATATGACATCTATAAATATAAATAAAGAAAAGTTTGGGCAATTAATTCATAAGGAAAAACCGGTTTTGGTTGATTTCTGGGCACCTTGGTGTGGTTATTGCCGTAGAATTGGAGCGGCTTATGAAAAAATAAGTGAAGAATACAGCGATATTCTTATTGCTGGAAAAGTAAATATTGATGAAGAACCACAGATTGCAGAAGCTGAAAAGATTGAGATAATTCCTACGCTGGTTTTATATCGAGATGGAAAGGCAATAGATTCTATTGTTGCACCTGAATCAAAAATAATGATAGAGAATTTTATTAATGAAGCATTGGAAAAATAAAAGGAGGACTGCTGTATGAATGAAAATCATGTTTACGATATGATTATCGTGGGGGGAGGACCTGGAGGGTATACTTCAGCATTATACGCAGCCAGAGCAGGATTTGATACAATTGTTTTAGAAAAATTATCTGCAGGTGGTCAGATGTCATTGACCTGGCAGATTGATAACTATCCTGGTTTTGAAAATGGAATTGACGGATTTTCATTGGCAGAGAAAATGCAAAAACAGGCGGAAAAATTTGGCGCTAAAAGTGAATATGCTGAAGTTTTTAATATGGATTTAACAGGAAAGCTTAAGAGAGTAGAAACTAGTTCGGGAATTTATATTGGGAAAACAGTAGTGATTGCTACTGGAGCAAATCCAAGAGAACTTGGTCTCGCTAAAGAAAAAGAATTGATAGGTCATGGGGTTGCTTATTGTGCCTCCTGTGATGGTATGTTTTATAAAGATAAGATTGTGGTGGTTGTTGGTGGTGGAAATTCTGCTGTATCAGATGCTGCTCTTTTAAGTCGAATTGCTAAGAAAGTCATCATTGTTCATCGT
Source organism: Blautia glucerasea (assembly GCF_013304385.1). Classification (GTDB taxonomy): domain Bacteria; phylum Bacillota; class Clostridia; order Lachnospirales; family Lachnospiraceae; genus Blautia_A; species Blautia_A ammoniilytica. The sequence goes on from NZ_JAAITU010000071.1 coordinate 9,153, forward strand.
AGAGATACATTACGTGCAACGAAAATCTACCATGACCAGCTGATGAAAACTGAAAATATAGAGTTTCGATGGAATAATACAGTAAATGAACTGATTTATGGAGAACGATTGACTGGTGTGCGGTTGAAAGATACAGTTACAGGAGAAGAAAACATTATAGAATGTGACGGCCTGTTTGTGAGTATAGGAAGAAAACCGACAACAGATTTTTTAGATAATCAGATAGAACTGGATAATAAAGGATATATTGTGGCAGGTGAAAACACTGAAACGAGTATTCCGGGTGTTTATGCTGTAGGAGATGTCAGAACAAAGTTACTTCGTCAGATAGTAACAGCAGTGGCAGATGGTGCTATGGCAGTACATATGGCAGAAGAGTATATGGAGAAATAATAATCAGAATTTGAATAGTGAACTTTTTATACTGAAATATGTACGATTTCAATAATGACATGAACTTATGGGAACGTATTGCGGATACTTTGTGAACTTCATCCTGATACAATGATTATGCTGATGAAAGAAGGCATAGATAACTGAATACAAGA
>NZ_JAAITU010000072.1 GCF_013304385.1 Blautia glucerasea
ACGCTTTGAAGCCCGTCGCCAAGAGGATTTGAACCTCCGACCCCTCGCTTAGGAGAGCTCCAACCTATTGTCACTCTCTGTCAATCTGAGGTAAGGTAAACCCAAGTGGGATACTATATAAAACTGTTTCCGATTCAATTCGAGTTATTCTGAATACCCCCTCTGTCAAGCTCTGTAAAGCTCTGAAAGTTAGCTGATTGTTTGCTCCAGCTAATAATTGGGGAATGCCTTGATATTACCATCGACATCTGTTATATGACCACCATGCTTCGTACGTTCGATCATGGTAAACAGTATTCAATTAAACTTCCTATCGAAAGCACAAGATATTTTCTTGTCTATAAATAATATAACGCATACGAGACGGTTTGTCCATGCGTTTTTGACTGGCAAATTTTCTTCAGTAAAAATATCTGTAACCTTTTTTGTAACTGAATCTCCATCATTCCATCATCAAATGATGGAGATTCCAATAGATATGATGGAGATAGACTAATTACTTCATCGTCTTCGCCAGTGAATTGAGCAATGCCCGCATCTCTGGATTTGCCAACACTTTTGCCAGAAGTTCCGGATCGACTTCATCAGCAACAGTTGCATTATTATTTTCCTGCTGTACATGCATCTGTGGATCCAGATTCTTTTTCTCATAAAACGCTTCTTCAAAAAGCTCTGCATTTTTCCTTCGGTCATCATCCAGAATATGAGAGTACACATCCGTAACCATATTGACCTGAGCATGGCCGGAATCACCCTGTACCGCCTTGATGTCTCCACCATTCAATTTCAGCTTATAAGTAACGCTGCTATGACGAAAACTGTGAAATACAACCGGTGGGAGATTATAGTCCTCAATCAGTTTCTTTAAAGGACCACGGATTGCTCCATCACCAAGAGGAAGCCCAAAGGTACTTGCCATAACCAGGTTATAGTCCATATATTCATCACCAAGGATTTCTTTCATTTCATCCTGTTCAGCTTTCCAGTCTACCAACATATTAGCGACACTCTTTGGTAAGAATATCTTACGCACACTGCTTTCTGTCTTTGGTGTTTTCAGAATACGGACCGTAGAATTCTTCTTATGATTTGTCGGAAATACCAACAACACATCTTTTCCATCCAATGCATTCAACGATTCTTTTCTTATACGCTGTGATTCTTTGTTGATGAAGACATATGCACGGTTTTCTTCAATTGCCTCAGGAGAAATATCTACACAATCCCAGGTAAGACCAAGCAGCTCACCAAGTCGTAAGGAACATGAAAAGGATAGATTTATTGCAAGCTTTAATCGCTCATCTTCACAGACACTGAGCGCATACATTAATGTATCCGCTGTCCAGATGTCTCTTTTTTGTGATTTATGTTTTGGTACAGTTGCATGGGTGCAAGGATTCTTCTCCATCAACTCCCATTTCACTGCCTGTTCAAAACAGTTTCTAAGCAACTTATTAATATCCCTGACCGTACTGGAAGATACAAATTCATTTCGACTGGTTTTATTCAATGGATTGATAACTGCACGTCTCTTCAAAAGACTCTGATAATATCTTTCGATGAAACGGGTATTGATCTCTGAGAGTTTCGTATCACCAATGATCGGAAGAATATAGTTGTTGATAAGAGAGACATTCCCTTCATATGTAGAAAGCGCCCAGTTTTCTTTTCCATACAGTGCAACATATTCTGTAATAAGCTCGTCCAATGTTTTGCATTTACGGACGACAAATGATCCCATCTCTTTTTTATATTCAATTTCTTTTTTTCTTCTCTTTGCTTCGGCTTTCGTTTCATAGGTTTCCCACTTCTGCTTCCTCTCACCTTTTTCATTCGTATAAGAATAGATTACATTAAATTTTCCGTTTCGTTCTCTTATAGATGCCATATTATTGCATGCTCCTTTCCAAATCTCTTTGTTCCATCCAGTCCTCAAATTCATCCCGACGGATCCTAACTCGACTGCCAACTTTTATTACTGTGAACTTTCCTTTATCCGCCCACTTGTTGATCATGCTTCTGCTGACCTTTGCCAGATAGGAAGCTTCATCAAAAGTAAGATACTTTATATTTCCATTGCTTCCTCGTATTCCGGTCTGTGATAATTTCTTCCGCCGGAAATTAGCCAGGGCAATATTTTGTTCCTGTGCAAGTTCTTCATAATCATTCGATGGATCCAGCTTATACCGATCCTGACCTTCCAGGAATTTTCGAAAACTCTCTTTTGTGATCCTTTTCTTTTCTGCAATCACAATGAATTCAAAAAAATGACTATACTTTGGATTATCAAGAATTGTATATACTGCGCTTCTGGTTGTTCCAAGCAGCTGTGCCATCTCAGGCATCGTAATTGTTGCATCTTCCAGAAGAGCGTCTTTTTTTCTGTCTTCCTTTGTTCGATACCGGGACTGGCTTTTATACCAGTTCTGAAAAGATTCTTTTGGTATTCGTTTCCAGTAATCGACAATAACAGCTTCCATTTGATTTTTCTTGAGTAAATCATAAACAAGATACTCATCAACACCCAACAGATCCGCAACTTCCTTAACGGAATAGGACCAGGATTTCAATTCTTTCCCTGGTTCTTCTCCGGTAACTTTATGGTATTTAATCTGATTGGCGTACCATTTTTCAAAGCTGGCAATATTGATTCGTATCTTTCCAGCAATCTCTTTAGATTCAAAAACATTTTTATGCACCAGCCAGTATCGATCTGTCTTTTTTAATCCCAGCAGCTTTCCCATTTCCGGCACGGTCATCCAGGTTCTCTTTTGTGTCGGACGCCGTTTGTAAGGACTGTCTTCTGATATCTTTGAAATGATCTCTTCAACATCGTCCATTTCCGGAACTTCTTTTTGTTTCATAATTGCTGTTGCCATTTATTCTTCACTTCCTGTCTTTTTTAGTGTTAGTTTTTTTTCTTATATCATATCTCAAATCCAGATAAAAATTTAGGATGTCGATTGCAGACAAAATCTGCCTGATCAACACCCTGTTTTTTATTGTTCCAAGTTATCGAGCCAGTCATCGAAACTCTTCTTAGAGATGCGATACTTTCCGCCATCCAACTGGATCCACCGGAATTCCTTTTTCTTTAAAAGGTTATAAATAGTAGGTCTGCTGACTCCTAAGATTTCCTGTAACTCTTGAACTGTATAACATCTTTTTTCTGACATTTCTTTATCCTCTTTTCTTTGAAATATGAAAGAAAAATTATCCCTTCATATAACGAAACGCTCAGAGCATGTTTTACAGTGGTCAAAAGCAAATTTTTTTACTTTTTTCTTACGAGTTTTCTTTAATGCAACTCGTAACATTAGATTTTTACATTTTTCATGAAATTAAGTAAAGAAAAAGAGCATATGGAATTGAATCCATACACTCTATGATTACTGGAACTTTATTTCATTTTTAAATTCAACAAACTAGAATTTAACTCTCCCATCTTGCAATTCTGATTCCCCAAACTCGAAATTCACCATATACAAATGCATCGCCGTTTGTCAGATGATATGTTTGTGAAAATCCTAAACTTCCATAATCAGCAATTTCATCCGCAGTTTGTGTGCTTCCAAGTGTTATAAGCGGACATTTTCCTGGGTCAGTGCTTCCAATCAAACGAAATCCCTCAATAGCAACAAAAATCCCCCAACAAATAAGAATACCTAAAACTGCTTTTAAAATTTTCTTTTTCATATTCACCACCCCACAAATACCGATTTTTCGTTCTCTGCGACTTCCCAATAAACGGGAAGTTGGTTACTTCTTGTAATTCATTTTCTTACTTAATACCCCAAACAAAGCCAATAAAAATATTCCAATTCCAAGCAATACGCCAGCCACTTTCATTAATTCATTGTTTGTATACTCTGTATCCGGAAGAATCCCATACTTGTAATAAGAATAACTAACATGGTCTGTGGTATATGCAGCTATGGAATCTCCTACATTATATTCCGAATATACAAATCCCGGTACTTGCATTCGCTTGTGATAATCATTCACTTTTCCATTGTTGTAGTAGAAGAAATAATTCCGAGATATCGTATCAGCCGAAGCAGCTTCAGCCCTTTTACCTGTAATCACAATATCCTCCATATAGTAATCTTCTCCCAGTACCATCTCTTCCATTTGTGTATTAAATGCTTTAGATGTCAAAAGTATATTTATCCAGACTGTAATGAAAGCTATACTTAAAATAATGAAACAAATCCAAAACAAAATTTTCTTTTGATTTCCAGTTAATATTTCTTTTGGTTCTTGGTGCTTAACCAATTTATTACTCATTCCATAATACCTCTAAAGTACTTTTTTCTTCTTCCTTCCCTTCGTCCAAGAAGTGTATCTCACTCAAAGAACTCGGTCAATTCCGATTTGTTACTCACATGATATCATATTTTTTCTTCAATTGCATTTTCATTGAAAAAATCATTAAAACTTCCAATGTTTAATATAAATAAAGCAATATAGTTGCATCCCTACTCGTATTAAGAGCTGAAAAATAAATATAAATCCTATATTAATGAAGAAGGAATGGAAGAAAAAAGCATCTTTTGAATATAGAATACCTAATATATTTTGTACATTCAAATTATTTATTGGAAACAAATACAAAATTTTGTTACCTACCCCTGTTTTTATCATTTGCACCAGCAATAATGGTAATATATATACCCCTAATGAAACAGCTAATACTGACATAGATGAATGCATAAGAGCTGATATTAACAATGTTACACTCTCAACAAATCCAATACCAACTAATTGCATGACAAGAATTAAAAAGTATATTTGAATATGGTTATATTGCAAAGGGAAGTCAAATAATCCCAACGACAAATTTGTTTGTATGTCTGAATTCCATCCGCTCATATCATACATTGTAGAGAAAACACCTATGTTGACCAATTGAAAAATAATAAATAAACTCACTGTAATAATACTTGTCGCAATCAATTTAGCAAATATCATTTTGTTTCTTCCATATTTTGTAACTAACAGAATCTGATTGATATTTTTAGAATTATCATCTGAAAACACTATGGAAGATACCAATATTGTAATTATGGACAAAAGAGCATATATATATCCAAGTACTCGATATAAGTCTGTCCATGGAACATAATTTCCTAATGTCAAAGGAGTATCAAATTTTTTAAATCCAACCTCGTCCAATGAATATAAATCCACGTCTTCTATTGTTAATCTTTGGCCTTTATTAACCTGTTCAATCATTTCTGAATAAACATTTTCGGCATCTTTTGAAAAAAAAGTATCTCCCATTTCCCAATAAAATGGATAAAAAGGCTTATTAACAACTTTTTGCTCTTCATTCTCTTGGAAATTATTCATAGAATCAGACAGAATCATTTTAACTTTTTCATCTGTAAACTCTCCAGAATATTTTTCATCTATTATTACATCGAGGCTCTTTTCAAACCCCTTTTTCTTATTACTCGCTTCACTCATTGATAGCTGTGAATAGTGATACCCAACAAAAAAAATCCCCAGAAGGACTAAGCATCCTACAACAATCCCACCAAATACAGTTCGGTTTCTCAATATTTTCCCAAGTTCAAACTTAATTAGCGATGTCATACTCTCATTCCCCCTCTCTAAAATAAAACAAATACAAATCTTCTAAAACCGGATCAACTTGTTTCGCATTTGCAAAAGGTTTTTCCCTTGAAATAAGTCGAAGAACAACTCCGTCTTCTCCATATTTACGATTACTTACTGTATATACTTGCTCAATTCGATTTACTTCTTTTTCTGGAACCAGGCATTCCCATACACACTTGTTAATATCTTTCAACAAATATCTTATTGTGCCTGTATTTTCAATTCTACCTTTTTTTAGAATAATGATTTCATCTGCTATATATTCTATATCTGATACAATATGTGTAGACAATAATACTATTTTTTCTGATGCAAACGAACTTATCAGTTTTCTAAATTTAACTCGCTCTTTGGGATCGAGCCCTACCGTAGGTTCATCTAATATTAAAATTTCCGGATTATTAATCATTGCTTGAGCGATACCTAGTCTCTGTTTCATTCCGCCAGAATACTTTCTGATTTTTTTATTTTTCACATCATCTAAGCCAACCTGAATCAATAAATCTAAACATCTCTTTTTTGCTATTTTCCCATTTAAGCCTTTCAATGAAGCGATATACATCATAAAATTTAATCCTGTAAAATCAGGATAGTATCGAAAATCTTGTGGTAAGAATCCAAGAATCGAGCGATAATATTCTGCTTGCAGAGCAATATCTTTATGGTCATATTGTATATTTCCACAATTTGCTCTCATCAGTCCACAAATAATACGAAATAAAGTTGTTTTACCCGCCCCATTAGCACCTAATATTCCGTAAATTCCAGGAGTAAATCGATACGACACATCATCAAGCACAGTTACATTCCCATATTGTTTTGTTATATTATTAATAGTTAATTCCATACTGAAGCTACCTCCCATTTGATTATTTTAGTTTGAGAATATAAGATAATCCCTAATATTGTCGTTGTAATGAAATATGCTATTCCCCAATAAAGCATTCGGATTTCATATATTTTAAAGATATTTGCAATTAAAATAACTGCGACACAAATACTTCCCGATATACACCATAGGAAATAATTATGTAATTGCTTTCTCCATATAGTTATAAGCGAAAATAAAATAATGCAAACAATATTGTATGGAACAAGTACATAGACTAATATCTGATACAAAGGCAAAGATACTATAGATTTAGTCATAAGAGAAAGCAAAATAACAATTACCATATCAATAATGCCAAAAATCAATAATTTCATCATAATATGTTGTCGCAAATCATATTTGAATGTCTGTTCCAATTCCCACATTCCTGTAGTAAAACTTTTGAATAATTCATCTAAAAAAAATAAAGCCGAAATGAATATTACACCTGTAATGCATAACATTATTTCACTTATCGGCTGTAAATTTTTAAAATTTAATGCCATAGTTATCCCTGATAGAAAGATGAATAATTGAATTATCCAAGTATGAACATGTATGAAGCGAAAAGTTGACAGGAATAGCTCAAAGTAAGAATGTCGACTCATTTCAAGTCTAATCATTATTTCATATCCTAATTCGATGGTTTTTTCACGTCCTTCTATATCACCTTCTAATTTATAACCAGCCAATTTCGATATAATATCTTTTTTATCCATCATAAAATTCCTCTCTTTCTAAAACTTTTTCTAATTTTCTAAGGCCTTGATAAATACGTGACTGTACAGTAGATACCCCCACGCCAGTAATTGTCGCAATATCTTTTACCTTTAAATCGTGATAATACCGTAGTATCACAACCTCTCGTTGTATTTCAGGAAGTAAATCAAGTGCTTTTTGAACCGTTTCTTTTCTCTCATCATGTAATATTTCATCAATCAATGAAGTGTCTAAATCAGTTGTAAAATTATCTGTGAGTTCTATTTGCTCAATATGTCTTTTTTTCAAATAATTATTGCAAGTATTGACAGCCATAGTGTATAGATAATTTTGAAATTTTCCTATGAATCGGTATCTAGGTAAACTTTCTACCAATTTTAAAAAAATATCCTGTGTTAAATCAGAAGCTATATCGCAGTCTCCATAACATCTGCGAACACAATAAAAATACACACTATCATAATATTTATGTACTAAAATATCCCATGCATCAGGATCTCCCATCTTAATTTTGTTTATTATCATCCAGTCTTGTATCATATCCATCACTTTTCTCTTAATTATTCTTCTCTATATATAAACAACTAACCTTAACAAATCATTTAAAAACACAAAAACTTTTTATATTTTTTTATATTTTTTTACAATATGATAAACTATTCTTCCCCTCATGAGCAAGGGATTAGGAGTTCCCTGTGGCGGTTAGTATGCAGTAGTTCGATTATCCTGTAAGCGTGAGTTTTCCAAACTTATCGGATTCTTGGTAGTTGCCTTAGTAGCCGTTGGTCTTGTATTCAATGCGTCCGGCGTAAAAGATGTATTGTTACAGTTATTCAATAAGATTATTGGAGCATAAAATTAGTATTGCTATTGTGCGGACATTTGCATATAATAAAGATAGATGGAAATACTACTCACGAAAGGAGATGTTTTATATGGCTACAAAATCAGCAAATTTATATGCAAGGATTGAACCAGATGTCAAAGAAAAAGCAGAAAGTATCCTGTCTACACTTGGTATCCCTGCTTCCAGTGCTATCAATATGTTTTATAAACAGATTATCTTACAGAGAGGACTTCCGTTTGAAGTAAAAATACCATCTGACAGACCTGTTGATATCAGCACATTATCAGAAGCAGAGTTCAATGAAGAATTGGAGAAAGGATATGCGGATATGCAGGCTGGACGGACAAAAAATGCGAAGAAAGCATTTGCTGACATTCGCAAGGATTATGGCTTATGATATATGAAGTAGAATTATCCGAACAGGCTGACAGTGATTTGAGAGGGATTTTTGAATATATTTCTTTTGAATTACAATCGCCGGAAAATGCAAGCGGACAGCTTGACCGTCTGGAAGAACAGATATTAAGTCTGGATACGATGCCGGAGCGTTATCGAAAATATGAAAAAGAACCGTGGAAAAGTCGTGGACTTCGTGTATTACCAGTAGACAATTATGTGGTACTTTATATTCCAGACAGCGATAAAAAAGTTGTAACAATACTTAGAGTAATGTATGCCGGACGGGACATAGACAATCAGTTAAATCTCCACACAAAGCAATAAAGGATATGATTTAAAGCAGCCTTTCATTTATGATCGACTGCTTTTTTCATATTCAAAATTAAAAAGAAAGGGCTGAATTACGATGGAAGAATGTAGCGTATTGATTGAAACGACCAAATCAGCAGAGGATAACACCGAATTGCTGAACTGGAACAGCAGATAGAGAAAGGACGTGATATAGATGA
>NZ_JAAITU010000073.1 GCF_013304385.1 Blautia glucerasea
GAAATACGAAAAAAAGCCCAATTCTTTTTTAGAATCAGACTTTTTCAGTGCCCTTGCACAATACCAGTTATCCGTGTATGCGCCGGAACTAATACAATCTTTTGGACTTACAACATCGCAGTTTTCATCTTTATTTACGGCGCCTATGATTGTAGCAATTTTCTTGAGTTTTGTAGAAGGAATGATTTCTGACAAGGTTGGTTCAAAGAAAGTCATTAATATTTCATTTGTTATAGCTGGAATTGGAATGATTGGGAGAGTTTTTGCAAATAGCTATATGCCATTTTTTCTTTGCATGGCATTAACCGGTTTCTCCAATATGTTTGTCAATATTAATGCATCCAAGATTACTGCAAGTTGGTTTGAGCAGGAAAAGCTAGGAATTTTGATGGGCATATTTGCATTTTGCGGACAACTTCCGGGAGCCTTTGCGACAGCAACGACGGCAGTTTTGTTTGATAGCAGGACATCTGCTTTTATTGTATCAGCAATATTCTGTATTAGTGTATTTGTTTTATGGTTGCTTTTTGTGAAAGATAAGCCAGAGGATACAATGGAAGAAAGGGAGAAGATAGATCAGGAAAATCAACCTTCCATTGGGGATTCTCTTGAGGTAGTACTTTCTAATAAAGGTATATGGCTGGTTTCTATTTGCATTATGATGGCTCTTGGCAGTACGGTAACTTTATCCACTTTTATGCCGATGGCATTGCAGACTATGTATGGAATAGATTTGAAAGTATGTGGTACGATTGCATCTATGTTGACATTGGGAAATTGTATTGGTTCTATTACAGGTCCCATTGTATTCTCTAAAATCAAAAATGTTAAAGTGTTTGTATCAGGAGCTGCCGTGTTGAGTTTTACCGGAATTATTATGTGTTGGAGATTTCCGTCCATATTCGTTTTACACATACTGGTTCTTTATACTGGAATTATGCTTGGAGCGTCAATGCCTATTTTCCTTTCCGCACCGGTTTTGTTAGAAGGACTTGAAACTAAATATGCAGGAAGTGCGGCGGGTGTCATCTCTACATTACAGCTTCTTGGAGCTGTTTTGATTCCAACTTATATCTTAACACCGATTGCGGGAGATAATTATAGTTTGTTGTTTATGCTTGCATCCATATGTATGGTAATTATGTTCCTCTGTGGGCTGTTACTCCCTCAGTTCGGAAACAATCAAAAGTAAGAATCACAAAATAAATGAAAATCTTCCTGTGTTGCAATGAAATTGCTGTCGCAAGCCAAATTTCAAGCATAGGAGGATGTCCAAATTAGAGTGTTTCGCAGATGAAGCAGGATATTAATAAATAGAGAAGCATATTTTCATCCAGGTAATCCAGTGAAATATGGAGCAGGTCTTCGATTTTTCGTAGCCGGTAGATCAAGGTGTTTCTATGAAGATGAAGCGTCCGGGCAGTCTCCGCTATATTTCTTCCGTTGATAAGATAGCATTTTAAATTATGAATGAGCGTGAGATCCTGCTCCATATGGCTTTGCCACAGGGATAAAACAGCTGGGTGGCAGAAGCCCGGCAAGGAGTTTTTTTCCTTAAGGACACCATATAAAACATGCGGAAAGGCTTCATCAAACCTTTGAATATGTTTTTGAGGCTCCAAAGGGTAAGATTTCATAAGCCTGCATTGTCCATATGCCATGGAAAGCTCCGTGAATCTAAAAAAACGGGTGCTTATATAGACCTTAAGGGAAAGCCGTTTTAGCAAATCCTCCAGTGCGGCGTATGATTTTTCATAATCAGGATCAAAATCCCGCCTGCGGCAAACTGCAACAATAGAATGTTCAAAATAGAGGACAACTCCATGAGGCAGAATATTTTTTATCTGATGAATATAGGCAGACTGACGGGTATCCGAGACGTCAGATTCCGGAAGGGAAAATTGATAAAGATACCAAATATCCTCGTTCGTATAATTTCTGGCTTGGAGATAATAAGAGGTAGAAAGCTCATCTGCCGGATATCCCTGTAAAAGCCGTATAACATAATAGTTTTCTTCATCCTGCAAAAGAAAAGCCTGAATCTGGTGATTCATAGCAAGCTCTGTAAAATGAACGACTTCTAATAACAAAGCCTTTTGTGCTTCCGTAAAGGGACCGTTCATATCTGTCGTACCGAATGCTCCAAAGTTTTTTCCCTCAAAATAAAGCGGAGCGGTCAGAGAGTGATGGGATGGATCCTGACGAAAGACGCTGGAGATTAAGCGGTTTCCGCTGTGAATTTCCTGCATAACTCTCTGGTGTTTGTCAGGATATATGGATTCTGTCGGTGTAAAGCCGAAATTGATAACCTCGTCCCAGAGAGTTCCCTCGATTTTTTCCTGAAATTTCCCGGTATAATGCAGCAGCTTTCCGGTTGGAGAAAAAAGGGCAATCGGGTTGCAAAGAAAGGTGGCCGCATAATCAAGCAGATCTGAAACGTCTTTGTTTTCGATAATTATATTTAGGCATTGCTCATACCAGGCATAGTACTTATCAAAAATATCCAGAAACTCACGGAATACCTTATGAAAAGGCTCGTCCGTATATAAGATGGCGGCATGCTCCATCCAGGAAGGGTTTATCTGTCCCTCCTTTGATCCGGTTTTGGTACAGAAAATCAGGAACCGGGGCTTACGTATATCCCATTCCCTATCAAGGAAAGAGCTCTCTTGTGTTAAATACAGAAAATCATTATCGATTATTTCCATGGAATCATCAAGCATGCGGGCATGCCGGAATAATTGATCTAAGCCCGTAGATTTATAAAAAATCCTGTATTTATCAGGAATCCAGTCAAGGATGACAGAAATGCTCATAGATTTCATTGCAAAAAACTCCTTTGGTTATTTTTGACGAAAAAAGACGGTATAAATGAATTATATAACTGATGACGGGAGATGGCAACTGCTTTACTATGAATATATAGAAAACACTGTTCAGGCGCCGACAGTTAGAGAGGAAATAATATAATTCAGACAAAAGGAAGGAGGCAATAAAAAGAGCTGAGGGAGCATCCTATAAAGGGGTATCGATTTTTTAATATTATAACTATATAGTTGAAAGGATTATTTTTTATGAAAAAGATATTGTTAAATGGAGTAGACGGAAATTTTGGAAGCAGATCAGCCCGTGTATTGCTGGAAAAATATCCTCATGAAGCTTTGATTTTTACGGCTCCAACAAAAAATGGTCTTGAAAAATACCAGGCAATGGGCATTGAAACCAGAATTGCCGATTTTAACAATGCGGAAAAACTGACGGAAGCATTTAAAGATGCGGATACAGTTATTCTGATCTCCATGCCATTCGTTGGACCGAAAAGAAGAGCGGCACATAAAATTGCAATTGATGCGGCTGTGGCGGCAGGTGTAAACAAACTGGTTTATACATCGATTGTAGGAGCCGGACATGAGGATATCAATGCTTACGAAGTAAACGATCATGTATGGACCGAAAGGTATATCAAAAAACAGCCCATCCATTATTTGATTCTTCGGGATTCCCAATATGCGGAAGCAATGGTCTCCACATTTGTGGAAGCAGTTGAAAATACAAACGGCATCATCCGCAATAACATGGGAGATGGGAAAATGGCATTTGTTTCGAGGGATGACTGTGCGCTTGCGGCGGCCTGTGCGGCAATGTCTGATTGGGAAGATCGAATTGTTGATATAAATGGAGCCGAGCTTCTGACAATTGCACAGTACATGGCAATCGCCTCGGAGGTTACGGGTAAAAAGACGGAATATCAATATATCAACGATGATGAGATGTATGAGTTCTTTGACTCCATCGGCGTTCCAAGGACAACGGAGGAAATGTGGGCGGACACGGCGAAGAACTTTCCATTTTGCTCAGATGGAATGGTGTCCTTTGGCAGGGCAATCCGTCTGAATCAAATGAGTACATTTACAGATGATTTTGAAAAGCTGACAGGGCAAAAACCCATCACGGTAAGAGAAATGTTTGAAGATATGGAAAATCATTTAATCGGAACAAGAACATCTACAGATAATTAAAAACAGTAGGAGGACGAAAAATGGCAGAAATGATGAATCCGGCGCTGGAAGGCGCCACCTTATTGTTCCCACAGGGATCTTTTATTACGGCATATGCTTATACGGGCGTGGAGGATGAGATCAAGGCATATCAGACCAGCGCATGGATTGGAACGGCGCTTATGACATCCCCCATTTATGATGTATACGGACCGGATGCCGTTAAATTAATGGGACAGGTTTGTACAAATGATTTTACCACGCTGGGAATGAACGGCATACGCCATGCCGTAATGTGCAATGAGAAAGGTCAGATTCTGACAGACGGCGTTGTAATCCGTATCGGAGAAGATCGTTACAGAACCTACTGGCTTGATCCGGTGATCTCTTATTATGTCAATACATCAGATCTGGATGTGCATGGCGAAAACATGAGCGGAAAGGAATATTTTATCCAGATTGACGGTGAAAAGTCCTTAGAGATTCTGGAAAACGCATTCCAGGCCAATCTTCACGACATCAAATTCGGCAGACATAGAATCCAGGAGGTAAACGGAAAACAGGTACGCATCATCCGGCTTGGCATGTCCGGCAACCTTGCTTATGAAATTCACGGAGATATGGCGGATTATGCGGAGATCTATAATCTGGTATGGGCGGCAGGTGAAAAGCTGGGAGCAAGAAAGCTTGGGCTCCAGGCTTATAACATGTTTAACCATACGGAGGCCGGATTCCCGAATATCAATCTTCACTATCCGCTTCCGTGGCTGGAAACCAGCGAGAAAATGACAGAATATATGCGCACAGTGCCTCAGTTATCCATGTTCAATCTCAATCGAAGGCTTCTCGGAAGTGTGGGGGATGATCTTCAGGCTCGCTTTGTTACTCCCTATGATGTGGGATGGGATTTCCTGATTAAATACAATCATGACTTCATTGGAAAAGAAGCCCTCCTTGAAATGTCGAAAAAGCCCCAAAAAAAATGCGTAACCCTGGAGTGGAACGCCGAGGATGTGGCAGAAGTCTTTGCAACCATGCTCAGCCCTGGGGAGGAACCCTGCGAGGATATTACCAAACCATGCGCTCTTGAATACTATTTCTGTGTCAGAGAGTTTGGTTTTGAGTACCGGGCGGATAAGGTGCTGGCTGCAGATAAGGAGATCGGGATCACAAGCGGAAAAATCATCTCTTATACCTATAACAGCATGATTTCTCTGGCCTTCATTTCCGCAGAATATGCCAAAGAAGGGACGGAGCTTGAAATACTCTGGGGAACGCCGGGAACCCGCCAGATGAAGGTTCGCGCAAAGGTTGCCAGATTCCCGTATAATCAGGATTATATCCGTAATGAAAAGCGGGATGTTTCGGATATACCTGTTTTTGAAAGATGAAACCGGAGATGATTACATAGGGAAAATAAAATTTATGTGTTCCCCTGCAGAGTTTTCAAGCTTTGCAGGGGATCTGCTGTTTACGGGTTTATTCTTTTAACTTAATACATATACCTGTATTAATTATTGAACATAATATAAAATTTATTTCTCATGTAGCAGATTATCTTGTAGATGTAGGAAGAAATGCAGGAAATAAAGGTGGAGAGACTATAATTCAGGGAAAACCAATAGAAGTTGTTAGGAACGTAGAATCATCATGGAATAATATAATAAATTGATTGACACCATATATGACACCATATATAATATAGATAGGAGGTATGACAAATGTCAAAATGGGATAAACTGATAACACGTATATGCAATTTATCGAAAGACCTCCGGTTTGATGAGTTACGGAAGGTATTGGAAAGTTATGGATACGAAATGAATGCACCAAGAAGTGGAAGTAGCCATTATACTTTCAGAAAACAAGGGTGTATGCCAATTACAATACCAAAGCATGAACCAATCAAGAAAGTATATGTAGAAATGGTAAGGCAGATTGTAGAAAGCGAGGCGAAGAATGATGAAGACGCTGAATGATTATATGGCAATGTCCTATCGTATGGAAATTGTGGAAGATAAAGATGAAGGCGGATTTGTAGTTTCTTATCCGGATTTGCCTGGTTGCATTACTTGTGGTGAGACAGTGGAGAGTGCGGTAGCAAATGCACTGGATGCAAAAAAAGCATGGATTGAAGCTGCATTAGAAGATGGTGTAGAGATTCATGAACCAGACAGTCTGGAAGACTATTCTGGACAGTTTAAATTGAGAATTCCGAGAAGTCTGCACAGATCACTGGCAGAGCATTCGCAGAGAGAAGGAATCAGCATGAATCAGTATTGTGTGTACCTTCTTTCCAGAAATGATGCAGTGTTCTCAAAATAAATGTTGTCAAACTTATTTACACCATTTACAATAAGTTGGCAACAAATTGGCAACAGAAAATCAGCGAGCCAAAATAATATATGCAATAGAAATAAAATAACGGCAAAAAAGATATAAAACTTAAACAAATATATTTAATAACATCTTTGGACTTGCCGAGTTTGAATAAATAAAAATTTCTAATGAATTATTTTAAATGACAGGCAGTCTACACGATTGCCTGTTGTTTTTCTAATAGCTGTATTTGTCATAAACAAATATCAAATTTGTTATCGTTGTAAAATTTCAACTGTGAATTTATTTATTAGATGATGTATGATATATTTTTAATATAATATTTTATATATTTGAAAAAATTAACGTGAAAGAGGAATTATTATGTATAAAATCAGAAAAATCAAATTTCAAGAGCATCCTATTTTGAAAAATTTGGAACTCGATTTTTGTGGAAAAGATGGGAAAGCATTCGATACAATAATCTTTGCTGGCGAAAATGGAACAGGAAAAAGTACGATTATAAATGCGCTATACGAAATAGCATCTTATACAGTTAAATATCCTGTGTTAGTTGAGTTTGAATATAAGGGAAAAATTTTTAGTATTAGATATTACTTAAAAGAGATTAATGGTGAAAATTATATATATGCTAATGACGAACAAGGAATGAATACATATATTGGATCTGGTGATATAAAGAACAGATATCCGTTTAGTGGTATTTTTTCTGATGTTGATATAAATTTTCATGCAGATGATGTTTCAACTGTGACGAGTTTAACACTTGATTCGATAAAAGATAGTAGACGTTCAACAGAAAAACTACCGACACAAATTAATCAACTACTTGTTGATATACAGTCCATGGATGATGGAGAGTTAGCTCGTGCGTATAGAACTGCAAAAGAATTAAAACAATCTGTTGAGGATATTGTTTTTCAAGAGCGTATGCCCCGATTTACAACCGCATTTAATAGGATGTTTGAAAGCTTAAAATATAGTCGAATAGAAAACGTGGGAGGTAAGAAATTGATTCTTTTTCGAAAGAATGGTATAGACATTCCGATTGATAATTTAAGTTCTGGTGAAAAACAAGTGGTTTATCGTGGCTGCTTTTTGCTTAAGGATGTAAATGCAACAAATGGAGCTTTTGTGTTTATTGATGAACCAGAAATAAGTCTTCATCCAAATTGGCAAGTAAAGGTAATGGATTATTATAAAGGTATATTTACAAATTGTGGAGAACAGACTTCTCAAATTTTTGCTGTTACACATTCACCGTTTGTAATTCATAATGACACACGAAGAAATGATAAAGTAATAATTTTTTCGCGTGACGATAATGGAGATATTGTTGTGAAAGATAAACCGGAATATTTTAAGTGTAATTCTATAGAAGCAGTTCAAGATGCCTTTCAAATTGATTTACCGGTTGATGAACAACCAGTTGTTTACTTAGAAGGTAGAACGGATGAAAAATATTTTAAGAAAGCACTTGAAGTTTATGGGTATGATGTAGATTTTAAATTCAAGTGGATTGGATATATTGATGAAAAGGGGCAGGAGGCAAATACCGGTAAAGATGCATTGAATAAGGCTGTATCCTTTTTGATAGCCAGAAATTCAGCGGTAAAAAGTGTTTGTTTATATGACTGTGATACCAACAAACCATTAAAAGAATTAAATAATGTTATTACTTTGAGCATTCCGAAATTTGAAAATTCTGCTGAGATTAGTATAGGAATTGAAAATGCGCTTGTTTTGGATAATATAGATATCAAACCATATAAAAAACAGCGAAAAGAAGTTGATGGATATGGAATAGAAAAATTGATTCCAGATTTTCAGAAAATGAAGTGTTGTGATGATATTTGTAATCTCGATGTCGAACAACTTAAGATTATTTTTAAGAATTTAAAAACGGTTATAGACCATATAATACAGTTGCTTAATGATAACAAGAATAAGGAATAATTTTAGACTTATCTGAAAGATAGTTATATTAATAAATATACTTTATGTTTTGATATATCAGTCTATGGGACAATTAGGTTATCAGAAACGAGCTTGTGACTTGAAAAAGTAAATTCCAGTGCAAAAGTAAATTCCACAGCACTTTAAATTTTGTTGTTTTTACGAGAGATTTTTAAGCAAAATCTCTCG
>NZ_JAAITU010000074.1 GCF_013304385.1 Blautia glucerasea
GGATTCAATTGATAAGACAGGAAGAAAGCTATACCAGCCAGTGCAGCCCATTATCACCCAAGGTATCAAAAAGATATGCAAAAGCCTCAAACCGAAAAGAACGGGGCATGTATATAACTGACGGAGTAAGATACAATGCAGATGCGGTAGGCGCGTTTAATATCCTGCGGAAATATCTTTCCGTATTCGGAAAACAGAAGGAACTGTCCGTAACCGGACTAAAAAAGCCAGAAATAATAAAGGTAGCTGCATAGCCGGAAGGCAAGCAGTATTGGTGTCATGGACGCACCCTGAAAAAGGCGGTATCCCGCCAGATTTCAGATGCTCTGGCAACTCAGTTGCCGAGTAGTTCACAGTAGATGCAACTGAATCTGCGACAAAAGCAACAACATTAAAATTTGTTATAAGTATGTACAAAAAGGGTTATACAACTGCTCAGATTGCTGATGTGGCTGGAGTGGATGAAAAGCAGATTCAAGATATTATAAAAAATACTAAGTTATTACCAGTATAAAATGTAAAAATTGTCCTGATTATGCGGATCTTATGCAAATCGGCTGTTCGGCGGGGTGTTACGATAAGCATCTCGCCATTTTTCATTTACCAAAACTGCTCAAAAAAAGAAAGCTTGTGTTTTAATTAAAAGTTCAGAAATAGTACAAATGTAAGGATCCTGATGCATCGGGTCCTTTTTTTACGATTAAAGTACTTATCTGACAGCATATGGTATTTGACTACAGAATATGTTATGTTTAAAGAATAAGTCTTTTCTGTAAAAACAGACAATCTTCCAGAAATATCACATATTATAAAATATATTATAAATAAGATCGTTCAAAGGAGGACGGTTTTACAGAAAAAGCAAATATTATGAGTAAGAGGAGGAGAAGCAGTGTTTTTGGAAAAGCTTATAGGAAGCATTATCGCTTTATGGGGAATCGTTGTTTTGTATGGTGCATTTAAAAAAGCAACGATATGTAAAAAGGGACAGATAGCTTCAGGGATAGTGATAACTGTGGGAGGGATAGCAGTCCTTCTTTCAGAGATCATGAATGCCCCATCCAAGCCTAATTACGGTATAGTTAAAACTGCATCTAATAGTAATTCCTTATTCAAACCTGCATTTATTATAGTTGGAATCGGAGTGGTAATTTATATTTTTAATCTGATCTGCAAAAATAAGATAATAACAGTAGAGACACAGGAAAAAAATAAAAAAGAAGAGTTTTACAAAGAGTGCCTTAAAGCTGATATCAAAGAGTGTAAAAATGAAAAAGAAGTACAGAAAGCTAACTTGATAGCCGAAAAACATGGGATTAAATATTCGGATATATCAGATCTGTATTCCGAAGCAGAAGTATTGGTTAAAAAGAAAGAGCAAAAAGAACTGGATGATTCTTTAAAAGCTAAAAGGGAAGAAGAAAGAGCAGAGCAGAAAACTCTTGTGAAATATGAGGGCATGACTGGAAGAGAAAAGCGGATTGCCATGCTTACTGCTGAAAGGGCTGCACTTTTGCAAACAGCAGATACCCTTAAAAGTGGAGCAAAAGCTGTGATGAATGCTTCGCAACAAAAAGAAAAAGATTGGGCAATTCATGGAGGCATTGCAAATGGAATAGCCGGTCCTGCTGCCGGAGCAGCAACGGCACTTAATATCCAGGCGCAAAATGCACAGATAAGGGCTCAGAATAAGGCAAACCTGCAGGCTTTTTCCCCACTAATCACGAATTCTTATATGGGAGCCGTTTCTTATGAAAGCCAGGCGAGAGGAGTTGCAGTATCTATTGATAGTGCCAAGACAAAACTGCTGGCGAAAGACGATGTGCAGACCTGTTTGAAAAGACTTGCTTTTACAGAGACTAAAGTTGAAGTATCGGAAACTGGAACCTGTACCGTGACTACGAAAGTTGCTCTTACTGAACCC
Organism: Blautia glucerasea; assembly: GCF_013304385.1. GTDB lineage: Bacteria > Bacillota > Clostridia > Lachnospirales > Lachnospiraceae > Blautia_A > Blautia_A ammoniilytica. Next base: position 1,925 of record NZ_JAAITU010000074.1, read on the forward strand.
TTTACAATATTTGAGGATATAAAAGCTGTTATCGATGGAACAATAATAGCAAAGATCTATGATGGAGAAACGCTGGTTGGAACTGCTGCTCTTGTACTACCTTCCAAAGGAATCGGTTATTACCATGATCCTTACCCGTTAAAGGGAATGTGTCTTTATTGCGGAAAAAAAGACAGAGACTACCGGGTAGAATTTGCAGCTGTTGATTTATGGGCTATGGAGATATGATTATGAAAAGAAATAAGAAGTGTAATATAGCAGGGATTTTGTTTACGCTGCTTTTAATATATGAGGCATATAGTTATGTGATGTTTCTAAAAGTGCTTTCTAAATTTGGTTTTGAGATGGCATGGAGGCAGCTATACTTCCGTTCTTATGAAGACGGGTGTGAATGGGTGATGATTATAGGGAAACTATTTGCAATAGAATCGCTGATAATCATGATCAATTCTTCATTCAGATTGACCAAGGCAAGAATCGGGATGCGAAAGAAAACAGCAATCGTATATTTTTTTGCGCAGTTCAGCATGTGGTTAGTTACTTTTAGCCTTAATACATATCATGCTATCTTAAATAGTTGGTCTATGAGAACCTTTCTGTATAACGTGTGGAACTTTGGAATGATCTATATTTGTGTGATTGTATATCTGATTGCATATTGTTTATACCGGAGTGGAAAAGCAAAACAGAAAGAAATCGTTCCGGATACGTGTAGCGAGGAATGGAAAATAAGCTATTATAAAAATCTGCTGGATCATAAAGTAATAACGCAAAAAGAATATCAGTCCATGATAGAGAAGATTAAGATTGGGCAACTAATGTAGCAAGGGGGGCTGTCGGAAGAATCCGGCGGCCTTTTGTGATCATTAACGGAATAGTGCAGTGGTGGTCATGACAGTGCCCATCTAACTAAGGTACGCCAAGGAATACCGTTGTCAGGGATTGAGGCGTGTGAAAACAGATAAGCAAGATGCCATTACAATCTCTAACTATGGAATTGATCATTGGTATCGACTGAAAGAATATGAACTGGAAGAAAGCATTTACGAGAACTAAAGCTTTTAGGTCGACAGTACCGCCATTATATGCGGATGCGAGTGGAAAGCGTGTTGGAACTGACTCATCTTTTGGACTATACGATGCCAGGGATTAAAACGCTACTGAAAGGGTGGAATGAAACAAATGGGAAAGATAAGCTAGGGGATTTTGTGGAGGAATATTGGCATTATGACAATATCACGAAGAAATCGGAGGAACAGTTTATAGAAAGCTATCTAAAATGGGCAAAAGAGAAGGGATACCATCAGAGCCAGGATAAAGCCGCTAAGATTTATATGCTGGCAAAAGAAGGCATCCCCACAGTATCCTCCGATACCCCATCGACCAAAATGCTGGTACAGGAGGCAGTACGGGTGTTACGAGAAATCGATAACACTTAAAGCGTTCTGCAAAGTTCAATCCAGCCATTTACCAGAAGCATGGGAATACCTGGGAAGGCGGCAGTATAAGCATGTTCTCTCCTGTGCTAAAGTTTACCCTTCATGAAAAATTTAATGCAAAAAAGCTGGAAGTATCAGAAACGATGGAAATAAACGGTAGAAGAACTTTTAGGTATGATGAGCCGATTATTTATCAGAGGATGCGAGAGTGAAGAAATCCAGAATCAGGTTCGAACACAGTATGTGCATGTTAATATTTTGAAATTGTAGAAAATATGGTTGACTTTTATATTCTACAGATGTAGAATATAAACAACTTCTACAAAAGTAGAAAATAATAAACAGGGAGAATGCACTATGAAAACAGGAACAGTAAAGTTAATGACACTTATCACTACGGCGGTATTAGGAACTTTTTCAGCAGGAACGGTTCTGGCAACAGAAAATAATGACTTTTATACACAGCCGCCAGCTGATTCCGACTGGGAAAAAGCAGATACGGAAGGTACTTATGCAAGCTATACGAATGGAAGTGATTATGTAAACATTTATAAATATTCACTTGATGATGTCAATATAGCAATTGCAAAATGCGATGATACGTATGAAGCCTGCTATCAGACAGTTTATTCAGAGGGGAACAGTTTATATATGACGGTGGGATATGCAAAAGATGCAGATGATATCGGTGATGTCAGAAAATTCGTAGAATATATTTCCTATCCAGGAAATCCCTCCCTTACCAGACAAGCATATGAAGATTCAACAGAGAATTCTGATCAGGAAGATACCGGTACTTCCAATCCGGGAGGCAAGGGAGATTCAGATTCTTCCAATGCAGACGTGAATGCTTCCGCAGATAACGATGATGGTTCAGATATTATTTCCACCTCACCACTGACATTGGTTGACAGTGATGGAAATACAATTGAGATCAACTACATTCTTCACAAAGATTATTCTTGCGAATATCGTGGAGATGACGGAATGAAATATACTGATAACGGGAATGAAACTTATACCGATGAAAATGGAAACACGTACTCAGCCCTGAATGATGAAACCCATTATCTTGGAACCACTCTGGAACAGCATGACCTTGAGGATTCGGACGGTAATACAGTAACCATTACACAGACTACAAATGGTGATTATTATTTCCACGACGAAAATGGTACCGGATTTTCAGACAACGGAGATGGAACCTGGACAGATGAGAATGGAAACAGCTATACAGAAATTGACTGATATGGTATAATAAAATCGTTCCTACAATTGTAGAAAGAGGGAGAATGAGAGCGTGAAAAAAACATATCAGAGACTACCGGAATCAGAACTGGACATTATGCTTGTTCTTTGGAATAATACACCTCCGATGAACAGAATGGAAATTGAAAAAGTGATCAATACGAAAAAAAGCCTTGCTCCGACAACGATCCTGTCGCTGCTGGCCAGGCTGGAAGCCAAAAATTTTGTGGAAGTGACCAAACAGGGTAAAATGAATCTGTATACACCTTTGGTTTCACAGTCGGATTATCAGGCACATGAAAGCCAGAGTGTCCTTGAGAAGCTTTATGGGAACTCTTTGAAAAAATTTGTAACGTCCTTGTATCAGGGGAAAAAGGTAAGCTCTGAAGAAATTCAGGAGCTCAGTGATTTTCTTAAAGAACTAGAGGACAGGGAGAAATAGCGAACTATGGAAGTATTTGTTTTGCATATTTTGAAACTGAATATTATTGCAGCAGTTGTAATTTTGCTGGTCAAAGTGCTTGCAGCTTTGCTAAAAGGTAAAGTCTCAGCCAGATGGAAATATGTTATCTGGCTGATCGTGGCAGTCAGCCTGACAGTTCCATTACAGCTGCCGGCAGACCTGTCAGTTGTGACTTTTAATGTGCCGCAATACCGCACATATGACAGACAGAATCTGAATCCAAATGGCAGTATGGTCGGAACAGAAAATCAGGGAAACAGACTACAGAATTTAGAAAATATGCAGTCATTAAACAAAAACACACAGAATTCCTCTGAAAATTCTTCGCAGAAAGTGCCTGTCATGCGTGATTCAGGCAGATGGATGGGAATTGCAGCAGTGATTTTTACAGCCGTCTGGTTGGTTGTGGCAATCCTCAAACTTGCAGGAGAATTTCTGGCATATTACCTTTCTATGAAGAATCTGGAACGGATGAGTCTGTTAGTAAGTGATCCGGTGAGTATTCAGATGTACAGAGAGGTGTGTCAGAGAAAGCATGTACGCAGAATACCGGAACTCAGGCAGAATGCAGGTCTTACCACACCGCTTCTGGCAGGGCTTTTTCATACGAAACTGTATCTGCCTGCAACCGGGTATTCTGCCGAAGAAAGAAAACTTGTTTTTTACCATGAACTGACGCATTACAATCATCGGGATCTCTGGTATAAGATGTTTTTACGGATCTGTGCATCGATATACTGGTTTAATCCATTTCTTCTTCTGATGCTGAAAGAAGCAGATAAAGATATTGAGAATCTGTGTGATACAGATGTTATCCATCGGGTAAGCCTGGAAGAAAACAGGCTTTACAGACAACTGCTTCTTCGAACAGTCGCAATGGACAATCAGGTACCATATGTGAGCGCAAGTCTTAATGACAGTGGAATGGTATTTAAAGACAGGATCCTGTATATGCTCAATATCCGGAAATTTAGACGGGGACTGTTGCCGGGAATTCTGATGGCCGTTCTGCTTGTCGGAGGAAATCTGGCATTCAGTGTGTCAGCAGAGGCACCGGAAGAAACTGGAAAAACAGAGCAGGCAGAAGCTCATAATGAAAAAGAGACTGATCAGGAGAAGAATAATGTGCCTGAGTATGCACCTTTTTCCGAAACGGTAAATAAGCAGGAAAGCGACGACGTGCAGAACCATAGCGCAGATCTGTTACAAAATGAAGAAACGTCGACAGAAAGTGTGGATGCAGAAAATTCTTCTGCAGCTGATACAGAAAATGAAAGCCAGGAGAATGGATCAACAGATTCCGAAAGCCGTTCTGATGGTACCGGGAATGTATCAAATAATGAAAATCTTCCGACAGGCGTGCCATATACCAGTGGATTCAGTACTGCGTCCGGTGTGGCATCAATTGTAGCAGCAGGTGAAGGCGATGAAGAATCCAGAGTCCTTTACGATAACGGAGACGGAACCTATTCCGATGATTATGGATTCCAATACAGTTATCAGGGAGATGGGAGCTGGGCAGATGCTAATGGAAATTCCTACCGTACCTGGAATGATGAAGACTATAATTCCGGAACACAGCTGGAAAAGCATGAACTCAAGGGCAGCAGCGGCACCGTTAATGTAAAAGAGACTACAAACGGAGATTATTATTACCGTGATACAGACGGTGTAGGATACACAAATAATGGTGACGGAACCTGGACAGATGAGAACGGAAATCTATATGAAGAGTAAATGAAAAGAAACGTTTTCCGAAAGCAAATAAGAGACTGGAAAACGTTTCTTTTTTTATAAAATGTTATATGAGATATAAAAGCTATTTGGAAATATAATTATTTGATAAGAAAGACATTTTTATTTTACAACAAACAGATATTTTTATGATAAAATATCGAAAAAAAATTTTGGACTGTAACAAAAGTCGTTGCAGTGTCTAAACCACATCAGATGGATACGGAGGAAGAAATGTGCGGGATCTGTGGATTTACAGGTTACAGACAGGATCAGAAAACAGTAATTGAAAGGATGATGAAAGCCATTGCGCATAGAGGCCCGGACAGTAAGGGATCTTTTTGCAGGGAGAAGATTACGCTGGGCTTTCGAAGACTTAGTATTATTGATTTAGAAGATGGGCAGCAGCCTATGGAAAGTGCGGATGGAAATCTGCATATTGTCTTTAATGGGGAAATTTACGATTATAAAGAACTGCGGGAAGAACTTGAGGCTTCCGGCATTTCTTTTCGTACCCATTCCGATACGGAGGTTCTGGTAAATACCATTCAGCAATATGGGGAGAAGGCACTGGATAAGCTCAGGGGAATGTTTGGGTTTGCAGTATGGGATGAAAAAGAGCAGACTTTGATGCTCGCAAGGGATTTCTTTGGAATTAAGCCTGTGTACTATGCCGAAATAGATGGACACTTTGTATTTGCTTCTGAAATTAAGAGTATCCTTGCATTTCCAGGTTATGAAAGAAAAGTAAATCAGAAGGCACTGGAGCAGTATTTGTCATTTCAATATTCCCCTCTGAAAGAGACCTTTTTTAAGGGGATTTATAAACTGATGCCCGGACATATGCTTTTATATAAAAACGGAAACTATGAAATAAAGACTTATTTCAAAACAAAGCTTACACCTGGCAAGTGGGACCGTAAGACAAATATGGAGCAGCTGCGGAGCCAGCTTGCAGAGATTTTAAAGGATTCCGTGAAGCACCACATGTTAAGTGATGTGGAAGTCGGCGCGTTTTTATCCGGTGGAGTGGACTCCGGGTATCTGGCTTCTGCCTCCGGTGCAGACCAGGCATTTACAGTGGGATTTGATGAGGGAGACCGATATAGTGAAGTAAACAAAGCTGCCGAAGTGGCAGAAAAAGCAGGTTTGAAACACCATGTGAAAATCATATCCAAGCAGGAATTCTGGGATGCCCTTCCCAATGTGATGTACCATATGGATGAACCACTTGGGGATGCCTCTGCAGTTGCACTTTATTTTCTTTCCAAAGAGGCTGCCGGACATGTTAAGGTAGTCCTTTCCGGGGAAGGCGCAGATGAACTTTTCGGTGGATACAATATTTACAGAGAACCTGAAGCATTGAAAAAAGTTGCCTGGATTCCGTTCGTGCTCAGACGCGCTGTCAGAAAACTGGCCGCAAAGCTGCCAAACGTGAAAGGTCGGGATTTCCTTATCCGTGCAGGAATGAAAGTGGAAGAACGTTTCATCGGAAATG
>NZ_JAAITU010000075.1 GCF_013304385.1 Blautia glucerasea
AGCATCCTGTTTGAGATATTTGGACAGGTTTTGATGTATCAATTCCAACTCTTTTATTTCTTGCTTAAAAGAAACGTATTGAGTATTTAGTGATTCCTTTCTGGAAATAAGATCTGCAATTTGCTCTTGTAACTTATTGGAATTAAGATGCTTCAGATCCATGCCATTTTCCTGTAAAATATGTTCAGCACCCGCGAAAAGAATAATTTGAGATTCATATTTACGGAAATAACGATCTGGATCTTTGGAGCTTTTATAATGGTCGTCGTAAATTTTATTTTTCTGATATTGTTCGGCATATTTTAGCATTTCTCGAAGATGGCGTATCTGAGACTCGAGAGAAACAACAGAGGTATTTACCTCTTTTTGCTGCATATGTAACAAGGCTATGCGGTCTTCAAGTTCTGAAAAATTATGTAGATTATGTGTGAACATCTTGTTATATTCAGCAGAGACAATTTTTAAATTTTCCTTATTTGCCCATTTCTGAAATCCAATGTTTCCTGCTATATTGGGAGTGTTGGTGTCTATTAACTTATTACGAACAGAAGGAACAGTAGTTCTGTGAAGCTTATTATTAATGCGTTCTTTGATACGTTCCTTAGTAAAGTTTTTTCCTAAAGATTTAGCACTTCCACGCACTGGACGGGACATATCGGGAGAACGAAAGGTAATGTATTTTCTGCTGTTTTCGCCAAATTCTGCGTTTTTTATTTCATATCCTTTAGCTTCCATAAATGTAAGAAATTCTGAATAAGTGGAAACGATTCGGATTGTCTGGTTGATATCTTTTCGCAGCTGCGCTTTTTTACTGGATTCAGATTTATTTGCAGCCCATTCATTGTATTTCATTCCCTTTTTACCATTTGGCATAATTGTGGACAGGTTATGTTCCTGGCATAAAGTGTCGCTGAGATTTCGTATTTTCCAGTAATTCTTTTTACAGTCATGGTAATGAGAAAAAGTGATGTTATCTGCAGAACAGAAAATTAAATGGTTATGTACATGACCTTTATCAATATGTGTTGTCAGGACATAGGAGTATTTTCCCTCCAGTAAGCGATCCGCAAGTTCTTTGCCAATTTGATGGGCTTCTTCATAGGAAACTTCACCAGGGGAAAATGCCTGAATCAGATGAAATGCCTTATTTGTATTGTGCGGATCTCTGCAGTCATGTGTATGATCCAAAGTGTATTTAAAGTCAAGAACGGCTGTTTCGGGAGAGCAGGCAAAGGAAGAAATATATAGATTCTGGTCAGTTTTATCTGGATTGCAGATGTATTCTATTGCTTTATCAACGGTTGTTTTGATACCATGGATTTTTGTAACTGCCATATTTTTTCCATTAACTCCTTTATATCGTCCAGGTCCTTTGGGTAAACTGTATTGGTACTGTTTATACGATGGGTGATCTGATTCAAATTGCTGCTGATATTGCCCAGCAGGGTATTCATTTTTCGGATATGAGAGTAGTCTACTTCATATACAAATCCATATAAGATCATTTTCCGTAGAAAGGCAGATTTGCTTTTCATCCTGGAAAGACGATATTTTTCTTCTAAAATGTATTGTTCGTCATCATTCAAATAAAATTGTACGGGATGAATTCTGGTACGTTTGCTCATTGAAATCCTCCAATTCGTTTTTTTCTATAAAAAAGAGTACAAAAAAACTGTCTAACCAGTTCGGCTATGACAGTTATGGTACTTGGTTTTTTGTTGGTTTGGACAGATGTATCTGTAAGTTATTTTAACAGGACTGGGTGAAAGCGTCAAATTAAGAAATTATAAAATATGAGAGGGCCAGGGATACTCCCTGATACATTTTGGTAGAATGAACCGGAAAGGGAATTTGACAAAATGAGCCAGGTGTCATGACACTGGCAGTGCTTGCTTCTTTTGGGGTGTAGCCTGCAAAGCAGGCTATGCAAAAGCTATAAAACATAAATAGAACTGTGAGAAGTGGTTGAGAATACAATCCTGATAGCGTATAATCAGAGAAAGAAATCGTAAGTGAGGGATAAATTTGAAACGTGAAGAAATTTTTCAATATGTAAAAGAGCAATATGGAACTGAACCGGAATATTTATGGAAAAAAGATCCTGATTCTGCGGTGCTTCGACATAAAAATGGAAAATGGTATGCTATAATTATGGTAGTGGAAAAGAAAATACTGGGATTAGAAGAAGATGGAAACATTGACATCCTGGATGTAAAATGTGATCCTGATCTGGTTGGGATGATTATTCAAACGTATGGATTTTTACCGGGGTATCATATGAATAAGCAACACTGGATTACGATTCTTTTGGATGATTCTGTCAGTGAAGCTAAGACGCTGGATTTTCTGGATATGAGTTATGATTTAATTGACAGTGGGAAGTAATAAAAAAGGAAGCCTTTCAGAAAAATCTCTGATCGGCTCCCAGGTATTCATTCTGGATATGTATAAGTTGATCTTTGCAACAGGATATTTTCCCAATCTCGTTCATGGCGCAACACTCGGAGAATATGAATCTCTTTTGTTTCTTCCATTATAATATAAAAAATAATAGATGGCGGAAAAGATCTTTTATGTATGGAATATCCTCTGTACAGAATTTGAGTTCGGGGAAAGGCAGTACTGAACTGGCCTAAATTCTGCATTTGTTCTTTCAGATCAGATTGAAAACGGTCAGCACGTTGCTGGCCGAATTCTTCTTCAATATAATCTGCAATGTCTGTGACATCGTAAATTGCTTCCCAGGTTAAAATAATTTTATATTCTTGCATTTCTTCGTGCATCCCTTAATTCTGTGATTTTGCGAAAAGCATCTTCCAGTGGCAATTCACGACCAGCTTCCATATCATCAATTCCCCGGTCTAACATGCGGAGAAGATGATTGTTTTCCTGGCTTTTATCGGTTGTAGGGACTTTTTTTGTTAATTCCATGAAATCACTCCAATCATACGGTTTATAAATAGTGTATGTTGTTCAGAAGTATCTATCCATAGTTTAGCATAGAATGGGCAGCAATACAATTGAATTATTTTGCAGGAGCGTCCGTCAGACCAAGAAGATATTCGCAGGAAACATTAAATACTTCGGCCAGTGCGACAACTTCGTAGTCGGGAACGAAACGTGTGCCTTGTTCAATTCGCAGGATTGCCAGATCATTAAAATCATATCCTGCAAGTTGTAATTTGGCAGCGAGTGTTTTCTGAGTAAGATTATGAGCCTTTCGTAATTCTTTTACCCGTTGTCCTATTCTGTTTTTACTGTTCGTTTTTTTATCCCAATAAATAATCATTCTGATCCTCAAAAGTTTCTAAAGATGAAGTATTATTATTGATTTTAAGGAAAAATATTGTTACTATACTTCTAAAGATGAAGTTTTTGGAAAGTTTATTTGATTTTTGAAATAAGAAAATGATAATGCTGCCTGTAATGAGAAATAATTCTAATGAGAGGTGGAAAGAAGATGAATGAATTTTATGAAGCAGTATCTAATTTATTTGAGGAATTGCGCTGTGACTCCGGAGAAAGAGAATATACAGTACAGCCGGAAGAATGGAAAGAAGCAGAGAAGAATTTGAAACAAATACAAAAGAAGCTGCCACTACATCTGGAAAAAATCCCAGAGCGTGAGCAGAATTTCTGGAATAAATATCTGGATCAGTTAGAACATTTCCATTATGAAGAGGAGCAGCGGGCTTATTACCAGGGAATGATGGATGTAGTTGAGTTTCTTATTAATATAGGGGCAATAAAGAAATCCACGAATGTTAAGAGAATGATAGAAAAATATGCACGTTAAGAGTGGCGGTATGGGAAACCATACCGCTTCTTCAGAATAATTCAGATAGAATTCAAATGAATTTCAGGGATCTTGTTTATCGTGGTCTGTAGGAATTTTGTATGTGCGCAGGTATGCTTCTACGATGGCAAGGATAGCGGTAATTTGCTCATCGTTGCATTTTGACAGGTACATGAGCAGGCGTTGATAATCAAGATTATCTGTATGATTGTTTGGATAAAACAATGGTTCAGGAGGAACATTTAAAGCGCGTACCAGTTTTCTGATTTTATGAAAACTGGGAACTCGGCCCCCATTTTCAATTTCCTTTAAATATCGGCTGGACATTTCTGCTTTTTCAGCTAATTCTTCATAAGTCAATTTTTGCTCGTGTCGGGCGTTCTTAAAAAACAATCCCAGTTCTTTATCTGTTTGTTTTGGCATATGATACACCTCCATGTTTAGTGTATAGTTCCCTTTCTTGAAAGAAAATGAACTAATATTTCACTAAAAAAGAGGGTGATATTTCACTTTTTAAAAGACATATAAAATTCTGAATTTCCGTAAAACAGATCCGGAGGTATAGGAAAGATTAAGAATTTTATTGTCTGGTATCATATCCGTCATTACGTGACGGATGAAATAGATAAATAGTTCAAAAAAGCAAATAAATTTCTTTACCTCAAAAAGTGAATTATATGCCACAAAAAATGATGGCAAAATATTATCTTTTGATATAAATAGCGTCCGATGGGCTAAAAACTACCCATTAGGACGTTTTTTATATACCTCAAAATACAGGAAAAACAATTTTCTCGTATTTATTAAGAAATTTTTTAAAAATTTCTTCCCACACCCCGACAAATGCACTCATCCGTTTGGGATATGTGTGAAGGGGAAGCAAGAACTTTGCTTATTGCCTACCGGCGGGGAAGGAGGTGAACTCTTATGGAGCAATCCTCTTTTCAAGATGAGCAGACAGTCAGACATCAGTTTGATTCTCTGTGCAAGCTGGCATTGAAAAGTGAAGTTATTAATTATGAAAAGCATATGGCATATCGCCAGAAGTATGAAGTGATGTTGTCAGAATTATCAGAAAAGGAGTTGAGCAGACTTTTTATAATGGATGAGCATGAAATGGAAACACATCGTTTTCAGGTCCTGGGTTACGACATAGAAGTCAAAGATGCATTGATTGCTGAAGCACTGCAGACACTTACTGAAAAGAAAAGGAATGTTGTGTTATTATCATATTTTATGGATATGAGTGATGCAGACATTGCCAGAGAAATGAATCTTGTACGCAGCACAATTAATGAGCATCGTAGACGATCACTGGAACTGATGAGAAAAAATATGGAGGAATCTGCAAATGAAAAAAAGTAAAAAACAGAAATGCGCATTTGATTTGCTGCCATTCCATGTTATTGAGGCAGCATCAACTGGTGATACTGAGGCAATCCAGGCAGTGTTGAAGCATTATGAAGGGTACATAACAGTTTTGGCTACCAGAAAAATGTTTGACGAATTTGGACAGGTGCATTACTGTGTAGATGAAACTCTGCGTCAACGCCTGGAAGCAAAACTGATTACTAAGACCTTGGGATTTGATACGAAATCATATGTAAGGAAAAGTAATCAGTAAAGGGAGTATTTATATTAACTGCTAAAGATTTCTGCTCCCCTTTAGAAATCCGTGGGCAGTGTAACTGTACCTTGAAAATTACATATAGTTAACTTGCAGGAACGTGTGAAATAGTGGAGCTATGTAGCAAATACGCGGAGACTATCTGCTTTTTAACTTCCCGACAAATTGTCGAGAAGTACAGAAGTGAAAACTGAGGAAGTGCTGATTTTGGCATTGAAGGAAAGGTACGAGCGAGAAATATATTGCTACCAACAGAGCTTAGGAACTTTGTAGCGAGGAAACTGTTTTTGATAATGATACTTCCGATAAAGATTCGGTCTGAAAAGATGGTGTAAATCCAATGAGGTCATACCTGGTGGCTGCCTGCAGGTTTTTGATAAAGTGCCTGTTGATAAAAGAACATTTTAACTATGAAGTGTTTTTTTATCAGCGGGCATAAAAAGAGGGGGTGACAATTTGGAACTTGAAAAGACTTTGTTGTCTGTAGAGGAATTCTGTACATATATGGGAATTGGAAAAACGAAAGCGAGAGAACTGCTTTCTAATCCTAGTTGTAAGTATGTAGTTCGGGTCGGACGACGAGTGTTGATTCATAAGGAACTTTTAGATGCTGAATTGAAGAAAAGTGCTAAGTTTCAATTGAAAATGTAATGTTCAACAAAAGTAAAAAAGGCGGTAATAGACACTTGATGTTGAAGCACAATTATGCTACAATATGGAAGAAAGGAGATGAAAAGATGCCCAGAATAATTCCTATTAGAGAACTAAGAGATACGAATAGAATGTCAGAAATGTGCCATGAGTCAGAAGAACCAGTTTTTATAACGAAAAATGGCTATGGAGACATGGTAATCATGAGTTTGGAAACTTTTGAAAAAAACTCTGGTATGAGTGACTTTTATGGAAATGTGAAATTTAAAAAAGGCAAGTATTCTGATAGGACAGAAGAAAAAGAGCATCCCATTTCCGAGTGATCTGATAGACCGCCGATAGTTTTTACTTTTGAAATTGCAAGCAACAATTATGAAGGTGAAAATTATGGGAAAAGACTTAAAAGGAAAAGAACTTGGCAGAGGTTTAACACAGAGACCTGATGGACGTTATATGGCGAGAGCGCAGGTTGCAGGAAAAAGCGTTTTATTATATGGTTGGAAATTGAGGACTCTTAAAAAAGAATTTGCTGAAGCAGTGGAAGAAGCCAGAAAAGGTTCAATATGGTTAGGCTATGAAACTGATACTCTTACATTAAATGAATGGTTTGAGGAATGGTACGAAAAATATAAGGCTCCGACATTGAAAAATGGAGGATCAGCTCAGTATAGGCGTAAATTTGTAAACTATTATGGTGTGAGAATTGGATCAAAAAATCTGAAAGATATTCGGCAATTACATGTTCAGACAGCGATTGCTGATATGCTCGAAGCTGGGAGATCATCGAAATCGGTCAGAGAAGCGACTGGTATTTTACAGAACTGTATTGAGGCAGCTATGGCGAATGGTTTAACTTCTATCAATCCGACTGTAGGAGTTGTTATTCCAAAGTGTGATAAAGTTGAAAGAAGAGTACTGACAGTAGAAGAACAGGAAATTTTTATAGAACATTTGGAAAGAACAAAAAGCTGGTATGAAGAAATGTATAAGCTGATGTTGCTTACAGGAATGCGTATCGGAGAGGTTGGTGGACTTCAGTGGGGAGATATTGATTTTACGAATCGATTTATCAGTATAAAAAGATCTCTGTCATATCAATATGAGGATGGCGTGAAAACTATTTTTTTTACATCACCCAAGACAGAAAATTCTGTCAGAAAAATTCCTTTTTTTGGAGAGACAAAAGATATACTAATGAGGCAGTTTGAAAAACAGAAAGCCAAGCGAGCTGACATGGGAAAGAAATGGAAACAGCCCAAAGATATGGACGATCTGATATTTACTACATCATTAGGAACTCCAATAGGTCGTTATACGATTGAAAATGATATGAGAAACATTACAAAACAGATAAATGAGACACTTCGAATAGAAGCGGAATATTCGGGAACAATTCCTAAGAAATTTGAAAGAGTCCATCCACATGCTTTGAGACATACTTTTGCAACAAGATGTTTTGAAAAAGGAATGACCCCTCGGACAGTACAGGAGATCATGGGACACTCAAATTATAATACAACGGTGTCGTATACACATGTATTGGACGATATAAAACTAAAAGAAGCAGAACGTTTGGGGGACTTTCTGGATAATACGAAAGCAGCACAAAGAGTTGTGCAGGACGAGCTTCTTGGTATTATGTAGGCAATAGAATTACTCAATTAGTTACGTAATGAGATTGTTGAAACGTTATTAGACTGATTGTTAAAGTAATATAAAACTGAAAGATCCGCATAGCGGAAAATGCTGATTTTAACTGGATTATTCGCATAGCAGGCAGGAATGTAAGACTTAAAACTTTGCATAGCAGGCTGGTATGTAAGTCGAAAATATCGCATCGCAGATGGGAAAATAATCTGATATTTGCAAATCTTTAATAAGACCCATAAAGGGGCTGTCCTGAAAACGTAGTTCAGCGATAACCTATAAACAAGCATTCTAAATAAGCTCGCCTTTTGGCGGGCTTCAGACTGTAGACAAACTTGGTGTTGGGTGTTATGCCCAGCACCATTTTTCTTTTAAAACTTCTTTTTTTATTTTCTTCAAA
>NZ_JAAITU010000076.1 GCF_013304385.1 Blautia glucerasea
GCTCGAATTTTCCTTGCTCCATTATTCCTGCTTTAAGGTATTTACGTATTAGCCATTTTGAACTTCTTTTATGCTACCTGATGTCTGCAATAGGAATGAATCGCCAAGAATGTAAACACAAATAATTCAATTCCTGCCGAAATCAAAATAACATGCGGTGTCCAGAAACTCATTCCACCGATATTCAGATAATTGAAATTTGCAAGCTAAGAAAGGAAATTGTTCTGCATACCAATTCCGGCAGATGGAAGTAAGGTAGAGAGCCATGTTGCTCCCATCGCCACATAAGCAAAAAGCGGCATGAGAAGAACTACGATAGAGATCAGCAAAACTGTCAATGTGTCTTTACATTTTGCAGACAGGAACAACGTACAGCTAACCGTTGCTAATACAGAAAGTAAGCCCGCTGCTGCGAGAATTATCTGCAACTGCCCCAGATTGATGTTTGGCAGGTTACAGTCAGGTAACGCTGGAAAAAACTAATTCCTGAATTTGATTCTTTTTTCATGATATCTGCTCTCCTTAAATTATTTACAACAATCCCCGTCACCGCATCCAAGGCAAGTAAGGGATTCTATAAAGTGTTTGTAATTCATCAATGTCTCACAATTCAAAGAATAGTGATGCCATTTTCCTTCCTTACGATCATTCACAAGGCCGCATCCTACCAGTATCTTCATATGATGGGATAAAGTTGGCTGGGTAATTTCAAATCTTTCCAAAAGTTTACACCCGCACTTTTCTCCATCCGACAGCATCTGTACAATTTCCAGCCGGTTCGCATCGCCCAAAGCCTTGCATATCAAAGCCACATCCATTGCATTCATATTGACACCTCACATTGATCATTGTCTATGTTCAATATAATATATACATAGATATTTGTCAATGTATATATTTTTAAAAAAGAGAATCAAGTTTTTGATTCTCTTCATACATTCATTATAGCTTTTATCATCCATTTTATTTGCCCCAAACAGCCGCTGCATTCGACCTTACAAGCAGTTCTTCCACAGGCAGACCAATCGGACAAATATCATGACAAGATAACGACTTCCCGCATCCCTCAAAATATTTCTTCTTATATTCAGCAGAAATCTCATTCAAATGAGTGCTTTCCTGTTCTTCATTCAGAATCCGAAATGCGTTGACTGCAGCAACAGCACCTGCGAAAGTCCCATTTGCAGAGAAGTTAGGACACACTTCAAGGCAGCAGCCACACATCAGACAGCGTGCCGACTGGTATCTCGGTTCATGTGTCCACGGATTCATATAAGCTTCACTTTCAAGCCAAAGGTTCAGTTTTTTCAAATTTTCAAACAGAATTGACCGGTCAACGATCAAATCTCTTACAAGCGGAAATTTGCTTAAAGGTTCCAAGATGATTGTAGAACCTTTTAACGTATGTAGAAATGTAGAGCATGCCAGCCTCGGACGTTCGTTAATCAGCATGGCGCAAGCCCCACATTTTCGCACCATACAGCTACATTCCCAGCTGATGGGAGTAACTATATTCCCTGAATTATCTTTCAAAGGGGTTCTACTGTTCAATTCCTTTAGAACATTGGCAACAGAGCTGTTTTTGCTTCCGTCAAACTCAAATTCCTGCCAATAACTGTCTGATTTCTGACTCTCCTGCCGCCTGATTCTTATTTTATATACCAAGTGAATCACCGCCTTTCTGGAACAGGTACAAAGGAAATCTGTATCTGCTTTCCATCAAATCTGGCTACCGTTGTTTTAAGGTAATCATCGTCATTGCTCTTCGGATAATCCTCCCGCCAGTGTGCACCACGGCTTTCTTTTCTTGCAAGAGCACTCTTTAGAACTGCCATGCCAAGCAATGGAAGATTTCCTGTCAGCGCTTGTACCGTTTGAATCCCATTTAACAACGTATTCTCATTTCTGACAACGCCCATAGTATCCTGCATCACTTTGTTTAATTGCTTTATTTCTGAAATTTGAGACGCTGGTGGAAAATCTATCTGTGTCGCACAAGATAGATCTACTACATCTGCCTGTTCACATGCTGATTTTGCCGCAACACGTCCTCCGTATAACGCTCCTAACAGAGAATTTCCACCAAGACGGTTGGCACCATGATATTGGGCACAGCATTCTCCGGCAGCGTAAAGATTCTGAATCGGCGTTCTGTGCTGCTCATCCACCAGAATGCCTCCCATAAAATAGTGAATTCCCGGTAAAACAGACACCGGTTCCTTTCGTATATCTTTATACAGATAGGTCATACAATCGTCTGCCAGACCAGATAGCTTATTTGAAATAATCTCCTCCGATATTTCCGTCATGTCAAGAAATACCTCTGATTCATGGCTGACCTTCCATATCTCTCTGGCGGTAATATCTCGTGGCATCAGATTTCCAAGCTCCGGGTATTTTTCCTCCATGAAATACCATTGTTTTCCATCTTTCATAGCAAACAACCTGCCACCTTCCCCTCTGGCCGCCTCGCTGATGAGCATGCGTTTTCCACCACATTTCACAGTTGTCGGATGGTACTGGATCATCTCGCCATTTGCCAGAGGAACACCAAGCCGGAACAATTCTGCGGTGACTTCTCCTGTATTGCTCAGCGAACCCGTTGTATTTCCAAACAATCCGTGCATACCACCGGTGGCAACAATAACCGCATCCCCTGGTAATTCCACAGTCTCCTGACTGTATTCATCCCTGATTACGCAGCCACAACAAATATTGCCACACAGACGAAGTGTTAGGAAAGAATGATGGCTGAACCGTTCTACCATACCAGATGCTTCTTTCCTGCGAACAGCGTCTATCATAGCTGTCATGATCTGCTTCCCGGTATCGCTCTGTGCAAAAGCAGTCCGTTTCTTTTTCTGCCCGCCAAAATTCCGCAGATCCACATCATCATAGCCACTCATGTTAAATTTAACTCCAAGTTTTAGCAGCCAGTGCACCAGCTCCGGTGCTGCCTGTGTCATTCCCCAAACTGCATTTGGATCTGCCAGACCACATGCTGCCTTTATTGTATCTGTAAAATGTTCTTCGGGACTGTCGTTTTCATCTTTTGTATTCAAAGCTGCGTTGATACCGCCCTCCGCCATAACAGACTGTGCCCGCTCTGACGGAAGGAAGGAAACCAGTTTTACATTGCATCCATTTTCCGCTGCCTGCAAAGCCGCTGAAAGTCCTGCCAGTCCAGCACCTATAATAATAATTGTCTTACTCATAGATATTGCCACCCAATATAATATAAAATAACCGCTCCCGCTATAAAAAGAAGAAGCACCGAAAGGATCAAATAAATATCGCTCCTTCGTTCTTTATAACTAATGATTCCCAGTGATACGAGCAATGGGCGTATATTGATAAAAATATGAACAAAAATTGCCGCTACGAACAAAAGCTGAGTTACCATCTTTACCGTTGTAAAAGGGAACAAAATATATGTCCCATTCTGCACCTTTCCAAACAAGCCAATATGGAATAACAGCAGAATCAGTATTGCCATCCCACTGGCTCGTCTCGCCCAAAATATGGCGTTCTGTTTCAGATACATTTTTCCTGATTGCTTCGCTGTCTGTAAACTCTGAACTGTCAGGATGACACCAATCACCGTATGCACAACAAGAATACCAACACCAATCCATGCAAGAAGTTTCCCTGCACTACTTCCAACTCCGTTCAGCATAAAGCTGCCCATGATTCCATGAATCATAAAAATGAGAAGCATTAAAACAGACAAAATCGTATTCCATTTTCTCATAAATTCCCGCTCACCTCATTTCTTCGCTATCCATGATCATATAGTCCATCTGTGTTAGCGTTGTAACGTCAATAAAATCATCCGATGCCAGGAATACATCATACTTTCCACTTACCACTCTTGATAGCATCATTGTGTTACTGTACTCTTTCAGATCTACGGAAAAACCGACCTGTTTCAACCTGTCACAGAGTTTCTTAGCATAACTGACAAGCGGATAATCCGTCTCAGATACATATAACCGAAAACTAATGTCCGTTTTCATGAGATCTGTTTCATTTGTTTCCGAATCGTCCAGTGCCAATTCTTTTAATTTATTCCGGGTGTTCTCGTTGTCGAGACCATCTGACATCATATTAATACCGAGAACATAAGAGCCTTCCAACTGTGCGGAGGCTTGCGCCGCCTTTTTTGACTTCGGTGTTGCTCCTGTGACTGCATCAATCATAGAAGGCGGTGAATGTAAAATGACACCAAAACCTACAAGAAAAACAATCGTAACAACTAACAGAATCAGTTTTCGTTTCACATTTCCACCTCATTTCCTATTTTTTCAAAATTCTCATTGCGTTCAAAACAGCAATTATGGTAACGCCTACATCACCAAATACAGCTTCCCACATTCCCGCAATACCAAGAGCGCCAAGAATCAGGAAAACACTCTTAATCCCAAGAGCAATCACTATATTCTGCATGACAATCTGTTTTGTCGCTTTTGCTACTTCAATCGCGTCCACCAGCTTAGACGGTTCATCTGTCATCAGAACTACATCTGCTGCTTCAATGGCCGCATCCGAACCAAGCCCACCCATTGCAATACCAACATCTGCACGGGCAAGGACAGGAGCGTCATTGATACCATCACCAACAAAAGCCAATTTGCTTCCCGGTCTCTTTTTACTATCTAAAAGCTCAACCTTTTCCACTTTTTGGTCAGGAAGCAGCTGTGCATAATATTTATCCAACTGCAATTCTTCTGCAACAGACTTCCCAATTTTTTCATCATCACCGGTAAGCATGACTGTTTTTTCCACGCCGATATGTTTCAGGTCAGAAATTGCTTTTTTACTGTCCGGCTTCACTTCATCTGTTATCAAAATACATCCTGCATATTGACCATCTACAGCCAAATAAACTTTTGTACCTGCTTTTTCACAGGTTGTGTACTCTATACATTCTGTATCCATAAGTTTTGTATTGCCAGCAAAAACTTTCTTTTCCCCTACCATTACACTGATTCCATATCCTGAAATTTCCTTATAATCAGAAATCACTGACTGATCAATTTCTTTTTCATAAGCAGCAAGAATGGATTTTGCAATAGGATGGTTAGAAAAACTCTCTGCCTCTGCCGCATACTCCAGAACCTGTTCTTTTGAAAATCCATTTGCAGGCAAAATATCCGTCACATTGAAAACACCTTTTGTAAGTGTTCCGGTTTTATCGAACACAATAACGCTGACATTATTAAGTGCCTCTAAATAATTGCTTCCTTTTACAAGAACACCTCGTTTAGATGCTGCACCAATGCCGCCGAAGAAAGTCAGCGGGATTGAAATAACCAATGCACATGGACAAGATACCACAAGGAAAACAAATCCTCTGCGAATCCACTCTGTCCAGCCTCCGCCAAGAATGATCGGTGGCAGAATTGCCAGAAAAGCTGCTAAGATTACAACCACAGGTGTATAATAACGTGCAAATGTAGTAATAAAATTTTCTGTTGGTGCTTTTCGGCTTGACGCATTTTCCACAAGATCAATAATCTTTGAAGCCGTAGATTCACCAAATGCTTTTGTTGTCTTAATCATTAAGACACCCGTCTGATTCATACAACCGGAAAGTGCTTCGTCTCCTTTATGAACACTTCTCGGAACTGATTCTCCTGTTAAGGCCCTTGTATCCAGCATAGAATCTCCATCCAATACCACACCGTCTAATGGAATTTTTTCACCAGGCTTTACAATAATAATCTCACCAATGGAGACATTTTCTGGAGATATGGTAATCAATTCCCCATTTCTTCTTACTATAGCAGAATCTGGACGTATATCCATTAAGTCTGATATAGATTTTCTGGAACGCTTAACAGCCAATGACTGAAAAAATTCACCTACCTGATAGAATAGCATAACAGCAACTGCTTCTGGATATTCACCAATGACAAAAGCCCCAATCGTAGAAACACTCATCAAAAAATGTTCATCAAATACACGCCCCTTTGAAATGTTCCTCACAGCCTGCCATACAACATCCCCGCCAAGAATAATATAGGAGACAATGAGAAAAACTAACTCGACAGGCAGTGGCACTTTCGCAAAAACTGTCAATGCCATACCAATACCATAGATTGCTGCGCCAATCGCTAAACGAATCGTCAACTTCTTGTCCTCATTGTTATAGGATGTATTGGTATCCTGTTTTTTTGCAGGTATATAGTATTCCTGTGCAATTTCGGAAACTTCTACATCTGGCTCATGGCTGTGGACAATCATTTCAATCTGACTGGCTATTGTATTTGCGGCAGCTGGAGCAACATTGATTGTCAGCGTCTGCTTCATCAAATTTACAACTGAGGATTGTACTCCATCCAATTCTCCGACTTCTTTTTCAATTTTTGCGGAGCAGTTCGGACAGTCCAAGCCCTTTAACAAATAACTCTTTGTAACGGGGATAATTGTTTCTTCCTGAACCTCCACATCTGGCTCATGGCTGTGGACAATGGTTTCAATCTGACTGGCTATTGTATTTGCGACAGCTGGAGCAACATTGATTGTCAGCGTCTGCTTCATCAGATTTACCACTGAGGATTGCACTCCATCCAACTCTCCGACTTCTTTTTCAATTTTTGCGGAACAATTTGGACAGTCCAACCCTTTTAATAGAAATATGCGTTTCATGATAATCTCCTTATAATTTGTTTAATTGTTCAATTACTCAACTATAATGTTAAAAAATATTATTTCTGCCAAAGATGCTCAAATCCCTTGTCAATAATCTCTTTCACATGATCATCTGCCAGCGAGTAGTAAACTATCTGTGCTTCTTTACGGAATTTTACCAGATTCGCTAGGCGTAATGCCTTTAACTGATGCGAAATTGCAGATTTTGTTACCCCCAGTAGCACTGCAAGATCACATACACACATCTCACTCTGTTCTAGAGCGTGTAAGATTTGTACTCTAGTTCCATCTCCAAATAGCTTAAACAAAGAAGCCAACTGGATATAATCATCTTTTGGCTGCATCTTGGATTTCACATCATTCACAATATCCTCATGAATTACATCGCAATTACAAATATAAGACGTTTTTGACATATATTCATCTCCAAATAATAATAGTTGAACAATTACTCAACTATTATTATACTTATTTTTAAATTTATGTCAATAAGCTGATGTTAGTTCCCCATAAATTTTACAATTAAAACCAGCTCTTTATTCTTTTCTTAATCTTTTTCCCAGTATACCGTTTTGGCTTTCTTGTCACACTTCCTGTAGTCGAGTAGACTTACACCTCACAATGTAAGCCCCTCACAGAACCGTACGTGCGG
>NZ_JAAITU010000077.1 GCF_013304385.1 Blautia glucerasea
CGGAAGCGGATCTGCTGTTCTTCCCCAATCAAAATCCGCTCTTTCATTTTCTTCCTGTCCAGCGTCAGGACAAATAAAATCCTCTCAAAACATGGCTCATGCCGTATAAACTGATTCTCCATCCCTATCTCCTGCCTTTTCTTATGGTAATTATATAATTCAGTTATATCCGTTACACTCATGGTATCGCAGAAGCATTGTTTTGTCAAGGATAGTCCGCTATGATGATTGCAGTTGGTAATTTCGTACCGCACAGTACCTTGACAAGTGAATGACCGTCCAAAAGGGATATGACCGGCAGGAGAAGTGACGCATCCGGCGCACCAATGCAGGGAAACACCGCAGGAATGGGGCAGGAAAACGGCTTTTGGGGAGAACGGCAACAGGAAGCATTTTAACCTATTTGATTTATGGGAGGAACAGAATGAACGATAAAAAGAGATTGAACAGCTACGAGGATTTACCGCTGGTTCTGGATGTGGCGGACATTCAGCGGATTATGGGAATTTCAAGAGCGAGCGCCTATGAGCTGGTACACACACCCGGCTTTCCAGCGTTCCGCAGGGGCAGACTTATCAAGGTCAGCAAAATTGCTTTCTTTGAATGGATGGCAAAAGGCTCCGAAACCGTACCGGGAAGCGACAAATAAGCGTGAGGTATCATTCCCTGACTTGCAATACTGCCGCACTTTCCAAAGGGGCATACAGAGGGAAAAAAACTTAAAAATGATACCGAGACGCTACATCAAAACAGCCTATCTGCGTACATCAGATAGAAACGGAGAAAGGAGCCGGTTATGGCAAGAATGAGTAACAAGCGGCGGTTGGAATGGTCTTTCTTCTTAAATGACCGCAGCCGTATCACTTACAACGAACTGTGCCGGAAATGCCAGCACGAATGTAAACAGAGCTTCCGGGCGGTTGTGGTTGACTGCCCGAAGTATCTTTCCAAGCGTTCCAAGAAAAAGGACAAGACTGCCGGAAACGGCAAAATCCATTAGGAACTAAGGGCGCACTTCTATACATAGTCTAAAGACCATGTATCGTGCGTCCTGCGGAGCTTACCTCTGTCGCTGATAAAATCAGCAATCCGAGGGCTGCGTTCGCTTCGCTCCGACAAGGTGGCTACACCCCCTTGCGCCGCTAAAGCGGCTATCCCCTGTGTACCCGCCGAAAAGAGAAATCCGCTCTGCGGTTTTCCCTTTTCATCGGGTTTTATAGAAGCACTGACACACAGACTGTCTGCGGATGGTCTTTCTTTATCTTATAAGCAAAGGATGTGAGAACATGGAAAAATCTTTGGAACAGTTGAAGCAGGAATATGAAAAAACAACTGTCCTGCTGGAACGGGAAAAACGGAAAATGCAGCGTTTGAAAAACCGGCAGGCGTATCTGGAAAGCGGTTCCCGGAAACAGAGGACGCACCGGCTGATTACCCGTGGGGCAGCTATTGAGAGCATTGCACCACAGACAAAGGAGCTATCCGAAGCGGAATTTTATTCCCTCATGGAAAACATTTTGAATCTGCCGCAGGCGGAGCATTTCATCCGGTCTGCCACAGAGAACCACGCCCGTATTTCCGGGCAGGAGAAAGGCGGTGACTAAGGATAGCACTTTATCATTTTTCAATCGCACAGATCAAGCGCAGCGCCGGTCAGAGCGCCATTGCCAGCGCAGCCTACCGAGCCGGGGAGCGTCTTTACAGCAGCTACTATGGAGAAGTCAGCGATTACACCAAAAAGGGCGGCGTGATTGCTTCGGAAATCATGCTGCCGCCCCATGCGCCGGAAATATATCTTGACCGGGCGACCCTCTGGAATGCTGTGGAGAGCTGCGAGAAACATCCAAAAGCACAGCTTGCCTATTCCTTTGATATTGCCATGCAGAATGAATTGACACTGGAAGAAAACATGGAACTGGCGAGGAAGTTCGTGCAGGAGCAGTTTGTGGCAAAAGGCATGATTGCCGACCTTGCTTTTCACAGCCCGGAGAAAGAGGACGGCGGCATCCCTAACCCGCATTTCCATGTGATGACAACCATGCGCCCTTTGAACCCGGATGGCACATGGGGGCAAAAACAGCGGCGGGAATATCTTCTTGATGAAGATGGAAACCGAATCCGGGATAAAAACGGCGATTATATGTTTAACGCTGTCCATACAACAGACTGGCATGAGCCGGAAACGCTGGAACACTGGCGGGAGCAGTGGGCGGCTGCCGTTAATACAAAATTTGAGGAAAAAGGGCTGGATGTGCGTATCGACCACCGTTCCTATGTGCGGCAGGGGCTTGACCTGATACCCACTGTCCACGAGGGCGCTAATGTCCGGCAGATGGAAGCAAAGGGCATCCGCACCGAGAAAGGGGAATTGAACCGCTGGATTAAAGCCACCAACCGGCTCATGCAGGATGTGAGGAAGAAGATCAAAGCCCTGTTTGTCTGGATGGCAGAGGTAAAAGAAGAACTTTCCAAACCCCAGACACCGAGCCTTGCCGACCTGCTGATCGCTTATTACAACCAGCGCAACGCAGGGGCATGGAGCAATAAAGCCAGAACCGGAAACTTAAAGCAGTTTGCCGAAGCCGTCAATTATCTGACGGAAAACAAGCTGCTCACATTAGAGGATTTGCAGGAGCGTCTTTCCTCTGTCAGTGAAGAATTTGAAGCATTAAGCGGCTCCATGAAAAAGAAATCTGCCAGGATAAAGGAATTGCAGGAATTGATACGGGAGGGCGAGAATTACCAGCGGCTAAAACCTGTCCATACGGAATTGAACAATATCAAGTTTAAGAAACAGAGGGAGAAATTTGAAACATCCCACGATGCGGAGTTACGGCTGTTTTATGCCGCCCGCCGTATTCTGAAAGAAAAACTGGACGGAAAACCCATTGCCTTGAAAGCATGGAAACAGGAATACGCACAGTTAAAAACAGAGTATGCCGAACTGTCTCCGCAGCACAAGCCACTCCGGGAGGAAGTCATACGGCTGCGGCAGGTGCAGAACGCCGTAGATACCGCACTGCGCCGGAGGGAGCAGCCACAGGAAGTACAGAGAAAGAAACATGAGATGGAGCTATGATATAACCGGCAGCTTTACCGCTGCCGGTATTTTTACGGAGGGAGCATTTGAATGTATTTGAAGCGGTGAAACAGTCTGTTACCACCCGGCAGGCTGCTTCATTCTATGGAATCCGGGTGGGGAGAAACGGCATGGTCTGCTGTCCATTCCACAATGACCGCACGCCCAGCATGAAAGTGGACAGCCGCTTTTACTGCTTCGGCTGCGGGGCTTCCGGGGATGTGATCGACTTTGCCGCTTTGCTGCATGGATTGGGGAAACGGGAAGCTGCGGTCAGGCTTGCGGAGGACTTCGGCGTTTCCTATGAGAAATCCGGCAATGCGCCGCCAGATAGGAAGCGTAACAACAGGTCACAGCCCCGACAAAAATCAGCGGAGCAGAGATTTCAGGAAACGGAACGGTATTGTTTCCGGGTGCTATGCGATTATCTGCGCCTGCTGGAGCATTGGAAAACAGCATACGCCCCACAGCCGCAGGATGCCATCTGGCATCCTCTTTTTGTGGAAGCGTTGCAGAGGATAAGCTACACAGAATACCTTTTGGATATTTTGTTATACGGAGAAATAGAAGAAAAAGCGGCATTGATCGCCGCACAGGGAAAGGAGGTGCTGCGGCTTGAACAGCGAATTTCAGAGCTTGCCGCCGGAAACGCAGGAAGCGGTCAAAAGGACGATGGATACAATAGAGCCAGCGCAGACACCGGCAGAAATCCGGGAGACGTTAGAGGGGACGCAGAAAGGCGGCGTGAAGAACAGCATCCGAAACTGCCTGACGGTGTTCCAGCGTGACCCGCTGTTTCGTGGGGCGCTGCGCCTGAACCTTTTGACGGAGCAGATTGACATTGTGAAGCCGTTGGGCTGGGAGCGCACCAGTACCACTCTGACCGACATGGACATGAACTACCTGCTTTTGTATCTGGAAGAAAACTACGGGCTTACCAGCGAGAAAAAGGTGCAGAGCGCCATCAAGATTGTTGCCAATGAAAACCGCTACCATCCGGTCAGGGATTACCTGAACAGCCTGCAATGGGACGGCACAGAGCGCATCCGTTACGCCCTGCATCACTTTCTGGGAGCCGATACGGACGAATACACTTATGAAGCCTTGAAACTGTTCCTGATGGGAGCCATCCGGCGGGTATTCAGACCGGGGAGCAAGTTTGAGGTCATGCTCTGTCTGGTTGGTGGTCAGGGAGCCGGGAAATCTACCTTTTTCCGGCTGCTGGCAGGCAGGGACGAATGGTTTTCAGACGATTTGAAGAAGCTGGACGATGAAAATGTGTACCGCAAGCTTCAAGGGCATTGGATTATCGAGATGTCGGAGATGATCGCCACAGCCAACGCCAAGAGTATTGAGGAAATCAAGTCATTCTTAAGCCGCCAGAAAGAAACATACAAAGTGCCGTATGAGACACATCCGGCAGACCGGCTGCGGCAATGTGTATTTGGAGGGACGACCAACCGGCAGGACTTTTTGCCCCGTGACCGCACCGGCAACCGGCGCTTTCTCCCCGTGACGGTGTACCCGGAACGGGCGGAGGTTCACATACTGGACGATGAAGCGGCGGCGAGGGCGTATATCGAACAGATGTGGGCGGAAGCCATGACGGTTTACCGCAGTGGGAAGTATAAGCTGTCATTCAGCATAGAAATGAACCGATACCTGAACGCCCACCAGCAGGACTTCATGCAGGAGGACACACAGGCTGGCATGATCTACGCCTATTTGGAGGACTACACCGGTGACAGGGTATGCTCCAAGCAGCTTTATGAGGAAGCGCTGGGGAACTTAAATTCCCCGGCAGACTGGGAGACACGGGCAATCTGCGAGATTATGAATACCGGCATTGCGGGCGGCATCATACAGGGCTGGGCAGCCTACAAAAGCCCGAAGCGGTATAAGAAATACGGTTCTCAAAAAGGCTGGGAGCGTGTCAACCAAGACCCGCCGGAGGGGGACGGTTTTCAGGAAATCACGGAAGAAGAAGCCCGGCAAATGGAACTGCCATTCTGAAAAGCCGCCGGTTGACAGTTTGGTTGACGCTTTGGTTGACAGCCAGTTGACGGGGAAAAGCCTGATATTTGGGGCATTTCTCTCCTTTGTCAACCATGTCAACCAAGAAATCAAAGAAAAAGTAAAAAGTAATAATAGAGCGCCTATGGATTGTTTTCAAAGTCTTTTCTGCCGGTTGACACGGTTTGGTTGACACGGAGACAGTCTGCGGTTGTACACCTGCCTGACATTCCCTTGTCGGGCATATTTCATTTATGGAGGTAACTGCCTATGGCAAAAAACAAAAACGAGAGCAACAACGAAAACAGCGGCACCCTGCTTACCGAAAAAGACGGCACCCAGTATTTTGTCATGGGGAAAGTCCGTATCAAGGTATCGGAGCATTTTGCACAGGATGGGAAGCCGCTTGACAGCCTGCTGGAAGATGTGATCCAGCACGCTGCCGCCGCTTCCTGAAAAAATACGGAATAACGACTGTCAATCAGCCCACACTTATGATATACTTGTACCAGCGAGTATTGTATAAGCGTGGGTTGTTTCTTTTAGAAGGAGGATTTTTAAACGTGAAACAACCATACAATACAACGATTTATAACACCGCACTATATTTGAGATTGAGCCGCGACGATGAATTACAGGGGGAAAGCGGCAGTATCCAGACCCAGCGCATGATGCTTAGACAGTATGCCGCAGAGCATGGGCTGACCGTTGTAGACGAGTACATTGACGACGGATGGAGCGGGACAAATTTCGAGCGTCCAAGTTTCCAAAGGATGATTGATGACATCGAGGACGGGAAAATCAACTGCGTTGTCACAAAGGACTTATCCCGTCTGGGAAGAAACTATATCCTGACCGGTCAGTACACAGAAATCTATTTCCCCAGCAAGGGAGTACGCTACATTGCCATCAATGACAATGTGGACACCATCAACGGAGAAAGCGAGCTTGCACCGTTCTTAAACATCCTGAATGAAATGCACGCCCGACAGACCAGCAAAAAGGTCAAGGCTGCCATGCACACAAGATTTGCCAATGGCGCACACTATGGAGCCTATGCACCGCTGGGCTATGTAAAAGACCCGGACAAAAAAGGTCATCTTCTGATCGACCCGGAAACACGCTGGATTGTAGAGAAGATTTTTGACCTTGCCGTACACGGGAGGGGTGCCGCCAGCATTACACGGATTCTGGTGGAAGAAAAAGTACCTACCCCCGGCTGGCTGAACTATGAAAGATATGGGACTTTCGCCAATATCTACGCCGGTGCGCCCGCAGAAAAAGCCTATGCGTGGACGATAGCACAGGTCAAGAGCATTTTGAAAGAGGAAACCTACATCGGTCACAGTGTTCACAACAAGCAGAGCAACATTTCATTCAAGAACAAGAAAAAGGTGCGGAAGCCGCAGGAAGAATGGTATCGTGTGGAAAATACCCACGAAGCCATCATTTCCGAAGAAGTGTTCCAAAAAGTTCAGGAGCTGATTGCAAGCAGACGCAG
>NZ_JAAITU010000078.1 GCF_013304385.1 Blautia glucerasea
AAATCATGACAGAGGAATGTCAAGATAAGCTAAGGCAGGCAGAACAGGAACGGGACTATGCACTCTCCCATCAGAAAAAAGTAGAGCTACCGGTTGAAAAGCCGGTACTCTATCAAAAGTGTCAGAATTGTAACCAGACAGCTTATCTGAGAGCTAAGGAAAAGTATGATATGCAGAGAGAAAAACTTTCAGGTAGATATAAAGCAAAAACAGTCATGTATGAAGCATTGATGTTTCTGCTGATATGGTATTCCGCATCAACTACTCTTTTTCAGATGATACGGTCAAATGTATTTATTTCTGATTGTGGAAGATTCTTTGATATAATCGCAACTTTAATACAGACCATTGCTGGCTGTATTGTACTGACAGGAAAGAATGTGGCACAGATTAGTGATGAAATATCTAATCCTGTCATTGCCGGAATTATATACTGGCTGATAAGAATACTGATCTGCGGTGGATGTCTGGTGGGTGCGGGAATACTTGTAGCGTTTATAGGGATAAAGATTGCAGAGTTATATAAGAAGTGCTGTTGGGATATGATTACCATATTGGTAATACTTATAAGCATGGCAATAGCAATCTACTTTGAGGATTGGATAAAGACAGTCTTGCCGATCAATATGCTATTTCTCTTATTATTCGTGCAACTGGTATATGTTGGAATCAGGTGGTATGTAAAAGGATGGCGAGAAACAAGGGGATATCATTAACATAAAAATATAAATATTTTATTGGTATTATATGTATTTACTTTCGTGCTAATATGTATTATTATATTAGCACGAAAGGAGAATATATATGACTCAGTTTGAACAATTAGATTTATTGCTGAATGAATATGGCGGAATAATTCAGACCTTTCAAGTTATAGATAATGGAATTAGTAAGCCTGTATTTTATTCTTATGTAAAAGAACGAGGATTGGAACAAGCTGCTCATGGTGTGTATGTATCACCAGATACATGGACAGATGCGATGTATATTTTGCATTTACGTTGTAGTCAGGCTGTGTTTTCTCATGAAACTGCATTGTTTTTCCACGATTTAACAGACAGAGAGCCTTTGAAATATACTATAACTGTAAGAACCGGGTATAATCCGAGCCGTTTGCAGGAAGACGGTTTTCAAGTGTATACAATTAAAAAGGATTTACATGAAACAGGGATTACGACTATGCAGACACCATTTGGGCATTCAGTTCCGGTTTATGATATGGAGCGGACAATTTGTGATCTGCTTCGCAGCAGAAAAAATGTTGAAATGCAGGTCTTTCAAGACGCATTGAAACAATATGCAAAACGTAAGGATAAAAACTTACGGATGCTTATGAAATACGCAACTATGTTTCATGTTGAAAACATACTTAGACCATATTTGGAGGTGTTACTTTAGATGATAACAACGGCAAGACAATTAAAGGATTTAATTCGTAATATGTCAAAGAAAAAATCCGCAGATGCACAGATTTTGATGCGGAATTATATGATGGAACGTTTTTTGGAACGAATTTCTTTATCAGAGTATAAAGACAAATTTATATTAAAAGGTGGAATGCTGGTGGCAGCAATGGTTGGTCTGGATGCCAGAGCTACTATGGATTTGGATGCAACCATAAAAGGTGCTAATGTTAGTCTGACGGATGTGGAGACGATTATATCAAATATTATAACAATCCCTATAGACGATGGCGTTTCATTTTGCATTAAAAGAATATCGGAAATCATGGAAGAAGCAGATTATCCGGGAGTACGAGTGAGTATGGAAACCAAGTTTGATGGTGTCATCACACCATTAAAAATTGATATTTCCACAGGGGATGTAATTACACCGAAAGAAATAAGATATAGCTTCAATCTTATGCTTGAAGATCGTACAATTGAAGTATGGGCATACAATTTAGAGACTGTATTGGCTGAAAAACTGGAAACTGTTATCAGTCGAAATGTCACGAATACACGAATGAGAGATTTTTATGATATTTATATCTTGCAAAAATTACATGGAGAACAACTCAATAAAGAAATACTATGGAATGCGCTTGTAGCAACCGCAAGAAAACGTGGAACATTAGACCTGATAGAATCTAATGAGATAAGAGAAATATTGAATGAAATAGAAACAAGTTCTGTTATGGAAAATTTATGGAAAACATATCAAAAAAATTATTCTTATGCTGTTGATGTTTCGTGGCACATAATTATGGAGTTTATTAGAGATTTATATCAAACTGCATTTTCAGATAAATTTAAAGCTGATTTTCTTTGAATTGTTTGTTAATAGGAGCTATAAACAATGGTAGTGATGCAAAACTTGAAATGCAAAGGATAAACTTATTGACATAATGTGCGATACACAGTATACTATGTTAAACACATAGTGTGCGACACACAATACAGTGCAATAAACACAGTGAATTTAAATAAAGGATACTGAAGGGAGGAGATTGGATGAATTGTGATGAAATTGTTTCAGGATTAATTTTAGAATTCAGACGAGGCACGCTCATCATGGTAGTGTTAGCACAACTAAATAAACCAATGTATGGATATTCATTGGTAAAGGAATTAGAAGGAAAAGGCATTTCGATAGAAGGTAATACATTATATCCTCTACTGAGAAGACTAGAGAGTCAAGGTCTGCTAAAAAGTGAATGGGAAACTGAGGCAACGAAGCCAAGAAAATATTATATCATCACAGAAGATGGGAAGCTGGTTTATAAAAAAATTAAAGAACACTGGAAAAAATTTTCACAGTCACTCAATGTTTTAATGGAGGAAGAATAGATGGTAAAAAATGATTTGATCGACAGATACATTTATGCAGTTACGAAACATATGAAATCTGCCATGAAAAAAGATGTGGCGGCGGAATTAGAGACGATCATACAAGATATGTTGGAGGAACGATGTGAGGATGTTACTCCAACTGAGCGTGATATCAAAGTTGTTCTAACGGAACTGGGAACCCCGAACGAGTTAGCTTCGAAATATAAAGGTGAAACACAGGATTGTTTGATTGGACAGCCGTATTACAGTTTATATGTGTATGTATTGAAAATTGTGACAGTATGCATCAGTGGAGGAATGTTACTTGCTCAAATCATGGCAGCATTAACATCGCATACAATCTGGTATACAGCTATCTATAGAACCATCGGTGGGATTTTTGGTGGTATATTGACAGGATTTGCATTTGTGACATTATTATTTGCATTCTTTTATAAAAAAGGAATTAAGGTGGATGGGTTAAATGATGGAATAGATAATTTGCCTCCTGTTCCACAAAAGTCTAATAGAATTTCAAAAGCAGATGCGATTATAGGAATTGTTTTTTCGGTTATCTTCACTCTTGTATTTCTTGTATGCCCACAGATTTTATGTATTGCATTTGTAAAAAATGGGGTAGGTGTGTATGAACCACTTTTTAATTTAGAATATATCAGACAAACATGGTATTTTATTCTTGCATTTGGAATTTTGGGTGTTACAAAGGACAGTGTGAGACTTATTGATGGTAGCTATACCAAAAGGGTGATGCTTGTTACCATTATCACCAATATTATTGATGGAGCATTAACAAGCATTTGGCTGTTAAATGATAGGATTATGAATAGTGAATTTTTTGATGGTATTGAGCAGTTATTTGGAACGGATGCAGAAGTTATTTCACATGTTTTTATACACTTTAATAAGGTATTTCTCTCAATCATTATTTTGGCATTAACAATTAATGGCATTGAGACAGTCGTGAAAGCAGTAAAATACAGTCGACAATAAAATAATTTTAGATGAATCAATCTCCATTTACAAATAACAGTGCGAATTTCTAAATTTTAGAAATAATAAAATGTAAATGGAGATATGAGTAGAAGCATTTCAATCAGTTCACCATGTCGTTTTTTTATTTTGTGTTATA
The DNA here is from genome assembly GCF_013304385.1 of Blautia glucerasea. Lineage (GTDB taxonomy): Bacteria > Bacillota > Clostridia > Lachnospirales > Lachnospiraceae > Blautia_A > Blautia_A ammoniilytica. Next base: position 3,922 of record NZ_JAAITU010000078.1, read on the forward strand.
CTGTTTTATTGGATTTTCTTTCCCTTGTTTTTGCCCTTATCAGAGTTCGTAAACACTCATGGGACAATATAATACAAGGGAAACAATAAGGGAAAGCTCACCTGCGATAAACTTTGTGTTTTCAAGGGATTGAGAGATATTTGATAATAAAATATAACAGTTATTAAATCCCTTGGAATATATGAAATCTCAATTCCAGTTTGGAGAATTGAAAAAACGGAATTTACCTATTAAGACATATAAACTGTTGACAATAAAGCTCCTATATAGTATGTTTTTAATAAACTACTATATAGGAGATTTTGTATGGAAATGAATGGAGGATTTCTTGTTACCAAAATAAAACAGCTTGGAGACCGGATTTTCGAGAAGATTCTCAGTGAAAAGAATATTGATGCGTTTAATGGAGCCCAGGGGCGTATTCTTTATGTGCTGTGGCAGAAGGATGGTATTTCAATCAGGTCACTCTCGACTAAATGCGGATTAGCGATAACATCTCTTACTACGATGCTGGAAAGAATGGAAAATCAAGGGCTGATAAGCCGTGTTCAGTCTGAAACGGACAAAAGGAAAACGCTCCTGTTTCTGACTGAGAAAGCACATGCCTTAAAGGGCGAGTACGATTCTGTATCTGATGAGATGGGCAGTATTTACTACAAAGGTTTTTCAGAGGAAGAAATTACCCGGTTTGAGGAATGCCTCGACCGTATCAGAAAGAATCTTGAGGAGTGGCAGAAGTCATGAGTATTTGTATCAAAGATCAGATTCAGAACATGAATATCGTCATTGGCTGCACAGTGGGGTGTACATATTGCTATGCCCGCAACAACGTGAAACGCTGGCATATGATTGATGATTTCGCTGACCCTGAATTCTTTCCGGGTAAGCTCAAGATGATGGAAAAGAAACGTCCGCAGAACTTTCTTCTTACCGGCATGAGCGATCTCTCTGGATGGAAGCCGGAATGGAGAGACGAGGTATTTGCAAAGATCCGTGAAAATCCACAGCATCAGTTCCTGTTCCTTACCAAGCGACCTGATTTGCTGGATTTTGATACCGATCTGGAAAACGCATGGTTTGGCGTTACGGTGACGAGGAAAGCAGAACGGTGGCGTATCGACGCCCTTCGGAAAAACGTCAGAGCAAAACATTACCATGTTACCTTTGAGCCGTTATTCGATGATCCCGGCACAGTTGACCTTTCCGAAATCAATTGGATCGTTGTGGGCACCATGACCGGAGCTCAGAGCAGGAAGATTCATACGGAGCCGGAATGGGCATGGTCTCTGAAGGACCAGGCACATAAGCTCGGCATTCCGGTGTTTATGAAGGAAGACCTTGTCCCTATCATAGGGGATGAAAATATGATTCAGGAAATGCCGGAAGAATTTAATAAAGTGTTAGAGGTACAGAAATCATGGAAGAAGTAATAAATGGAATCTTCATTCGTGAGGTGGAAACAAAGAACATCATGACTAAGTCTAGTCTGCCGGTAGGCGGTTACTCGGTCAATCCCTATGTGGGCTGTACACATGCCTGCAAGTATTGCTATGCTTCTTTTATGAAGCGCTTTACCGGGCACAAGGAGGAATGGGGCACTTTCCTTGATGTGAAGCATTGGCCGGAAATTAAAAATCCGAAGAAATATGCCGGACAGCGGGTGGTCATCGGTTCTGTGACAGATGGCTACAATCCACAGGAGGAGCAATTCGGGAATACCAGAAAACTTCTGGAGCAGCTGATCGGCAGTGACGCAGATATTCTGATCTGCACAAAGTCGGATCTTGTGGTACGGGATATTGATCTGTTGAAGAAACTTGGACGTGTAACCGTTTCATGGTCGATCAACACACTAGATGAAAATTTCAAGAACGATATGGATTCTGCTTCGAGCATTGAGCATCGTATCGCTGCTATGAAGCAGGTATATGAGGCAGGTATCCGTACAGTCTGTTTCGTATCCCCGGTATTCCCCGGTATCACGAATTTTGAAGCAATCTTTGAGCGGGTAAAGGATCAGTGCGATCTGTTCTGGCTCGAAAATCTCAATCTTCGAGGCGGTTTCAAAAAGACAATTATGGATTATATCGCCGGAAAATATCCTGATCTTGTACCACTTTACGACGAGATCTATAACAAGCATAACCGCAGCTACTTTGAAGCACTTGAAGTAAAAGCTGAGAAAATGGCTAAGAAGTATGATTGTGCCTTTGTGGATAATGAAATGCCTTATGGCAGAGTCCCGCAGGGGCATCCGGTGATCATAGATTATTTCTATCATGAGGAAATCCGTGGGACAGAGAATACCGGAAAAAGAAATCGCTAACTTCAAGTTGAACAAAATCGCTGCGCGATGGCCTGCCAAGGCTATGGCGCAGTTTTTCTTTATACTTTAATAAAAAGCAGTGGAAACCAAGTCCTACAAGTAGTATTGTTAAGTCACCACAACCA
>NZ_JAAITU010000079.1 GCF_013304385.1 Blautia glucerasea
CAGCCAGCCCGAAAGAATTTACGGACTGGCTGTATCAGCAGAGTAATGTAATTGTTGAGCTGACCGAGATATGAAAAACTTTCTATCGTCAATTTCGCATTATTGCAATAACAGATTGCTTCTTCCATGAATGAATAAGCAATATTGTCATCAAACTTTCAAGCATAAACATAGCAACAGCAAAAAGAGTAAAAGCAACAACCGGAAATACAAATCCCGTAGACATGCCTGCATTTTTCAAAAATATACCGATTGCATATCCGCCGGGGATTCCAACAACAGCAGTTATAAGCAATGCAATCAAAGTAGTAAAAAGGCCTTCCATCATAAATGCTTGCTCCAACTGCTTATTTGTCATACCAATAGATTTTAGTGTGCCCATTTCCTGTTTCTGTGATAAAAGATTTGTCACAGTAAGATTGATTTGATTGATAACCGCAAATATCCACAAGATGGCTGCAATCGCATAAGCTAATGTAAAACCTGCACGATTGTCTGATTGGTGTTCTACAATAAAATCTTGAAGGGTTTGTAAGCGAACATCCCTATTGTCAGAAACGAGTAATTTGAGTTCTTGCTCGATTATCTCCTGATATTCAGCTTCTGCTTGTATTTCGATTGCGTATGTACAGTCATAACCTGCAAGTTCTTTGAGCATATTTTCCGGCATTCTGAAAATATAGCCACCCATTCCATCATTGCTGGAAGTGATTGCACCAATTTTGAATGCTTTTGTTATTGTTTTACCACTATGATTTTTGAAATTAAAGGTCACAGTATCCCCAATTTGAGGTTTCCAATGGTAAACATCATAAATACGTTCGGGATCACTTACAACTAATTCTGTATCATCAGTAATATTTCCAGACAAAACCGCTGCATTTAGCGACGCCAAATCCTTTTCATTATAGCCGAGCATCAAGGTGCTATCTGAAATATCATTGTCTGTTGAGAAATCAACTGGTACGGTAGCATAAGTAAATATATTGCTAACTCCCTCTATATCTCCAACACGCTTTACATAATCAGAAAAATATTCTTTCTGCAAGAGAGCATCCAAATTTTCACTTTCGTTTTCTAAATCAATGCTGATTTTGAAATCTCCGTACTTCATATCCCAATAACGAGCCATACTCTCGGCATTAAAAGAACTCTGATAACTTGCTGCAAGGAAAAATATAACTCCGCACAGTCCCAATGATAAAATGGTCAATAGAGATTTTTTTCTGTTTCTGGAAAAGCTGATTTTCGCTAAATATACAGGCGTAATACGATGTCTTTTGTGAGTGCGGTAATTTACAATTCCCACTGGATTTTTCAGGGCGGAAATTGGAGAAGTATTCGCTGCAATTTTTGCTGGTTTACGAACACTAATATAAACAAGCAGTATTCCAAAAAGGCATGCGCCACATAGAGAAACAATAAATGCAAATACTGACCAGCCTTTTGATTGCAGACAATAGCTGATGATCGTTCCCATGATACTACCAATTAAAATCCCCGGAACTGCAAGCATATAACCCTGTTTAAGAACTATTTTATAAATTTGCTTTTTACTTGCCCCTATTGTCCGAAGCTGTCCGAACTCAGCAACTTTTTGTCCAACCGAAATATAGAAAATGCTGTAAATTACAAGTGCGGCAGCTAAAAACAAAATGGCAGCAACTACACCATATACCGTATAATTACTGAAGGACAAAGTTGTATTTACATAATCATAGTAACTGCTGACTGTCCAATTATTCAGTCCAGTCTCCTCTGAAATTTGAGATAATATTTCTGTTGCTTCGTCTTTTGTAAGGGTATCTGCATTTTCAAGCCAAACATATCCATTAAGCAGGTCATTTCCACGTAATTCCCGGCATTTTTCAAGTGAAACAAAAACAGGATAAGCGGTAGAAGTTTTATCATGGTAAATACCAACAATAGTATAATTCTTCAAAGTACCATCCAGATTCAACTGAACTATGGCGTTGATTTCCGGAGACTTATTTTCACTGGCAAAAAAGGCATCTGTAACAGCAATTTCACTTGCTTTCTCTGGATATTTTCCGTCAAAGGCAGGAATCAAACTAAGCATGTCATCATCATAATAAATCAGAGACAGTTCTTTAGAATTTTCTTTCACTGTTTTGATATTACAGGAAAGTCCTACACTTTTTACTTCTTCGTTTGCTAACAACTTTTCTTTACTGTCCTGCGTAATGTCAAAGAAAATTCCTTGATGTAATCCTTCGATTGCTTTCTGATTTTGATAAATGATATTTTGCACTGTGAGCAACGACATCATTATCATAGCAACGGCTACAATAATTGCCGAAAGGCAAAATAAGTTTTTCTTCTTATCAAAACGCACACTTTTTCGTGCTAATTTTTTAATTACTGCACTGGTATCATTTTCAAAAGGATAATTCATAATTCCCACCTCCTTTAGCCAACAATTTTACCATCTTCAATCCGTACAATGCGGTCTGCGAGTTGAGCGATCTCGTTGTTGTGAGTAATCATTACAATGGTCTGATTAAATTCTCCGCTGGTACGCTTCAAAAGCCCTAACACATCTGCACTGGTCTTGCTATCAAGATTTCCGGTCGGTTCATCAGCAAGGATAATCGCAGGCTTCGTAATTAAAGCTCGTGCAATCGCTACACGTTGCTGTTGACCGCCTGAAAGATTGTTCGGCATATTTTCCAGTTTATCTTCTAAAGCCAACATATACACAACTTCGTCCATAAATTTCTGGTCTACTGTATCGCCATCCAGTTCCACAGGCAGGACGATATTTTCATATACATTCAAAATCGGAACCAGATTATAATTTTGGAAGATAAATCCGATGTTACGACGGCGGAAAATTGTCAATTCATCATCATTCTTTTTTGCGAGTTCTTCTCCCCGTACAATCACGCTGCCGGAAGTGGGGGTATCAAGTCCTCCCATCATGTGAAGCAATGTAGACTTACCGCTGCCGGAAGTTCCAACTACGGCAACAAATTCTCCCTGTTCCACAGTAAAATTTACACCATTAAGGGCACGAGTAATATTTGGTTCTGTGCCGTAATACTTCTTTAAGTCGATTGTTTGTAAAATGCTCATATTCAAATGCTCCTTTCAAGGCTTTCTATCTGTTGATAAAGCCATTGTAAACCACAAATGTTACACAAATGTCCGAGATAGAAAAAATTTTTATCGAAAATCAGAGTGAAATGTTACAACGCTCGGACATTTCAAAAAAAGTGGTTATATCTTACCTTACAGGAAGCATAATAGAAAATTCTGAGCCTTGCCTCAGCTCTGAAACAACCTTGATATAGCCCCCTTGCCTTGTTACAATCTCACGAGCCAAATACAAACCTATTCCCACACCCTGTTGATCGTGTACTTCTTCCTCACGATAGAAGCGCCGGAAGATGGCAGCCTGATTGCTTTCTGAAATGCCCTTGCCGGTGTCGGTCACTTTGACCTCTACGTACATTTCCCACTGAACCACTGATACAGAAATCTTTCCACCTGACGGAGTGTATTTTACTGCATTGTCCAGCAGATTGAAAAGGGCTTCGCTTGTCCACTTGCTGTCATGGGAGATTATCAAATTTTCCGGGCAATCCACGGATACAGCAATTTCTTTTTTCTCTGCGGCATATACAATACTGCTCATGGCTTGTGCAAGCGTATGGAATAAGCTGCTGTCTTTCTTTTCTAATCGTATTGCTCCGGTTTCCAACCGGGACGTTTTAACCAGTGCTTGGAACAGAAAATCCAGTTTATCAGTCTGACTACGTATGCCTTGTAAAAAGTCCATCCGTTCTTCTTCTGAAACAGGCTTTGTTAAAAGTGTGTCCGTTACCATTTGCAAATTGCTGACAGGCGTTTTTACTTGATGCGAAATATCAGAAATCAGCATTTGAAGCTCCTGTCGTTCCATGTCTACCTTGTGTCGGTTTTTCTGCATAATCTCATACAACCGGATTAAGCGGTGGTTGATACGGGCAAAAAGAGTTTCACTATCATTTGACTTTTGTAATTCCTCGTTTCCATCAATCATGTTGTCCAGCGTCCGGCACAAATTAGAAGTAAAATGAGAAAGGCGTTTTCCAAAAAACAGCACCAATAGCCAAATCCAGAAAAATGCACAGAGTGTCAATGTTCCACCCGCTATGAAAATTCGTGTATCCTGCATTATACCGCCGAAAATACCAGTAATTACCAGCATAGAGAAAACCATGCCAGTACTAATCAGTCTACAAATTTTCTTAGCAGAAAGGTTATTCAGTTTCATTTCTTTTCGCCTCCTGTCCATTGATAACCCATACCGTAAACCGTTTTGATATATGTGTCGCCATCCGCTTCAATCTTACTGCGAATGCGGCTGATAGAAGTAGTAAGGGTATGTTCATCTACATATTTTTCATCAATGTCCCACAGTCTTTCCAAAAGTTGTTGGCGGGTAAGTACCTGCTTCGGATTTTTAAGAAATAGGTTCAGCATTTTATATTCCATCGCAGAAAGCGCTAATGGTTTCCCGTTCAAACTTGCAAATTGTTCCGAAAAATCCAGAAACAGGCTACCATCCTCGTAAATATCCTTAGCTGGTTTGTGATGTTCCAACATAGCGAACATGGCTTTGATCTTTCGCTGCAAAGCACTAATCGAAAAAGGTTTCGTGATATAATCCACTGCACCAGCTTCATATCCTCGTATCTGATCGCTTTCCTGATCGTTGGCAGTTAGAAATATAACTACTGTATCAGGATGCTCTGGCTTGATAAGACGGCATAGGTCATAACCATTTCCGTCTGGTAAATTTATATCCAGCAATACCAAATCAAAAATGTTTGTTTTTAATGATTCAGCGGCTGTCCTTGCATTCAGAACAGAAGTTATTGTGTAACCGTCCAGTTCCAAATTATAAGTAAGCGTTTTATTCAAAAGATTATCGTCTTCGACAATTAAAATCTGCTTCATATTGTCACTTCCTTTTCTTTTTGCAGATAGTATAACAGGCAAATGTCCGAGAATTGTTACAAGGACAAATATATTTTTCTTTTACAGCTTTTTTCTGTGTACTGCAATTTTATAAAAGAAAGGACAGCAGTGTCAAATTGCTGTCCTTACGGCTTATTATAGCTGGTAGTGTATAAGCGTGGGTTCATCATATTTGGTGTGGTATCTTTAACTATGGGAAACTCCTCGCTCCCATTTAGAAACAGACTTATCACTCATACCTAATTTTTCTGCCAGTTGCTTTTGTGTCATCCCCAAAGACTTTCGTTTGCCTGCAATATATTTTCCGATTTTGATAAGATCCATCCTTCTGCCTCCTTTTTTATACTAATCATACTCTATTGGAGAAAAAAGGCATACCCCTCGAAGGTAGAATATGAATTTTAAGTAATCCGGGGTGAATTTCATCACCTGTCCGGCATATGGGCAACCGACTGTTTTACTCCATCACCACGCATTTTCAGTAGATTGCGTTGCTCGTCAGATGCTTTCCGTCCATCCCCTTATTATGAAGTACGGATTTGATTTTCCGGCTGGTATCTCTTACATACCACTCATTCGTAATGTTAAGAAATGGGACAAATTCGTTACTGCCATCGTTTAGAGCACTGTCCACATTGTTGGAAATGGCGATAAATCGCACATTTTTCCAGGATTCTCTTCTGGTTTACGATACTGTTGCTGTCACCGCTTTGCTCATCATCTCGGGATACCCTCTCGTAGAGTGCAGTAATTTTGTTTAGTTCCGGTTGTTTTGTTTTCAGAAAAAGATTTCTGATAAACTTGAAGCGCCCCTTATGTAAAAAAGCTCCGGCATTTCTATATTTTATCAAGTCCTTTTGCTTTTTGATAATAGGAATCAATAATATCCTGCAAATTAATTTCTTTCATCCGTTTTTCAGCTGCCTCTTGTACTTCCTGATAGTAGTCGTGCAAAGCAAATTGAATATTCACTCCGACACCACATTCTGGATTGGTATGGGTATCCAGATGTAACAGTGGTTTGTCGCCTTCTACCGCTTTATAAATATCAAAAAGTGTGATCCTCTCTGGCAGTTTTGCCAAAATTGGTTTTGCATGACCAGTCACACTGGAAATCAATTTAGCTTTCCTTAATTTCATCATGATTTGCCGGACAAATGCAGGATTTGTTTGTATGCTGGCTGCGATTGCGGTGCTGCGTGACATGCTCCCACCACTTAAATCTCAGATTTTGAAGTGGGCGCTTCTTGCTCAATGGCTCTACTGAGCCAAGTATCTACAAGCTATCCTCGCGTGT
>NZ_JAAITU010000007.1 GCF_013304385.1 Blautia glucerasea
TTTGAAGAAAATAAAAAGAAAAGAAGTTTTAAAAGAAAAATGGTGCTGGGCATAATCCCCAACACCAAGTTTGTCTACAGTCTGGGCTATGGAGTAAGCCATAGCTTTTTTGTGCTTTTTCTAAAAAAAAATTGAAAAAATATAAAAGAAAAACTTCCACTTAAGAAAAAATGGAAGTTTTTCAGTGCCCTTTTAAAATTTCATTTTGCGTCTATACTAACCGAATATAGAAAATAGCAATACAGCATAAAAATATGGTATACTAACAATGTGAAAGTTATGTATAATAGGTTTTATAAAAGGATTAATAGGAGGCATTTACATGGGGAGTTATCTGAATCCTGGAAATAAAGGATTTCGGGAAAGTTTGAATTCGGAAATATATGTGGATAAAACGGAATTGGTAGAAAAGACTAATGCAGTTCTTGATACCCGTCAGAAGTTCCTTTGTGTCAGTCGCCCAAGGAGATTTGGAAAATCAATGGCTGCGGATATGTTGGCTGCGTATTATGAACGAGGAGAAGATTCGGCTTCATTGTTTGATTTTCTTAAAATCAGTAAGTCGATTTCTTATCAAAAGCATCGGAATCAGCATGATGTTATCAAAGTAAATATGCAGGAATTTTTTAGCATGGCACATAACATGGATGATATGCTGTGTATGTTTCAGCGATATCTTATCTTTGAATTAAAAGATTATTTTGAAAATATCCGGTTTCGGGATGAAAATAATCTGATTCAGGTTGAGAATTGAAATGATAGATTGAAGAGTCATGGGAGGAAGAGATATGTATTGTACAAGATGTGGAAGAAAGCTGGAAGAAGGGGAGGTATGCACCTGCACACAGGATCAAAAGAATAAGAAGGTACAGGAGAAGGCTCCCACACAGCCATCTAACGAGAATCAGAAGGCAGTGGAAACGGCGCAGGAGCAGCCGTCAAAACAGGCAGAATGGCTGCAGGAGAGTGGTACACAGGCACTTAAGTGTATCAAAGAATTTCTTGGAAAAGTGTTACAGATCCTGAAGAAACCTGTTTCAGAAACAGAAAGGCTTGCAGCTGAAAATACGAAAACAACAGGCATGCAATTTATTTTGGTAAAAGCAGCGATCGTATTGATCCTTGTGTTAGTGACTGCAGCAGGAATCAGAAAAGAATACGGTGGTATGATCGAAGTACCATATGCCAGCGTGTTGATCCTTACATTGCTAACGACCATTGGATACGACTGTATGGAAGCACATTTTATGAATTTTTTTGGCAGGGCATTTGGCGGTACTACGTCTGTGAATAACATGTACTGCGTAGTTGGTGTTCGGGCAGTATTTGATTTTGTACTGATAGTGGTTACTGCAATTTTATCTGTTTTTTCAGACAGTCTGGCAGTATGTGTTTATCTTGGGATTATGATGCTGATCCCTTTTGTTCAGTTTGCTTCGTTCAGGGCTGCCATTAATGCAGATGAAAATAAAAAGGTGTATGCCTTTTTTGTATCTAAGCTTTGTAGTATTCTGATTATAGGCATTTTAGTATATCTGATTGGCAAAGATACGTTAAATGACATGATGAGTACGTTGTCTTCCGGGTTCTACAGTGCTTTTTAAGAAAGAAAAAACACACATATAATTCCAACATAAGGAATACAGCTGTAATAAGAATGATCGGGGCTGGAGTATGTATGAAAGATTCTGAACATGATCATGAATATGACTGTGTGGAAATGCTGTCGGAGTCCGGGATAAAGCTATACTTGGAATTTCCGAAACAAGCAGAGGCGAACGATATAAAGGTCCTGCAGGAAGCAAGGGAAATCCTTTCGGGAATGCTGAAAGAAAGCCTGACCCGGTCAAAAGGCGGTTTATTGCATGAAGAAAGTGCGGATCCTGTTAAGAGTAAGCTCTAATCAGCAGCTGGAGGCAGACGGTGATTTAAGCGTGCAAAGGCAGCTGGTGACTGAATACATACAGCAGCATCCGGACTGGAAGCTGGATGCAAAGGAGTATTTTGAAGGAAGTAACAGCGGTTATCAAAATGCTGTTACTGACCGGGATGTGCTGCAGGAAGCACTGGAGGACGCACGAAAGAAAGAATATGATATTCTGGTTGCGTACAAGGACGACCGGATAGGACGCCGTATGTGGGAGATCGGTGCTTATGTGATGTCACTGAAAAAATACGGCGTAGATATTTATACTGTGAAGGACAATTGCATCTCACCGGAATCAGACGATATTATGGGGCAAATGGTGCTGGCACTTCGTTATGGGAATGCACAGAAAAGCAGTTCAGATACCGGCATGCGTGTAAAAGATACTGCAAAAAAGCTGGTACAACAGGGAAAATTTATGGGTGGCAAAGCACCCTATGGATACAAACTGGAACTGTCCGGAGAGATCAGTAAACATGGTCGGGCGCTGAAGCACCTTGTGATCTGGCAGGAACAGTGTGAGGTGGTTCGATTTATCTATGAACAGGCCTTACATAAGGAATATGGCTCTGTAAAAATCGCCAAAATCCTGAACAGCCATGAAAAGTATAAGCACATGGCTCCCAATGATGTGTGGAAAGCCGGAACCATCACCAGTATCCTGACCAATCCCATATATGCGGGGTATACAGCATACAACAGAAGAACCAGGATTGATGGAAAATACCACAAGATCGGTAGTGAGAACTGGATCCTTGCGGCTGCGCCTGATCCTGGTATTTCTATTGTTGATGCAGATGCATGGAACCGGGTTCAGTATATGCGAAAAGAAAGAGCGGACAGAATTGCTAAAACTGAAGACCAGCAGAAACGGGATTCTGTGGTGATCCGGAATCATCTGGGTACTTTAGCCCTTATTGATGTTTTGTATTGCAGCTGCTGTGGGTGTAAAATGACCAATGGCACCCGATATAATTATTGGAAAATAAAGGGCACCAAAGAACAGAGATCCAGTAAGACCAGAGTTTATAAATGTCAGAACAAGGATAGGGGAATACCTCATCCGGGAACAGGGGCATACAGGGCAGATAAGATTGAATTAATTGTTTTTGAGATCATTTCTGAATATGTAGAAAAGCTTCAGAAAAACAAAGATATGGCCGAAGAAATTAAACTTTATAAGCAGTCCGAAAAGAAGACATTAATAGCAGCATTGGAAAAAGAACGTCAGGCGCTGGACAGGATCCAAAAAAGAATTAATGTGATGGAAGATCAGATTCCACAGGCTATGACCGGGGAATATCCATTGTCCTTAGAGGAACTTGTTCCTCTGATAGATAAGCAGAAACAGGCGTGTACCCGACAGCAGAAAATAATTAAGGAAAAAGAAATGATACTGGAAAGCATGGACAGACCCGATTCTGAATGGAAGCTTTCCACGGAAAATGTTCCTACATGGAAGCAGGTATTTATGGGTGCAGATCCCCATACCAAAAGGATTCTGATCAATAAACTGGTAGAAAAAATCCACATAAAGGAGAATCAGATAACAGTACGGTTCCGCATCCTGTTGGAGGAATCTGACAGTTTATTGGCTGAATCATGAGATATGAGCAACGGTCTGCGAACTTTTGCCAGCACTTGCTATTTGACAGGGCAGATGATAAAATTAAGTTATATTTATTTTTATCTACTACTTCAGACGGAAGGAGGGATTACAGAAATGGGAGAACTGTTAAAGCTGCCAGTAGGGATTGATGATTTTGAAAAGATACGTAAAGAAAAGTTTTATTATGTGGATAAAACTAAGCTGATTGAACAGATCCTTGAACAGTGGGGAGAAGTAAACCTGTTTACCAGACCACGTCGTTTTGGAAAAACATTGAATATGAGTATGCTCCAGCATTTTTTTGAGATCGGAACTGATAAAGCTTTGTTTGATGGGCTTTATATTTCAGGTAAATCAAAACTCTGCGAAGAATATATGGGACAGTTTCCGGTAATATTTCTGTCGCTCAAAGAAGTGGACGGACTTACTTTTGCAAGTGCTAGATATCGTTTGACTGAATTAGTGGGTATAGAAGCAGAGCGTTTTTCTTTCCTGGCAGACAGTGATAAACTATCAGAAAATGAAAAAGAAAAGTACAGGACATTGATCAGGCTGTGCGATGGAAAATATTCCATGGGTGAGGAATTACTGAAATCTTCTCTGAAAATATTATCTCAGCTTTTATATAAGTACTATGAAAAGAAAACCATTATTATAATAGACGAATATGATGTCCCATTAGATAAAGCCTTCCAACATAATTATTACAAAGAAATGGTATCATTGATTCGGGGATTATTTGGTCAGGCTCTTAAGACGAATAATGCCCTGCAGTTTGCCGTTTTAACAGGATGTCTCAGGGTATCTAAAGAAAGCATTTTTACAGGCCTGAATAATTTTAAAGTGCTTTCTATTACAGATGCCCGCTTTGATGAACAGTTTGGATTTACTGATGAAGAGGTTATCAGGCTTTTGCATGACTATCATCTGGATGACCATTTAACTGAGACGAAGGAGTGGTATGATGGATATCATTTCGGAAATACGGATGTTTATTGTCCTTGGGATGTGATCAATCATGTAGACCGGCTTCTTGGGGAGCCAGGCGCGGAACCCCAGTCATATTGGATCAATACCAGTGGTAATGACCTTGTAAAAAGATTTATTTCCAAAGCGGATAAAACTACTAGGAATGAGATTGAGCGTCTGATTGCCGGGGAGTCTATTGTGAAAGCTGTCCGAACAGAACTGACTTATGATGAGATAGACGACAGTATAGATAATCTTTGGAGTATTTTGTTTACAACTGGTTATCTTACACAGAAGGGAAAGCCAGAGAGGGATGTTTATCATCTGATTATTCCAAACAAAGAGGTACGGGATGTTTATATCCTTCAGATCAGAGAATGGTTTAACAATACAGTTCTCCATGATACAGAGCCGGTGAGAGAACTTTTGCAGGCATTTGAAAACGGAGATGTCGGAATTATTGAGAAACAGCTTACCAGAATTCTTGGGAACACAATTAGCATTTTTGATACAAAGGCCCGGAGTGAAGAGAAGGAAATCTTTTATCACGGAATACTTCTGGGACTATTAAGGTGTGAATCAAACTGGCTGATCCAGTCAAATATAGAGTCAGGGGATGGGCTTGTAGATATATTGGTTGAGCCGGAAGATCCTGATGCGGGGATGATTATTGAATTAAAGTATGCACAGACATTTGATGGATTGGAAAAAGCATGTGAAAGGGCAATGAGTCAGATACGGGAGCGACGTTATGATGAACGCCTTCGTAACGAGGACAGAAATAATATACTGGCATATGGGATTGCTTTCTGTAAAAAGAAGTGCAAAGTGATCGTTGAAAGAATGTAAAGAATAAATTTTTATATAACAGTGATTGTGAGAAAATGGAGAAGAGAAACTATGATTTGAGGGGGCTTGTCGGCCCCCTCAAATTGACAACACCATCCTTTTTTATTTCTTTATTTAGTTTATTTGAAATTGGCAAATCTGCCTGTACAATATCAAACATTAATAGAGAATTGATTTTTTTCTTTCACATCCCAATAAAAACTGTCAAAATCTCCACCGTATACTACAATATCGATATCGCTTCTTTTGGTGTTAGTACCTCGTGCACGGGAACCGAATAATATAATTCTTGTGACGGAATACTTTCGGGCATAAAAAGAAAGCTCTCTTAAAACCTGATCCGGAAGATCATATCCCATTTTCAGTGAGCTCCATGTCTGATGTAGAATAAGAAATTGTAGTCAGGATTTTTCTATAGAATAGCATATTTGAAAATAATTAACAAGCATGGCTAATCCAATCCTGCATTGCCAATTCCATATCCAATTCCATATATATGCACGGAATGCGCGTGTAATCCTGAATGACTATATAACAGGTGGTACCGGAATAAAGGCTATGATTTTACCATTACTTCATCTACAGCCTATGATCATAAATGGATTCGGGGAAGGAATATTTTTGATTCCATTGAACGGATCGTGGATGAACTTTTTGAAAACTATCTTTCCAGGCCAAATGTGCGTCAGCCGATCCTGACCCAGTATTGTGATGGCCGGAAGGTAGAGTGCCAGAGTCGTGGGTGGATGACGCAATGGGGGAGCAAGGCTCTGGGTGATAGAGGATATTCTGCTATAGAAATCCTCAGATATTTTTATGGGAATGATATGTATATCAATGTAGCCGAGGAAATCTCAGGAGTTCCTGCCTCGTGGCCAGGGTACGATCTGGATATTGGTGCGTCTGGAAGTAAGGTTCTGCAGATCCAGGAGCAGTTAAATGCCATCAGTCAGGCATATCCTGCACTTCCAAGGGTAAATGAGGACGGAATCTATGGACCGCTTACAAAGGCTTCTGTGCGGAAGTTTCAGAACATTTTCGGTCTTCCGGAAACCGGGATTGTGGACTACAGTACCTGGTACAAAATCCAGGAAATCTATGTAGGTGTCACCCGGATCGCAGAGCTTCAATAAAAGAAAATCTGCTGGGATGTACAAATAAAAGAATGAATCAATAATATGTGCGTTTACTATTTTTATTTGTAAAAAACGGTGGTACAATATACGCAAACATAAAAAGGACATGAGAGTACAAATGAAGAAAAAACTGAGAAACGGATTATTGATATTTTTATTCCTTCTGCTTATTCCGCAAATGGTGTGGGCAGGGGATATGCAGGTGCATTTTCTGGATGTAGGTCAGGGTCTGTCCATATTGGTACAGTCAGAAGGAGAGAATCTTCTTTATGATGGAGGTGGCAGGGATGCTTCCAGTTATGTAGTTTCCTATCTGCAAAATCAGGGCGTGCAGCAGTTGGATTATATGATTGCATCTCATTATGATGCAGATCACATTAGCGGTCTGGTGGGCTGCCTTAGCAGTTTTCCGGTAGAGAATCTGGTAGGACCGGATTATGTGCATGATTCCCAGCTGTATACCTCTTTTATGGATAAGGCAAAACAGATGGGATTAAAGATGCAGCATCCATCTGTTGGGGATGTGTATCAGGTTGGCAGTGGGACTTTTACTGTGTTGGCACCGCAAAATGCCAGTGATCAGGATAGTAATAACAGCTCTGTTGTGATCCGGCTGGATAATGGAGAAGACAGCTTTTTATTTACCGGAGATGCGGAGCATGGCAGTGAGGAACAGATGGTATCAGCCGGGCTTGACCTGGAATGCACAGTACTGCAGGTAGGCCATCACGGTTCAGCCAGTTCCACAAGCTGGGATCTTCTTCAGGCAGCAGTGCCTGAATATGCAGTAGTTAGCTGCGGCAGTGGGAACAGTTACGGACATCCGGATGCAGATACCATGGAAAAACTGCAGTCCATGGGGATCCAGGTATTGCGTACGGATAAACAGGGGACAGTGACAGCGTACTCCGGAGGAAACGGGATCACATGGGATGTTTCTCCTTGTGATGATTATACACCGGGGAATCCGGACGATACCGGCACAATGGCAGGCGATGCAGGTGTTGCTGCATATACGTACACACAGGGAGCAACCGAAAACAGCCAGAGCACTGATGCAGATACACAGGATCTGGGGGATGGGAACTCTGATCAGGAAACCGAAGCAGAGCAGCAGGTCTGGATCTCTGCAACTGGAAGCAAGTATCACAGCAGACCAGACTGTGGGAATATGAATCCTTCTAAGGCAGTGGAAATGCCGGTGGATCAGGCTGTGGCACAGGGGTATGAGGCCTGCAAAAAATGCTGGTGACAGCCACCTGGTGTGAGAGAAGATAAATCATAGATGAATAGAAAAATCCGTGTAATAATGATTTTGGTGTTTTGACACCAAAATCATTACAAACATTCTGAGAAAGAAATTCTAAAAATATCTTGACTTCTGAAAAATGATTTGCTATAATTCTATCTGTTGCGAGGGCGAAAGACAAAAAGCCCATGAAATGCAGCATGCGGAAGTGTCGGAACTGGCAGACGAGCAAGACTAAGGATCTTGTGAGCATTGCGCTCGTGTGGGTTCAAGTCCCATCTTCCGCATTAAGATTTAAGAAACCTTTTGGATGTAAAGGTTTCTTTTTTTATGCATTTATTCTTTTTTTAATGGAGAAAATCTGTTATACTTAATAAGTATGACAAAAATCGGGAAACTTAACAGGGTATACATTAGTATACCTGAATAAAAATGGTGGTGTAGAATATTTGAAAGAACAGACAAGAGTAACATTCACAAAGGAGGAACTGGCTGCTAAGGTAAAGGTTCCTGCGATTGTGGAACAGGATTTAAAAAGGATCATCAGTGACCGTCTGGAGCAGTGCGGATTGTATTACCGGGTTTTTTCACGTACAAAGACGGCTGCATCCATGGCACATAAATTTGAATTAAAGGATTATAGTGCTGAGGATAAGAAGCTACAGGATCTGGTAGGAGTAAGGATCAACCTTTATTTTGATGATGATGTGGATATCTGCCAGAATATTGTAGAGAATACTTTTGATGTAGAGGGATGGTCCACATCAGAGCGCAGCGAAGAAGAGTTTAAGCCGACCAAGCTGAACGGGGTATGTAAGCTACCGGAGTATCTTAGATCTGAGATTTCCCCAGAAACGTGGGATATGTGTATTGATGACACATTTGAGATCCAGATCAAAACCATGTTTTTTGAAGGATGGCATGAGATTGAGCATGACATGCGTTACAAGGGTGAGGAGCTTTGGCATAATTATAAGGGATTTTCCAGATACTTTAACAGTATTCTGGCTACATTGGAGCTGTGTGACAAATCTATGGTCACTTTATTTGAGGATCTGGGACATTCCCTTTATAAGTCAGGCAGATGGAGCGATATGATCAAAAGTCATTTCCGCCTGAAGCTTGGAGAAGGAACTCTTTATCCGGAGGTTGCCAGCCTTTTAGATGAGGATAAAGATAAACAGGTAGATAATCTGGCAAAGCGAATTTACAAAACCAGTAAACAGACTTTGGTGGAACAGCTCTTAAAGCGGCCCAAGAAAACACCTATTAATGTAAATACCATTATTGCATTGTTAAATGACAGCCAGTTTCACGACAGCCGGCTGACAGCGATCTTTAAGGAGCGGGACGTATACAATGACGGCCGTGAGGAGATCCCAGGTGAGTCCAGGCATTATGAGATGAAACCATTGATCCGGTATAATGTTTTTCAGATGAATACACGGGTGGATGGAAGCCGGATCAAGGATTCTTCTGCCTGTGATGCTGTTTCTATTTTTCAAAAATCGGCAGATATTATTTATCAGTGGATCGTAGAGAAATATGGCGGCCTGTTTAAGAGCATGCCAAGGGAAACCGTGACCTATCACGCAGATATCCTGGCTTACCATGTGGCTGTGAACTATAATCCGGAAGCACTTCGGATGAATATGCATGTGCGCCATATGGATCTGGAGGTTGGCGGACGTATCTGGTATTCAGAAGCCGGTCTGGAAGTGAAAGATGGACAGGTGCTTCTGAAAGTATGCAACGGATATGCAGATCCGCAAAGAGAGCATTCTGCCCAGGAACCTGGAGTGGTATTCTTCAGTTACCCCGGATATTATAAGTCTATTGTAGACGAGGTGGGAATCATCAGCGGGATTTCCTGCTCCAACCGGCGCAGGATTTTAAAGGAGGATCAGTTTTCCATGCTGGCTGCAGCACTTAAGGATCCGAAGAGGATGTTTCCAGTAGTGCTGGTTATTTCCAGAAGCACACCGGATGGCATGATGGATGAGGATTGGCTGGGGCAGTTCCGTGTATCGGATTTTACAAGAACTGTATGGCGGTATGCCCATGTATTTACCTGCCACGAAAGCACAGGTAAGAAGTTTCTTCATGTTGCAGGAGTTGATCCAAGACAGATTGAGGATATTCCCAGATTATATATTTTCTGGCCAGGGAAAGAGATTGATGATTATGGACCTGAGGATGTGGAGAACTGCAGCTTTGGCCGTCACTTGGAGGCAAGGGGAGACGCCCGTACCTATGATATTGTAAGAGGAGGACAGGCATTTTACCATAAGATCGTTACAGATCTGAGGGAATGGAATGTGTCTGCAGATATGTGGGAAGGCTTTAAGCTGGAGATCCTTACTGAGATTCCTAAATAAAATCCAAAATAAAATCTAAAACAAAATCTAAAACAAAATCCCTGTGGAACACGGTTTTTTAAATTGTTCCACAGGGATTTCTTTTCTTGAAGACAAAAAAAGAAACCTTTCTAATAAAAGGTTTCGAAAATACTAATGCGGAAGATGGGACTTGAACCCACACGAGCGCAATGCTCACAAGATCCTTAGTCTTGCTCGTCTGCCAGTTCCGACACTTCCGCATGCTGCATTTCATGGGCTTTTTGTCTCTCGCCCTCGCAACAAAACGTAGTATATCAAAAGCCCTATGGAAAGTCAACAGCTTTTTTGAAAAAATAAAATAATTTTCAAGATTTTTTTGAAAAAAAGAGGAATTTGCAATTTTGTGTAGAATATAATTAATAAGAGGTTTGTCTCAGTTGATCCGGCAGAGGGTATGTGCTGCCGGGCACATGGTTGTTCTGTGGAGGAAATTGGATGAATATCAGAGAGAGCATGGAACAAAGAGAACGGGAGCTTTTAAGCCCTTATGCTGCTCTAAGCGGTGATTCCAGGGGGCGTGGCAGACCGGAAGAAGAATGTGATGTGCGAACTGTTTATCAAAGAGACAGGGACCGGATCCTGCACTGCAAGGCTTTCCGCAGGATGAAGGACAAGACACAGGTTTTTCTTGCACCGCAGGGGGATCACTACAGGAACCGGCTTACCCATACTCTGGAGGTATCGCAGATCGCACGTACCATTGCAAAGGCATTGCGGCTGAATGAGGATCTGGTGGAGGCCATTGCCCTGGGTCATGATCTGGGCCATACACCTTTCGGTCATGCAGGAGAGCGCGCACTAAACCAGGTGCATCCAGGAGGCTTTGAGCATTGCAGCCAGAGTCTTCGGGTGGTAGAGCTTCTGGAGAAGAATGGGGAAGGACTGAATCTGACCTGGGAGACCAGGGACGGGATCCTAAATCATCGTACCAGCGGTCATCCTTCCACACTGGAGGGACAGGTGGTGCGCTTTGCTGATAAGATCGCCTATATCCATCATGATATGGATGATGCCCAAAGGGCTGGGATTCTGACAGAGGATGATCTGCCAGTTACACTTAGGATGTTTCTTGGGTATACCACACGTGAGAGGCTGAACACCTTTGTACATGATATTATTGAGAACAGCCTGGACCGTCCGGCGATCAGTATGTCGCCTCAGGTACAGGAGGCAATGATGGATCTTCGCAGCATCATGTTCCAGGATGTTTACCTGAATCCTGTAGCAAAGAAAGAAGAATCCAAGGCAATCAAGATGCTTACTGAATTATATCAGTATTATATAGAACATCCGGAAGCTATGTCTGGTGAATACAGGGAGCTGATCAGCAGGAAGCAGGAGTCTGTGGCTCAGGCTGTATGCGATTATCTTGCAGGGATGACAGACCAGTATTCCATGGAAAAGTTCCGGGAAATATATATTCCGAAAGCATGGGAAGTATATTAGCTGGGAGATGACTCCCACCTCTATAGGTGGTGAGAAACAAGCTTGTATCAGTGGTGGGAGTCAATAGAGGAGGATGCACATGCGATATTCTGACGATATTATTGAAGAAGTCAGGATGAAAAATGATATTGTGGATGTGGTTTCACAATATGTGAAACTTACCAGGAAAGGCAGCTCTTATTTTGGACTGTGTCCATTCCACAATGAGAAAACGCCTTCCTTTTCTGTTACGCCATCCAAGCAGATGTATTACTGCTTTGGTTGTGGTGCAGGAGGAAACGTATTTAATTTTGTAATGGAATATGAGAATTATTCCTTTGGTGAGGCTCTTTCCCATCTGGCAGACCGGGCGGGGGTACAGCTTCCAAGGATCGAATATTCCAGCGAAGCCAGGGAAAAGGCAAAGCAGAGGGAGACTCTTCTTGAGATCAACCGGCAGGCTGCCCAGTATTTTTATTATCAGCTTCGCAGAGAAAGCGGACAGATCGGTTATCGATATCTTACGGACAGAGGATTAAGTGATGAAACCATCCGGAAATTTGGCCTTGGGTACTCGGACAAGTTCAGCGATGACCTTTACAAATTTCTGAAAGGCAAGGGATATGGTGACGATCAGCTGCGGGACAGCGGTCTGTTTAATGTGGATGAGCGTCATGGAATGTATGACAAATTCTGGAACCGAGTTATTTTCCCAATTATGGATGTGAATAACCGGGTGATTGGTTTTGGCGGCAGGGTCATGGGAGATGGAAAGCCCAAGTACCTGAATTCCCCGGAGACAAAGATCTTTGACAAAAGCCGTAACCTGTATGGGCTGAATGTGGCTCGTACATCCAGAAAGCCATATCTGATCCTGTGCGAAGGTTATATGGATGTGATCTCCATGCATCAGTCAGGCTTTACCAACGCAGTGGCGTCCCTTGGAACCTCGCTTACTTCCGGGCACGCCAGCCTTCTAAAGCGCTACACCCAGGAGGTGCTGCTTTTGTATGACAGTGATGAGGCAGGAGTGAAGGCAGCATTACGTGCCATTCCCATATTGCGGGAAGCAGGGATCAATTCCAGAGTTGTGGATCTGAAGCCTCACAAGGATCCGGATGAATTTATCAAGACAGAAGGAGCAGAGGCCTTTCAGCAGAGGCTGGATCAGGCAAGAGACAGCTTTATGTTCCGGGTGAGCGTATCAGAGAAGGATTTCCCTATGGAGGAGCCGCAGGGACAGAATCGTTTCTTTGAACGGTGTGCACGTCTTCTTCTGGAATTATCGGATGAGCTTGAGCGGAATCTTTACATAGAAGCCATTGTCAGGCAGTATCACAGATATGGGATCAGCGTGGAGGATCTCCGCAAAAGAGTAAATACCCTGGCTATGAAGGGAACGCCTATAGAGCAGCGGCAGCAGCCAAAGACTGTGGAAGCCCGTCAGGCACAGAAGAAGGAATCTGCAGCAGATAAGGCTCAGAAACTGATGCTGACCTGGCTTGTAACTTATCCAGGGATTTTTGATACAGTTGAGAAATATCTGTCTCCGGGGGATTTTATCGTTCCTTTATATCATGAAGTGGCAGAAATGCTTTTTGAACAGCATGCCCAGGGAGATGTGAATCCGGCACGGCTGCTGAACAGCTTTACTGACAGCGAAGAGCAGCGAGAGGTAGCATCACTTTTTAATGCAACCATCCATCTGGAAACAATGGAAGAGCAGGAACGGGCATTTAGCGACACTCTGATCCGTATTAAGCAGGAAAGTCTTGCAGAAAAAAATAAAAACTGGGATCCTACAGACATGGCCGGGTTGCAAGAACTTGTAAAGGCCAAGAAGGAACTGGAGGATCTGGGAAGAAAAAGACAGCAGCTGCATATTTCCTTTGAATAAGGATAAAATATAAACACTATATGGAGGTTAAAACACCTATGGAAATGAATATGGGCAAATTCAGTGAGAAACTTGTAGAGCTTCTGGAACTTGCAAAAAAGAAAAAAAATGTGCTGGAATATCAGGAAATCAGTGACTTTTTCAAAGACCAGCCACTGGATGTGGATCAGATGGAAAAGGTTTTTGATTTTCTGGAGGCCAGTGGTGTAGATGTTCTCCGTATCACTGGAAACAGCGGAGAAGACATGATCCTTGATGATGATGTGGATATTGACGGCCTGGATGATGAGGAAGAAGTGGAATTGGACAAGATCGACCTTTCGGTACCTGAAGGGGTAAGCATTGAGGATCCGGTCCGCATGTATCTGAAAGAGATCGGCAAAGTGCCTCTTCTTACAGCAGAAGAGGAAATCGAACTGGCAAAAAAAATGGAACAGGGAGATGAAGATGCTAAGAAAAGACTGGCAGAGGCTAACCTGCGTCTTGTGGTCAGTATTGCAAAGCGTTATGTAGGTCGGGGAATGCTGTTCCTTGATCTGATCCAGGAGGGAAATCTTGGACTGATCAAGGCAGTTGAGAAATTTGACTACAGAAAAGGCTATAAGTTCAGTACGTATGCTACCTGGTGGATCCGTCAGGCGATCACCAGAGCCATTGCAGACCAGGCAAGAACTATCCGTATTCCTGTTCACATGGTAGAGACCATTAACAAGCTGATCCGTGTTTCCAGACAGCTGCTTCAGGAGCTGGGACGGGAACCTACCCCGGAAGAGATTGCAGAAGAGATGGACATGTCTGTAGAACGAGTGCGTGAGATTCTGAAGATTTCCCAGGAACCAGTATCTTTGGAGACACCAATCGGTGAGGAAGAGGACAGTCATCTGGGTGATTTTATTCAGGATGATAATGTGCCTGTTCCTGCAGATGCAGCAGCCTTCACCCTTCTTAAGGAGCAGCTGGTAGAAGTTCTGGGAACCCTTACCGAAAGAGAGCAGAAAGTGCTTAGACTTCGTTTCGGATTGGATGACGGCCGTGCAAGAACATTGGAAGAGGTTGGCAAGGAGTTTAATGTTACCAGAGAGCGTATCCGCCAGATCGAGGCAAAGGCCCTTAGAAAGCTTCGCCACCCAAGCCGTAGCCGTAAATTAAAAGATTATTTGGATTGATCAGGAGAAGCGTATGCAGTTGTCTTTACGTTTGGCTGCCATCAGTAAAATGGTGCATGGCGGCAACCGGCTGGTAGATGTGGGATGTGATCATGGATATCTGCCGGTGTACCTGGTTTTGAATAAAAAGATCCCTTCTGCGATCGCCATGGATGTGAGAAAAGGCCCGTTGCTTCGGGCAAAGGAGCATGTGCAGCAGTACGGGGTTTCAGATTACATAGAACTTCGTCTTTCTGATGGCTTGTCTGCACTAAAGGCCGGAGAGGGAGATACCTTGGTGATCGCAGGGATGGGAGGTCCTTTGATGGAACGGATCCTGACAGAAGGAAAACAGGTGCTTGATTCCTTCCAGGAGCTGATCTTGCAGCCTCAGTCGGATGTGTGCCATTTCCGGCATTTTATCCGGGAACAGGGCTGGGAGATCCGGGAAGAGGAGCTGATCCTTGAGGATGGCAAATTTTATCCTATGATGCGTGTGACCAGGAGCATAGAAGGATGTGTTCCTTGGACAAAGGAAGAAGAGGCCTTTGGTAAATTTCTTTTAGAAGCCAGGCATCCGGTGCTTAAGTTATATTTGCAAAGAGAGCTTGGGATCCGTAAGAAGATCCTGGAGAAGCTGGTGGATGCAGGAGAAGGCGCCAGGGAGCGAAAAGCAGAGGTAGAGGAGGAAAAGCAGCTTTTAATGGCTGCGCTTACAAGATATGAAAGCAAGTGAACTGACGGACTGGCTGGAGAAGGAGTTTCCTTCTTCGGCAGCAGAGGACTGGGATAATGTAGGACTTTTGGTGGGAGATGACCAGAAAGAAATTTCGCATATTTTTCTTGCACTGGATCTTACAGATCGCGTGCTGGAGGAAGCTGTTTCCTGCGGTGCAGATATGATCATTACTCATCATCCTATGATCTTTTCAGGCCTGAAAAAGATCAATACCCATGATTTTACAGGCAGAAAGGTGATCAGGCTGATCCAGGAGAATATTCCTTATTATGCTATGCATACCAATTATGATATTCTTGGAATGGCAGATCTAAGTGCAGAATATATTGGTATTTCACAGACCAGCGTTTTGTCTGTGACAGAGGACGGCTTGGATGGAACACAGGGATTTGGAAGAGCAGGCAATCTTCCAAAAGAGATGAGCCTTGGAGAATACGCAGGTTTTATCAAAACATCTTTAAAGCTGAAGGATGTGAGAGTGTACGGAGATCTAAACATGCCTGTAAAGAGGGCTGCTGTTTGCACAGGATCCGGAAAAAGCATGATTTCGGATGCACTGGCAGCAGGAGCAGATGTGTATGTGACTGGAGATATTGATCATCATTCAGGGATTGATGCATTGCAGGCTGGTTTGGCAGTGATCGATGCAGGTCATTATGGTACAGAGTACATTTTCATGGATGCCATGAAAAAAAGAATACAGGAAGTATTTGACGGGCTGAAGGTAACATGTGCAAAGGTTCAGTGTCCCTATACCCTGATGGCAGATATGTGATACCATCAGCATGCCATAGAAATGGAGGTGCTATACATGGAAACAGTAAAAGTAACCATAAACGAAACCGTAAAGGAATATCCAAAGGGAATTTCCTATATGGATATTGTTAAAGAATACCCGGCAGATGAGAAAGCACCGGTGATCCTTGTAGTTTCAAATGGAAAACTGAAAGAGCTTCACAAAAAAGTAAACAGGGACTGCACCCTGCGCTTTGTCACAACCAGAGAAAATATCGGGAACCATGCATACAGGCGCAGTGCCTGTATGATCTTTCTGAAAGCAGTTTATGATGTGGCCGGCAAAAATAATATAGAAAAGGCAGTGCTTCATTATTCCATTGGAGCAGGCTATTATTTTACCATTTCCGGCAAGCAGCAGGTGGATCAGCAGTTTCTGGATCAGGTAAAAGCACGGATGCATCAGCTTGTTGATGCAAAGATCCCGATCATGAAAAGAAGCGTTGGGACAGATGAGGCCATTGAATTATTTCACAAACATGGCATGTATGATAAAGAAAAATTGTTCCGATATCGTCGTGTATCCAAGGTGAATATCTACAGTATTGAAAATTTTGAAGATTATTATTACGGTTTTATGGCATGCAATACCGGATATATACAGTATTTTGACCTGGTTTTATATAAGGATGGCATCGTTCTTATGCTTCCGGAAGCACAGGCTCCAGATCAGATCCCAGAGTTTGTACCTAAAGATAAGCTTTTTCAGGTGCAGAAGATTTCCGAGGAATGGGGAGACCGGCTGGATATTTCCACTGTTGGGGAACTGAATGACCAGATTGTTGTTAAAGGTCTGCGTCAGATCCTTTTGATCCAGGAGGCGCTGCAGGAGTCTAAGATTTCTGAGATCGCCAGGCAGATCGCCGCTTCCGGAGATAAGAAGTTTGTAATGATCGCCGGACCTTCTTCTTCCGGCAAGACCACCTTTTCCCACAGGCTTTCCATACAGCTTTCTGCACATGGGCTGAATCCTCATCCCATTGCTGTAGATAATTATTTTGTAAACAGAGAGGATACTCCTGTAGATGAATACGGGGAAAAGAATTATGAATGTCTGGAAGCCCTTGATGTAGAGCAGTTTAACAAAGATATGCTTGCATTGCTTGCAGGAAAACGGGTAGAAATGCCTGTATTCAATTTCAAAACAGGGCAGAGAGAGTATAAAGGGGACTATCTGCAGCTGGGGAAAGGGGATATTCTGGTGATTGAGGGGATTCATGGATTAAATGACAGGTTAAGCTATGCACTTCCATCAGAAAGCAAGTTTAAGATCTATATCAGTGCACTGACTCAGTTGAATGTGGATGAGCACAATCGGATCGCCACCACTGACGGACGTCTGATCCGAAGGATCGTTCGAGATGCAAGAACCCGAGGTACTTCTGCAAAGGAGACCATTGCCAGATGGCCCTCTGTGCGAAGAGGAGAGGAGCAGAATATTTTTCCGTTCCAGGAAGGGGCGGATGTTATGTTTAACTCTGCTCTGATCTATGAACTGGCATGTCTGAAAGTTTATGCAGAGCCTCTTCTATTTGGCATTAAGAAAGGGGAGCCGGAGTACTTGGAAGCCAACCGTTTGTTGAAGTTCCTGGACTATTTTGTGGCAGTGCCCAGTGAAGAAATCCCCAACAATTCCATACTCAGGGAGTTTGTTGGCGGCAGCTGTTTTAATGTGTAAGTGATTTTGTGCTTTACACACAGAAAAAACCATGCTAGAATAGCATTTGCGTAAGCAGACCAGGTAATCGCGGCTGGACAGACGAAAGGGTTCAGACGAGGAAAGTCCGGGCTTCACAGGGCAGGATGCCGGATAACGTCCGGTGGAGGCAACTCCCAGACCAGTGCAACAGAAATAAACCGCCGGTTTTCCGGTAAGGGTGGAAAGGCAGTGTAAGAGACTACCGCCGGCCTGGTAACAGGACGGGCACATGTAAACTCCATTTGAAGCAAGGCCGAGAAGAAAGCGATACGGCTGCCCGTCGTGCTTTCAGGTGGGCCGCTTGAGCCATTCGGTAACGGATGGCCTAGATAGATGATTACCCAAGACATAACCCGGCTTATAGGTTTACTTACGCAGTAAAATAACAAATTATTTTTTATAAATAGCAGCAGCCCCGGATCCATGGACCCGAGGCTGTAGTTTTGTTTTATGGAGATCATCTTATTTATTTCTGTGTCCGGAATATTTCTCTTCACAGTATTTGCAGCGGTAGACCTCTTTTTTTTCATCAGCCAGTACAAATACCTGGTCAAGCCCCTGCTCGATAGAAGTAATGCAGCGGGGATTCTTACAGCGGATTACATTTACTACCTGCTTTGGAAGACGAAGCTCTTTTTTCTGAACAATCTTCTCATCTTTAATGATATTAACTGTAATATTGTGGTCAATAAAACCAAGAATATCAAGGTCAAGCTTCTCGATAGGGCATTCAACCTTGATGATGTCCTTTTTGCCCATTTTGTTACTGCGGGCATTCTTGATAATCGCTACTGTACAGTCAAGCTTGTCAAGCTTCAGGTCATGGTAGATGGTCATTGCCTTTCCTGCTTTGATATGGTCTAATACGTAACCTTCACGAAGTGCACCTACATTTAACATGGTAATTCTACCTCCAGTAATGTGAGAATCAGAGCCATGCGGACATAAACGCCGTACTGGACCTGTTTGAAATAAGCTGCTCTTGGATCGGAGTCAACCTCCACTGCGATCTCATTTACTCGTGGAAGAGGATGAAGTATGTACATGTCTTCTTTGGCAAGCTCCAGCTTTGCCTTGTCCAGAATATAAAAGTCTTTCATGCGTACATAATCTTCTTCGTTGAAGAAACGCTCCTTCTGCACACGGGTCATGTACAGGATATCCAGTGCAGGAATAGCTTCCTCCAGACGTTCTACCTCCTGGAACTCAATGTTATTTCGCTTCAGAACATCTTCGCGGATATAGCTGGGGATCCGCAGCTCTTCTGGGGAGATCAGGATAAATCTGACGTTTTTGTAACGTACCAGTGCTTCAATAAGAGAGTGTACAGTACGTCCGAATTTCAGATCCCCGCACAGACCGATGGTAAGGTTGTCAAGACGTCCATGAAGGGAACGAATGGTAAGCAGGTCAGTTAATGTCTGAGTGGGATGCTGATGACCGCCATCACCGGCGTTGATCACAGGAATGTTAGATGCAAGAGAAGCAACAAGAGGAGCTCCCTCTTTAGGATGGCGCATCGCACAAATATCTGCATAACAGGAAACAACCCTGATAGTATCAGCAACACTTTCTCCCTTGGATGCGGAACTGGAATCAGCAGATGAGAAACCAAGAACCTTGCCGCCAAGATTCATCATGGCTGCTTCAAAGCTTAATCGTGTACGTGTGCTTGGCTCATAAAAAAGAGTGGCAAGACGCTTGTCATCACACAGATGTGCATATTTCTTAGGATCCTTCTCAATATCGCTGGCCAGATCCAGAATTTTTTCAAGTTCTTCGGTGGACAGATCCAGCGGACTCATTAAATGTCTCATTTCATACCTCCATGTATGATCGTGATTTGTAACAGGTTTTTTTCTAAAATCCTTTCGGTTTATAATATAATACTTAGATGATTTTTTCAAGATGGTTTTGTAAGTATTTTTTCAAAGAGAAGACCTGTGATAAACCATAATGGGGCATAATCCAGACGGATCAGTCCTTTGTACTGAAGAGGAGCATCATTGTAATTCCAGGGGCACATATGAAAATGCTTCAGAATGCTGCCGCTGGTAAACTCTGTAAAGAAAATCCCTGCTGTATATACAAGACCTCTGCAGGCTGTTGGGATGCGGGAGATCCTTTGATAGACAATTGGGATTACAGAGGCACAGCCATAAATAGGAAACATCAGCAGGGAGGTTTTTCCTATCATAGTGGTTTCACCTTGTAAAAATGCATGAAGGCCTGTCCAGAAAATTTCCAGGCACCAGCCTGTAAGCCCGCAAAGAATAAAATTTTTTTTCATATGATCTGACACCTATTTTACAATTATTTTACATGAAACTAGTATTGCCTGCCTTGAAAAATTAATACGTGTAGGATATAATAATATGAAAATCTGACCCGTCCAATATCCATGCACCTGCTTATACAGGCGTGGCTGCTGTCCGGGACTTTTATAATACATTAGAGGAGCAGTAGAGATGGACTATGGTGAAAGCCGTGCATATATTAAGGATGCAGAGAGATATGGAAGTGTTCTCGGCCTTGATAATATGTATGAGATGATGAAACGTCTTGGTAATCCCCAGGACAGCCTGAAGGTTATCCATGTGGCTGGTACCAACGGCAAAGGATCTGTTATTGCATATCTGTATTCTGTCCTTGGAAAGGCAGGATATCGTGTAGGACGCTATGTTTCCCCAACCCTTTATTCTTATCGTGAGCGTCTTGAGATCTGTGGGGAGAGAATTACCTGTGAAGAATTTGCGGAGTGTGTGACTGAGATTTCGGAAGTGATCCGGGAAATGACCAGGGAAGGCCTGCCTCATCCAACCCCTTTTGAAATTGAAACCGCTGCCGCTTTTTTATATTTTAAAAAAGAAAACTGTGATATTGTACTGCTAGAAGTAGGAATGGGCGGCGATCTGGATGCGACCAACATCATTAAACAGCCGGTACTGTCCATAATTGTTTCCATCAGCATGGATCACATGGGTTTTCTTGGCAGCACCCTGGGGGAAATCGCAGAGAAAAAAGCTGGGATCATCAAAAAAGGATGCCCTATGATCACCGTGAAACAAAAACCGGAGGCAGAGGCAGCACTTAAGGAAAGATGTAAAAAGATGGAGATTCCTTTTGTGTATGCAGACAGCAGTGAGGCGCAGATCACGGAAGAAGGGATCTGGGGACAAAGCTTCTGGCTGAAGGGAGAGGAATACAGGATTTCCCTGGCAGGAGTTTATCAGAAAGAAAACAGTGTGCTTGCATTAAAAGCTTTGGAACTTTTGGAAGAGCTTGGTTATCCTACCAGTCTGAAGGAGAGAAAGGAAGGACTTCTGGAAGCTAGCTGGAAAGGCCGTTTTACAGTGATCCACAAGGATCCGCTGTTGATCGTGGACGGGGCACATAATCCGGGAGCCGCTGATATGATGGCAGAGACCATTCGGCATTACTTTATGAGGAAAAATGAAGGACAGAAGCTGATCTACATTATGGGCATGTTCAGAGATAAGGACTGCAGGAGTGTACTTTCCAAAACACTTCCATTTGCACAGCAAGTGTTTACCATTCAGACTCCGGACAATGAGAGGGCACTTCCCTCCGGTGAACTGGCGGATATGGCCAGGGAATTTCATCCGGATGTAACAGCCTGTGATCATATTAGGGATGCAGTAGCACAGGCTTTTCAGGCAGCAGGACCAAAGGATGTGATCCTTGCATTTGGATCGTTGTCCTTTATCGGAGTTCTTACAGAGGCTGTAAAGCAATATAAGACAACGGAAAGAGGAAATTGATAGAAAATATGACTGATTTACAACAATATCGTCATGAAATTGACAGGATAGACAATGAGATCGTACGCCTTTTTGAAGAAAGGATGGAAGTCTGCGAAAAGGTGGCTAGATATAAGATACAGACAGGCAAACAGGTACTTGATCCGGAACGGGAGAAGGTAAAGATTGATGGAGTAAAGGCAAAGGCACATACTTCCTTTAATGCAATGGGTACAGGAGAGCTGTTTAAGCTGATCATGGCCATCAGCAGGAAGAGACAGTATCAGCTGCTTACCCAGAATGGCATTGGAGGCAGCAGCGGTTTTGAACAGATCCAGGAGCTTCCAAGAGAAGGAGTAACTGTAGTGTTTCAGGGTGTGGAGGGAGCCTACAGTTACGGGGCAATGCGTGCTTACTTTAAAGAAAATATAAAGAGCTACCATGTGAAAACCTTTAAGGATGCAATGGAAGAGGTGTCAGAGGGCAGAGCAGATTATGCAGTCCTTCCTATCGAGAATTCCACAGCAGGGATTGTGGCAGATATTTATGATCTTCTGATGGAATACCAGCTTTATATAGCAGGAGAGCAGATCATCCGGGTGGAGCATGTGCTTCTGGGACTGTCCAATGCACAGCTTGAAGATATACAGACGGTATATTCACACCCACAGGGACTTGCCCAGTGTAAGGCATTTTTAGATGAGCATCCTTGCTGGAAACAGGTGAAGGCTGGAAATACAGCGGCTTCAGCAAAGAAAGTCAGCGAAGAACAGTTGGTTTCCCAGGCTGCTATTGCCAGCCGTGAAGCGGGAGAGCTATTTGGACTGAAGGTGCTTGCCAAGAATGTGTGTAAGAATGATGGGAATGCCACCAGATTTATTATTCTTGGAAGAAAGCCGGTGTATGTAAAGAACGCTTCCAGGATCAGCATCTGCTTTGAAGCTGAGCATGAAAGCGGTGCTCTGTACAATATGCTTTCTCATATTATATATAATGGGCTGAATATGACTAAGATCGAATCTAGGCCGATTCCGGACAAGAACTGGCAGTACCGGTTTTTTGTGGATTTTGACGGCAACCTTCAGGACAGCGCAGTGAAAAATGCATTGATGGGGATTCGTTCAGAAGCGAATATGCTGCGTATACTTGGAAATTATTAAAAGAGGGATTTAAAAATGGCAAGAATTGAGGAATGTATCCTTTACAGGGATTTTGAACATGGTGAGATCTTAAAACAGATTACCTTTTTGATAGATAGATATGAACTGACAGGAGAAAAGGAATTTGAGGAAGAAAAAGATATTTTTTATAAAAGTGTAGGCGGTCTTGTGGAAATGGCCGGTATGTATGGCTTTTCCGGAAATCTCTGGCACAATTACCTTACTTTTCTTCTGGTAAATCATGAAAATGCATTTAGCACAGCCTGTGAGATTAGGGGTGCTGTGGAGGGCAGCATCAATCAGCTGGCACTTCATGATTTCCGGATTTTTAAAGAACTGTATGATTTTGACCTTCAGGTATTTGACCGGGTATTTCATACTACCTGCTGCCAAAGCCTTAAGGATTATGAGAATATTAACGGCAACAGTAAAATGTTTAATCAAAGGATCCGGGATCGAATCTGTGATATGAGCAAGACCCTTGCTGCAGCTGCAACCACAGAAGAGTTTATGAAGGATATGGTGCAGTTTTACAAGGACTTTGGTGTTGGAAAGCTGGGGCTTCATAAGGCCTTCCGTATTGAGCATGTAGATGGGGAAGGGGCAAGGATCGTACCTATTACAAGGATCGCCCATGTGAAGCTTGAAGATCTGGTAGGCTACCAGATCCCTAAGCAGAAGCTGATCGAGAATACAGAAGCCTTTGTAAGAGGAAGAAAAGCCAACAACTGCCTTCTGTTTGGTGATGCAGGAACCGGCAAATCTTCCAGTATCAAAGGAATCCTGAACAAATATTATGATGAGGGGCTTCGGATCATTGAGGTGTACAAGCACCAGTTTCAGGATCTGAATGATGTGATCGCCCAGATCAAGAATAGAAATTATAAATTTATTTTATATATGGATGATCTTTCTTTTGAGGAATTTGAGATTGAATACAAATATCTGAAGGCAGTGATCGAGGGAGGCCTTGAGAAGAAGCCGGATAATATCCTGATCTATGCAACCAGCAACCGCCGTCACCTTGTAAAAGAGAAATCAACGGATAAGCTGGAAATCGCACCGGATGACGATCTTCATTCCTCAGATACCGTACAGGAGAAGCTTTCTCTTGTATACAGGTTTGGGGTACGGATCTATTTCGGGGCTCCGGACAAAAAGGCATTCCAGAATATTGTAAGAGTTCTGGCCGAAAGGAATGGGGTGCATATGCCGGAAGACCAGCTTATGCTGGAGGCCAACAAATGGGAGCTTTCCCATGGAGGACTTACAGGGCGGACTGCGCAGCAGTTTATTGATTATCTGCTTGGCAAACCTGTGGATGAATAAAGCAAAGGCACTTTCAGGGATGATCTCTGACATGGTAAATAAAAGTGAACGGGTCCCCTCAGGGGCAGGAAGGAGCAAAGAATGGCAGTTACTACTTTTGCAGCCATAGATATTGGTTCATATGAAGTAAGCATGAGGATATTTGAACTGTCAAAAAGGATCGGTTTCCGGGAACTGGATGATGTTCGATTTCGGCTGGAACCGGGAAAAACGGTATATTCTACAGGTACCTTAAGCATGGAGATGGTAGATTCCATCTGCGAAGTGCTCATCGATTTCAAACGGATCATGGCAGAGTTCGGCGTGGAAGAATGGAGAGCCTGTGCTACCAGTGCATTCCGTGAATTGAAAAATCCGCTGATCGTGATCGAGCAGATATACCGGCGAACAGGGATACGTATAGAGGTACTTAGTAATGCGGAACAGCATTTCCTTGGATATAAGTCCATTGCTGCCATTGAAACGGGATTTAAAAAGATCATCCAGAAGGGCACTGCGATTCTGGATGTGGGCGGTGGAAGCCTGCAGGTTTCCCTGTTTGATAAGGATGCACTTGTTACTACCCAGAATCTTAAGATCGGAAGTCTGCGTATCCGTGAAAGGCTTCGTGAACTGGAAAAGTCTTGCAATCATTATGACCAGTTGGTGGAGGAATTTATCCGAAATGACCTGGTTGGTTTTGAACGGCTTTATCTGAAAGAACGGGATATCAGAAATGTGATACTTATGGGAGATTTCCTTACAGATACCATTTTCAGGGAAGAACGGCAGGATAATATTATTACAAAAGAAGAATTTATGACCAGGTATGAGCAGATCGTACATAAGTCTGCACAGGTACTGGCTGAGGATATGGATATTGATCAGGAATCTGCGTCCCTGATCGTGCCTACATTAGTAGTCCTTAAGAATTTTATGGATGCATTTCATGCAGAGTCTTTGTGGCTTCCAGGGGTTTCACTGCTGGACGGGATCGCCTATGATTTCGGAGAAAAGAAGAAATTTATTAAAAGCGGCCATAATTTTGAAAATGATATCCTGGTGGCTTCCAGGAATATTGCAAAGCGGTATTCTACCAGCAAAAGCCACATCCAGGGTACGACGGATGTAGCACTTGCTATTTTTGACAGTATCCGTAAGATCCATGGGATGGAAGCAAGGCAGCGGCTGCTTTTGCAGATCGCAGCTCAGCTGCACGATTGCGGAAAGTATATCAGCATGGGAGATGTGGCAGAATGTTCGTATAGGATCATTATGGCTACAGAGATCATTGGACTTTCCACAGAAGAAAGAAAGATCATTGCCAATGCAGTGCGGTATAATACTACGGATTTTGTTTCTTATGAAATGCTAAAGGATGAAGAAACAGGACTGGACAGAAGCCAGTACCTGCTGATCGCAAAGCTGACAGCGATCTTAAGGCTTGCCAATGCTATGGACAGAAGCCATTACCAGAAGGTAAAAGGGATCAAGGCGGTATTAAAAGAAAGAGAGCTGCAGCTGGTAGTGGATTCAGATCAGGATATTTCTCTGGAACTTGGACTGCTTAAGGATAAGGTGCAGTTCTTTGAAGAAGTCTTTGGTGTGCGCCTGGTTCTCAGACGTAAAAGAAAAATGTAGAGGAGAGCATCATGGATAAAAAAAATTTTGAAAAACCGGAATATTATGTGAATCGTGAATTAAGCTGGCTGAAGTTTGATGACCGGGTGCTCAGCGAGACCAGGGACAAAAACCTTCCTCTGTTTGAAAGACTGAAATTTTTAAGCATCACTTCTTCAAATCTGGATGAGTTTTACATGGTACGTGTGGCTTCCTTGAAGGATCAGGTACATGCAGATTATGAGAAAAAAGATATTGCAGGAATGACTCCAAAGGAACAGTTAAAGGAGATCAGCTCTCAGACCCATGAACTGGTGAATGTTCAGTATAATACTCTGAACCGTTCCCTTCTGCCGGCACTGGAAAAGGCTGGATTTCATCTGATGGCAAGACATGAGGATCTGAATCAGGAACAACAGGAGTATGTGGATCGCTATTTTGAAGATAATGTATATCCTGTGCTTACTCCTATGGCTATGGATTCCTCCAGACCCTTTCCGCTGATTCGGAATAAAACATTAAATATTGGCGCACTGATTTCCAAAAGGGACAAGAAAAAAGGAAAAGAATCCACTGTATTTGCTACTGTGCAGGTTCCATCCGTGCTTCCGAGAGTGATCCAGATCCCATCCGTTAAAGAAAACGACACAACAGTGATCCTTCTGGAAGAAGTGATCGAGAAAAATATCGGTGAGCTGTTCCTGGGGTATGACGTGGTATGTGCACATCCTTACAGGATCATGCGTAATGCAGACCTGACCATTGATGAGGATGGAGCAGAGGATCTGCTGGTTGAGATCCAGAAACAGCTGAAGAAACGTCAGTGGGGCGAAGTGATTCGCATGGAAGTAGAAGAAAAAACAGATGAAAGACTGCTGGATATCTTGAAAACAGAGTTTGAGATCAAGGATGAGGATATTTTTTATATTAACGGTCCGCTGGATCTTACCATGCTGATGAAAGTTTACGGTGTGGAAGGCTATGAGGAGTACAAGGCGAAAAAGCATGTGCCTGCTCCTGTACCAGCCTTCCAGAACGACAAAGATATTTTCCAGGTGATCCGTGAAGGAGATGTTTTCCTTCATCATCCATACATGAGCTTTGATCCTGTAGTTAATTTTGTACGCCAGGCTGCAAAGGATCCGGATGTACTGGCTATCAAGCAGACTTTGTACCGTGTCAGCGGCAATTCCCCTATTATCGCAGCCCTTGCGCAGGCAGCAGAAAATGGCAAGCAGGTATCTGTACTTGTGGAGCTGAAGGCAAGGTTTGATGAAGAGAATAATATTGTATGGGCAAAAATGCTTGAAAAAGCAGGCTGCCATGTTATTTATGGACTGGTAGGGTTGAAAACCCACAGCAAGATCACACTTGTGGTGCGTAGAGAAGAAACAGGCATTCGCAGATATGTGCATCTGGCTACCGGTAATTATAATGATTCTACTGCAAAGCTTTACACGGACTGTGGTATTTTTACCTGTGATGAACGTTACGGGGAAGATGCAACTGCTGTATTTAATATGCTGTCCGGATATTCAGAACCAAAAAGCTGGAACCGGCTGGTTGTAGCTCCGATCTGGATGAAGGATCGTTTTTTGAAGCTTATCAACAGGGAAGCGGAAATGGCACAGAAGGGGATTCCGGCTTTTATTGTGGCAAAGATGAATTCACTTTGTGATCGCAAGATCATTGCAGCTCTGTATCGGGCCTCTGCCTGCGGAGTACAGATCTACCTTCTGGTAAGAGGAATCTGCTGCCTGAAGGTGGGAGTGCCAGGAGTAAGCGAGAATATCCATGTAAGATCCATTGTAGGAGATTTCCTGGAACACAGCCGTATTTTCTATTTCCATAATGGCGGTAATGAAGAGATTTTTATGGGAAGTGCAGACTGGATGCCGCGTAACCTGGATCGTCGTGTAGAGATCGTATTCCCGGTAGAGGATGAAGAAATTAAAAAAGAAATTAAGCATATCCTGGATGTGGAGTTTAAGGACAATGTAAAGGCGCATATCTTGCAGCCAGATGGAACCTATGAAAAGATGAATCGACGTGGAAAAGCAAAAGTGAATTCTCAGATGATTTTTTGTCAGGAAGCGGAAGATAAGGCTAAAGCTGTGAAAAAGCAGAAAACAGATCATGGACGTGTATTTATTCCGGCAGAACCGGCAGAAGATATTGAATAATCATAATATGGGGGATGTCAAAGGGCATCCCCATATTATGATTACATAAAAAAAGAACTGTAAAAACAGTTCTTCTAAAGCAGCCAGTACGAGAATCGAACTCGTGTTTCCGCCGTGAGAGGGCGGCGTCTTAACCCCTTGACCAACTGGCCATATGTATAAATAAAACTTATGAATATCGGTTAAATATAGCAGCCAGTACGAGAATCGAACTCGTGTTTCCGCCGTGAGAGGGCGGCGTCTTAACCCCTTGACCAACTGGCCTTGCGTCAACCGACTTGCTTAGTATATACTACCTTTCAGAAAAATGCAAGCACTTTTTTAAAAAAATTTTCATGCTTGCAAAAACCGTAGGATCTGGGGTATGATATAGAACGAATGTTTGAACGTAATAAAGAACAAGTATATCTGTTCAGCCGATGGAAGTAAAGATGGGACTGGGCAGTTAAGAAAGGATCTGAAACAGTCATGGCAAAAAAAGATACCTATGACGCAGGCAGTATATCTGTACTGGAGGGATTGGAGGCGGTCCGTAAACGGCCGGGAATGTATATCGGAAGTGTATCGCGAAAGGGTCTGAACCATTTGATCTACGAGATTGTGGATAATGCAGTAGATGAGCACCTGGCAGGATACTGCAGCCTGATCCATGTGGTTCTGGAAAAGGATGGCTCCTGTACAGTTACAGACAATGGACGAGGCATTCCGGTGGATATGCACGAAAAGGGAATGTCCGCAGAACGTCTTGTGTTTACTACACTTCATGCAGGCGGTAAGTTTGACCATTCTGCATATAAGACAAGTGGCGGACTTCATGGAGTAGGTTCTTCTGTTGTAAATGCATTATCTGTATATCTGGATATCAAGATCAGCCGTGACGGCTATATCCATCATGACCATTATGAAAGAGGAATCCCTACGATACCACTGGAAGGCGGTCTTCTGCCGAAGCTGGGCCGGACAAAGACAACAGGCACCTGTGTGAATTTCCTGCCAGATCCGGAGATTTTTGAAAAGACCCGTTTCTCTGCTACAGAAGTAAAAAGCCGTCTTCATGAGACAGCATATCTGAATCCGGAATTGACCATCCGCTTTGAGGACAAAAGAGGGGACGCGACTGAGGATATTACCTATCATGAGCCAGAGGGTATCGTGGGTTATATCCGGGATCTGAATCAGAATTCAGAAACACTGCATGAGCCAGTTTATTTTAAGGGCGAAGCAGATGGGATCCAGGTGGAAGTGGCATTTCAGTTTACCAATGAATTCCGGGAGAATGTGCTAGGCTTTTGCAACAACATTTATAATGCAGAAGGCGGTACTCATCTCACTGGTTTTAAGACCACTTTCACAACAGTGATGAATACTTATGCCAGGGAAATTGGCATATTAAAAGAAAAAGATCCGAATTTTACAGGGGCAGATATCCGGAATGGTATGACTGCAGTTGTGTCGGTGAAGCATCCGGAGCCAAGATTTGAAGGACAGACCAAGACTAAGCTGGATAATCAGGATGCTGCCCGTGCTACTGGCAAGGTAACGGGAGAACAGCTGGTACTGTTTTTTGACAGAAATCTTGAAACCTTAAAGACTGTACTTTCCTGTGCGGAAAAAGCTGCAAAGATCCGCAAAACAGAAGAACGTGCAAAGACCAACCTTCTTACAAAACAGAAATATTCCTTTGATTCCAATGGGAAACTGGCTAACTGTGAGAAAAAGGATCCTGCTCTTTGCGAGATCTTTATTGTAGAGGGAGATTCTGCAGGCGGCTCTGCCAAAACAGCCAGGGATAGGAATTATCAGGCTATCCTTCCAATCAGGGGTAAGATTCTGAATGTGGAGAAGGCCACTATTGACAAGGTACTGGCAAATGCAGAGATCAAGACCATGATCAATGCTTTTGGCTGTGGCTTTTCAGAAGGCTACGGAAATGATTTTGATATTACAAAGCTGCGCTATGATAAGATCGTGATCATGGCAGATGCGGATGTGGATGGAGCACATATTTCAACCTTGCTTCTTACGTTATTTTACCGTTTCATGCCGGAACTGATCTATGAAGGACATGTGTATATTGCCATGCCTCCTCTGTATAAGGTTATGCCAAAAAAAGGCGAAGAGGAATATCTGTATGATGATAAGGCATTAGAAAAATACAGACGTACCCACAAATCCGGTACCTTTACCCTGCAAAGATACAAAGGTCTTGGTGAAATGGATGCCCAGCAGCTGTGGGAAACCACCCTGAATCCGGAAACAAGACGGATGAAGAGGGTGGAGATCGAGGATGCAAGGCTTGCATCCAGTGTGACAGAAATCCTGATGGGCAGTGATGTGCCTCCCAGGAAGGCATTTATCTATGAGCATGCTACAGATGCAGAACTGGACGTATAGTCAGTGCAGAGAGGATATAGAAGATGGAAACAAAGCAGGATAATATAATTGCTGCCGATTATTCGGAAGTAATGCAGAAATCATATATTGATTATGCCATGAGCGTGATCATTTCCAGGGCACTTCCTGATGTAAGGGATGGCTTGAAGCCTGTACAAAGGCGTACCCTTTATGATATGTATGAGCTGGGGATCCGGTATGACCGTCCTTACAGAAAATGCGCCCGTATTGTTGGAGATACCATGGGTAAATACCACCCGCACGGAGACAGTTCCATTTATGAGGCATTGGTAGTGATGGCTCAGGATTTCAAAAAGGGCAAGACCCTGGTGGATGGACATGGAAACTTCGGCTCCATTGAAGGAGATGGAGCTGCAGCTATGAGGTATACGGAAGCCAGGCTGGAAAAGCTTACCCAGGAAGTATTCCTTGCAGACCTTGATAAAGATGTGGTGGATTTTCTTCCTAACTTTGATGAAACGGAGAAAGAACCGGAGGTACTGCCTGTACGCATCCCTAATCTTCTTGTAAATGGTGCAGACGGTATTGCGGTAGGTATGGCTACCAGTATTCCGCCCCACAATCTGGGAGAAGTGGTGGATGCGGTTAAAGCATATATGAAAAATAATGAGATCAGTGTTAAGGGGCTGATGCGTTATATGAAAGGCCCGGATTTTCCTACCGGAGGTATCATTGTCAATAAAGATGAGCTTCTGAATATTTATGAAACAGGAACCGGGAAGATCCGTATCCGTGGACGAGTGCAGATTGAAAAGCAAAAAAACGGCAGACAGCTGCTGGTGATCACAGAAATCCCGTATACCATGCTGGGAGCAAATATCGGTAAATTCCTGAATGACGTAGCTGCCCTGGTAGAAACAAAAAAGACTACAGACATTCTTGACATTTCCAATCAGTCTTCCAAAGAAGGGATCCGTATCGTACTGGAACTGAAAAAGGATACGGATGTGGAGAATCTGACCAATATGCTGTATAAGAAAACCAGGCTGGAGGATACCTTTGGCGTTAATATGCTGGCAGTGGCAGAGGGCAGACCGGAAACCTTAAGCCTTAAGCAGGTGATCGAGTATCATGTGGATTTTCTTTTTGAGATCACTACAAGGAAATACACCACCCTTCTTGCAAAAGAGATGGACAAAAAAGAGATTCAGGAAGGGCTGATCAAGGCCTGCGATGTGATCGACCTGATCATTGAAATCCTGCGTGGAAGCAAGAACCGGGAGCAGGTGAAAAAATGTCTGGTGGAAGGTGTTACAAAGGGAATCCGTTTTAAGTCAAAGGCAAGTGAAACGGCAGCCGGGAAGCTGCATTTTTCTGAAAAGCAGGCAACGGCTATTCTGGAAATGCGTCTGTATCGTCTCATTGGTCTGGAGATCGAAGCCCTGGAAGCTGAGTACAAGCAGACCATGGACAATATTGCCAGATACGAAGATATTCTGAATAATTATGATTCTATGGCACATGTGATCATGGATGATCTGGATCGGATCAAGAAGGAATATACTGTAAAAAGGCGGACAACCATTGAAAATGCCCAGGAAGCTGTATATGAAGAGAAAAAAATGGAAGAGATGCAGGTATGCTTCCTGATGGATCGCTTCGGCTATATGAAGCTGGTGGATATGAATGTTTACGAAAGAAATAAAGAAGCAGCCAACAGCGAGAATAAGTATATCTTTACCTGTATGAATACAGATAAGATCTGTCTGTTTACAGACGGTGGACGGATGCATTCCATTAAGGTGGCAGACATTCCCCTGGGACGATTCCGGGATAAGGGCACACCTGCAGATAATTTGAGCAATTATGAAAGTGCAAAGGAACAGATCATATATGTGGCACCTATGGAGCAGATTCGAAATGGCTCCCTTATGTTTGTGACAGCAGCTTCCATGTGTAAGCTGGTAAAAGGCGAAGAATTTGATGTGGCAAAAAGAACGATAGCTTCCACCAAATTAAACCCGGAGGATTACCTGATCTTTGTTGGTCTTGCAGATGAGATGGAGCAGGTGGTATTTCAGACCAGGGAGGGATATTTCCTAAGGTTCCTGAAACAGGAAGTCTCATCCATGAAGAAAACAGCAGTTGGTGTAAGAGGCATGAAGCTAACAGAGGGTGATGCTGTGGAGCACGCTTATTTGTTGGAAGGCCACAGGGAATATATCATTACTTACAAAGAGAAGGAGTATTCCCTGAATAAGGTGAAGCTGGCAAAAAGGGATACAAAAGGGGTAAAACCAAGGCTGTAACACATTTATTAAGGAAAAAGCCCTTGCAATTCCCTAGGATTGGTGCTACAATGGCAAAAGAAACTAAGAACTTGTTGGCATAGGAGTGGGCAGACGCCCACTCTTTTTGCTGATAAAGGGACATGTTGGAAAGGCAGGTGGGAAGCATGAGCAGACGAGAAGAATATCAGCAGAGGGCAGAAGCACTTTTGACTCCTATTGTAGAAGAACAGGGCTTTGAACTGGTAGACGTAGAATATGTAAAGGAAGCAGGATGCTGGTATTTGCGAGGCTATATTGACAAACCCGGCGGGATTACAGTGAATGACTGTGAAGCTGTAAGCCGTATTTTCAGTGATAAGCTGGATGAACAGGATTTTATCGAAGACAGCTATATTATGGAGATCAGTTCTCCTGGGCTTGACCGTCCACTGAAAAAGGAAAAGGACTTTGCCAGGAGCCTTGGAAAGCTGGTAGAAATCCGGACCTACCGGCCAATCGAAAAACAAAAAGAATTTTGCGGTGTTCTGACCGCATATGATGGTAACAGTGTGACAATTGACGAAGATGGACAGAACCGAGTATTCGATAGGAAAGAGATCGCACTGATCCGGCTGGCAATTCAGTTTTAAGGACTTATTAGGAGGAAAAGAGAAAAATGAACAGAGAGTTAATGGAGGCACTGGATACGCTGGAAAAAGAAAAAAATATCAGCAAAGAAACTCTTTTGGAAGCAATTGAGCAGTCTCTGATCCAGGCTTGCAAGAACCATTTTGGAAAGGCTGACAACGTGCATGTAAGCATTGACAGGGATACCTGCGACTTCAGCGTATATGCAGACCGGACCGTTGTTGAATATGTAGAGGATCCGGTGGAGGAAGTATCCCTGGAGGATGCAAGAAAGATCAATGCAAATGCAGAGATCGGCGATGTGGTAAAGGTTCAGATCCATTCAGATAAGTTTGGCAGGATCGCTACACAGAATGCTAAGAATGTGATCCTTCAGAAGATCCGTGAGGAAGAACGTAAAGTGCTGTATGATCAGTATTACGGCATTGAGAAAGAAGTTGTAACAGGTATTGTACAGCGGGTGATGGGCAGAAATGTAAGCATTAACCTTGGAAAGGCTGATGCAGTCCTTAGCGAGAATGAGCAGGTGAAGGGGGAGACATTCCAGCCTACAGAGCATATCAAGGTTTATATCCTGGAAGTAAAGGATACCCCGAAAGGCCCCCGTATTCTTGTGTCCAGGACCCATCCGGGCCTGGTGAAACGTCTTTTTGAGTCTGAAGTTGCAGAAGTAAAAGACGGTACTGTAGAGATCAAGAGCATTGCCAGAGAGGCTGGATCCCGTACAAAGATCGCTGTATGGAGCAATGATCCGGATGTAGATCCTGTAGGAGCTTGTGTGGGTGTGAACGGTTCACGTGTAGGAGCCATCGTAAATGAGCTTCGCGGAGAGAAAATCGATATTATCAACTGGGATGAGAATCCGGCTATTCTCATCGAGAATGCATTAAGCCCTGCAAAGGTGATCGCTGTTATGGCGGATCCGGATGAGAAGACTGCACTTGTTGTAGTGCCGGATTACCAGCTTTCCCTTGCTATTGGCAAGGAAGGACAGAATGCCCGCCTGGCAGCCCGTCTTACAGGTTTCAAAATTGATATCAAGAGTGAGACACAGGCTAAAGAATCCGGAGACTTCTATGACTATGATGAGGATGAAGATGAGGAGTATTACGATGAGGACGAATATGAGGAGCCTGTAGAAGCAGAAGTACAGGATTCCCAGGATCCTCAGCCGGAAGCTGACAAAGAGCCATCTTCAGAAGAAACAGAGGAAGCATGAAAACAAAAGGCAAGATCCCTATGCGGCAGTGTACTGGCTGCAGGGAAATGAAAAATAAAAAAGAGATGATCCGGGTTTTAAGAACCGGAGAAGGAGAGATCCTTCTGGATGCAACAGGGAAGAAGAATGGCCGTGGTGCGTATCTCTGTTTTTCCAGGGAATGCCTGGAAAAGGCCAGGAAAAATCATGGACTGGAGCGCTCCCTGAAGGTATCCATACCGGATGAGGTTTATGACAGCCTGGAAAAGGAGTTCGACGGAATTGATTCAAAATAAAGCATTATCATTGTTAGGTTTGGCCACAAAGGCCGGAAAGACGGTAAGCGGCGAATTTTCCACTGAAAAATCCGTAAAGTCCGGCAAAGGTTATGTGGTTCTTGTTGCCGGTGATTCATCCGATAACACAAAAAAGAAATTCCGGAATATGTGTGCTTATTATCAGGTGCCTTTGTTTATCCTGAAAGAAGACAAGGAAATGCTGGGAAAAGCCATGGGCAAAGAATTTCGGGCCAGTGCAGCAGTGCAGGATGAGAATTTTGCAAATGCTCTCATTAAGAAACTGGCTGATAGTGGTGTGTTTCCGGAAGAGGCATAACCACCAGCTGTTACAGATTCCGTTTTGCAAAAGAGAAATAAAGCAGTTCATCTGCTTTACAGGTATTTGGTAAGAAGGAGGAAGGTAAATGACCAGAATCAGGGTACATGAGCTTGCCAAAGAGCTGGGAAAGCAAAATCGGGAGATTATGGAATTATTAAGAGCTGAAGGGATTGACGTAAAAAGCCATATGAGCAATGTGGAGGAATCCCAGGCAGCTGTTATCAGAAAAAAAATAAAGGATCTAGGAAAGGAGAAAGATACGAAATTGGAGACTCCTAAGACAGAAGAAAAGGTAGTTACGGCGAAGACGGATGCTGAAAAAACAGAAGCGCCGAAAAAGAAAAAAAATATTATCCGCGTATATCATGCACAGAATGCCAGTGATGGCGGAAAAGGAAGAAAGAAACCGCTTGGCGAGAAGCGCCAGAGACCACAGGGGGCACGCCCTGCACAGCCAAGAAGCCAGGCAGTGGCACCGGCAAAACCTGCTGCAGCAAAGCCTGCAGAGAACGTAAAGCCGGCAGAAAGTGCAAAACCGGTTGAGACAGCAAAACCATCTGCAGCACCAGTACAGGCAGCAAAGCCAGTGGAGAGCATTAAACCGGCAGAAAGTGCAAAGCCGGCTGAGACTGTAAAACCAGCAGAGACAGCAAAACCATCTGCAGCACCGGTACAGGCAGCAAAACCGGCTGAAGCAAAACCAGCT
The DNA here is from genome assembly GCF_013304385.1 of Blautia glucerasea. Lineage (GTDB taxonomy): Bacteria > Bacillota > Clostridia > Lachnospirales > Lachnospiraceae > Blautia_A > Blautia_A ammoniilytica. The sequence continues at coordinate 35,666 of NZ_JAAITU010000007.1, forward strand.
GAGTCAAGACAGGGATCTGACAGACCGAGAAATGAAGGCAGCAGACCACAAGGCGCAGGCAGAGGAGAAGGCCGTCCAGCTGGAAACAGCAACGGACAGTCCGGACGAGGATTCCGTGGGAATGATAACCGTAATGGGGAAAGAAGAAGCTTTGACCGTCAGGGCGGCGGCCGTCCTCAGAGAAACGGAGATAGTACACAGCGAAATCCAAGATTCGGAGAAGCAGGCGGACGCCCGGCACGTTCCAATGAGGGAAGACCGTCAAGACCAGGAGATTCCAGACCAGGACAGCGCCAGGGTGCAGGCCAGGGCGGACGTTTTGGCCAGGGCAGACCACAGGGTGCAGGCAGAGGAGAAGGCCGTCCGGATAATCGTGATAACAGAGGTGAAGGAAGAGGAGACGGACGTTTCAGCCAGGGAAGAGGCGGACAGCGTCAGGGTGCAAGAAGAAGCACAGGTGCTTCCGATACAGTATTTACTCCAGAACTTACCAAAGGCACCAAGGACAGCAAGCGTGAGCGTGACAGAGAAAATAAAAACAAAAAGAAAGATTTTGATAAGACAAGTGGCGGACACAGACCAAACCAGGGTAGCCGGGGTATGGTATCCAGACTGCCAAAGGCACTTCAGAAGCTGGCTCCCCAGCAGAAACAGCCGGAAGAGAAAAAACAGCCTGAAGTAAAAGAAATTACCCTGCCGGAGAAAATGACCATCCGTGAACTGGCAGAAGCTATGAAGATGCAGCCATCTGTAATCGTGAAAAAGCTTTTCATGCAGGGACAGATGGTAACTGTAAACCATGAGATCGATTTTGAAAAAGCACAGGAAATCGCCATGGAATTCGACATCATTGCAGAACAGGAGGAAAAGGTAGATGTGATCGGCGAGCTTCTGAAAGAAGATGAAGAAGATCAGTCCACTATGATTCCCAGACCTCCGGTTGTATGTGTAATGGGTCACGTTGACCATGGTAAAACATCTCTTCTTGATGCGATCCGTAAGACAAATGTTACAAGAGGCGAGGCTGGTGGTATCACTCAGCATATTGGTGCTTATGTGGTAGATATCAATGGTCAGAAGATCACATTCCTTGATACACCAGGACATGAGGCATTTACAGCTATGCGTATGCGTGGTGCCAATGCTACAGATATTGCAGTTCTTGTAGTTGCAGCAGATGATGGTGTGATGCCACAGACTGTAGAGGCGATCAGTCATGCGAAGGCAGCAGGAGTGGAGATCATTGTTGCTATTAACAAGATCGATAAACCAAGTGCCAATATTGAGCGTGTAAAACAAGAGCTTTCCGAATATGAACTGATCCCTGAGGACTGGGGCGGAAGCACAGCCTTTGTACCTGTTTCAGCAAAAACAGGGGAGGGTATTGAGGATCTGCTTGAGATGATCCTTCTTACTGCAGAGGTTTCCGAACTGAAAGCCAATCCTAACCGTGCGGCAAGAGGTCTTGTGATCGAGGCACAGCTGGATAAAGGTAAAGGACCTGTTGCTACCATTCTTGTACAGAAGGGTACTCTCCATGTGGGAGACTTTATTGCGGCAGGTGCCTGCAGTGGTAAGGTTCGTGCAATGATGGATGACAAGGGACGCCGGGTAAAAGAGGCCGGACCATCCACACCTGTGGAGATCCTGGGTCTTGGTGATGTGCCAAACGCAGGAGAGGTGCTGATGTCCTTTGAGAATGATAAAGACGCCAAGAATTTTGCAGCAGCCTTTGTATCTGAGAATAAAAACCGTCTGCTGGAAGAAACGAAAGGCAAGCTTTCTCTTGACAATCTGTTTGACCAGATCCAGGCAAGTGACCTGAAAGAACTGCCGATCATCGTGAAGGCAGATGTACAGGGATCTGTGGAAGCGGTAAAACAGAGTCTTGTAAAGCTTTCTAACCAGGAAGTTGTAGTAAGAGTGATCCATGGTGGTGTTGGTGCTATCAATGAATCTGACGTAAGTCTGGCAGCTACCTCTAATGCGATCATCATTGGATTTAATGTACGTCCTGATACTACTGCAAAGCAGCTGGCTGAGCAGGAAGGGGTAGATCTGCGTCTGTACAAAGTGATCTATCAGGCAATCGAGGATGTGGAAGCAGCTATGAAGGGTATGCTGGATCCGATCTACGAAGAGAAGGTGATCGGCCATGCAGAGGTTCGTCAGCTGTTCAAGGCTTCCGGTATCGGTACGATCGCAGGAAGTTACGTTCTGGACGGTATGTTCCAGAGAAACTGCAAAGTACGTATTACCAGAGGTGAGGAGCAGATCTATGAAGGCGAGCTTTCATCCCTGAAGAGATTTAAAGACGATGTGAAAGAAGTTAAGGCAGGCTACGAATGTGGTCTTGTATTTAATGATTTCAATGACGTAAAAGAAGAAGATAAGATTGAAGCGTATATCATGGTAGAAGTGCCAAGATAGAACATCCGGGCAAGCGTCAGGATAGGAGATAATTATGAGGAAAAACAGCATTAAGAATACCAGGATAAACGGTGAAGTGCAGAAAGAATTAAGCAAGATCATCCGTGAAGAGATCAAGGATCCACGTATTCATCCAATGACATCTGTCATGGCAGTGGAAGTAGCGCCTGACCTGAAAACATGTAAGGCATTTATCAGTGTCCTGGGTAACGAGGAAGCAAAGCAGTCCACGATCAAGGGTCTGAAGAATGCAGAAGGATATATCCGCCGGGAGCTTGCAAGGACATTGAATCTGCGGAATACACCGGAGATCCGTTTTATTCTGGATGAGTCCATTGAATATGGCGTGAATATGTCAAAGCTGATCGATGACGTAATGATGAAGGATGCAAAATCATCACAGCCTGACCAGGAAGAGAAATCAGGAGACGGAAGGGAAGAGTGACGAGGGAAGATATGGAGAGGATTGAAGAGATACTGAATGGCGTTAAGACATTGGGAATCGGAGGTCATGTCCGGCCGGATGGAGACTGTGTAGGCTCCTGTATGGCATTATATCTGTACATCAGAAAATATTTTCCGCAGATCAAAGCGGACATTTATCTGGAAAGCCCAAAGCCGGTTTTTCATTATATCAGTCACATTGAAGATATTAAGACAGAAGCAGACGGGGACAGACAGTATGACCTTTTTGTTACCTGTGATGTAAGCTCAAGAGACAGGCTGGCAGTTGCCGGGGAATATTTTGAACATGCAAAGAAAACTGCCTGCGTGGATCATCATGTAAGCAATCTTGGCTTTGCAGATGTGAATCATGTGGAGGGAGAAGTCAGTTCAGCCTGCGAAGTGCTTTACGGGCTTCTCGATCCTGAAAAAGTGGATAAGGACATTGCAACTGCTATTTATACAGGGATCGTTCATGATACAGGCGTGTTCCAGTATTCTTCCACCACACCAAAAACGATGCGGATCGCTGCCACGCTGATGGAAACAGGATTTAATTTCAGCAAGATCATTGATGAATCTTTTTATCAGAAAACCTACCTGCAGAATCAGGTAATGGGTCGTGTTTTGGCAGAAAGCATTATGCTGCTGGATGGAAGATGCATTGTAGGCTGCATGAAAAAAAGAGACATGGATTTTTACGGTGTGGAAGGCAAGGATCTGGATGGGGTTGTAAGCCAGCTCCGCCTTACCCAGGGCGTAGAGGTAGCCATGTTCCTGTATGAAGTAGAAAGCCAGGTGTTTAAGGTTTCTCTCCGATCTAATGGCAAGGTGGATGTAAGTGCGATTGCCGTTTATTTCGGAGGAGGCGGACATATGCGAGCAGCAGGCTGTGATATGGCAGGTTCTGTATATGATGTGATCAATAACATATCCGAACAGATTGAAAAACAGCTGTTGGGACAGGACAAATAATGGACGGAATCATTGTAATCAGAAAAGAAAAAGGATATACCTCCCATGATGTGGTAGCTAAGCTTCGTGGGATTCTATCCATGAAAAAAATCGGCCATACAGGTACCCTGGATCCGGAGGCAGAAGGTGTGCTTCCAGTTGCTCTTGGCAAGGGTACCCGTCTGGTGGATATGCTTACAGACAAAGAAAAGACTTATGAAGCGGTACTTCGCCTGGGAGTGGTAACAGATACCCAGGACATGACCGGTACGGTTCTTGAAGAGCATCTGGTACATGTAACCGAAGAGCAGATCCAAGATACAGTAAATGGCTTCCTTGGAGAGCAGATGCAGGTTCCACCTATGTATTCTGCACTGAAGGTAAATGGTAAAAAGCTGTATGAACTGGCAAGAGAAGGTAAGACGGTAGAGCGTAAGGCCAGGCCTGTATTTTTCTACGGTATAGAGATCCAGAAGATTGCCCTGCCGCTTATAAAGCTTACAGTCACCTGTAGCAAGGGGACATATATACGTACCCTGTGCAATGATATTGGAGAGGCATTAGGCTGCGGAGGCTGTATGGAAAGCCTTGTAAGGACAAAGGTGGGACGATATACGCTGGAAGAAGCCTATACGCTGGCACAGGTGGAAGAGATAAGAGATCAGGGAAAGATATCCCATCTTGTGATTCCTGTGGAACAGGTCCTTGGTGAGTATCCCAGACTGATGTGTACCCAGGCTGGTGACAGGCTTCTTCAAAATGGAAATCCCCTGATCCAGGAACTGGTAAATGAAAATGTTAAAGAAGGCTGGGTCCGTATGTATGGCAGCACAGGGAATTTTGTGGGGATCTATCAGTGGGATCAAGGGAAACAAAGGTATTTCCCTGTAAAAATGTTTATTTGAATGAGTGATATTTTTACAAGTATTGGACATGAATTGAATTAAGGAGCAGATGATGGAATATCTGAAGATAAACGGGGAATTTCCAAGGCTTGCACCTTGCGGTGTGACCCTGGGAAAGTTCGACGGGATCCACAGAGGCCATATGCGTCTGGTGGAAAAGGTACTGGAATACAAGAATATGACAGGCTCTAAGGCAGTGCTTTTTGCCATTGATGTAAATGAAAAGATGATTCTTTCCCGTAAGGAAAGGGCTGATTTCCTTGAAAAAGCAGGTATAGATGTTTTGGTGGAGTGTCCTTTGACTGACAGCTTTAAGCATCAGAAGGCTGAGAATTTTATAAAAGAGATTTTGCTTGGAGATTTGCATGCCGGTTTTGTAGCAGTAGGAGAAGATTATCGGTTTGGATACGGCAGGAAAGGTACTCCCCAGCTTTTGAAAAGTTTTGGTGCAAAATACGGTTTCCATGCTGAAGTCATCTCAAAAGAGATGGATGGCAGACGAAAGGTAAGCAGTACGTTTATACGGGAAGAACTGAAAAAGGGAAAAATGGAAAAAGTAGAGGATCTGCTGGGCAGACCCTATTTTCTTGCCGGAGAGATTTTGCATGGGCGAGGCCTTGGACACAGAATGCTTCTTCCAACAACAAATATGATTCCTGATCCGGATAAGCTGATGCCTCCAAACGGTGTTTATGTAACCGTTTCTCATTTTGATAACCAGGTATATGGGGGAATCACCAATATTGGGTGTAAGCCTACAGTGGGAGGAGAATCCTTTATCGGCGTTGAGACCTACCTGTTTGACTGCAGCCAGGATCTATATGGAAAGCCCTGTAAGGTAGAATTTCTGCATTATCTGAGGCCGGAACATAAATTCCCATCCCTTGAGGCTTTGAAGACCCAGCTTTTAAAAGATGCACAACAGGGAAAAGATTTCATGGACAAAAACCAAAATATCATATATAGTTAATGATGTAGCTACTGTAAAGAAACAGTAAAAAAAGTGTAAAATACAAGGGAGATAATTGAGCAATGGCAGAGATTATTCTTGGACTTATGGGAGGGCTTGGGCTCTTCTTATATGGTATGAGGTTGATGAGCGACAGCTTGGAACAGGCGGCTGGAGCCAGGATGAGAGCGATTCTTGAGTTCTTTACAAAGACCCCATTACGTGGGATCCTTGTAGGTACTCTTTTTACAGCAGTGATCCAGTCATCCAGTGCCTGTACAGTTATGGTGGTCAGCTTTGTAAACTCAGGGCTGATGGATCTGTACCAGGCCGCAGGCGTGATCATGGGAGCTAATATTGGTACTACAATCACGTCACAGCTGATTTCATTTAACCTTTCCGCACTGGCACCTGCCATTGTTATGGCTGGTATCATACTGGTAATGATTTCCAAGAAGGTGAAAGTCCAGAGAGTGGGCGAGGTACTTCTTGGCTTTGGTATCCTGTTTATGGGACTGAATACAATGTCCAGTTCCATGGCAGTTTTGAGGGAATCCCCTCAGGTAGTTGAGATCATGGGATCTCTTAACGGTCATTTTGCAGCATTGATCGTAGGTCTTGTGGTTACAGCAGTCCTTCAGAGCTCTTCAGCTACGGTTGGTATTGTGCTCCTCCTTGCAAATCAGGGGCTGCTGGATATGAGGATCTGTTTCTTCATTATCCTTGGATGTAATATTGGAGCCTGTGTATCTGCACTTCTTGCCGGTCTGAATGGCAAGCGTGATGCAAAGAGAGCGGCAATGATCCATTTGTTGTTTAATATTTTGGGTACGATCATCATGTATGTGGCCCTGACTGTGGCATTGGAACCGATCACACACTTTATTGAATTTGTTTCCGGAAGCAATCCGGGCCGTGAGGTGGCAAATGCCCACACATTGATCAAGATCGTGGAGGTATTGATCCTTGCACCGTTTATCAAGCAGATCGTAAAGATGACCGGCTGGGTTGTAAGAGGAAAGGAAGAGACGGAAGAAGAAGGCTTCCATCTTCAGTATATTGGCGAAAAATCAGTTTATTCTCCTACAACTGCTGTATTCGATGCGATCCGGGAGATGGAGAGAATGGGACATATGGCCATTTCCAATCTGGAGCGTGCCATGAATGCACTGGTTACGCTGGATGAGCAGGAGATCGAACAGGTATATCAGGTGGAGAGGCAGATCGATTATCTGAATCATGAGATCACCAGTTATCTTGTAAAGGTAAATGGTACTACTCTTCCGGCAGATGACGCAAAGAGCATTGGCGGTTTGTTCCATGTGGTGAATGATATTGAGCGTATCGGGGATCATGCGGAGAATATTGCAGACGCAGCAGAAGCCCGGTTGAAGCAGAATATCGGCTTCAGCGAATCTGCCAAGCGTGAGTTGTCCAGCATGCTGGACATGGTGATCAAGATTACCACATATGCGCTGGATATGTTCTCAAGCAATAATCAGGAACATATGCAGGAGATCCTGGATTTGGAAGATCAGGTAGATGAAACAGAAAGGGAACTGCAGGAGTCACACATCCAGCGTCTTACCAGAGGCGAATGTACAGCCAGCGCAGGTATGATGTTCTCTGATATTATATCCGGTTTGGAGAGAGTATCTGACCATGCTACCAACATTGCTTTTTCCCTTTTGGACGACGATCCTATTGAGCAGCAGAAAGAGGAGCGTGCAAAAGCCGCTGGAAGATAAAGCTGTATCTGGTAACAATTAAACTGGGGAAGCAGCTGAATAGTTTTATAAAAACAACTGAAAAGTTTTATGAGAAACAAAAGGAACGTTTCACGAAAAGTCATGATAAATTTCATGAAAAACAACTGAAAAGTTCTATGGAAAAAGGTTTACAGAAAAAGGCGGATATGCTATACTGTCTTTTGTGTGGGTACAGCCCATATTCAGAGGTTGGAAACTCCGACCGTCTCTTAATATGCGGCGTTTACCTGCAGGCTTACGGTAAGGATTTGCCGGAGCATCTATAATATTATTTTAAGGAGGAAATCAAAGATGATTTCAAAAGAAAAGAAAGCAGCGATCATGAAAGAGTATGCAAGAAGCGAAGGTGATACAGGTTCACCGGAGGTTCAGGTAGCTATCCTTACAGCAAGGATCCAGGAGCTTACCGAGCATCTTCAGAGCAACCACAAAGACCATCATTCAAGAAGAGGTCTTCTGAAAATGGTTGGACAGAGACGTGGTCTGTTAGCTTACTTAAAGAAAACAGATATCGCAAGATACCGTGCACTGATTGAAAAATTAGGTTTAAGAAAGTAATTAGTATGCGGAAGGGACGGATTTCCATCCGTCCCTGTTTTATGTACTAGGAAATTCCGTTGGAATTTCCTAGTACATAAAAAAGCCCTACCGGGCAGGATCGCACTGCGGCGGAAGGGTAGATGTCGCTTAAGGCGACCCGCCGCAGGCGGAGAATCCTGCTTTGCAGGATTCTTATGTTAAGGCAGCAGAAGTTATTCCGAGACTACTGAAAAGCCCAGTTGCTTTGGCAGGCAAATGGTTTTTTCAGTTGTTTCGGGCTTCTGTGTCAGATCAAAGAAAATAAGAGAATTGAAAAGGAGAAAAAAGATGTACAAAAGTTATTCCATGGAATTAGCTGGAAGAACGCTTACTGTAGACATCGGACGTGTTGCAAAGCAGGCAAACGGTGCAGCCCTGATGCATTATGGCGATACCACTGTACTGGCAACAGCTACAGCATCAAAGGAGCCAAGAGAGGGAATTGACTTTTTCCCTTTAAGTGTAGAATATGAAGAGAAGATGTACGCTGTTGGGAAGATCCCGGGCGGATTCAACAAGAGAGAGGGAAAGGCCAGTGAGCATGCGATCCTTACTTCCCGTGTGATTGACCGTCCAATGCGTCCTCTGTTTCCTAAGGATTATAGAAATGATGTTACATTGGTAGATATGGTTATGTCTGTTGATCCGGAGTGCAATCCTGAGATCCCTGCAATGCTGGGCTCCTCCATTGCTACCTGTATTTCCGATATTCCATTTGACGGTCCATGTGCAACCACACAGGTTGGCCTGATTGATGGAGAGTTTATTATCAACCCAACTCTTGCACAGAAGGATATGTCTGACCTTCAGCTGACAGTTGCTTCCACAAGAGACAAGGTGATCATGATCGAGGCCGGAGCCAATGAGGTTCCCGAAGCAAAGATGATCGAAGCCATCTACAAGGCACATGAAGTCAATCAGGAGATCATCAAATTCATCGATAAGATCGTAGCAGAGTGTGGTAAAGAAAAGCATACGTATCAGTCCTGTGCAGTTCCGGAAGAGCTTTTTGCAGCCATCAAAGAGATCGTTCCTCCAGAAGAAATGGAAGTGGCAGTATTCTCTGATGACAAGCAGACAAGAGAGAACAATGTGGCACAGGTTACTGAGAAGCTGAAAGAAGCTTTTGCAGATAAAGAAGAATGGCTGGCTGTACTTGGTGAGGCTGTATACCAGTATCAGAAGAAGACTGTACGTAAGATGATCCTGAAAGACCACAAGCGTCCGGATGGACGTGCCATCAAGCAGATCCGTCCTCTGGCTGCAGAAGTGGATATTATCCCCAGAGTTCATGGTTCTGCCATGTTTACAAGAGGACAGACACAGATCTGTACAGTGACTACTTTGGCACCGCTTGCCGAGGCACAGAGACTGGACGGACTGGATGAGTTTGAAACATCTAAGAGATATATGCATCACTACAACTTCCCATCCTACTCTGTAGGCGAGACAAAGCCGTCCAGAGGACCGGGACGTCGTGAGATTGGTCATGGAGCACTGGCAGAGAGAGCTCTTGTACCAGTACTTCCAAGTGAAGAAGAGTTCCCATATGCAATCCGTACAGTGTCTGAGACTTTTGAGTCCAATGGTTCTACTTCTCAGGCAAGTATCTGTGCATCTACCATGTCTCTGGAAGCAGCCGGAGTACCAATCAAGAAACCGGTTGCAGGTATTTCCTGCGGTCTTGTTACCGGAGATACAGATGATGATTATATCGTCCTGACCGATATCCAGGGTCTTGAGGATTTCTTTGGTGATATGGACTTTAAGGTAGCAGGTACCCATGATGGTATCACAGCTATCCAGATGGATATTAAGATCCATGGTCTTACCAGACAAATCGTAGAGGAAGCAATTGCACGTACCAAAGAGGCAAGAGAGTACATCCTTACAGAAGTGATCGAGAAATGTATCCCAGGTCCACGTCCAAGCGTTGGCGCTTATGCACCTAAGATCATCCAGATCCAGATCGATCCGCAGAAGATTGGTGATGTAGTTGGACAGCGTGGAAAGACCATCAATACGATTATTGAGCGTACAGGTGTTAAGATCGATATTACAGACGAAGGCGCAGTTTCCATTTGTGGTGTTGATGCCAAGAGTATGGAAGAAGCCAAGAAAATGATTGAGATCATTGCTACAGATTTTGAACAGGGTCAGATCTTTACCGGCCGTGTGATCAGTATTAAGGAGTTTGGTGCATTTGTTGAGTTTGCACCAGGCAAAGAGGGTATGGTTCATATTTCCAAGATCTGCAAGGAGCGCATCAACCGGGTAGAGGATGTACTTACACTTGGAGATAAGGTGACAGTGATCTGCCTTGGAAAAGACAAGATGGGAAGAATGAGCTTCAGCATCAAGGATGTTCCGGCAGAAGCAAGAAAATAAATTCCATTATTACAATAAGAGCAAAGGGCTGCTGCAGGATTGATGTGGCAGCTCTTTTTACAGGAGTTAGAATTATGAGAAGAATTGGAAAATTCCATAAAGTAAGCTTTGAAAGATTTGCCGGTGACTGGAAGGATTCATTTCCGGAAATGAAAGAGGAAGAAGTAAAGGCTGTATATGAGAATCTTTCTCTTCCCAGAAGAGCCACTGCAGGAAGTGCCGGGTATGATTTTTTTGCACCGGTAAGTTATACCATTAAGCCTGGTGAAACTGTGAAGATCCCTACTGGGATCCGTGTGGAAATGGAACAGGACTGGGTATTGAAATGTTATCCAAGAAGCGGTCTTGGATTTAAATACAGGCTGCAGCTGAATAATACAGTAGGGATCATTGACAGTGATTATTTCTATTCTGATAATGAGGGACATATTTTTGCAAAGCTGACCAATGATTCAAAGGAAGGGAAAATTGTGGAGATTGCTGCAGGCACAGGCTTCATGCAGGGAATCTTTGTAGAATACGGTATTACAGTAGATGATGATGTAACAGATGTGCGAAATGGCGGGTTTGGAAGTACCACAGGAAAATAAGGAAAACCTGGCAGACAAAAAAGAAGCCGGAGCCCCTGGAAGATTATTCCAGGGGAGCTCCGGCTTCTTCTGCATCCCGTGCATTCTGAAGGACAACATCAAAAGCAACGGCTGCTTTATTGTATTCTTCATCATCTTCAATATTTGCCAGCATTGGATCGCCGGATTCTGTGCGGGTGAAGGAGTAAAGATATACCTCTCCATCAGTATTCTGACCGTTCTCATCCAGAGGAAGAAGTGCAATGTATTCTTTTGCATCTACCGGGAAGATGGTCAGGATGGCACATTCTACTTCTGTATCATCCTCCATGGTGAGAGTGATGGTACGGTGAGAAGAAATGTCACTGCCGCCACAGCCGCCTGCACAGGAAGCACAGTCGCTGGGGCTGCAGGAAGTACTGCCACTGCAGCCAAATTCTGTATCGCTCATAAAAATGAACCTCGCTTTTCTTTAATATGATACCTGTGGATCGCTTTATACTTTGCAAACCCACAGGTATCATTATACTAACAGATATGTAACCAGATTGCAATGACTGGTATTGTTTATTTGCTTAATGTATGACTGGTATTGTATATTTACTCAATATATCACTGGTATTCCTTATTTGCTTAACGCCCTGGAAGAGGAACGGGAGTAAAGCAATTTCAGGAAAATAGGTGTGATCACGGAAGATACCAGGATCAGCAGGATCACAGCTGTGAAATACTTGGACTCGATCATACCAACCTGAAGGCCCTTTTGAGCAACGATCAGGGCAACCTCTCCACGAGTCATCATGCCTATTCCGATTTTGATAGAATCTTCGCCGCTAAAACCAAGTATCTTGGACATCAGTCCACAGCCTATAATCTTGGTGATCAGTCCTATTGCCACAAAAAGTACACAGAAAAGAAGAAGAGCAGGTGTCAGCTGATCAATGTTTGTTTTCAATCCAATGCTGGCAAAGAAAACAGGAGCAAATACCATGTATGAACTTACATCTGCCTTGCGGGCAATGTATTCTGCATCATCAATGCTGCACAGGATAATACCTGCCACATAAGCACCGGTAATATCAGCGATGCCGAAATATTTTTCTGCAATATAGGCCATGGCAAAGGCAAGTACAAAGCCGAAAATAGGAAGTCTCCTTGTATGAGGATAACGCTTGTCCAGCCACTGGAAGAATTTGCAGATCAGAACACCCAGGATGAAGAAAATCAGGAAAAACAGTACAGTGGAAATGATCACCTTGGAAGGCTTGGAATTAGGATCTTTCATACCAATTACAAAGGTCAGTACAATGATCCCGATCACATCGTCAATGATCGCAGCACTCATAATGGTTGTTCCGGTTTCTGTTTTAAGATAGCCCAGCTCCTTCAAGGTGGCAACCGTAATACTTACAGAGGTGGCTGTCAGGATCACTCCGGTAAAGATCGCAGAGTAAAAACCGGAAGAACCGCCGGGAGCAAAACCATAATAGCAGCTATAAAGCAGATATCCGCCAAGAAGCGGGACCAGTACTCCTGAACAGGCGATCAGAAAGGCTTTCCAGCCTGTACGCATCAGATCCTTCAGACTGGTCTGAAGACCGGCAAAAAACATAAGCAGAACAACACCGATCTCGGCCAGACCGCTGATCAGATCTGTCTGCTGAACAAGACCAAGCATACAAGGACCGATCAGAAGTCCTGCAATGATCTCCCCTACAACCTGCGGTGCTTTCAGCTTTCCGGCGAGAAGACCACACAATTTGGCTGAGATCAGGATAATGGCCAGATCTTTGAAAATCTCATAAGTTTCCATTCATAATTCCCCCTCATATAATAGGTATTTTAAGATTCCTTTGTAACGGAACAATTATAGCATTGCTGTTTTAGGTATGCAAGCAAGAAAAGCTGTTTTTATCTGTTAAATTGTGTTATACTTATAACAGTATGCGAAAATGGATAAAAGCAATTGAAAACAGATTCGCAGCATCATATGGGCAGGTATCCTGCCCTGGTAAAGGAGCAAAGAATGAAACTTATTTCATGGAACGTAAACGGGATCAGAGCCTGCCTGACCAAAGGATTTGAGGAGAGTTTCAAGAAGCTGGACGGAGATGTTTTCTGTCTGCAGGAAACCAAGTGTCAGGAAGGGCAAGTGAAAATAGAACTTCCGGGCTATCATCAGTATTGGAATTATGCCAATCGTAAAGGATATTCCGGCACAGCCATTTTTACAAAAAAGGAACCTCTTTCTGTTTTTTATGGAATGGGTATAGAAGAGCATGATAAAGAGGGGCGGATGATCACACTTGAATTTCCGGAAGCTTATGTAGTTACTGTATATACACCCAATTCCCAGAGTGAACTTCGCCGTCTTACATACCGGCAGCAGTGGGAAGCAGATTTCCTTGTTTATCTGCAGAAACTTAAGGAGCAAAAGCCTGTGATCTGCTGTGGTGATATGAATGTGGCACACAAAGAGATCGATCTTAAGAATCCTAAGAATAATCGTATGAATCCAGGATTTACTGATGAAGAGCGGGCTTGCTTTTCAAAATTACTGGATCATGGCTTTACAGATACTTTTCGGTATTTTTATCCGGAACAGGAAGGGATTTATTCCTGGTGGTCCTACAGATTTAAGGCCAGGGAGAAAAATGCAGGATGGAGGATCGACTACTTTCTTACCTCTTCTTCATTAGAAGATAGATTAAAAGATGCAAAGATCCATACAGAGATTATGGGATCTGATCATTGTCCGGTGGAATTGGAGATCAATCTTTAAAAGTAGGAGGGCAACATATGCAGTCTATGAATAACACCAGAATTAAACCGGGATATCCACAGGTCCTTGGGGCGTACAAGCTGGAGGGCGGATACAATTTTGCAGTTGAAGCTCCTGAGGATGCCCAGGTTTCCCTGCTCTTATATAAACGAAATCAGCTTGCACCAGTTGAGGAGATTCCTATGGGCCGGGAATACCAAACAGGCAGAGTTTTTGCCATCCGTCTTACAGATAAAAGCGTTGCCAGCTGCCAGTACAATTTTCTGATCAACGGAAGCGTGGTTCAGGATCCCTGTGCCTGCCGTCTGACAGGCAGGAGGAAATTTGGAAGTCCGTATACTGAGGATCCTCATGCAGTACGGTGTGAGCTTCTTAAAGATACTCCATATGACTGGGAAGGAGATGAAGGGATCCAGAGAGAATATAAGGATATGATCCTTTACAAGCTTCACGTAAGAGGCTATACAAAGGCTGCCGGAAGTACCATAAAGAAAAAAGGTACATTTCAGGGGCTGACAGAGATGATCCCTTATTGGAAGGATTTAGGGATAAATACCATTGAATTGATGCCTGCCTATGAATTTCAGGAAGTGGCCGATAAAAAGGAACAGGAAGGGATGATCACCAGCCGAAGGAAAAAGGACGAAGTGAATTTCTGGGGGTATATTCCTGGAAGTTACTTTGCCCCAAAGGAAGCCTACTGCGCCGGCAGAGATCCGGTACAGGAGTTTAAGGATATGGTCAAAGCACTTCATAAGGCTGGAATTGGCTGCATTATGGAAATGTTCTTCCCTAGGGATATCAGTCCACTGATTCCTTTACATGCCCTTCAGTTCTGGAAAGAATATTACCATGTAGACGGTTTTCATCTTCTGGGAGACGGAGTTCCGCTGGAACTGCTTCTTCGGGATGGCCTTCTTGCCGGCACAATGATCATGACCCAGGGATACGATATGAATGAATTTTACAGAGGACGGAAATTTGTACACCGTAGCTTTGCTGAATACAATCCGGGATTTCTTCAGGATATGCGGCGCTTTCTGAAAAGTGACGAGGATATGGTTTCAGCAGCCAGATACCGCCTCTCCAGAAATCCGGACACTTACGGTGTGATCAATTATATGGCCAGCCAGGATGGATTTACCATGAATGATATGGTATCTTATAATTACAGACACAATGAAGCCAATGCAGAGGATAATTCGGACGGTTGCGCTTATAATTATTCCTGGAATTGTGGTATGGAAGGTCCAAGCAGGAAGACAGCCATCCGGCAGCTTCGGGAACGGCAGATCCGTAATGCATTTGCCATGGTACTTCTTGCACAGGGGACGCCTATGATCTACGGTGGAGATGAGATCTGTAATTCCCAGGAAGGAAATAACAATGCCTATTGTCAGGATAACAGCATTGGCTGGGTAGACTGGAAAGGCCAAAAGAAAAATCAGGGGATCCATACGTTTGTAAAGAAGCTGATCCGTTTTCGAATGGAGCATCCCATCCTTCACGGGGCAACGCAGCTAAGAGAGTCAGATTATCTGGCAATGGGGCTTCCAGATATGTCCTTCCACGGCGAACGTGCCTGGTTTTGCAGCTCAGAGAATACCAGCCGCATGCTGGGCATTCTGTACTGCGGTGCATATGCAGGAGATCAAACAGCCGATGAGAATATTTACATTGGATATAATTTCTACTGGGAAAAGCGTTCTTTGGCATTACCGGATCTGCCGGATACCATGCAATGGAAAAAGGTGCTTGATACCTGGGATCTGACCGGAGATGGCTTCTATGAGAAAGAGAATGCCAGGGAGTATACCAAGTCTGTGGAGATCCAGCCAAGGAGCATTGTAGTGCTTCTTGGAGAACGGCTTCCTGTTCCCAGCAAAAGAAAAAAGAAAATACGTGATACAAAAAATGCAGGGCAGGAGGTAAAACATGCATCCGTGGCTTCACTTCAAAACAATCACAAAGCATAAACTGATGGTAATGGGTTATTGCTTTCGTATCGGACTATATAAGCAGGGCCTTCTTCATGATCTTTCCAAGTATTCGCCTGCGGAATTTCTTGTAGGATGCAGGTATTATCAGGGAGACCGTAGCCCAAACAATGCAGAAAGGGAGGCCACCGGAGTTTCCACAGCATGGCTTCACCATAAGGGAAGGAATAAACATCATTATGAGCATTGGGTAGATTATTCCCTTGATGATTCACATGTGATCATGGGTGCGCCTATGCCCAGAAAATATATTGCGGAGATGGTGATGGACAGGATCAGTGCATCCAGAACCTATATGGGAGATGCTTATACCTGTCAGGCTCCATTACAGTATTATCTGAAAAGCAAAAATAAATTATGGTTTGTACATCCAAAGACCAAAAGAGATCTGGAAGCGCTTCTTCGGATCCTTAGTGACCATGGGGAAGAAAAAGCGCTTCATTATATTAAAAATGTATATCTTCGTAAATAACAAACTTACAAAAGGGGGCTTTTTAAATGAAGAAATATGATTATCTGATCGTTGGAGCAGGTTTGTTTGGGGCTGTGTTTGCACATGAAGCGGCCCAAAAAGGGAAAACTTGTCTTGTGATTGACAAAAGAGATCATATTGGCGGAAATATTTATACAGAAGAAGTAGAAGGGATCCAGGTACACAGATACGGAGCCCATATTTTCCATACATCAAAGAAGAATGTGTGGGAATACGTGAACCAGTTTGCAGACTTTAATCATTTTGTAAATTCTCCGGTAGCTATCTACAAGGATGAGCTTTACAACCTGCCCTTTAACATGAACACCTTCCATCAGCTGTGGGGAGTAAAGACTCCGGCAGAGGCAAAGGCAAAGATCCAGGAGCAGATCAGCCGTATGCATATCACCCATCCAAAGAACCTTGAAGAGCAGGCTCTTGCTTTGGTTGGACAGGATGTATACGAAAAATTGGTAGAGGGCTATACCAGAAAGCAGTGGGGCAGAGAGTGTAAGGATCTTCCTGCATTTATTATCAAACGTTTGCCGCTCCGCTACATTTATGATAACAATTACTTTAAAGATCCTTATCAGGGAATTCCAGTGGGTGGATATACCAAGATCATTAAGAAACTTCTGGAAGGAGTGCAAGTGTGCCTGAAAACGGACTTTTTTGCCAATCGTCAGGAGCTGTCTGCACAGGCTGACAAGATCCTGTTTACAGGAATGATCGATGAATTTTATGATTACTGCTATGGGGAACTGGAGTACCGTTCACTTCGCTTTGAAACTGAGGTTCTGGATATGGGCAATTACCAGGGCAATGCAGTTGTGAATTACACAGATTATCAGGTGCCTTATACCAGGATCATTGAACATAAGCATTTTGAGTTTGGCACACAGCCTAAGACTGTGATCACCAGAGAATATCCGGCAGCATGGGAAAAGGGCAAAGAGCCCTATTATCCTATCAACGACATGAAGAACAGTGAACTGTTTGACAAATATGAGCGTAGAGCCTTAGAAGAGAAAAATGTACTGTTCGGCGGACGTCTGGGTATGTATCGTTATATGGATATGGATAAAGTAATCGAAGAAGCCCTGAATATGGCAGAGACAGAACTGACCTATGAGGAACAGTGACCTGCCGCCAATCGTAACAACAGAAAGAGAAAACCAGGAGGATATTGAATTTATGGATACACCTATTATTACACAGTATTATAAGGAACATGACCCAATGAAAAGAAAAGAGCTGCTGGAGCAGTCCATTGCAGCAGGAGAGTGTCCCGAGGAGAATCAGATCCGTAAGGAACTGTGGGAGATCCGTTATGCAGAGCCATCCAAAGTAGACAAGGAGAATCGCGCAGACGGTTTCCTTTCACTGTGGATGGTCATGGAATTCAATAAAGAAGCAGGTAAGAAGTTGTTTGGATTTAAAGGTGCACAGAAAGAGATCAATAAGCATTTACGCCGCCTTCAGTTTGATCAGCTGAGAAATAAAGGAGAACTGTATGAGGAGATTCTGTACAGAGAATGCTGTCATCTTGTACAGATGTATGTGGATCTTTGCCAGACAGACAGATCCTACAATACCACTCTTTGCGGGATCGTAAGCATTAGCAAGGACAAAGCAAAGCAGAAGATCCAGAAGGATATTTATGAAACAGCCATTCATCTCCCAATGTCCATCAAAATGGAAGAAGAACTTAGTCTTATCACCAGAGCCGCCCGTGAGGTGTATGAACTCTACTTTCCCGGAGAGGGAGGCATCTGATTATTAACATGAGGGAGTTTACAGATTGGATAAAGGGAAGATGGGGCAAGGCTGTTAAAAAAACGGCAGCAGCAGTTTGTGCGCTTTGTCTTTGCATGCCCCAGACTGTATACGGCAGACCTGCAGTTTCCTCAGGGAACAGCATACAGATCAAGGATATTCCGCCTGCAGTTTCAGACAGCAAAAATACAAATAAAGTATCTTTTTACAGAAAAAACGGCACACTATATAAAACAGTATCCGTAGATAAGGAAGGTTATATTACCCTGCCTGGGATAAAGAATACATCTGCCTGCACATTTATGGGCTGGTCGGACAAACCGGGGCAGACGAAAGCACCAAAATATGAAACTGGTCAGAGGATACGGATCAATGGAAATCATAAGCTTTATGCAGTGATGTTCAGAAGGAACAGGGAGCCGGATCTGAAAGAAAATCAGCTGGAGAAAGTAAACCTGTCCAAATACCGTAAGGTGATTTTTGTAGGGGATTCCAGAACACGGGGCATGGAGAAAACCTTTCTGGTTGATTTTGGAAAGGTACCTAAGGGCGTATCCATGATCGCAAGAGGAGGACAGGGGTTATACTGGCTGAAGCAGACTGCAGTGCAAAGATTGTTTGCGGAGGTTCGCTGCCCTGCTTCAGAGAAACGGCCTGCAGCTGTAATATTTAACCTTGGTGCAAATGATCCGTCCTACGGTAACGCATACATTACCTATATGAATCAACTGGCAGAAAAGCTGAAAGCAAGAGGATGTAAGCTTTTTTACATGTCTGTGAATCCAATGAATAATGCTATGCGAAGGTCTGTATATAAAAACGAGACCAAGATCCGGGACTTTAATAACAAACTGAAAGCCGGACTTAGTGACAGCTTTACTTATATTGATACATACCGCTTTCTGATGCGTACAGGTTACAGTACTTTAGGCGGTGTGGGAAAGACTGTACGGTATGATGACGGTCTTCACTATGATAGTACTACCTATAAGCGTATTTATAATCAGTGCATAAAAAAGATCAACGGTAAATAACTGGAGGCATTTATGGATAAAGAAAAATTAACAGCCTACAAACTGATCAGGGAAGAGGATCTGACAGATATTCATTCTAAGGGATATATTCTTTCCCACAGGAAAACAGGGGCAAGGGTAATGCTGATTGAAAATGATGATGAGAACAAGGTTTTCTCCATTGCATTCCGCACTACACCCAAAGACAGCACTGGAGTTCCTCACATTCTGGAGCACAGCGTGCTGTGCGGGTCTAAGGAGTTTCCGTTAAAGGATCCATTTGTGGAACTTGTAAAAGGTTCCCTGAATACATTTTTAAATGCAATGACATATCCGGACAAAACTTGTTATCCGGTAGCCAGCTGTAATGATCAGGATTTCCAGAATCTGATGCATGTATATCTGGATGCTGTATTTTTTCCAAATATATATCAAAAAGAAGAGATTTTCCGCCAGGAAGGCTGGAACTACCATTTGGAAAAGCCGGAAGGACCGCTGACCTATAATGGAGTTGTTTATAATGAGATGAAAGGAGCTTTCTCTTCACCGGATGATGTACTGGAAAGGGAGATCATGAATACTCTTTTCCCGGATACTACCTATGGGGTAGAATCAGGCGGTGACCCGGAGTATATCCCGGATCTGACTTATGAACAGTTCCTTCAGTTTCACCGAACCTATTACCACCCTTCCAACAGCTATATTTACTTGTATGGCAATATGGATATGGCAGAAAAGCTGGAATTTATTGACAAACATTATCTGTCAGGGTTTGAAGCACTGGATGTGGATTCCCACATTGCTCCCCAACCTGCATTTAAAGCCTGCAGGGATACTGTGAAGGAATATCCTGTGGCAGAGAATGAAGGAGAAGAGGACAACTCTTATCTTTCTTACAATATGGTTGTGGGAGATACTACTGATAATGTGAAATGCCTGGCATTTGAGGTGCTGGATTATGCCCTTTTAAGTGCACCGGGGGCACCTTTGAAAAAAGCCCTTCTGGATGCAGGGATCGGTAAAGACATTTACGGTTCCTTTGAGGATGGGATTTTACAGCCATATTTTACAATTGTGGCAAAAGGATCCAATCTTGATAAAAAAGAGGAATTTGTAAGTCTGATCCGTCAGGTTTTAGGTGAGATCGTCCACAATGGTGTAGATAAAAAAGCAATCCTGGCAGGGATCAATTATATGGAGTTCCGATACAGAGAAGCAGACTTTGGTTCTTATCCCAAGGGGCTGATGTACGGACTGGACATTATGGGTGACTGGCTGTATGGTGATGAAAAGCCCTTTGCACAGGTTCAGCAGCTGGCTGTTTTTGAGCAGTTGAAAAAATCTGTAGATGAGGGATATTTTGAACAGCTGATCCGCGACTGCCTGCTTGAGAATCCTCATGGGGCTGTGCTTTGTCTTGTTCCCAAAAAAGGGCTGGCAGCAAAGCGTGAAAAAGAACTGGCAGATAAACTGGAGAACTACCGCAAGAGTCTGTCAGAAAAAGAACTGGCTGAAATGGTTAAAAGGACACAGGAACTGGAAGCCTATCAGGAAGCTGAGGAGGATCCGGCTTTTCTGGAGTGCATCCCTATGTTAAAACGGACAGACATTAAAAGGGAAGCTGCAAAGCTGACCAACGATCCCCAGCAGGTGGATGGAAGTCTGTTCCTTTACCATGATGTGTGTACTAATGGCATCGGATATACAGATCTGATGTTCCAGGTACAGGATATGGAAATAGAAAAGATCCATTATCTTGGATTGTTAAAGTCTGTGCTTGGATTGGTAGATACAGAGAATTATACCTACGGTGCATTGTTTAATGAGATCAATGAAAACACAGGCGGGATTATGTGCGGTGTGGAAGTTTTTGACGATGCAAAGGATCCTCAGAAATTCACAGCGATGTTTTCAGTAAGAGGTAAAGCTCTTTATCCTAAGTATGAATTTCTGTTTTCTATGATCCGTGAGATTTTGTGTACTTCAAAGCTTACAGATACAAAGCGGCTCTATGAGATCATTGCCCAGATCAAATCCAGAGCACAGGCATCTCTTGTATCAGCAGGACATCAGACAGCTGTGCTTAGAGGCTCATCCTATGGATCCCGGATGGCTGCATTTCAGGATGAAATGGCAGGAATCGGTTATTATCACTTTATCGAAAATCTGGAAAAGGATTTTGAAGCAAAGAAAGATGAGATCGTGCAGAACCTGCAGCTGGTGATGGGACAGATCCTTTGCCAGGAAAATATGAGCATTAGCTATACCGGTGAAAAAGAATCTGTGGAGATGGTAAAGACACAGTTTGTTTCCCTGAAAAAGCTTATGGCACATATGACTGAAACAGACGGAAAACAGCAGATCAGTTGTACAAAGAAAAACGAAGGCTTCAAAACAGCCGGGCAGGTACAGTATGTAGCCCAGACAGGTAATTTTGTGGAAAAGGGCTTTGCTTATACAGGTGCTCTGGATATTCTGAAAGTGGCATTAAGCTATGACTATCTCTGGATCAATCTTCGTGTAAAAGGCGGCGCATACGGTTGTATGAGCGGATTTAAGAGAAATGGAGAAAGCTTTTTTGTTTCTTACAGGGATCCTCATCTGGCACGTACTCTGGATGTATATAAAGGGGTTCCGGAATACATCCGTCATTTCAACTCAGATGAAAGAGAAATGACCAAATATATTATCGGTACCATCAGTGGCAAGGAT
The DNA here is from genome assembly GCF_013304385.1 of Blautia glucerasea. GTDB lineage: Bacteria > Bacillota > Clostridia > Lachnospirales > Lachnospiraceae > Blautia_A > Blautia_A ammoniilytica. The sequence continues at coordinate 57,405 of NZ_JAAITU010000007.1, forward strand.
GTGCCAAGGACTCCAATGATGCAGGGGGCGATTTCCAAAACAGCCTATTTTTCTCATGTTACAGAGGAAATGCTTCAGAGGGAGCGTGATCAGATCCTGGATGCAACCGTAGAAGACATCCACAATCTGGCACCTGTTGTGGAGGCTGTGCTGTCTGACGGCCAGATCTGCGTGGTAGGAAGCGAAAGCGAAGTAGAAAAGAACAGAGATCTTTTCATGGAAACAAAGTCACTGATCACCTGTTAGAGAGGAATACGTATTTTATGAATGAAAATTTTAAATCCGGTTTTGTGGCTATTATCGGAAGGCCGAATGTGGGAAAATCCACATTAATGAACCATCTGATCGGCCAGAAGATCGCTATTACTTCTAAAAAGCCCCAGACTACAAGAAACAGGATCCAGACCGTATATACATGTGATCAGGGACAAATCGTATTCCTGGACACACCTGGTATCCATAAGGCCAAAAATAAACTGGGAGAGTATATGGTTGCTGTGGCAGAACGTACCCTGAAAGAGGTAGATGCCATTATGTGGCTGGTAGAACCCACCACCTTTATCGGAGCAGGCGAAAGGCATATTGCCGAGCAGCTTCAGCAGGTAGGGGTTCCGGTGATCCTGATTATCAATAAGATCGATACCGTCAAAAAAGAAGAGATCCTTCCTGCCATTGACACTTACCGCAAAATCTGTGATTTTGCAGAGATCATTCCCTGCTCTGCGCTTCGCGGACAGAATACAGAGGACATTATTGACAGTATTTTCAAGTATCTTCCCTATGGCCCCATGTTTTATGATGAGGATACTGTTACAGACCAGCCCCAGAGACAGATCGTAGCAGAGATCATCCGTGAAAAGGCTCTTCATGCTTTGGACGCAGAGATCCCACATGGGATCGCAGTGGCCATTGATAGGATGAAGGAACGTCCCGGGAAGAACCTGATGTATGATATTGAAGCAACCATTATATGTGAGCGGGAGTCCCATAAGGGGATCATTATCGGCAAAGGCGGCACCATGCTGAAGAAGATCGGCAGCAATGCCAGATATGAATTGGAACGGATGCTGGAAGCAAAGGTAAATCTGAAGCTTTGGGTAAAAGTAAAGAAAGACTGGCGCGACAGTGATTTTATGATCAAGAATTTTGGTTATGACAAGAAGGAAATCTGAAAATGAGTGATCTGATCACAGTACAGGGAGTCGTTCTGTCTGCAATGCCTGTAGGAGAATATGACAAACGGATCCTTCTTCTTACAAGGGAGAGGGGGAAGATTTCAGCTTTTGCAAAGGGAGCAAGGCGGCAGAACAGTCCGTTTATGGCGGCTGCCAATCCCTTCGTTTTTGGAAGCTTTACCCTTTATGAAGGGCGCAGCAGCTACAACCTGAACCAGGTATCAGTTACCCATCATTTTGTAGAGCTTGCAGGAGAGCAGCCGGGTATCTATTATGGTTACTATTTCCTGGAATTGGCTGATTATTTTGGACAGGAAGGCACAGATGAAAAAGAAATGATGAATCTTTTATATCTTTCTGTACGTGCGCTTTTGAATCCAAAGATTGATGACAGACTGGTGCGGTGCATATTTGAACTGCGTACTATGGCAGAACAGGGACTGATGCCGGAGGTTTTTTCCTGTGGCAGCTGCGGACGCAGAGCAGGAGAAATGAAAGAGCTTTTCTTTTCCCAGAGCCTTCACGGCATTGTCTGCCGGGAATGTGTGGACCAAAGGACAGCACCGGATGCCATCAGGATCTCCGGTGCTGCAGTATATGCCATGGAATTTATTGTAAGCCAGCCAATGAATAAGCTGTATACCTTTACTGTGAACGAACAGGTACTTAAGGAACTGGAGCACTGCATCCATACATATGTGGAAAGAAATACAGACAGAAAGTTTAAAAGTCTTCAGGTCCTGGAAGTGATGAAATAATTTCAAGGTTGAAAAACCAAGGGGATGCTAGTATAATTAGGAACATCAGATGTAAGGTGACATGCGCATCTTGCAGCAGGAATGACAGCATTCCTGAATAAATAAAACCGCTGCTTGCAGGCGGAATATCATGAAGAGAAAATGAGGAGAACTGTTATGGAAAAAACAATGGACAAGATCGTAGCATTGGCAAAAGCCAGAGGCTTCGTATATCCCGGTTCAGAGATTTATGGTGGTCTGGCGAACACATGGGACTACGGCAATCTGGGTGTGGAATTAAAGAATAACGTAAAGCGTGCCTGGTGGCAGAAATTTGTTCAGGAGTCTCCTTATAATGTAGGCGTTGACTGTGCCATCCTTATGAACCCTCAGACATGGATCGCTTCCGGACATCTGGGAGGATTTTCTGATCCTCTGATGGATTGTAAAGAGTGCCATGAGCGTTTCCGCGCAGATAAGCTGATCGAGGATTTCTGTGCAGAGAAAGGCTTGGAGATCGAAGGCGGATCCGTTGACGGATGGTCCCAGGAGAAGATGATGGACTTTATCAAAGACCATTCCATTCCGTGTCCCACCTGTGGGAAGCACAACTTTACAGACATCCGTCAGTTTAACCTGATGTTCAAAACATTCCAGGGTGTTACAGAAGACGCTAAGAACACTGTATATTTAAGACCTGAGACTGCACAGGGTATTTTTGTTAACTTCAAGAATGTACAGAGAACTTCCAGAAAGAAGATTCCATTTGGTATTGCTCAGATCGGTAAATCCTTCCGTAATGAGATCACACCAGGTAACTTTACATTCCGTACCCGTGAGTTTGAGCAGATGGAGCTGGAGTTCTTCTGTGAGCCGGATACAGACCTGGAGTGGTTTGCATACTGGAAGAAGTTTTGTCTTGACTGGCTTAGTGCCCTTGGCCTTAAGGAGGATGAGGTACGTTACCGTGACCATTCACCGGAGGAGTTAAGCTTCTACAGCAAGGCTACCACAGACGTTGAGTTCCTGTTCCCGTTTGGATGGGGCGAGCTGTGGGGGATTGCAGACAGGACTGATTATGACCTGACACAGCACCAGAACGTATCCGGTCAGGATCTGAGTTATTTTGATGATGAGAAGAAGCAGAAATACATCCCATACGTGATCGAGCCATCACTTGGTGCTGACCGTATGGTACTGGCATTTCTGTGCAGCGCTTATGATGAGGAAGTTCTGGATGCAGAGAAGAATGATGTACGTACTGTGCTTCGTTTCCATCCGGCACTTGCACCTGTAAAGATTGGTGTACTTCCGCTTTCCAAGAAGCTGAATGATGGTGCTGAGGCTATTTATCACAGCCTTTCCAGGAAATATAACTGTGAGTATGATGACAGAGGAAATATTGGCAAGCGCTACAGAAGACAGGATGAGATCGGTACACCGTTCTGTGTCACTTACGACTTTGATTCTGAAACAGATGGCTGCGTAACCGTACGTGAGCGTGATTCCATGGAGCAGGTACGTATTAAGATCGATGAGCTGGATGCATATTTTGCAGATAAGTTCACTTTTGAGGTAGGTAAATAATCGGAGGTAAAAGGGTCTGCCTGTGAAAGGGCAGGCCCCTGTTTATTTTATGGAAAAAAGATGGGAAACACTGGATATCCTGAAATGTATATGTGCTTTTGGTGTGATCAGCATACATCGGGGATTTCCGGGAGACGCTGGGATGTATCTGAAGATCTTTTTCAGGTTTGCAGTTCCTGTGTTTTTTATGATCACAGGGTTTTTCTACAGTGATACCATAAGAAAAGGGAAACAAAAAAAACAGATCCTTAAGATCCTGAGGATAGGGATCCTGGCGAACCTGTTTTATTTTGTATGGGATCTTTTTGTTGTGTATTATTATGGCACAGGCAATATTCAGGGAAAGCTTCAGAAGCTTCTTACCCCTGAGAAGATCCGTGATCTGCTCATTACCAATGAATCTCCTTTTCGTTCCCATCTGTGGTATCTGGGTGCTATCCTGTATGTGCTGATCCTGGCAGCCTGGCTTGTAAAAAAAGAAAAACAGTATTGGATGCTGATTCTGACACCCTTTCTTCTTGCCGGAGATCTGATCTTTGGAAAGTATTCCCTGCTTTTATGGAACCAGGAGATTGATTATATTTACGTAAGAAATTATCTGTTTGTAGGGATTCCTTATTTTGCCATTGGCTGGGCATTAGGGATCCATAAAGAGAAAAAGCTGGAAAAAAGCAGCTGGTGGAAAGGACTTTTGTTTCTTGCAGGTGGGGCAGTATTTACCTGGACCAGTTTTTACGAAAGAAGATATCTGGAGTCTGTGCAGGCAAATGCACCACGGGAGCATTATATCAGTACTACGTTTCTTACTGTGTGTGTATTTTGTGTGTTCTTTTGCTGGGCAGGCTTTTACAAAAGAAGGATTCTTACCGGATTTTTTGCATGGCTGGGCAGGAATTGTGCAACAATGATCTATATCCTTCATCCGGCTGTGATCACAGTGATGGATCTTTATTTGAAAGACGGTACAGATCCGTGGAGTATGGCATATAGCACATATGCACCTGTGCTGATATTTGCATGTACAGCTATTATTTCCATGATTTTATTTGGCGTAAAAAATATATTAATCAAAATCTTACAATAAAACATTGACTTCCTACACTTTGGTTGTTAAAATTTACTATTATAAACCAATGTAGAGGAGGAAATGTCACTATGGGGAAAAAAAGAAACATTATCGTAGGTCAGTCAGGAGGTCCTACTTCTGTTATTAACTCCAGTCTTGCAGGCGTATACAAGAATGCCATTGAGCGAGGCTTTAACAAAGTTTATGGTATGCTGCACGGGATCCAGGGACTTTTGGATGAACAGTACATTGATCTGTCCACGCAGATCCATTCCGAGATTGATATTGAACTGTTGAAGAGAACACCGTCTGCTTTTCTTGGGTCATGCAGGTACAAGCTGCCGGAGATCCATGAAGACAGAGATATTTATGAGAAGATTTTCAAGATCCTGAACAAGCTGGATATTGATGCATTTATCTACATTGGCGGTAATGATTCTATGGATACCATTAAGAAGCTTTCCGACTATGCCATCCTTACCGGCCAGACCCAGAAGTTCCTTGGGGTGCCTAAGACCATTGATAATGATCTGGCACTGACAGACCATACTCCTGGTTTTGGTAGTGCTGCCAAATATATTGGGGCATCCACAAAGGAAGTGATCCGGGATGCGGAAGGCCTTACCTATAAGAAAAATATGATCACTATTATGGAGATCATGGGCCGTAATGCAGGCTGGCTTACCGGTGCCACTGCTCTTGCCAAGACAGAAGAGTGTGAAGGTCCGGATCTGATCTATCTGCCAGAGGTTCCTTTTGATATTGACCGTTTTTTGGTAAAGGTAAAGGAACTGCTGAAAAAGAAATCCTCTATTGTAATCGCAGTCTCTGAGGGTATCAAACTGGCAGACGGACGTTATGTATGCGAGCTTGGAAATGTAGGAGACTATGTAGATGCCTTCGGACATAAGCAGCTGCAGGGTACAGCTACTTATCTGGCCAATTTCCTGGCAGCAGAGTGTGGATGCAAGACCCGTGCAGTGGAGCTTTCTACTTTACAAAGAAGTGCATCCCATATGGCATCCAGGGTGGACATTGACGAAGCATTTATGGTAGGCGGCGCTGCGGTGAAAGCAGCAGATGAAGGAGATACAGGTAAGATGATCGTGATCGACCGTGTATCAGATGATCCTTACATGGCTGCCACAGGGATTTATGATGTGCACAGGATCGCCAATGAGGAGAAGCTGGTTCCAAGAAGCTGGATGAATAAGGATGCTACCAATGTTACCAAGGATTTCATTGATTATATCAAGCCTCTGATCCAGGGAGACTATCCTCCGATGATGGTAAACGGACTGCCCAGACACCTGGTATTAAATAAAAATGCAGGAAAAAAACGAAAATAGACAAAAAAGACTGGTAAAAATACAGACACAGCGAAAAATAGCCTTGACTATTGCCGGATAACTCTATAAAATAACTATGTGCGTATAAAAAACATATTTCATGTTGAAAGAACAATTTATTTAGGAGGAAAATGTAAAATGGCAAAATGGGTTTACATGTTTACAGAAGGTAACGCTGATATGAGAAACCTTCTGGGTGGTAAAGGTGCCAACCTTGCTGAAATGACAAACCTGGGTCTTCCTGTTCCGCAGGGCTTTACAATCACTACTGAGGCTTGCACACAGTATTATGAGGACGGCAGACAGATCAATGACGAGATCATGGGTCAGATCATGGAAGCAATCACCAAAATGGAAGGAATCACCGGCAAGAAATTTGGTGATAAAGAAAATCCTCTGCTTGTTTCCGTTCGTTCTGGCGCTAGAGCTTCTATGCCAGGTATGATGGATACTATCCTGAACCTTGGTTTAAACGAAGACGTTGTTGCTGTATTATCTGAGAAATCCAACAATCCACGTTGGGCATGGGACTGCTACAGAAGATTCATCCAGATGTATTCTGACGTAGTTATGGAAGTTGGAAAGAAATATTTTGAAGAGCTGATCGACAAAATGAAAGCTGAGAGAGGCGTTAAGCTTGACGTTGAGCTTACAGCTGACGACCTTAAAGAGCTTGCTATGCAGTTCAAAGCTGAATATAAAGAGAAAATCGGTGCTGATTTCCCATCTGATCCGAAGGAGCAGTTAGTTGGTGCAATCAAAGCCGTATTCCGTTCCTGGGACAACCCACGTGCAAACGTATATCGTCGTGACAACGATATCCCATATTCCTGGGGTACAGCTGTAAACGTACAGATGATGGCATTTGGTAACATGGGTGATGACTGTGGTACTGGTGTTGCATTTACAAGAGACCCAGCTACAGGAAACAAAGGTCTGTTTGGTGAGTTCCTTACCAATGCACAGGGCGAGGACGTTGTTGCTGGTGTTCGTACACCTATGCACATTGCTGAGATGGAGCAGAAGTTCCCTGAAGCATTCGCTAAATTTACAGAAGTTTGCCATACTCTGGAGACACACTACAGAGATATGCAGGATATGGAGTTCACTGTTGAGCATGGCCAGTTATACATGCTGCAGACACGTAATGGTAAGAGAACCGCTCAGGCTGCTCTGAAGATCGCTTGTGACCTTGTTGATGAGGGAATGAGATCTGAGGAAGAGGCAGTTGCAATGATCGATCCTCGTAACCTTGATACACTTCTTCATCCTCAGTTTGATACTAAGGCTCTTAAAGCTGCTACACCGATGGGCAAAGGTCTTGGAGCTTCTCCTGGAGCTGCTTGCGGTAAGATCGTATTCACAGCTGATGATGCTGTTGAATGGGCTGAGAGAGGCGAGAAGGTTGTTCTTGTTCGTCTTGAGACATCTCCAGAGGATATCACAGGTATGAAATCTGCTCAGGGTATCCTGACAGTTCGTGGTGGTATGACATCTCATGCAGCAGTAGTTGCCCGTGGTATGGGTGAGTGCTGTGTATCCGGATGCGGTGATATCGCTATGGACGAAGCTAATAAGAAATTTACACTTGGCGGAAAAGAGTTCCATGAGGGAGACTTCATCTCCATCGATGGTACAACAGGTAACATCTATGACGGTATCATCCCGACTGTAGATGCTACAATCGCTGGTGAGTTCGGCCGTATCATGGCTTGGGCTGACAAATACAGAACTATGAAGGTTCGTACAAACGCAGATACTCCTGCTGATGCTAAGAAAGCAGTTGAGCTTGGTGCAGAAGGTATCGGTCTTTGCCGTACAGAGCATATGTTCTTCGGCGAGGGACGTATTGATGCATTCCGTGAGATGATCTGCTCCACAACAGCAGAGGAGAGAGAGAAAGCTCTTGCAAAGGTTCTGCCATATCAGCAGGATGACTTTGAAGGACTGTTCGAGGCTCTGGAAGGCAACCCGGTAACTATCCGTTTCCTGGATCCGCCGCTTCATGAGTTCGTTCCTACAGAGGAAGAGGATATTAAGAAGCTTGCTGAGGCACAGGGCAAGAGCGTTGAGGAGATCAAGACGATCATCGCTTCCCTTCACGAGTTCAACCCGATGATGGGTCATCGTGGATGCCGTCTTGCAGTTACCTATCCTGAGATCGCTAAGATGCAGACAACTGCAATCATCCGTGCAGCTATCAAAGTTAAGAAAGCACACGCTGATTGGGACATCTGCCCAGAGATCATGATCCCGCTTGTAGGTGATGTAAAAGAGCTTAAATATGTTAAGAAATTCGTTGTTGAGACAGCAGATGCTGAGATCGCAGCAGCAGGCGTTGATCTGAAGTACGAAGTTGGTACTATGATCGAGATCCCGCGTGCCGCTCTTACAGCTGATGCTATTGCAGCAGAGGCAGACTTCTTCTGCTTCGGTACAAACGACCTTACTCAGATGACCTACGGATTCTCCCGTGATGATGCTGGTAAGTTCCTGAACGCTTACTATGACGCTAAGATCTTCGAGAACGATCCATTTGCAAAACTGGATCAGGTTGGCGTTGGCAAGCTGATGGAGATGGCTATCAAATTAGGAAAACCGGTTAATCCAAACCTTCATGTAGGTATCTGTGGCGAGCATGGTGGAGATCCGTCTTCTGTAGAGTTCTGCAACAAGATCGGTCTTGATTATGTTTCCTGCTCACCGTTCCGTGTACCGGTAGCTCGTCTGGCAGCAGCTCAGGCAGCAATCGCTGAGAAGAACGCATAATTTGATTTTTGTATAAAGCCTGGGTATTTGCCCTGTTAAGGGCATATTACCCAGCTATGAATAATTGTCCAAACGTAAGAATTGACCTTGAATGACTGGAGAAATCCAGCCCTTCAAGGTCTTTTTTGTATGGCATAAAAATACCGCCTGTGCAAAAGCACAGGCGGTTAATCATTTACTTAGGTAAGGTGGAGCAGGAATTAGCAAATCCCCTGAGCCATCATAGCATCAACAACCTTCTCAAAGCCGGCGATGTTAGCGCCTGCTACATAGTTGTCTTCCATGCCGTAGCGTTTTGCTGCATCATCTGTCTTGTGGAAGATATCGATCATAATGTTGTGAAGCTTCTCATCTACCTCTTCAGCAGTCCAGGAAAGTCTCATGGAGTTCTGGCTCATCTCAAGAGCAGAAGTAGCAACACCACCAGCGTTAGCTGCTTTACCAGGCATAAAGAGAACACCATTCTCCATCAGGTAGCTTGTTGCATCAAGAGTAGTAGGCATGTTAGCACCCTCAACTACATATTTGCAGCCATTTGCTACCAGTGCTTTTGCACCGTCAAGAGAAAGCTCGTTCTGAGTTGCACATGGCAGATATACATCACATTTGATATTCCAGATGCCGAGACCTTCTGTGTAGGTAGCACCTTCAACACGGTCTGCATATTCTTTGATACGTCCACGTTTCACTTCTTTGATATCTTTTACGATATCAAGCTTGATGCCTTCCGGATCATGGATAAATCCGTTGGAATCGCACATGGCAACAACCTTGCCGCCTAACTGCTGTGCTTTTTCTACTGCATAGATAGCAACATTACCGGAACCGGTAACTACGAAAGTCTTGCCGGCAATTGCATCCTTGTGTGCTTTCACGATCTCGTCCAGCATGTATACAACACCATAGCCTGTAGCTTGGGTACGGATCAGGGAACCGCCATAGGTAAGACCCTTACCTGTAAGAACACCCTCATAAAGGTCACGGATACGTTTGTACTGTCCGAACAGATAACCGATCTCGCGTCCGCCTACGCCGATATCGCCAGCCGGTACGTCAGTGTCAGCACCGATATATTTGGAAAGCTCTGTCATGAAGCTCTGGCAGAATGCCATAACCTCTCTGTCAGATTTACCCTTAGGATCGAAGTTGGAACCACCCTTGCCACCGCCGATAGGAAGACCTGTCAGAGAGTTTTTGAAGGTCTGCTCAAAACCAAGGAATTTCAGGATACCCTGGTTTACTGACGGATGGAAACGAAGACCGCCCTTGTAAGGTCCGATCGCACTGTTGAACTGTACACGATATCCTTTATTTACCTGAACAACACCGTTGTCATCAACCCACGGAACACGGAAGGAGATAATTCTTTCCGGCTCAACAAGGCGCTCCAGAAGGGAAACACTGCGGTATTTCTCCTCATTTTTGTCGATTACTACTTTAAGAGAATCAAGAACTTCCTTTACAGCCTGATGGAATTCCGGCTCGCCAGGGTTCTGTGCTACGACTCTCTCATAAACTTCTTCAGTATAAGACATTGTAGTTCCTCCTCATCCATATTGATTTTGATATGAAAATTTTTTCGAGTGCTATTATACACTAAAGTATTAAAAAAGAAAAGAGTTACATTTATTTTTTTTTAAAAGAGTTACAATTAATTTTTTTTTTAACAATCTTCATGGGATGAGGACTTGCGAAAAATCGGTAAATATGAGAAGATAAATATAATCGTTGTGCCCTCAGGGCAGAAAAGAGGTAATTATGAGAAAATTTGAAAAATCCAGTAAACTTGATAATGTATTATATGATGTGCGTGGACCTGTAGTAGACGAGGCGGCAAGGATGGAAGAGGACGGGATGGAGATCCTGAAGCTGAATATCGGCAATCCCTATCCCTTTGGCTTTTCAGCACCCCAGGAGGTGATCCTGGATATGCTGAGTAATGTACGTACATCCCAGGGCTATTCTGATTCCAAAGGGATTTTTTCTGCAAGAAAAGCCATTATGCAGTATTCTCAGCTGAAGAAGCTTCCCAATGTTACCATGAGTGATATTTATACAGGTAACGGTGTAAGTGAATTGATTAATCTGTGCATGCAGGCACTCCTGAATAATGGGGATGAGATCCTGATTCCTTCGCCGGATTACCCCTTATGGACAGCTACAGCTACTCTTGCAGGCGGAAATGTTGTCCATTATATCTGCGATGAGCAGTCTGACTGGTATCCGGATATGGATGATATCCGCAGCAAGATCACAGACAGGACAAAGGCCATCGTTATCATTAACCCCAATAATCCTACCGGTGCAGTATATCCCAAGGAAGTGCTGGAGCAGATCGTACAGATCGCAAGAGAGCATGAACTGATCATCTTTTCAGATGAGATTTATGACCGTCTTGTTATGGATGGATATGAACATACTTCCATTGCGTCCCTGGCACCGGATCTGTTCTGTGTTACATTTTCAGGACTGTCCAAATCTCATATGATCGCAGGCTTCCGTATTGGGTGGATGATCCTCAGCGGTGCAAAGAACAAGGCAAAAGGTTATATCGAAGGCCTGAATATGCTTTCCTCCATGCGGCTTTGCTCCAACGTTCCTGCTCAGTCTATCGTACAGACTGCTCTTGGCGGCTATCAGAGCGTGAATGAATATATCCAGCCGGGTGGAAGGGTTTATGAGCAGAGAGATTATATCTACAAGGCACTTACTGATATTCCAGGGATTACAGCAGTAAAACCAAGGGCTGCATTTTACATTTTCCCTAAGATCGATACTGAGAAATTCAATATTATGGATGACGAGCAGTTTGCCCTGGATTTCCTTCATGAGAAGCAGGTGCTTCTTGTACCTGGAAAAGGCTTTAACTGGGGACAGCCAGATCATTTCCGCGTTGTGTATCTGCCAAATGTGCGCCAGTTGGAAAAGGCAACTGACAGGTTGAGAGAATTCCTTTCCACTTATCATCAGCGATGATAAGAATCAGCTTATGACAGCTTCTTTAAGGATATCGGGATACTTTGAATAGAGTGAACAGTAACATGGATTTGTGCGGGAATGCAGCTGGATGGATTCTTTGGTTTACCTGAAGAAAATATGATGTTATAATATTACCAATAGAAAGGAGATTGTTTAATGACAGGATTTAATATGAAAGTAACGCCGGAAATTGAAAATCTGACGGAGATCTGTAAAGATCATTCCACCCTGGACCTTTCTCTTTATGGGAAATATGATGTAAAGCGCGGTTTGCGAGATGTGAATGGTAAAGGTGTGCTGGCCGGACTTACCCAGGTATCCAATGTGTGTGCCACAAAGGTAGTGGATGGCAAGGAAGTGCCATGTGCAGGAAAGCTGTCTTACAGGGGATATGATATCAAGGATCTTACCAGAGGTTTTATTGAGGATGACCGATTTGGCTTTGAGGAAACAACCTACCTTTTAATGTTTGGTAAACTGCCAACTGCGCAGGAACTGCAGGATTTTACCAAACTTCTTGCAAATCAGAGATCACTGCCTACCAATTTTGTCAGAGACGTAATCATGAAAGCGCCTTCCAAGGATATTATGAATGCACTGTCAAGGAGTGTGCTTACTCTTTACTGTTATGACAAAAATCCAGATGATATTGCACTGCCTAATGTTCTGCGTCAGTGTTTGAACCTGATCAGCGTATTCCCGCTTTTGTCAGTTTATGGCTATCAGGCATACAATCATTATTCATGTGGGAAGAGCCTGTATATCCATAATCCTAAGAAGGATTTGTCTACTGCGGAGAATATTCTCCGTATGCTGCGCCCAGATAAGAAATACAGCCATTTGGAGGCAAAGATCCTGGATCTTGCACTGATTCTTCATATGGAACACGGCGGTGGTAATAACTCCACATTTACCACAAGAGTTGTGTCTTCTTCAGGTACAGATACATATTCTGCTGTGGCAGCAGCTCTTGGCTCCTTAAAAGGACCAAAGCATGGCGGTGCCAATATTAAAGTGATGAGCATGTTTAATGATATGAAGAAGCATATCAAAGATTTCTCTGACGAAGATGAGATCCGCGTATATCTGAGGAAGCTTCTTCACAAAGAAGCCTTTGATAAACGGGGACTGATCTATGGTATGGGACATGCAGTTTATTCCGTATCTGATCCACGTGCACAGGTATTGAAGGGCTTTGTAGAGAAGCTTGCCAAGGAAAAGGGCAGGATGAAGGATTATCAGTTGTATGCCAATGTAGAGCACCTGGCACCGGAGGTGATCGCACAGGAGCGCCGGATCTACAAGGGCGTAAGCGCCAATGTGGATTTTTACAGCGGTTTTGTGTACAGCATGCTGGATCTTCCTCTGGAATTATATACACCTATGTTTGCTGTGGCACGTATTGTAGGATGGAGTGCGCACCGTATGGAAGAGCTGATCAATGTAGACAAGATCATCCGTCCGGCTTATAAGAATGTACTGGATCCGTCAGAGTATGTGCCGCTTAGCGACAGGTAAGGGGGCATTGACACAAGTGAATGGCAAAAAAGAGGCAGCACTGGTACTGGAAGGCGGCGGCACAAGAGGTGTGTTTACTGCCGGCGTGCTGGATTACCTGATGGAAAAGGAAGTTAAGTTTCCTTATGTGATCGGCGTTTCAGCAGGTGCCTGTAATGCGATAGATTATGTTTCAAAACAGATCGGCAGGACAAAGGACTGTACGATCATCCAGGATCGGAAGAATCGTTATATTGGTACAAAGGATGCCTTGAAAAAGGGATATCTTTTTGATATGGACAGACTTTTTGACGAATATCCTAACCGGCTTTTTCCTTTTGACTTTGATACTTACTTTGCTTCTGATATCCAATGTGAAGTGGTTGTGACCAATTGTCTTACTGGAGAGGCTATGTATCTTTCAGAGAAGCAGGACAGGGAACGGCTTCTCACGATCTGCAGGGCTTCTTCCAGTATTCCATTAATAAGTCCTGTGGTAGATGTGGATGGTATTCCTTGTGTGGATGGAGGCGTGGCAGATTCTGTGCCTCTGATTCATTCCATGAAGCTGGGGCATCAGAAGAATGTGGTAGTGCTTACTCGAAATAAAGGCTATCGTAAGAAAGCACCCGGGAAAAGCAGACTTCTTTATACGGCTGCATTGAAGAAATATCCCAATCTTTTAAACGCACTTTTGAACCGTTACCGGAATTACAACCGGGTAATGGAGCTGGTGGAGAAATGGGAAGAAGAAGGCCATATTTTTGTGATCCGTCCGGAGGTGGAGCCTGTGTCAAGAACTGAGCAGAATGTAGAGAAGCTGACAGAGTTTTATGATCATGGGTACCAGCTGATGAAGCAGCGTATGGAAGAGATGCAGGCTTATCTTGAAAAGTAGGAAGCCAGGCCAGGGACGGAAACACAAAAACAGAAATTGTATGAAAGAGGATAGTGAATGTTTAAGTGCTTTTATCCGGATCAATATCTGGATTCCACATATCAGATCGATTTTGAACAGCTATATGCCAAAGGCTTCCGGGGGATTCTGTTTGATATTGATAACACGCTGGTGCCTCATGGGGCACCGGCAGATGAAAGGGCCAAAGCCCTTTTTGCAAGGTTGAAAGAACTTGGCTTTGGATACTGTTTTGTATCCAACAACAAAAAGGATAGAGTGGAGCCTTTTTGTGAAGAGACAGGTGGATGCTGTGTATATAAGGCTGGCAAGCCGTCGCCAAAGGGCTATCAGAAGGCTATGGAGCTTCTGGGCACGGAGCGGAAGAATACACTTTTTATCGGTGATCAGCTATTTACTGATATTTACGGTGCAAAGAAGGCAGGGCTTTTTTGCATTCTTGTGAAGCCGATCCATCCAAAAGAAGAAATCCAGATCGTTCTTAAGCGTTATCTGGAAAAAATAGTTTTATTTTTTTATCAAAAGCAAAAGAAGGAGGGGAATTCATGAACCATATCGTTATCATTGGATTTATGGGTTCAGGAAAAACTCGAGTGGGGAAACGTCTGTCCAAGGATCTTGGACTGCCATTTATTGATGTGGACAGAGTGATCAGCAAAAAGATGGATATGTCTATCAAAGAGATTTTTCAGAGATTTGGGGAACCGTATTACAGAGCACTGGAAACAATGACCATCAAAGGCTTGATCGAGGACAAGGAGAAAAAGATCATTTCTCTTGGCTCCGGTCTTCCGGTACAGGAACAGAACCAGAAGTATATAAAACAGCTGGGTACTGTTGTTTACCTGAAAGGATCTGCAGACGTGCTTAAAAAGCGTATGGAAGGCAGTGGGAATACCAATCCGCTTCTGGAAGGTGATGACAGGGATGAGAAGATGAAAAAGCTTCTGAAGCAAAGAGATCCTATTTATGCAGGTTTTGCCGATATCCAGGTCGTTACAGGCGTAAAGCCCTTTGATGATCTGATCAGTGAGATTGAGGAAAAATTAAAAGAGAAATAAAAAGAAACGAGATCATTTATAAGGACAAATTGTATAAATCAAAGGACAATTTGAAACGGAAAAATATAAATGGCAAGATAAGTAAAAAAACAGTTGAAAAATATTCCTGGGTATTATAAAATATTTTTTAGCGATAAGCACAATTAAGGAGGAAACACAAGTATGATTTCAGCAGGTGATTTCAGAAACGGCGTCACAGTGGAAATTGATGGCAATGTATGTCAGATCGTAGAATTTCAGCATGTAAAACCTGGTAAAGGAGCTGCTTTCGTAAGAACCAAATACAAAAATATCATTACAGGAGCTGTACTGGAGAAGTCTTTCCGTCCTACTGAGAAGTTCCCTACAGCACGTATTGAGCGTGTAGATATGCAGTATCTGTACAATGATGGCGGACTGTATTATTTCATGAACGTAGAAACATTTGACCAGATCGGCCTTACAGAAGAGCAGGTAGGCGATTCTCTTAAATTCGTGAAAGAGAACGAGATGGTTAAGATCTGTTCTCACAATGGTAATGTATTTGCTATTGAGCCGCCGTTGTTTGTAGAGCTGCTTGTTACAGAGACAGAGCCAGGGTTTGCAGGTAATACAGCACAGGGTGCTACCAAGCCGGCTGTTGTTGAGACTGGTGCACAGGTTATGGTACCGCTTTTCGTAAACGAAGGCGACAAGCTGAAGATTGATACAAGAACAGGAGAGTATCTCTCCAGAGTTTGATGCGGTCAGGCTGCCCTGCAGCAGAAGCTTCAGACAGACATGAGAGCGATGCGTGTGGATACACGGATAGAAGGGATGCTGCACATGGCAGCATCCCTTTCAATATATGCCGAATGTGAGAGGTTTTCCACCTCTATAGGTGATGAGCAGTAAATGATTATCAGTGAGGGATTTTTACACTGTTTTTGAAGAACAGGGAATATCCCGGAAAGGAGAGAGATGGAGTATACATACTTAGGAAAAACAGGGCTTCGTATTTCAAGGATGGGATTCGGAGGTATTCCTATCCAGAAAATTGATGCAGAGGGTACACGGGCGCTGATGCATAAGCTGGCAGAAGAGGGCGTAAATTATATTGATACAGCCAGAGGCTATACAGTCAGCGAGGAGTATCTGGGATATGGTCTTGAGGGGATCAGGGATCAGTTTGTGATCGCAACCAAGAGCATGTCCAGGACAAAAGATGCAATGGCAGCCGATATCCAGATCAGCCTGAATAATCTTCGTACAGATCATATTGATCTGTATCAGGTACACAATCCTTCTATGGACCAGCTGGAGCAGGTGATCGGCAAAGGAGGTGCACTGGAAGCGCTTAAAGAAGCAAAGGCATCCGGAAAGATCGGACATATAGGTCTGACTGCACATTCTACAGCTGTTTTTGAGAAGGCACTGGAGCTTGACTGGGTTGAGACTATCATGTTTCCATATAATATTGTGGAGAATCAGGGAGAAGAGCTGATTCGTAAATGCGCAGAGAAGGGGATCGGATTCATTGATATGAAGCCTTTAGCTGGCGGAGCTATTGAGGATGGACGTCTTGCACTGCGTTATGTCTGTTCCAATCCGGATGTTACTGTGACCATCCCGGGAATGGCTGAGATTGCCGAATTAGAAGAGAATATTGCTGCCTGTTCAGATCAGACACCTCTTACCTTAGAAGAAAAAGAGAAGATGGATGAGGTGCGCAGACAGCTGGGAACCAATTTCTGCAGAAGATGTAATTACTGTGCGCCTTGCAGCGTAGGGATCGGTATTCCGAATGTTTTTCTTATGGAAGGTTATCTGTTACGTTACAATCTGGAAGAGTGGGCAAGAGCCCGTTATGAGAAGCTTCTGGTGAAGGCTTCTGCATGTATCGGATGTGGGAAGTGTGAGACAAGATGTCCTTATCATTTACCAATCCGTCAGATGCTGAAGAAAGCAGCACAGGAATTCGGAGAATAGGATTTGAGTTGAAATGATTTGAAATAATGCTGTGATTGATATGAAATAATGTTGTGATTTGATTTGAAATAATGCTGTAATTTGCCTTGACAGCCGGTGGAAACATGATTATAATTCTTTAACAAGAGAGTTGATGGTAAGACTGTCGGCTGTCAGGTAGTGACAGATATGTTCTGCCACACAGTTTCAATTCGTCTGCGTACCAGCAAAGATATCCGATTTTATCTATTCGGGCTTGTACTGGTTTCGACGGGGGTTTTGAAGTTGAGGAAGCCATCCGCAGCTCCCGAACTGCGTTAAAACGGGAAATTCTAAATATAAACGCTGACGATCAGTTAGTAATGGCAGCCTAAGTGCTGCCCGTCAGACCTGATGCACTCACACATCAGGAGCCTGGCGTCGACTATGTGAGAAACCTTGCCGGTTAAGCTTTGTCCCGGCAGATGTATTATGAAGCTACTGAAGCAGTAAGCCTGTCTGTGGGCGTGCTGTGGAGGGAATGTTAAAACATTGACTGTGATGGGAGATGCCGCAAGGGATAGACTTTCGGACGCGGGTTCAATTCCCGCCAGGTCCATAGAATGCAGGCTTTTAAGTGTGCCTGCATTTATGAGAAGGAAGCATAGCTCAGCTGGGATGAGCGTTCGCCTCACACGCGAGAGGTCGCGGGTTCGAGCCCCACTGCTTCCACTATAAAAAACTGCTGTACAGTTTGTGCAGCAGTTTTTTATATGCAAGAAATAACAATTACCTTTCATAATTCCCGGTAGTCCGGTTCTTCTTGATCTTGGAGTTCATGGTAATGATCATGTTGGGAAGCTGTGGATTCTTGATCTTGTGGCTGAGAATCTCAGCAGCCATGATCCCCATTTCTTCACTGGGGGCAATGATGGTGGTAAGGGATGGATACAAGGAGGAAATGGTAGGGGTTCCGTCATATCCGCAGACCATCACATCCTCCGGTACCTTGATATTCAACCGTTCCAGGCAGGTGAGTGCTTTCATAGCCAGGATATCATTGGCACAGACAAGCAGGCTTGGAAGCTCCAGGGCCTTAAAGCGATCCTGCATCCACAGGTCATCCTGGAAGTTTTTATTATCAGAGATAATGGAGTGTTCTTTGTAAGTAGATAGAAAACCGTAGGTCTGTGCCACGTTCAGAAAGCCTTTGAACCGGTCATAAAAGCTGAGGCAGTAATTCGGATCACCCAGAAATCCTATAGTGCTTGGCTTGCGTTCTTCGATTACAGAAGAATACAGTTTTACAGAAGCAGTATAATTGTCTGCTACCAGAATATCTGCAGGCAGGTCTCCCTGGGTAAAGGAACTGTATATGTCTGAGAAAAGCACAGGCTTTTTCAGGGTGCATAGAAATTCACAGTAATCCCGGTCAAAAATCTCCAGTGCAAGGATAGCATCTGTATTCTGGATGTGGAAACTAGCTGGTAATGTATGGTTAGCAAGCTCACAGTCTGTGATCAGATGAAGGGACAGAGAATAGCCGATCTTTCCAAGTGCCTGTTCTAACGACATCATGAAATAGGAGGCCATATGGAAGCTATCCGGTATCATATGTAAAAATAAGGCAATATTGCCGCTTTGCCCAGGCAATGCTTCTTCTTTGACTGCCTCAGGAATCGTGTCTGACCGGAAGGCCTTATAATTCATCAGTTTTGCACGGTTCAGAATGATTTCTTTTGTCTTTTGGGACACATCACCAGAGTTATTCAGAGCTTTAGATACAGTGACTCTGGAAAAACCCAGGGAATCTGCAATGTCCTGTATGGTTGTTTTTTTCTTATTCATCTCACATCTCCTGAATATAGGGTTCTTTCTATAATTCAGTATAGCGTAAAATGTTAAAAATGTAAATACATAAAATGAAAAAGTAAAAAATGTATTACTAAATATTGTGATTTAAGACAAATAGTATAAAGAAAACTATACATAATTTACGAAACGATGTAAAAAAAGAAAAGATAATTGACTATAAATGATAAATATGTTAATATAAACCCATCAAAAAAATGTAAAGAAATGAAAACAAGGAGGAAAGCAAATGAGTAAAAAGGCAATTGCACTTTTAATGGCAGGATGCATGGTTGGTTCAATGGTGGCTCCGGCTGGCACAGTAATGGCACAGGAATCAGATCTTTCAGGGACAAAGATCACATTTCTGAATACTAAAACAGAGATCCAGGATTACCTGGAAGATATGGGAGCTGCATTTAAAGAAGAAACAGGTATTGAGGTGGAATTCTATACCAATACGGAAGAGAACCATATTACCGAGAAGTATGCAGCAGGGGAGCCGTACACCATTATGATGATGGATTATCCGGATGTGGCAGATTATCAGGAATATCTGTATGATCTTAGCGGAGAGAAATGGATTGGAGACGGAGGATCCCAGTATGGCCTGACTCTGGATGGAAAAGTATATGGATTCCCATTTGTAATTGAAGCTATGGGGCTGATCTATAATGCGGATGCCATCGAGAAGATTACAGGAGAAACATTTAACTGGGAAGACTATAGCAATCTGGAAGCTTTTAAAGGTCTTTTGGACAAACTGGTAGAAGGCGGCATGGAAAGTCCGGTTGCACTGAACCAGGATGACTGGTCACTGGCAAGCCATGTATTTGGACAGGCTTATTGTGCAAGAGAAGATGGAAGTGAAGAAGCATCTTTGGCTTTTGTAGACGGACTGAAAAAGGGAGAAGAAGATCTGGCGAATGATGAGGACTTTAATGCATTAATGGATCTGATCGATGTATATATGGAGTATAACATCAACAAAGATGATCCTCTTTCTGCAACCTATGATATGAATGATGAGTATCTGAAAGAAGGAACCGTTGCATTCTGGCCAAATGGAAGCTGGGCCACAGATGTAAGTGAACTTACAGATAATGTGGGAATTATGCCATACCCGATGGATACCAAGGATGAAGTGAATGCCCATAATCTGGTCAGCGGAGCTACCAAGATGCTCGCAGTTGACGCAGCATATTCTTCTGAAGATGAGCAGAAGGCAGCTCTTGAATTTCTGAACTGGCTGGTATACAGCGATTATGGCCAGAAATTCATGGTAAATACATGTTCTCTGATTACTGCATTTTCCAATAATACACAGGAGCCTGAGGCTGCATTAAGTGCATCTGTTGCATCCTTTGTAAAGAATGGATCTTCTGTATATTGGTATCAGGCAATGCCAAGTGATCATAATACAGTAGTTGGTGCTATTCTTCAGAAATATATCTCCGGTGACATGGATCGTGATGAATTGATTTCCGAAGTCAGCGATTACTGGAAAAATCATGAATGATAATGCCAGGGGCAGCCAGAGAACTTAAGAATCCTGGTTGAACCCTGAGAAAGAGATGCTGTACAGATCTTGTGCATATATAGATGAAAGTCTGGTGCCGGGATTATACAGCATCTCTTTTGAAACAAGTGTCGGCCCCCTGGAATACAGGATCTTAAGATGCAGGATTTATAGGAATAAATGAAAGACAAACATAGGAGAGCAGCATGAGTATATCTAAAAAAAGCAGGACAAAGATAAAGAATACAGGTACATTTCTCGTATTTGCCGGACCATCGCTATTCTTTTTTGTGATGACGATCCTGGTTCCGCTTGTTTACGGCGTTTATCTAACGTTCACGGATTGGAATGGGATTTCCAGAGAAAAGAACATAGTGGGACTGGAAAATTATATAAAGGCTTTTGGGGATGTGAAATTCTGGCAGTCCCTTCTATTAACCATTATTTTTACAGGAATTGCGGTGCTTCTTGTAAATTACATAGCATTTCATTTGGCAAGGCTGGTGACGAAGGGAGTACGTTTTCAGAATTTTTACCGTGCATCCTTTTTTACCCCAAATCTGATCGGAGGAGTTGTCCTGGGGTATATCTGGCAGTTTATTTTTGGAAGGGTGTTGGTGGCTTTTGGCAAATCCCTGGATATTGGATTCCTTTCAAAGTCCTGGCTGTCTGACACAAAGCTGGCCATGGCTGCACTGATCCTGGTAACTGTGTGGCAGTATTCCGGTTATATGATGCTGATCTATATTGCCGGTCTGATGAACGTACCCAAAGAACTGCTGGAAGCCGGAAAAATTGACGGCTGTGATGAAAAAGCCTGCAGGAAATATATCGTTATGCCAATGATGATTTCTTCATTTATTATCTGTATTTTCCTTACAATTACCAGATGCTTCATGACATATGACCTGAACTTTTCATTGACAGAAGGAAATCCCTTTGGTTCAACAGTAATGGCCTCCATGTATGTTTACAGAAAAGCTTTTTCAGAGAAAAACTATGGCCTGGGACAGACAGAAGCCATTCTGCTGTTCGTGGTTTGTGCTTTTGTTTCGTTGATGCAGATCTATTTTACAAAGAAGAAGGAGGTTCAGGCATGAGAAAGAAAAAAACATACGGGAAAAGTTCTTTTCTGCTTACTGTTTTATTGCTGGTTTACATATTTCCCTTTTTCCTGGTGCTGATCAATTCCTTCAAAAGCAAAAGAGATGTGGTTAAGAATCCGCTGTCGCTTATTGGTGAAGAAGGCTTTTGTCCGGAAAATTATCTTCTTGCTTTGAAAAGAATGGATTTCTGGAATGTTTTTCTTAATTCCCTGCTGATCACGGTAGTCAGTGTGCTTTTAATCGTTCTATTTTCCAGCATGACAGCCTATCTGTTTGCAAGGTGTAAATGGAAGATCAATAAGCTGTTCTTTTCCCTGATGATCCTGTCTATGGTGATCCCTTTTCAGGTATTGATGATTCCTATTGTTTCGGTGTATGGATCAGTGCTTCATGTGCTGAACAGCCGGCTTACGCTAATCTGCATGCATGTAGGATTTGGGGTCAGTATGGGAACCTTTATGTTTCATGGTGCTATTGTAAGCTCTATCCCATTGGAATTGGAAGAGGCTGCTAAGATTGATGGCGCTTCCAGAATGAAGATTTACAGGTCTGTGGTACTGCCCCTATTAAAGCCTACGGTGGTCACTTTGGTGATCATTGATTCGCTGGCAATCTGGAATGATTATCTGCTTCCAAGCCTGGTGCTGGTAAAAAAGGAATTGTACACGCTTCCTATTGCAGCCCAGTCCTTCCATGGGGATTTTTCGTCAGACTATGGATTGATGATGGCAGGAATGGTTATGTCAGTGATACCGATTCTGATTTTGTACTTTATTTTGCAGAAACATATTATTGAAGGCGTTGTGGCAGGAGCAGTAAAAGGCTGAGATTGTGAGGAGATTATGACAGGATGTAATTACATTTTTTATACACCGGAATATCAGTATGAAGGAATGCCTCATGGGGAAATGTGTGGGGATTTGATGCCTTTTTACAAAGACGGAGTGTATACATTTCTTTATCTTTATAAGTATTGCATTTATGCAATAGAGACAAAAGATTTTGTGCATTATGACCATTTCAGACTGGTGCTTCAGAATGGAACACCACAGGAGCAGGACTGGCATGCTGCAACAGGCAGTGTGTGCTGGGATGGGGAAAAATATTATTTTTATTATACCGGATTTTGCGAAGGAAACAGAGGAAAAGCAGGCAAATATGAGCAGGCAATCCTTCGGGCTGTAAGCTGGGATCTGCAGATATGGGAAAAAGACAGAGATTATATATTCTACCCGGATGAGGAGCATTTTGCAGGCAGACATTGGAGAGATCCCCATGTATTCTGGAATCCTGTTCTTGGTAAGTATTGTATGCTGGTTACTGCCTGTGAAAAGGATGGGGATAAGAATCGCAGCGGCTGTACCGCAGTATATGTTTCAGAGGATATACGAAGCTGGACATATTATGATACCATCTGCTCGCCGCGGATAGATCCCACTTTGGAATGCCAGGACGTTTTTCAGATGAATGGAAGATGGTATCTGACGTATTCCTCCTATGAAAAACAATGGGAAACAAAATATAAAATGGCTGATTCCTTTAAAGGTCCATGGGTACCGCCTCTCTGGGATGAAAAATTTGACGGCAGGGATTTCTATGCTGCAAAAACAGTTTCTGACGGGATCAACCGATATCTGGTGGGATGGCAGTCTATCCGGAAGGATTGTACCAATGATGGCAGGTACGTATGGGGCGGAAATGTGATCGTCCATCAGCTGGTTCCAAGAGAAAATGGAGAACTGGGTGTAAAAATACCGGATACGATCCTTCAGTCTTTTTCTAAAAGAATAAGTCTGGAACAGATTCCTAAATCTGGATTTTGGAAATGCAGTTCAAAAACAGGAACAGCAGATTTGCTGACAGAAGGAGTTTCCAAGGATGGTTTTGGCTGGATACAGCTGGGGGCAATGAAAAATGTATGCCTGATAAAAGCCAGATTGCAATGGACAGAAGGAACTCATGCAGTTGGAATCATGTTCCATGTATCAGGAGATAAAATGAATCAATGGTGCCAGCTGCGTCTGGAACTGGGGCATGACCGAATGGTACTGGAAAGATCCGGGAAAACAGAAAAGGATCAGTTTTTTGAAGAAACCCGCCCTGTTCATTTTAAAGAAGACAGAACTGTACAGATTTTCATTCTTACATCTAATGATATTGTGGCAGCTTATGTTGATGATGTGGCCCTTTGTGGAAGATGTTATGGTTTTACACCTGGTAATGCAGGAGTTTTTGCAGAATACGGAAGCGTGCAGGTACAGCAGTTTGAAATGTACGAAGGGGAAGAACAGAACGAAATCAGATAACAGAACGAAATTAGATAACAGAACAAAAGAATGCAACCAAAGAATTGGATTGTCAGATATGTGTTCTGATGACAGGAGGCGCTGATGAATTTATTTGGGAATATTTTTCCTTATGGGAAGTTTGGCAGTTCCCGTGCCATTAATGGGGAAAATCCTACGGGAGAAAAGGGTAAAGGAGGAATGGCATCGGGAAGCCTGGGCAAAGGCCGAAAAGGTCATCCATGCCTTACTGATATTGCACCAGGCAGTACTACAGTTCTGGCAGATATACATGGGTGTGGGGTAATTAATCATATTTGGATTACAGTAGATAACAAAACCTCTCAGGGTGACTGTTTTGTGCTTCGGGACCTGATACTTCAGATGATCTGGGATGAGGAAGAATATCCAGCTGTAGAGGTACCATTGGGGGATTTCTTCTGCTGTGGTTTTGGGAAAGAATGTATGGTAAATTCTTATCCCATTGCAGTAGTGCCGTCTCGTGGACTGAACTGTTATTTTTCTATGCCATTCAGGAAAAGAGCACAGATCCGCTTGATCAGCCAACATAAAAATCCTGTGCCAGCCTTTTTTTACCAGATTGATTACTGTTTGTATGATTCTCTGCCGGATCCAGTATTTTATTTTCATGCAAAATGGAACCGGGAGCCTGTAACCTGTAAAAAGAAGGATTATACCATTCTGGACGGGGTTCATGGAAAAGGCATTTATGTAGGAACTTATATTGCACTACAGACACTGGAACGGTATTGGTGGGGAGAGGGAGAAGTGAAATTTTATTTGGATGGAGATAAGGATTACCCTACTATCTGTGGCACCGGAATGGAGGATTATGTGGGCGGTTCCTGGAGTTTTGCAAGCCCGGAACCTGGTAAAATGAAAGAACAGACCTATTCCACTCCTTTTCTTGGATATCCTTATTATTCTGCCCATGATGATCTGACTACGCATCCTTATCATAACGATGACTGTCCTCCCATGCGGGGAATGTACAGATTCCACATTCCGGATCCCATATATTTCCAGGAAGATATCCGCGTAACTGTACAGCAGATCGGAATGTCCCATAATGGATTGTTTGAGCGGCAGGATGATGTGTCCAGCGTGGCATATTGGTATCAAATGGAGGGTGGGAAGAACCGGTATGAACCGCTGCCACCAAAAGAGGAACGGTGGCCCAGATAAAATATTACTTGTGGATAGCAATCATATCCCTTCACACAAAAGTCACAAACTCGCCTTGAAATGCCCACAAATCAGTTATATTATATATTTATAATTTTTGGGGCGGATAACAAGGAGGTTTATAAATGGATACACTTAAGATTCTCGTAGTGGATGATGAAAGCCGTATGAGAAAGCTGGTAAAGGACTTTCTGTCAAAGAAGAATTTCCAGGTGCTGGAAGCCGGTGATGGTGAAGAGGCCATGGATATATTTTATAAAGAAAAGGATATTGCATTGGTGATCCTGGACGTGATGATGCCGAAGATGGATGGCTGGGAAGTGTGCAGGGAGATCCGTAAGGATTCCAAAGTGCCTATTATCATGCTCACTGCAAGAAGTGATGAAAGAGACGAGCTTCTGGGTTTTGATCTGGGAGTGGATGAGTATATATCCAAGCCATTCAGTCCCAAGATCCTGGTGGCAAGGGTAGAGGCGATCCTGCGCCGTACAGGGCAGGGCAGCCAGCAGGATGTACTGTCAGCAGGCGGGATTGTGATTGATAAGGCTGCGCATCTTGCTACTGTAGATGGGAAGGCTATGGATTTAAGTTTCAAAGAATTTGAACTCCTCACATACTTTCTGGAGAATCAGGGCATTGCCCTTTCCAGAGAGAAGATCCTGAATTCTGTATGGAATTATGACTATTTTGGAGATGCAAGAACCATTGACACCCATGTAAAGAAGCTGCGTAGCAAAATGGGTGAGAAAGGGGAATACATCAAGACAGTTTGGGGTATGGGCTATAAGTTCGAGGTGGGAGAATGAAATCACCAGGTAAGCATAAAAAAGCCGCAAAAGCCCCAAAACTGCACACTATGAAGCATCAGATCACCTTTACTTTTATAGGGCTTCTTTTACTGTCCGTGCTTGCAATTACGTTGATCAATGGAATTTTTCTTGAAAAATACTATGTGTCACGGAAGAAAGAGGTTTTGCTGGAAGCCAAAGAGGTTCTGGCGCAGATCGATGTTGATGAAGTGGTCCATGATGACGGTACAGAAGAGGAATTGCCTTCGCAAATCGCACAGTCAGGTTCCAGAAATAATCTTACCTGGGTATTGATCAACAGCGATAACACCAAGTATATCTGCTGGCCGGAGAATGAGGATCAGCTGCGAAACAAGCTGTTTTTCGGGTATGCAAGCAATCTGGATGATGACAAAGTAAAGAGCAAGATCCTGGAATCCACTGACGACTATGTGGTACAACAGGTACATGACCGTTTTGTGGGTATGGATTATGTAGAATGCTGGGGCGTTTTTGATAATGGGAATTATTTCCTGATTCGGAGTCCGCTGGAAAGTATCCGGGAAAGCGCTGCCATATCCAATAAGTTTTATTTCTTTGTAGGAGCGCTGATCATTATTGCCAGCGGTATTGTGATCTGGCTCGTAACAGGAAGGATCACAAAGCCGATCAGCGAACTGACTGAGCTGTCAAGAAAAATGTCAGATCTGAATTTTGAAGCAAAGTATGAAAGCCATGCAGGCAACGAGATCGATGTTCTGGGAGATAATTTCAACCGGATGTCCGGCCAGCTGGAGACTACTATTTCAGAGCTTAAATCTGCTAATAACAAGCTTCAGAAAGATATTGCAGATAAGGTTAAGATCGATGAGATGCGTAAAGAATTCCTGGACAATGTATCTCATGAACTGAAGACCCCCATTGCCCTTGTACAGGGGTATGCAGAAGGACTGAAGGAAGGGATCAATGATGATCCGGAAAGCATGGAGTTCTACTGTGATGTGATCATGGACGAAGCATCAAAGATGAATAAGCTGGTGAAAAATCTTCTTACCTTGAATCATCTGGAATCCGGCAGGGATGAGATCGTGATGGAACGCTTTGACCTGACAGCTTTGATCCAGGGGGTTCTGTCCACCATGGATATTATGATCCAGCAAAAAGAGGCAAAGATCATTTTCGAGGAAGAGAAGCCAGTTTATGTTTGGGCAGATGAGTTTAAGACTGAGGAAGTAGTTACCAATTATGTAAGCAATGCCCTAAACCATCTGGAAGGGGAACACGAGATAGAGATCAAGATCCTTAAAGAAGAAAGTACAGTAAAGGTTACAGTCTTTAATACAGGAACGCCTATACCGGAGGAGGATATTCCCAAGCTGTGGAATAAGTTCTTCAAAGTGGATAAAGCCCGCACCAGGGAATATGGCGGCAGTGGTATTGGCCTTTCTATTGTCAAGGCGATTATGGAAGGCATGAACCAGAAATATGGAGTTGTGAATTTTGATAACGGAGTGGAATTCTGGTTTACCCTTGACAGAAAATAGTATCTGACAGAAAAAAGCATTTGACAGGACAGGACTAAAAAGATCTGAAAAGACAGAGCCTGGAATTTATCCGGCAGTGACAGCATAAAAGGAAAGCAGAGATATTTGTTCTGCTTTCTTTTTTTATGCGTTTTTTGAAAAAATTAAGGAAAAATGCATTTCATTCAAATAGGTGATGAAAAAAAAAGGAAAATGAGGTAAAATAATAAATAATAACATTTTTACGGGAGGTAGAAGTATGGGATTACTTAAGGCTGGAATAGGTGCAGTTGGAGGCGTGCTGGCAGATCAGTGGAAGGAATATTTTTATTGTGAAGCTATGGATCGGGACATTCTTGTGATGAAGGGCAGGAAACGGACTGGGAAAAGATCTTCCAATAAAAAAGGAGATGACAACATTATTTCCAATGGCTCTGTGATCGCAGTTGCAGACGGACAGTGTATGCTTATTGTGGATCAGGGCAAGGTAGTGGAGGTGTGTGCACAGCCTGGGGAATTCGTCTATGATACTTCCACAGAACCAAGTATTTTTTCTGGTGATCTGGGAGAAAGCTTGAATAATACCTTTAACAAGATCGGACAGAGATTTGCATTTGGCGGAGATACAGGGAAAGATCAGAGAGTATATTATTTTAATACAAAGGAGATTATGGATAACCGTTTCGGAACTCCTTCTCCTATCCCATTTCGGGTGGTAGACAGAAATATTGGTCTTGATATAGATGTGTCTGTACGTTGTAATGGAGTATATTCCTACAGGATCACTGACCCCATTCTGTTTTATACAAATGTGTGCGGCAACGTTTCTGAGGAATACACAAGAGAGGAACTGGACAGTCAGTTAAAGGCGGAGTTCCTTACAGCATTACAGCCTGGTTTTGCAAGGATTTCAGAGATGGGGATCCGTCCGAATGCGATTCCGGGACATTTAATGGAACTGACAGATGCTATGGATAAGATCCTTAGTGAGAAATGGCAGGGACTGCGCGGTTTGAAGATCGTAGCAATCGGCATGAATCAGGTTACACTTCCTGAAGAAGATGCTGAGATGATCAAACAGGCTCAGAGAATGGCTATTTTACAAAATCCGTCGATGGCAGCAGCCACATTGGCAGGAGCACAGGCAGAGGCAATGAAGATGGCTGCTTCTAATCAGAATGGAGCCATGATGGGATTTGCCGGCATGAATATGGCATCTGCACAAGGCGGTATGAATATGCAGGGGCTTTACCAGATGGGAGCACAGCAGAATATGGCAGGGATGCAGCAGGGAATGCCTGGGGCACAGCCATATATGGCAGGGATGCAGCAGGGAATGCCTGGAGCGCAGCAGAACATGGCAGGGATGCAGCAGGGGATGCCTGGTGCACAGCAGACTGCGCCAGGAAGCTGGCAGTGCCAGTGCGGCACGATTGCAACTGGGAAATTCTGTCCGGAATGCGGTTCTCCAAGACCGGTTGTACAGGATCAGTGGACCTGCTCCTGTGGCACAGTAAATAAAGGGAAATTCTGCCAGGAGTGCGGAAAGAGCAGACCTTTTTGATGCACTAACACAGGGAAAGGAGACAACCGGATGAGTGATGTAATGGAATATAAGTGCCCGGCCTGCGGTGGGGCTATGGAGTTTGACAGCAAGACACAGCAGTTAAAGTGCCCATACTGCGATACCCAGATCAGTGTGGAAGAATGGGAAAGACAGAATGCAAAAGACCAGGGAACCGCTCAGTGGACATCAACAGGTAACGAAACCTGGTCCCAGGAAGAAACCCAGGATATGAAGGTTTATGTGTGTCAGTCCTGTGGAGGTGAAATTATTGCCGAACAGACTACAGGAGCATCTTCCTGTCCTTTCTGCGGGAATAAAATCGTTGTAAAAGGTCAGTTTGCAGGAGATCTGAAGCCGGACCGCATCATACCTTTCAAGCTGGATAAAAAGGCAGCAAAGGAATCTTATAAGAACCATCTGAAGGGAAAAAGCTTTTTGCCTTCTGTATTTGCAAGGGAAAATCATATTGATGAAATAAAAGGAGTATACATTCCTTTCTGGCTTTTTGATTCAGATATTCATGCAGATGTTTCCTACAAAGCAGAAAAGATCCGGGTATGGGAACAGGGCGACATGGAGTATACCGAGCGGAAATCCTATGATGTAAAACGAGGCGGGAATATGTCTTTTTCCCATTTACCGGTAGACGGATCCCGCAAAATGGATAATACCCTTATGGAATCCATAGAACCATTTGATTTTGCAGAGGCTGTTCCGTTTCAGAATGCTTATCTTGCAGGATACTTTGCAGATAGGTATGATGTGGAAGCCAAAGACAGCCAGGAACGGGTTACACAGCGGATCCGTAAAAGTGCAGAATCAGCCATGAGTCAGGATATGGAGCATTATACTTCTGTAAATATGGCGCACAGTGATATACATATTTTGAATGCAGATTACATGTATGTGTTATATCCGGTATGGCTTTTAAGCACCACATGGAATGGGGAACACTATCTTTTTGCCATGAATGGTCAGACAGGAAAGATGGTAGGAGATCTGCCGGCTGATAAACAGGCATTCTGGAAATATGTGCTGTCCAGAGGCGCAGCCATCGGCGCTGTCCTTTATGGACTTATGTGGCTGCTGATGCTATTATAGGAGGGGGGACAAGACAATGAGAAAAAGAATTTGTAGAACTGTAACTTTATTTCTTGTGACTGTTCTCACCACTATGAGTGCAACACAGATCATGCCTGTGAATGCAGAAGAGGTTCAGGAACACGGAGCCCTTCTGGTAGATAATGCTGGGATCCTGGAAAAAGAACAGTATGAAGAGCTGGAAAAGAAACTTGAAGAGGTAAGCTCGCAGCAGGCCTGTGATGTAGTGATTGTTACGGTGCCGGATCTGGAGGGAAAGGAAGCCTCTGTATACGCAGATGATTATTATGACCTGCAGGGATATGGACAGGGACCAGATCTGGATGGTATCCTGTTTCTGCTGGATATGGGAGACAGGAACTGGGCTATCAGTACCAGCGGCTTTGGGATCACTGCATTTACAGATGCAGGACAGCAGTATATCATCGAACAGATTTCCACAGAACTGAAGGATGATGATTATTACGAAGCATTTGAGGACTTTACCTCTCTTTGCGATGAGTTCCTGACACAGGCGAAAACAGGAGAGGCATACGATACCGATCACCTTCCCAAAGAGACCCCGGGCCTTTTCTGGATACCGGCAGATCTTCTGATCGGTCTGGTAATCGCACTGATCATTGGGCTTATCAAGAAAAGCAAACTGACGTCTGTAAGGCAAAAAGTAAGTGCACAGGATTATGTGGTGCCAGGCAGCATACGGCTTACCACCAGACAGGATCATCTGGTGAATTGCATAGTTACAAAGAAACCGATTGAGAGACAGGAAGAGAATTCCGGCAGCACTACACATACTTCCTCCCAGGGGAAAACCCATGGAGGATCCAGCGGGAAATTCTAAGAGAATTGCAGTACGATTCTTATCCAAAGACATTCTTAAAGATTACTAAAACAGAAAGGAAAAGAATATAAATGGAAAAAGCATGGTGGAAAGAAGCGGTTGTTTATCAGATTTATCCCAGAAGCTTTATGGACAGCAATGGAGATGGGATCGGAGATATCAAAGGGATTACATCCAGATTGGATTACCTGCAACAGCTTGGGATCAGCGTGATCTGGTTATCACCGGTTTATCAATCCCCAAATGATGATAATGGATATGACATCAGTGATTACCAGGCGATCATGACAGAGTTTGGAACGATGGAGGATTTTGATGAAATGCTCACAGAGGCTCACAAGCGTGGGATCCGGATCCTGATGGATCTGGTGGTGAACCATACCTCTGATGAACATAAATGGTTTGTGGAAAGCCGTAAGAAAGAAGACAATCCTTATCATGATTATTATATCTGGAGACCTGCAAAAGAGGGAAACCTTCCACCTAACAACTGGGGTTCCGTTTTCGGGGGTTCTGCATGGCAGTATGATGAAGAGCGGCAGATGTACTACCTGCACCTTTTTTCAAAGAAGCAGCCAGATCTGAACTGGGACAATCCCCAGGTGCGAAAAGAAGTTTTTGATATGATGAACTGGTGGTGTGAAAAGGGCATCGATGGTTTTCGCATGGATGTGATCAGTATGATTTCCAAGACAAAGGAGATGCCGGATGGAGAAACCCACGGCGGTAAGTATGGAGACTTTGGGAAATATTGCATCCATGGCCCAAATGTGCATAAATATCTGAAAGAAATGAATGAAAAGGTGCTTTCCAGATATGATATTATGACAGTTGGGGAAACAGCAGGAGTTACTGTTGAGGAAGCCCAGAAGTATGCTGGCAAAGATGAGCATGAGCTGAATATGGTATTTCAGTTTGAACATGTGGACGGAGGCAAATACGGGAAGTGGACGGATGAACCCAAGCCATTAACAGAGCTGAAACAGATCCTGTCAAAATGGCAGACCCAGCTTTATGGAAAAGCATGGAACAGTCTTTTCTGGGATAATCATGATCAGCCAAGGGTAGTATCACGCTATGGCAATGACAGTAAGGAGTACAGAGAAGTGTCTGCGAAGATGCTGGCTACCTGCCTTCATATGATGCAGGGAACGCCGTATATATACCAGGGAGAGGAACTGGGAATGACCAATTATCCTTTCAAGACCCCGGCAGATTTTCATGATATTGAAAGCATTAATGCATACAGGGAATGGTGTGAAAGCGGAAGCTTAAGCCACGAGATATTCTGGCCATGCCTTACCTTTATAAGCAGGGATAATGCCCGTACTCCGGTACAATGGGACGACAGCCAAAGTGCAGGCTTTACCACAGGAACGCCCTGGATGCCTGTAAATCCTAATTACAAAGAGATCAATGCCAAAGCAGAGCTTCAGGATCCCCAGTCTGTGTTCTATTATTACAAAAAACTGATCCAGCTCCGGAAAGAGTATCCGGTGATCGTATATGGAAAATACCAGCTGCTTCTCCCTGATGATCCGGATCTTTTCGTATATACCAGGGAACTGGAGAAGGAGAAGCTTCTGGTTGTATGCAATTTTTCAGGCAAAGAACAAAGCATTCAGCTGCCAGAAGAATTTGTAAATGGCAAATGCCTTATTTCCAATCTTCCGGGTCAGTATGATCAGCAGCAGGTGCAGCTGAAGCCGTATCAGGCATTTGTGCTGTATCGCTGATCGGAATGACCATATTTTCAAATGCATGCAGCATTTTCGGATGACGGATCAAAAAGTGCATGGCAGGAGCTTTGTTTTTGGAAACCATGACCCAGCTGCCTTTGTGGATCTGGATCTGGATATTGGAAAAAGCAGTTTCTGTGGTCAGGCGGCAGGTATAATTGGGATGGCATTCCTGGAATTTTTTAAGAAGCAGCAGATGCTTCTGATAGTCTTCCCAGCTGTAGAAAATGTCCTTTTCACAGAAAATACCTGACAGGGAAAGCCGCATGGGAGATCTGTGGAATTCTTCTTCTGTAAGAAGGGGCATCTCCTCTGTGATGGTATCTCTGGAAAGGATCTGCAGTGCCATTTCCAGCTGTTCTCTGGCATGGGACAGGATTTGCGTCCGCTCTTTGGAGGTAACCTGATTGTGATCCATGATCTGGCAAAGCAGGGCTTCATCTGCTGTGTAAAGAGGCAGTGAGGACAGGATCCCATACCGGCTGCCGCCAGAAGCAATATCCGAATGTAAAAACGCATGATAAAGAGAACGGGAATCCTTACCGTAGATCTCCATCAGGGGCAGGGCCTTGGATAACAGGTGCTCTGCTCTTTTTTTATAATAAGCAACTTCTTCTTTATTATTGGTAAGATAATACCGGCCATTTTCGTGAAAACCTGTAATGGCTTCGCCGGAAAGAGCCGCACTGCCGGATACCTTCAATAAATGGGAAAAGGTAAGGTTGGCAGGAGTTTTCAGATAGTAGGGGGAGATCTGGCCGGTCATATACATGGGGATCCAGCTTTCAAGTCCCAGCATCATATCTGTAAAGGATCGGTTCAGACAGTGGATCTGATTCAGATGCAGTCCTTTCTTTAACATCATGGCCATGCCAAACATCCATTTTTTCGGGAAATCCGGATCTTTTGCCATTTCTTCCATAGGCATGTCGCTGTACATGGTCACAGCTTCCATGGATTTGGAAAGAACTGTGGTTTTCAGAAAAGCCAGTTCGCTGTCCATCATTTCAGACAGACCGTAATAGGATTTTGAAATGGGAAACTGGAAAGGTACAGAGGGTACTTTCATTTTATCAAAATGAATCACACGGATGTACTCGTTCAGGTCAAATTCATCCAGCTTTCGGAGAAAACCTGAAAGATCGTCTTTCTCTTTATTTTCACCCTGTATCAGCCACTGGGAAAGAGTTTCAAAATATGCAGTATCATCCATAAGCTTCTGAGGATCGCAGCCGGTAAGGCGGGCAACCATAGTACGGTGGGAGGCTTCCGGATATCGTTTTACTACAAAATGAGCGGTTCCTTCAGCGAAAAGCCGGGGATCGGAAGGCGTCCGCTGGCCATTTCTGATTCTGGAAATATAAGATGAGTCATAATTCAGTGTACGGGCCAGATCAGATACGCTGATAGAAAGACTTGACAAAAGGGCGTGAAAATTACGGGAAAACCGGTTCTCCAACTGAGGATTCATATCTGCAGCAGTGGAAAAAGAATCTGCAATTTTTTGGAATGTAAGATCGCTTTGACCGTTTTCGACAGCAAGCTGAGAAATTGCCTGGCATAGAAGTTCAAAATGCTGTGAATCCGGGGAAGGGGTGCGCTCACCGGAACGGTAACGGCTGATGGTAGCACCGGAGATGCCGGAATAACGGGAAAGCTGGCTGGCTGTACAGCCCAGTGCATCTATGTACTGGTTCAGAATTTCTTTAAATGAAGCTGGCATATTTATGGACCTCCCTATAGAAATCAACACATCCCTCTTTTATGCTTATATCGGGGCGTGTCCCAAGGTCATTTCCCCTCCCTTGTGCAAGCACAGGTGGGATCAGACCTTTTGATACTGGAATCATTATATATAAAATCAGCAGGTCAGTCAAACTTACGTACTGAGCGTCCTGGTAGATAATAGTTGTGATTAATGAAAAATAATTTTCATACGGGCCATAAAAATACGCGAAAAACATGTTTTTCTACGTGAATGACTTGCCAAAAGATTGGAATTATATGGTATAATATACAAAGACCAATTATGATCTTTGGACAAAGTATTGAATCAGGCCCTGTGATTCGGGCACAGTTATGGAAGGTTTGTGAAGATTTACTTAGGATGAAGATCATAGGCCCAGATGTATTCACACATTCATTAGATAACATCAGGGTCAAAATGGTTATTTTTATAAAAGGAGGAACGATATGGCAAATAAGAAGAAATTTACTGCTCGGGCGTTGGCCTGCCTTTTGTCTACAGCAATGGTTCCAGGTTCTCTTCCTATGGATGTGCTTACTGTTTATGGAGCAGAAGCAGAAGAGTTCTCAGACGGAAAGACAAGCGAAGCGGATATCACACCACTTGACGCGGATGCAGTGGACGATGCTGTTGAGACAGCAGACTTTACATCCGGCAGTGAGGTGACAGCGGATGTTGTTTCCGAGGAAGCATCAGTAGATGTGCAGAGTGCGGATCCGAATTTTAACTACACACTCAGAGAGACAGAGAAAACACTGAAGGTTGGAGATACAGGAAGTGTTTCCGGTACAGCTATGTTGAACAGCAGTGTAGTTGTTCCCACAACAGTTACCTATGATTCATCCAAACCGGCAGTGGTTGCAGTAAATCCGCATACAGGATTCTATGAGTGCATGGCAGAGGGGATAGCTGCTATAACAGCGACTGTGAAGTACACAGATCCTTCCAGCAGAAAGACTTATCAGACAGTTAATACCCTGAACATTACTGTTACAAAGGATGCAGAACCGCAGCTGACCGTGACAGTGAAGCAGCCGAATGTATCCGTAGAACTGGATGCAAAGGCAGATGCAATTGCTGTTTATGACCTTAAGAATAATGTGACAGTAGAGAATGCGGACACTACAACTTATACGCTGAAGGATGCAGCTACAGGAAACACAGCTGCAGCAGACGCAGCAGTTGTGGATACTACTGCAGGGGTGCTCACATTTAAGAAAGCTGGCACGTATGTTGCTACTGTTACCGCAACAGGGAAAAACAGTGATGGCACTGCAGCAACGAAGGACATGTAGGTTGTTTTTGAGGTAACCAAGAAGACTTCCGCAGCAGAGGATTTTACATATGAGATCAGCGAGCTGCAGAGAACACACACAAGAGGTGAGAGTGGCAGTGCTGCTGGTACTGCGCTTCTTGGCAACCAGGCGGTGATGGCTGGTGTTGAGTACAGTTCATCTGATGACACCGTTGTAAAATTAGTGGATAACAAAGGCGCATACCAATGTGTGGGTGCTGGCACAGCTACCATTACGGTAACAGCTACCTATGATGATCCGGACACAGGCAAGAAATACCAGAAAAAGGTTAATCTTGCGATCACTGTTAAGGACATTGAGCCTGCAAAGACTGAACTGATTGCATCTCAGACAGATGTTTCTCTGGAACTGGATGCAATTGATGGCGCAACAGCAAAATACAATCTGAGGTCTATTCTTTCCGTTAAAAATGGAGATCTCTCAAATGTAACATATGAGTCTTCTGATGCGACAAATGCTGAGGTTGTGAACGGAACAGCTACCTTCAAGAAAGCAGGCGAGTACAAAGTACGGGCTTATATTGGATCCAGCAGCGTTACCATCAACTTCCATATCACGAAGAAGGGTGTTCCGGCACCGATTATCACAGCAAACCAGACAGATGTTTCTCTGGAACTGGATTCTGCAGATAATGCTGAAGTAAGCTACAATCTGAAGTCTATTCTTTCCGTTGAGAATGGACTATTTGCAAATGTAAAGTATGAGTCTTCTGATGAGACAAATGCGAAGGTTGAACTGAACGGAACAGCTACATTCAAGAAGGCCGGCGAATACACCGTACGGGCTTATATTGAATCAAGCAGCGTTACCATTAACTTCCATATTACGAAGAAGGGCGTTGCAGCACCGACTATCACAGCCAACCAGACAGATGTAGATATTGAGCTTGGTGCAACAGAGACAGAGAGAGTATACAATCTTAAATCTATTCTGAATCTTACAGATGCAGAGTGGACAGATGTAGATATTCAGTCTTCTGATGCAACAAATGCAGAGATTAATTCTACTGATGGTACAGTGAAGGTAAAGGAAGCTGGTGAGTATACCGTTAAAGCTACGGTTACAACCAAGGGAGGAAGCCAGTCCGTAACTGTTAACTTCCATGTAACAAGAGAAGCGGCAGCTAAACCTGCTATTACTGCAAAACAGAAAGAAGTAAATATCACTCTTGCCAGCGGCAGCAAGACTGTTACTTACAATCTGAAGGCAAACTTCACACTTTCCAATCTTGATTGGACAGACGTAGATATCCAGTCTTCTGATGCGACAAATGCGAAGGTTAATTCCGATGGCACAGTTACATTCAGTAAGGTAGGTTATTATACTGTTACAGCAGTGGAGAAAACAAACGCAGCAACAAGTGATGTCATCATCTTCCATGTTACTTCAGCAGTTCAGGAAGCTGGGGCAAGCATCAGCGGTGGTCAGGATGTTCCGCTTTCCGAAATCGGGGATGCATTTGATGCAGATAAGACACTGACTGTGAAGGATTTCGATGGAACAGAACTGGAGCATGGCAGTGCAGGCGTTGTGTGGACTTCTGATAATAAAGCAGTTGCTACAGTTACAGATGGTGTGATTGTTGCAGTAGGACAGGGTACAGCTGTTATTACAGCCACTCTGCCGAATGGCAATTATACTACTTACACTGTTACAGTTGCACCAGCACAGATTTCTACAGAGATATCTACCTTTGACGTAGATCTGAATGACAAGAATCTGGATCCTAAAGATTATAATCTTTCCACACTTCTTACAGTGAAGAATGCAAAGATGGATGATGTCGTATATTCAGACTTCAATCAGAACATTATTCAAGTAGACCATGATGGACTTGTAACCTTTACCGGCAAAACAGGTACCACTTATGTACGTGCTCAGATCAAGAATACGGATGCATATGTGATCATTACGTTCAATGTAACTGATTCCGCTACTCCGGATCCGATCACCATCAACTATGCACCAGGTGCTCTGCAGAATATTGAAGTGAAAGAAGGACAGGCTTATGAGAAGAACCTGCGTGATTTCATTGAAGTAAAACAGGGCAGTGCTTTTGCAGATCTTACAAATGTGACCTGGAGCAGCAATGATGATTCTGTTGCAAAGGTTGATAACGGTGTTGTTACAGGTGTGAAAGCCGGTACAGCAGTGATCACTGCAACAACGGTAGATGGTTATTATGTAACTTTCACAGTGACTGTAAAGAACGCTATGAAGCTGAATGCTACACAGACCACCTTTGCAGTAGATATGAAAGACAATAAGACAGTAGATCTGAATACTTACCTGAATATTACAAATCCGGAGACAAAGCCGGGAACAGCAGATGAGTATACACTGGATGATGTGACTTATACCACATCTACAGATGAGATCGCTGAAGTTACAGGAAGCAAGGTTACCTTTAAGAAGACAGGATTAGCTGAAGTTAAGGCAGAACTTAACGGACAGACTGTTACCTTTACCTTCATTATTAAAGATACCACAGCTCCGGCACCTGTAGAGATCAATATTAAAGCAGGATATGAAGGTACTATTGTAGATGTTCTTGAAGGTGAAGTATATGATACCAACCTTCGTGACATGGTAGAGGTAACTGGCGGTGATATCCGTGATATTATCTGGAGCTCTCTTGATGACTCCGTTGCTACTGTATCTAATGGTATGGTAAAGGGTGTGAAGGCAGGAGATACTACTGTAGTTGCATCCACCAAAGATGGTTACTTTGTAACCTTTAAGGTAATTGTTAATGCAGCTGCAAAGTTGGAAGCATCTCAGACAGAGTTTGATATTGACAGAGCAGAGCAGACAAGCCTGGATCTGAAGGCATACCTGAAGCTTCTGAATACAACAGATCAGCTTGATACAGATGTAACTTATACCGCATCTGCAGATGAGATCGCATCCGTTGATACAAAAGGTGTTGTTACCTTTAAAGGTACAGGAACCACCAATGTGAAAGCTGAGTATCAGGGACAGGTGATCACCTTTACCTTCCATATCACAGATTCCACAACACCGGATCCTGTTAAGATTGATTATAAAGCTGCAGCTGAGAAATTAATCGAAGTAACTGAAGGTGAAGCATATGCTCCAAGCCTGACAGAGTACATTGAACTGACTAAGGGTGGAACACCGGTAGATGATATCACAAGCGTGACCTGGAGCAGTAATGATGATTCTGTTGCAAAGGTTGACGGTGGTGTTGTTACAGGCTTAAAACCAGGTACTGCTGTAATTACAGCAACCACAGTTGATGGCTATTAT
This sequence comes from Blautia glucerasea, assembly GCF_013304385.1. Lineage (GTDB taxonomy): Bacteria > Bacillota > Clostridia > Lachnospirales > Lachnospiraceae > Blautia_A > Blautia_A ammoniilytica. The sequence goes on from NZ_JAAITU010000007.1 coordinate 96,305, forward strand.
GTAACCTTTACTGTTAAAGTGAATCCAAAGGCTCTTGCAAATGTAGCTTTGAAAGCACCAGGTACAAATGTAATTAACCTTACACTTGACAGTGCAGTTAATGCAAGCAAAGACCTTTCTGAACTGGTAGAGTCAACTACTGTTCCAACCGCAGATGTTAAAGGATTTACATGGAGCAGTGATAATACAGATGTTGCAGTTGCTGCTAATGGTACTGTAAAGGCTGTGAATCCAGGACTTGCAATGGTAACAGTTACAGCACCGGATGGATCAAGCGTATCCTTTATCGTAAGTGTTTCTGCTGGCAGCTTTGATCAGACAACACTGACACCGGATAATCTGAAACAGATTGTTCTTCAGCTGAATGTTACAGATAAAGAGACAGCAGCTCTTCCGGAGATCAAGTCTGACGGTGGTGTTGTTACATGGAAGGTTCTTGACACAGATATAGCAAGAATCGCAGGCAATAAAGTAGAAGGACTGAAGGCTGGCCATACCGTAGCTGTTGCAACAGCACCAGATGGAAGCAGCGTTGGTGTTTCTGTTAAGGTTCTGGCTGAGCCTGTTGTGACAGTTAAGCTTACTGGTCAGGATGAGATTTCCCTTAAGATGGGTCAGGATGAGACTCATGACCTGACAAAAGAACTGACAGTTGATCTGATTGGAGGTCTTACAGCTCCAGGATTAGGCGGCAGTGCTCCGGCTGTTGGTACAAATTCTCTGTTAAGCCAGCTTACATGGACCTGCTCTGATGAGTCTGTTGTAAAGGTATACAGCGGCGTTGCAGTTGCCCAATCCGCAGGTGTGGCAGTTGTAACAGCAACAGCACCGGATGGAAGTATGGCTGTATTTACAATCACTGTAGATGCAGAAGATATCTCCAGCGTGCAGTTGAAGGCAGGCGAGAGCAACATTGTAAATCTGATTCTTGACGGATCTGATGATGAAAGTCATAAGGATCTTGCTAAGTTAGTAGAAGATACAGTTTTGGGCGCAGATCCTGCAACCTTTAACTGGGTATCTGCAGACAAGACCATTGCTACCGTTTCCCACGGCGTTGTTCGTGCACAGGCAGTGGGCAATACTACTGTAACAGTTACAGCACCGGATGGATCCAAGGTAGTATTTATCGTAGCTGTATCTGCAGGCGGATTCAAACCGGGATATGAAGCAGACTGGGAAGCAACACTTCAGGTTGGCGTTGCTGATAAGATGTCCAAGAAGCTTCCGACTGTTGAAGCAACTGCAGGCAAGGTTACATGGAGTTGTGCAGATGAGTCTATTGCAAAGATCACTGGTGACAGTGTGACAGCAGTAGCACCTGGCATTACCTATGTGATCGCAAAAGCTCCAAATGGTTCAGAGCTTGCATTTAAGGTAACAGTTTATGCATCTCCGGCTATCAGCTTTGATAAAGATTCCGTATCCGTACCTACAGGTGAAGTTGTTCAGGCAAATGTTGCTGTAGATCCGGAAGATGCAGCAGTAGATTATGAAGTAAAACTGGATGGTAATCTGGCAGCAGCAGGCACAGATTATACACTTTCTGTAAATGGTAAGAAGATCAGCTTTGTTCCTCTTGCAGCAGGCAGATTTGTGATCACAGCAACTGCTGAGGTAAACAGTGAGACAGCAACCGCACAGCTGGTTGTGACCGCACAGCAGGAAGTGGAGAAAGTTGCATTTACCGAGGACAAGAGAAATCTGTTCGTTGGTGATACAGACGATCTGTTATCCCTGATTCAGTGGAATGACGGTCTGTCAACACCTTATGATACCAGCCTTACCTGGAGCACAGGAAACGCTTCTGTTGCAACAGTAGACGATACAGGTGTTGTTACTGCAACAGGCGTTGGCCGTACTTATGTATATGCAAAGGCAAGCAATGGCCTGCGTGCAAAGATCCTTGTGATCGTAGACGCAAAGGTTGAGGGCGTAACCTTATCTCAGGAGAATTATGAGCTTTGGGTAAATGAGATCGCATTTATCAAGGCTACACCAAATCCTGCCAATGCAAAATATACAAAGGTGGAGTATACATCTGATGATGATACTATCGCTACTGTAAGTACAGACGGCAGAATCGTAGCTAAGAAGGGCGGCACAACCTATATCACAGCTACCATTACCTGGACGGATGCAGATGGCAATAACCAGACCGCATCTGCAAGAGCGAAGGTATTTGTGAAGACACCTGTTAAATCTGTAGAAGTGAGACGGGTAGATACAGATACAAATGATGATATTGTTGCTAAGAAACGTGGCGAGACCATCCAGCTGAAAGCAGTAATCACACCTGCAGAAACTTATGATAAGTCTCTCACATGGAGTTCTGAGAATGAAGCTATTGCAACTGTTGACCAGAATGGTAAGGTTACTACCGTTGGCAAGGGTACCACTTATATTTATGCGAAATGCATGAATGGCACCTATGGTATAGATGGCACTGGCAAGCCGGCAGTAGGCATGATCAAGATCATTGTAGGTGCTGAGGATGACATCCAGCTGGATATCACACCTACAAGAAGTGAAGTATATCCAGGCGAGAATGTGCAGTACACAACTACACTTACACCGGAAGAAGCATACGCAGGTGAGCTTACCTGGAGCAGTGACAATTCAGATGTTGTGATCGATTCCACAGGCGTTGCCATGGTATCCAAGACAGCAAAAGCCGGTCTTGCAAATATTACAGCAACCATGACATTTGCAGATGGTACTACAGAAAAAGCGAAAGCACTGCTGTACATCAAGACAGATGTTAATTCCCTGAAATTCGAGAAAGATGCAATGACCATCTATCTTGATGAGGATGATTACCTGTCACCGATCTTCAATGACGGTGCTACTACACCATCTGATACAAGCATTACATGGACATCCGATGATTCTTCTATCGTATCTGTTGACAGCTACGGTAAGATCCATGCAAACAAGCTTGGAACTACATGGATTTCTGCATACTCCTACAATAAGCTGAGAGCACAGATGCTTGTAAAGGTTATTGCAGCACCTACCGGCGTTAAGCTTAGTGAGGAAGTGATCTCCGGATTTGCAGGAGAAAAGCATGACATTGGTTACACATTCACTCCGGACTATACAACAGAGACTGGTGTGACATGGTCTACCAATAATGCAGACGTTGCTTACTATGATACCTATACCAACAAGATCGTGATGAAGGGTGCAGGAAGCTGCTGGATCACTATTACAGCAAATGATACTCACCATGGTGTTATCACAGATAAGGTTAAGGTAAATGTAAGACAGAAGGTAACAGGCGTTACCATCTGTGCTAAGAAGCTGACCAAGAAGGTTGGAAACATGTTCAAGATGACGGCTACCGCAATTCCGGCTAACGGAGTTGGAAGTACCATCTTCTGGTCCAGTTCCAGACCTCAGGTTGCTACTGTTGACGAATTTGGTGTTGTTACCTGTCTGAAAGCCGGTACAACCATGATCACAGCTATTACAGCAAACGGACATGTTGCAAAATGCTATCTGCGTGTAAAACCTGGCAAGAAAGTATACACTGTAAAATATGGTGTAACAACTGCAAGCGCCCTGTTTGTAAGAAATTCTGCCAGCCTTCAGGGTATTCAGATTGGACAGCTTGGCAGAGGTACAGCTGTTACTATCGTGGATACTGTAGATGAGTGGTATAAGATCAAGTTTAACGGCGGATATGGATATGTTCGTGCAGCTTATGTAAAAATTACCAGCGGTGCACTGACAAAACGTACAGCTGTGAAGTCTAATGGTCAGATTTCCACTACTACATGGATCTATACAGGCGTTGGTACAGGTGCTAACACAGTTGCTCCTGTAGCTACAAGAGTACTGATCACAGGTGAGACAGGCAATTACTACAGAGTACGTTATGGTACAGGTAGTGTTGGCAGCGGATATGTACTGAAGAGTTGCGTAAGACCGGATGCAGGATTTAAGTATGGTGTTGCAACAAAGACAACATACCTTGGAACCGGCACTGCAACCAAGAAGTTCAGCAGTACACCACAGATAACAGTATACCGTGTTGCCAGAACAACAAAGAGAACCGGCGTTTATGCAGACGCTACAGGCAAGGGCAAGAGGATCGGTGTGATCCAGTGCAAGGCCAAAGTGGTTCTTAACAGTGCGAAGATCAATGGCTATTATCAGGTAGTATTTACAAATGGTGTGACAGGATACGTTCCGGTTAAGGCTCTGAAGCTTCTTGGAGCAGGAATAAAATCCTATGTAAATACCACAAATACTTACACAAAAGCATATCGTAAGTAAGATATGGTATTGCAAGTAAGATATAATCAGATACTTCCATAAAACAGGAAGAGCATCGCCTGCCGGGCGGTGCTTTTTCTGCGTCTTGGACAAATTTTCGCTAAATGAAATGGTGATGCATACAAATTTCCGCTAAATGAAACTATGGTTGCCCTGTTATGACTGGTGTGTTAAAATTGACTGGACATGAACGATAGGAGAAAAAGTTTTTATGAAGCGAGAAAATTTTCAATCACGACTGGGTTTTTTACTTGTAAGTGCAGGATGCGCCATAGGTATTGGTAATGTGTGGCGCTTTCCTTATGTGGCAGGACAGAACGGAGGAGGCATTTTTGTGCTTCTCTACCTGGTTTTCCTGCTGATGATGGGAGTGCCGGTGCTTACCATGGAATTGGCAGTAGGGCGCGCAAGCAGGAAAAGTGCAGTGCTGGCTTATAAGGCACTGGAGAAGCCTGGCAGTAAATGGCATATTCATGGATGGTTCTGTATGATCGGATGCTATGTGCTGATGATGTATTACACAACAGTTTCAGGGTGGATGCTTAGTTATTTCTTCAAATTCGCTACAGGTAAATTTACTTCCGGTATGGATAAAGAAAGTGTGGGAAATGTATTTCAGAGCCTGCTGTCTTCACCAAAAGAGATGGGGCTATGGATGGCAGTGACGGTTGTACTGGGCTTTCTGGTATGCAGCCAGGGATTACAGAAAGGCGTGGAGAAGATCAGTAAATATATGATGTCTGCGCTTCTGCTTCTGATCGTGATCCTGGCAGTGCATTGCATGCTGCTTCCCGGAGCAGGAGAAGGTATTAAATTCTATCTGATACCGGATGCGGCACAGGTTGCTAAGGTTGGTATCTGGAATGTGATCGCGGCAGCTATGAACCAGGCCTTTTTTACCTTAAGCCTTGGCATCGCAGCTATGGAGATTTTTGGAAGCTATATGGACAGGCAGTATACGCTTACCGGAGAAGCTGTTCGGATCGGGGCACTGGATACTTTTGTGGCACTTATGTCCGGACTGATCATTTTTCCGGCTTGTTTTTCTTTCGGCGTACAGCCGGATGCCGGACCATCTCTGATCTTTGTTACTCTTCCCAATATTTTTGTAAATATGGCAGGAGAAAGGATCTGGGGATCTTTATTCTTCCTGTTTATGACATTTGCAAGCTTTTCAACGGTTATGGCGGTTTTTGAGAATCTTATTTCCTTTAGCCTGGATATGTACAAAGTTGACAGAAAGAAAGCCGTACTGATCAATGGAGTGATCGTGCTGATCGCCAGCATTCCCTGTGTATTGGGGTATAATATCTGGAGTGATCTGCATCTGATCGGCGGCAGGGATGTACTGGACAGCGAAGACTTCCTTGTAAGCAATCTGCTTCTCCCCATTGGATCACTGATCTATCTTTTGTTCTGCGTGACCAGATTCGGATGGGGATTTGATAACTATTACAAGGAATGTAATGCAGGAGAGGGGCTGAAGCTTCCCAGGATACTGAAGCCATATCTTCAGTTTGTGCTTCCTGTGCTGATCCTGATCATTATTATTCTTGGGCTGGTATGATACAAAAGCAGAAGATTTCAGGAGGATTGCAGATGAATAAAAATCAGATTTTTATCAGATGCGGTACAGATTATAAAGAAATGACGAAGCTTCTTCTGGAGGACAGTGATCTTGCCGGTCAGATTGGGGACAGGGAGAAACTGATCGGGATCAAGCCTAATCTTGTATCTCCTGTAGAAGCATCCTGGGGTGGTACTACCCATCCGGAGGTAGTTGCCGGAATCATTGAGTATCTTCAGAAATATGATTTTCATAAGATCGTTATGCTGGAAGGCTCATGGGTGGGCGACCGTACACAGGAGGCTTATCAGGTGTGTGGTTTTGAGGCACTTTCCCAAAAGTATCAGGTTCCTTTCTGGGATATGCAAAAAGACAAGGGCGTTGCTGTAGAGTGTGGCGGTATGACTTTAAATGTGTGTCAGAAGGTACTGGATCTTGATTTCCTGATCAATGTGCCGGTGTTAAAAGGCCATTGCCAGACAAAAATCACCTGTGCCTTGAAAAATATGAAAGGACTGATCCCAAATTCTGAGAAACGCAGATTTCACGCAATGGGTTTGCATGATCCCATTGCCCATTTAAGCCTTGGCATTCATCAGGATTTTATTGTTGTGGATAATATATGTGGGGATCTTGACTTTGAAGATGGAGGACATCCAGTGGTTATGAACCGGGTTCTTGCCGGAAGGGATCCGGTGCTGATAGATGCATATGTGTGCCAGATGCTGCATTATCAGGTTTGGGAGGTGCCTTATGTGGAAATGGCCGGAAAGCTAGGCGTGGGATGCAGTGACATTATAAAGGCAGAGATCCAAATGCTGGATAAGGAAGCAGCTAAGGAAATTCCCAGATCAAGAAAAGTTGTGGAACTGAAAGATGCAGTCGAAGAAGTAGAATCCTGTAGTGCCTGTTATGGATATCTGATCCCTGCCCTTGACAGGCTTAGGGAAGAAGGATTGTTTGACCGACTAAAAACAAAGATCTGTATTGGTCAGGGATACAGGGAAAAGAGTGGAGAACTGGGAATCGGCCACTGTACCAGAGGGTTTACCCACCATCTGGATGGGTGTCCGCCTACAGAAGGGCAGATTTATGAATTCCTGAAAGAATACATTATGGAACACCAGAAATAGAAATAAGGGGGCAGCTGTATATGAAAATGCAGCTGCCCCTGTTCTATGTGCCACTTATGGCTTATGCTGTAAGCTTATCTGTCTGAAAGGCCTTCTTTTGCCATGGAGATGATCTGCTGGGTAGTGAAACGGCTGCTGTTGATGCACAGATCGTAATGAAGCAGATCCATCCAATATTCATCTGTAAAGTACTCATAATAAGCCCTGCGATCCTTGTCGATCTTCTTGATCATTTTCCGGGCGCTTTTTTCCTCTCTGCCTGTACGCTCCATGACAGTCTTCAGACGGTCTTCAAAAGGAGCATAGATGAAGAGACTGAGTGCTTTGTCCTTCAGGATATAATTGGCACAGCGGCCAACGATCACGCAGTCTTCTTTGTCTGCCAGATTCAGGATGATCTCCTTCTGGGCATCAAAAAGTACATCATTGATAGGAGTAAAATGATATTCTCTGTCGATCTGGATATCGTATTCTACGGAATAGCGCCACTGGCTTGCCTTTTTCTCGTCTGCCTTGGCAAACTCATCGAAAGGAACGCCCTTTTCCCGGCTGGCAATCTCGATCAGTTCCTTATCATAGAATTTTAATCCAAGCGCATCAGCAATTGCCTTGCCAATCACCCGCCCATTGCTGCCAAACATACGATTGATTGTAATGATCTGCTTGCTCATGAATCATTCCTCCTTCCGGAAATTACAGAATATTTTATAGATTTGAAAGTATTATAGCACAATAATTGTGAAAAATCTATAAATAATAATATAATAATTGAAAATATATAGCGATATGACGAAAAGGTATTGCTAAAACTGACATAGCTAGGAAAAAATCTATTGACGCATTAAGATATTCAGGTTAATATCAGATATGGTTGATAACTGCCCTGCAGACAACTGTTGCAGAGCTGCTAACAGTTACAAATAATAAAGAGGCTGTGGTATGAGCCGGCTGTCAGGAAACAGGCTTATACAACATCCTCTTTTCAGTGTGTTTATAATCAGTGTGTTTATAAGGAGGACTTTGTTATGAAGAAACAGTGGTGGCATGATAAAGTAGCGTATCAGATTTATCCCAAAAGTTTTTATGATTCTAACGGAGATGGCATCGGGGATATACCTGGTATCATAGAAAAACTGGATTATCTCAGGGATCTGGGTGTAGATATTTTATGGCTTTCCCCTATCTATAAATCACCTCTTGCAGACCAGGGATATGATATTTCGGATTATTACAGCATTGATCCAAGATTTGGCACTATGAAAGATATGGAGCATCTGATCCATGAGGCAAAGAAACGCCAGATGTATATTCTGATGGATCTGGTAGTAAATCATTGCTCAGATGAGCATGAGTGGTTCCAGAAGGCGATCCAGGATCCAGATGGAAAATATGGAAATTTCTTTTATATTACTGACCGAAAGGAAGGGGAGAAGCTGCCCTGCAACTGGAGAAGCTATTTCGGAGGCCCGGTGTGGGAGCCTTTGCCAGGTCACCCGGACAAGCAGTATCTTCATGTATTCCATAAGAAACAGCCGGATCTGAACTGGGAGAACCCGGAGGTCAGGGAAGAGGTTTACAAAAATATCCGCTGGTGGATGGAGAAGGGATTGGGAGGTTTCCGTATTGATGCTATTATCAATATTAAGAAAAAGCTTCCATTCCAGGATTATCCCGCTGACCGTGAGGATGGTCTGTCCAATATGGGGAATATGCTGGCAGATGCCCATGGGATCGGTGAATTCTTAGGAGAGATGGCCAAGAAAGCGTTCCGCCCTTATAATGCCTTTACGGTTGGGGAAGTTTTCAATGTAAAGGATGATGAATTGAAGGATTTTATCGGGGATGAGGGATATTTCTCTTCCATGTTTGACTTTAACAGCCATATTTTCGGGAAAAGTCTTGACGGATGGTATGCTTCCCAAAGATACCTTACACCGGATGAATATAAGCATTGTATTTTTGAAACACAGAAAAAGATCGGCGACATGGGCATGGTGTCCAATATTATTGAGAACCACGATGAGCCAAGAGGAGTATGTTATTATATTCAGCCCCAAGATCGATGCACAGACGCTAAGAAGCTACTGGCAGGCGTTTATTTCATGCTCCGTGGTCTTCCGTTCATTTATCAGGGGCAGGAGATCGGCATGGAAAACCTGGATTTCCATTCTATTGATGAGATCGATGATATCAGTACCCTGGATGAATATAAGGTTGCCAGGGAGGCAGGACTTAGTGATGAAGAAGCACTTGCGGTTGCCAGTGCATTTTCAAGGGATAATGCACGTACACCGGTACAGTGGGATGATGGTGCAAATGCCGGTTTTACCACAGGAAAGCCATGGCTTAAGGTTAATCCTAATTACAAACAGATCAATGTACAGGCACAGGTAAATGATGAGGATTCAGTGCTTGCCTTTTACAAAAAGCTTACCAGGCTTCGTAAAAGTGAAGAATATAAAGAAACCATTGTTTATGGCCAGCTGATCCCTTATCTGGAAGAAGAAAAGAATCTGATCGCTTATTTCCGAAAAGGAGAGAAAACACTTCTGGTTCTGGCTAACTTTCAGAAGGATCCAAGAAAGGTACAGCTGCCTGCACCTGCAAAAAAAGTGGTGCTGAACAATAAAGAAAGTGTGAATTGGGGATGTCCAAGGGATAACGGTGAGCAGGGGACATTCCGCAAAGATACAAGAGGTATGGAAATTGAATTATCAGGCTTCCAGTATGTGCTCCTGGAGCTTGAAGACTAAGGGAAGGGTATTTTTTTGACATGCTGAAGATTAAAAGCTATGTAAAAGCAGAGAGCCTCCAGCAGGCCTATGAACTGAACCAGAAAAAAACAGCCGTGATCCTGGGAGGAATGGTATGGCTGAAAATGGGAAACCGCAGAGTGTCCACTGCCATAGATCTTTCAGGGCTGGATCTGTGCGGGATACAGGAAGATCCGGAGGAATTTGTGATCGGGTGCATGACGCCTCTTCATGATCTGGAGGTGCATCCAGGCCTTCTTCACTATACAGGGGGAGCCATAAAGGAATGTCTTCGTCATATTGTAGGGGTGCAGTTCCGCAACTGTGCTACTGTTGGGGGAAGCATCTGGGGAAGATATGGTTTTTCAGATGTGCTTACCCTGTTCCTGGCTATGGATACCTGGGTGGAATTGTATAAAGGAGGCAGGATTCCCCTTTCGGAATTTGTCTCTATGGAAAAGGACAGAGATATTCTTTTGCGCCTGATCATCAGGAAAAAGAAAACCAAGATCTGTTATCTGAGCCAGCGAAATACAAAGACAGATTTTCCAGTGCTTACCTGCTGCGCCTCCAAGGCAGGGGAGAATGTGCGGACAGTGATCGGGGCAAGGCCTGGAAAGGCAATGGTTCTGCAAGATCCGGAGGGCATTTTAAAGGGACTTTGCGCCATGGATCCGGAAAAGAAAAAGGACGCTATTCACAGATATAGTGTCTGGACTGCTCAGAATGTGCCGGTTGGAAGTAATATGAGAGGCAGTGAGGAGTACAGAACCCATCTGGTACAGGTACTTACAAGAAGAGCATGGACAGATATAGGAGGAACGGTAAATGAAAATGGATTTTTGGCTTAACAATGTTCACAGGGAAGCTGAAGTGCAACCGGATACTCTTTTGCTGGATCTGCTGCGTCAGATGGGATGTTTCAGTGTGAAACGGGGATGTGAGACAGCAAACTGTGGTCTTTGTACCGTGCTTCTGGATGGACGTCCGGTACTTTCCTGTTCCATGCTTGCTCTTCGAGTACAGGGGAAAAAGGTTGTTACCCTGGAAGGCATGGAAAAAGAAGCCCAGGAGTTTGGCGCCTTTCTTGCAGGAGAGGGGGCAGAGCAGTGCGGCTTTTGTAATCCAGGGTTTATTATGAATGTTTTTGCAATGTTAAAAGAGCTGCAGGATCCGGATGAAGAACAGATCCGGGAATATTTGGCGGGCAATCTGTGCCGCTGCTCCGGCTTTGTGGGACAGACCAGAAGTATTCTGAAATACCTTAGATATAAACAGGACAGGAAAGGAGAATACAGGGAATGAAATATGTAAATCATCCGGTTCCTAAAAAGGATGCCATGGCCCTTGTGACAGGAAAACCTGTATATACTGATGATCTTGCACCGAAAGACTGTCTTGTGGTAAAGCTTTTAAGAAGTCCCCATCCAAATGCCTGGGTTCGTGAGATCCGCACAGAAGCAGCCAAAAAGGTAGAGGGCATTGTCTGTGTGCTTACATATCAGGATGTGCCGGATCAGCGTTTTACGATTGCAGGACAGACCTATCCGGAGCTTAGCCCTTATGACCGCAAGATCCTGGATGTACATTTAAGGTTTGCCGGGGATCCGGTGGCGATTGTAGCCGGAGAAACAGAAGCTGCCGTGGATCAGGCTCTGGCAAAGATCAAGGTAAGCTATCAGGTTGAAAAGGCTGTACTGGACATGCATCAGGCAAAGGATAACCCGGTTCTTGTACATCCGGAAGAGGACTGGGAAGCCAAAGTCCCGGTTGGTGCAGATAATAAAAGGAATCTGGCTGCATCCGGAGATGAGATAAGCGGGGATGTGGATGCTGCTTTTGCCGACTGCGCCTATGTGGTAGATGAGACGTACCATACGAAAGCCAATCAGCAGTGTATGATGGAAACCTTCCGTACCTGCTGCTATATGGATTGCTATGGGAGACTGAATGTATTGACTTCCACACAGATCCCCTTTCATGTACGAAGGATCGTTGGAAGGGCACTGGGGATCCCATCCTCAAAGGTAAGGGTGATCAAGCCAAGGATCGGAGGCGGTTTTGGTGCAAAGCAGACGGCAGTATGCGAGGTATATCCTGCATTGGTCACCTGGATCACAGGACGCCCTTCCAAAATCGTTTATTCCAGATATGAGTCCCTGATTTGTGCCTCTCCCAGACATGAAATGGAGGTACGGGTAAAGGCAGGGGCAGACCAGGAGGGGATTGTAAAGGCACTGGATATAAAGGTGCTTTCCAATACAGGAGCCTACGGGGATCACGGGCCTACGACAGTAGGTTTGACCGGACATAAGGCACTGGCTCTTTATCGTCATCTTCAGGCCTATCATTTTTCTTATGATGTGGTTTATACGAATGTGCAGGCTTCCGGGGCTTACAGAGGCTACGGAGCTACCCAGGGGATTTTTGCAGTAGAATCTGCGATCAATGAATTGGCCCATCAGATGGGTATGGATCCAGTGGTACTTAGAGAGAAAAATATGCCTGTAGAAGGCGGCCCTTTACATGGTTATGATGGAAACAGCCCTACCGCTACCAGCTGTTCCCTTGACAGGTGCCTGAAAAGAGCAAAAGAAATGTTCCACTGGGATGAAAGATATCCCTCCAGGGTAATGCCAAACGGAAAGATCAGAGGAGCAGGTATGGCACTGGCTCTCCAGGGCTCTTCCATTGCGTGTGTGGATGTGGGAGGCGCCACTGTAAAGCTGAATGAGGATGGTTCTTATACCTTGTCCCTGGGCTGTGCAGATATGGGTACTGGCTGTGATACCATTTTGTCCCAGATGACAGCTGACTGTATGGATACAGAGCTGGATAATGTGGTGGTTGGAGCAGTAGATACAGACATTTCACCTTATGATTCCGGATCCTACGCATCTGCCACTACCTATGCTACCGGAAATGCAGTGCTTAAAGCCTGCAGTATGCTGCGGGAAAAGATCCAGGCATTTGGCGCTGGAATGTTGGGACTTCCTGTGGAAGATACCATGTTTGATGGTGTTTGTGTAACCGGCCAGGGAAGGCAGGTATCACTTGCGGAGATCGCTGTACAGGCCACCTGTGGAAATGTTCAGGAGCTGCAGGCAACTGCCTCATTTTCCTCCATGATCTCCCCGCCGCCTTATATGGCAGGCTTGGCTGAAGTGGAGATAGATCCTGAGACCGGATCAGTGGAAGTGACGGATTATGTGGCTGTGGTAGATTGCGGGACACCGGTAAATCCCAATCTTGCCAGAGTACAGACAGAAGGCGGGATCGTACAGGGAATCGGTATGGCTCTTACAGAGGAGGTACAGTATACGGATACCGGCAGGATCCGGAATAATTCCTTTATGCAGTACAAGATCCCATCCAGAATGGATGTGGGACAGATCCGTGTGGAATTTGAAAGCAGCTATGAACAAAGCGGTCCTTTTGGGGCAAAATCCATTGGGGAACTGGTGATCGATACCCCTTGCCCGGCCATTGCAGATGCAGTTTACAATGCAGTGGGAGTCCGGATCCGGGAATTGCCGATAACACCTGAAAAGATTGCAATGGGAATCGCCAAAGGAAGGCAGGAGGTATAAGATGGGTCTTATGATCAAAATGATACTGGCCGCTTTCTGGCTTCTGGTGGTGCCTGCTGCAGCAGGAGCACCGTTTTTTCAGAAAAAAGAGATTTATTCTGTGAGAAACTGTTTTCTCACAGGCTATGCTTTTTTATTTGCAGTTATGGAGGTTCTTACCCTGTTGATGATCTGGCTTGGGCTGCCTCTTCATATCCTGACCGTATGCTATGGAAGCCTGGGGATCATAATGGTATGGTGGGGGATGTGGTGTCTGCTGAAAAAGGATGCAATAGATGCATATATGGGAAGGCTGAAAAAAGGGAAAATCCGTCTTTCTATTCCTATGATCCTGGCATTGGCTTTGATTCTGCTGCAGATGTATGTGGTAGTGCGCTATGCACATATGGATGCAGATGATTCCTTTTATGTGGGAACAGCAGTAACAGATATTCATACGGATACTATTTTTTCTATCAGTCCATATACAGGCTATGCTTATACAAAGATTCCAAGCAGGTACATTTTGTCTCCGTTTCCTGTATTTCTGGCTGTTGTCAGTCAGCTGTGCGGGGAACTCCATCCGGCAATTATGGCCCATACTGTGTTTCCACCGGTCTTTTTGCTGACAGGCTATGCTGTACTTTGGGGCTATGGAAAAAAATGGTTTCAGGATAATGAGAAAAGCAGATGGATCTTTATGCTTCTTTCTGCTGTTGTAATCTGGTTTTCCGGCTATTCTGTATATAGCAGCGGTAATTTCCAGATGGTTCGTATCTGGCAGGGAAAAGCTTTACTTACTGGTGTTTTTCTCCCTTTTCTTTTCTTCTTATGTATGGAACTTTTGGTGGATAAAAAAGGAGAATATCCATGGATCAGTCTGTTTTTAACAGAACTGGCCTGTTGTCTTTTATCTTCTATGGGGATCATACTGGCGCCTGTCCTTACCGGGATCTTTCTTTTGATCAGCCTGTACAAACAGCGGGATCTGAGAAGGCTTTTGTATGGAGTGATCTGCTGTCTTCCACCGGTGGCACTTGGTTGTATTTACTTTTTCATACAGTAGGAGGTGGCTCATGAAAGAAATGATCAAAGGAATTTTGGATACCTGGATTTTATTCTGGGGAAGCGGGTATTATCAGTATCTGATCCTTTTGGCGGTATTGTTGCTTTTGCTTTTTTTCAGAAAAAGAAAAGAGACAAGACTTCTTATTGCATATTCGGTACTCCTGCTTGTGCTATTTTTCTTTCCCCTGAGTGCGGGAATTATACAGAAATGTATTGGCAGTGATGTATACTGGCGTGTACTTTGGCTTCTTCCTGTTACTGTGCTTCTTGCGTATACCGGTACTGCCCTGGCAGAACGGGCTGGCCTTAAGGCAAGAAAGGGTGGGCATAAGCTGCAGGGGCTTGTGCTGATTCTCTTGATAGGAGTGATTGGCATATCCGGAAAATCTGTATGGAGTGAGGATAATTATGTACAGGTACACAATTACCAGAAGGTTCCAGATGAGGTGACTCAGGTGTGTAATCTGATCAGTGATCAGCAGGAGGAAGAGGAAGAGGTATGCGTGGCAGCAGATGATTACCTGGCTGCTTATATCCGAGTGTACCAGCCTTCTTTTTACATGCCTTACAGCAGAGCAGGAAAAGGTTCCCAGCACTATTCATCCATGCGGCTTTATCAGGAGCTTTCTTCTCCTGATCCTGATCTGAAAAGAGTGGTGAAGGCGGTAAGAAAGCTAGGATGTAATTACCTTGTCTTTGCACTTCCGTCTCAGGAGAAACAGGAATATCTGGAAGGCAAAGGATATCGTCTGATCGGCACTGTGAATCAGTACGGAGTTTTCAAACAAGAGCATCTATAAAAAAAGGTTGCAATTATTAGGGAAAACTGCTACCATGGTTAAAGGAAACTGAATACGGGAAATAATGATAGAGGTGCGGGGTTCATCAGTATTTTTGGCTGCGGATACGAGAAGATATCCAGTCCATGGCAGATTGGCCAAAGATAAAGGGAAGACCGCCGAAGAGCTTTCTTATGCCATACAGGAAGGTTCTGGGCTGACGCAGAATATGCGGCAGACTGTCACTTGTTGTGGAGCGCTATCAAAGGTGTGGATCCTGTGAAAGAATAAATGCCATGAATGTGTCCCATAGCGGGGAAGTGTTCATGGCTATTTTTGCGTAATTAAAGGCACAAAAGACCATAGCCTGTTAATGATCTGTCAGAATTGCCCGGGTTCAAAATGAGGGAGGAAATCAATAATGAAGCACAATCGTAACAAAGTATCCGTAGTTCTGGCAATGATCACATGGTTTGTGATGGTTTGTCCGGTAACTGTGCTGGCTGCAGAAGAAGCTGCAAAACCGGCTGTATATGCCACATTCTGGTCTCTGATACCTCCAGTTGTGGCAATTGTTCTGGCATTGATCACGAAAGAGGTATACAGCTCTTTGTTCCTTGGGATCCTGGTAGGTGCAATCCTTTATTCAGGAGGTAATTTTGAGGGCACAGTCAATCATATTTTTTCTGAAGGAATGATCAGTGTTCTGTCTTCAAGCAGCAATGTGGGTATTCTGGTATTCCTTGTAATTCTGGGTGCCATGGTATGTTTGATGAACCGGGCAGGAGGTTCTGCGGCTTTCGGACGCTGGGCAGGAAAGCATATCCGTACCAGAGTTGGAGCAGAGCTTGCAACGATTCTTTTAGGTGTACTGATCTTTATTGATGATTATTTTAACTGTCTTACAGTGGGAAGCGTTATGCGTCCCATCACAGATCAGCACAATGTTTCAAGGGCAAAACTGGCATATCTGATCGATGCTACAGCAGCTCCGGTTTGTATCATTGCCCCTATTTCTTCATGGGCAGCAGCTGTTAGTGGGTTTGTCCCGGGAGAAGACGGAATGTCTGTATTTGTACGTGCCATTCCATATAATTATTATGCACTCCTTACTATTGTAATGATGGTATCCATGGTTTTAATGAGAGTAGAATTTGGTGCAATGGGCATTCATGAATCTAATGCATTAAAAGGCGACTTGTTTACTACAGCTGCAAGGCCCTATGCAGGTGCTGAAGAAGATGGAAAGGTGAATCCCCGGGGGAAAGTAATGGATCTTCTGATTCCCATCATTTCCCTTGTAATCTGCTGTGTGATCGGAATGATCTATACCGGCGGCTTTTTTGACGGCACCGATTTTGTAACTGCTTTTTCCCAAAGTGATGCATCTGTGGGACTTGTACTTGGAAGCTTTTTTGGTCTGGTGATCACTGTGCTTTTGTACCTGGTGCGGAAGGTATTATCCTTCAGAGATTGTATGGCATGTATTCCGGATGGCTTTAAATCCATGGTTCCTGCAATCCTGATCCTTACCTTTGCATGGACCTTAAAGAGCATGACAGACAGTCTTGGAGCAGATGAATTCGTAGCTGAAATGGTAAAATCTTCTGCTTCCGGTCTTGTAAACATGCTGCCTGCCATTATTTTCCTGGTTGCCTGCTTCCTGGCTTTTGCAACAGGAACTTCCTGGGGAACCTTTGGCATCCTGATTCCTATTGTTGTACATGTGTTTGAAAACACACCCGGAGATCTGATGATCATTTCTATTTCCGCATGTATGGCCGGAGCTGTATGTGGAGATCATTGTTCGCCTATTTCTGATACCACTATTATGGCATCGGCAGGTGCACAGTGTGACCATGTAAGCCATGTGTCTACACAGCTTCCTTATGCTGTGGTGGCAGCAGTGGTATCCTTTATCACTTATATATTTGCTGGCTTTATCCAGAGCCCGCTATGCCTGGTGATCGGTGTGGTGCTGATGATGGGAGTACTGACAGTGGTGAAAACCCGTTTTTGCGATCTGAAAAAGGAATAATGATTCTATGTAAGGATGCCAGGACTGTACAACCACTTAGGTGGATGCATGGTTTTGGTATCCTGATATCATTGAATTGTCCGCATTAGACATGAATTTTCAACCAAAAGAAAAAACTTTACATCTGATGCAGATTGTGATATACTTTTTTAAAGTTGAAGTAGTGTACTTTGATAATTCAACAGTAAGTTTAAGCACCTGTAGCTCAGTGGATAGAGCAGTGGTTTCCGGTACCATGTGCGGGGGTTCGATTCCCTTCAGGTGTGCTGCCTGGAACGACCCAGCGTTCCGGTGCGTTGTTTTATAAGGAGGACAAGAACTTGGACAATTTTAGAGAATGGTTATCAGATAACCTTCGCTATTTTATGTTAGGCGGAGCGATTTTGTTAATCGTTGGTGCTTTGGCTTTTGGAATCCATGCCTGTGTTAAAGGTAAGAAGGGTACCGATCAGGGGCAGGGAGATCAGCAGACAGCATCGCAGGATAACCAGGGAAATGTTCCTTCTTCTCCGGCAAAAGATGGGGAGACTGACGGGAAGAAAGACGCCAATCCCATGGAAAAAGGCAATGCAGAGATTACTGCATTAATTACGGGCTATTACAAGGCTCTGGGGGACAAAGATATTGCAACGCTTAAAACGTATGTAGACAATCTTGCACCGTCCGATGAATCAAAGATCACTAACGCAAAGGACTATATTGAAGGGTATGAAGTGCGGGATGTTTATGTGAAAAAGGGGCTGAAGGATGACTCATATGTGGTCTATGCAAGTTTTTACTATATTTGCAAGGATATTGATACGAAAGTACCGGCATTGAGTCAGTTTTATGTATATAAGGACAGCGAAGGCCAGTGGAAGATCGATGCATCAGCAGTAGAGGATACAGAGATTTCTGCCTATACTGATGGGCTGGAAGCAGATGAGGATGTAAAGACACTTTACTCTGATATCCGCAAGCAGCTTGAGGATGCACAGGCAGGTGATCCTGCATTGACAGCATTTCTGGATGGCCTTGGCCAGGATACCAGTGATTCATCTATTGTATCTGATGGAACTACACTGGTAGTGACAGAAGACTGTAATGTGCGTGCTGCTGCCAGCAGTGATGCAGATATTATTGGTGGTCTTTCTGCTGGTGAGGAAGTTCAGAAGCTTGGTTCTGAAGGAGATTGGATCCAGGTGGAGTATGAAGGTCAGACTGCATATATTTACAGTGGACTTCTGGAAGAAAAAACTGAATAAAGGGTAAAAAAAACAGCTGCAGATCAGATCTGCAGCTGTCAGACTGTAGACAAACTTGGTGTTGGGTGTTATGCCCAGCACCATTTTTCTTTTAAAACTTCTTTTCTTTTTATTTTCTTCAAA
>NZ_JAAITU010000080.1 GCF_013304385.1 Blautia glucerasea
TCATCTATATCACGTCCTTTCTCTATCTGCTGTTCCAGTTCAGCAATTCGGTGTTCTGTTTCAGTAATAAACTGTTTTCGCTGTTCAGCTTCTGTACCAATTTCTGCCATTGCTGATTTTCGTTTTCCAAAAGTTCTATCTTCGTTTTCTGTTCTTCCATCTTGGAAAGCAGTTCCTCGGTATTTGGCAAAATGTTGAGCAGCTCGGATAACTCGCTGTTTAATTTTTGCAATTTCTGATTCTGTTCCTGCATAAGAGAGAGTTGGGTGTCCCGATTCTGCATTTCCAGAATCATTTCTGCCATTAAGGTCTGCTGTTCTTCGATTTGCCCAATCATGGATTCCATTAAGGGTATAATTTCCCGGCTTTCTTCTAATGTCATTTAATCGCTCCTTCCATAATGATAATGCACCCGATACTTTTCCAAAGGTGTCCAGTATCTTTTGCAATAACGTGTTTTGTTGTTTTATGATTTGATTTTCCGCTACTTTCCACGAACCTTTTATTTCCTGCCCGGCAAGAAACTTTTGTTCAATCTTTCTTGCGTCAGCGCCTTCATGGATGGTAGGAATCTGGAGTTTTCCCTGTTTTTCATAAGAACGGTGATCGACCTGATTATGCAAAGGAAGATGTTCATTACACACCTTTGCCCACTCACTCCGCCACAGTTCACAATTTTTTGGATTGTTCCATCCGGTAGCATCGGTCAGCACCCGTTTCCATTGCAGGCGGTTTCTTGCACCAATCTTCTGAATTCCGTTTTCGTCTAATACAGGGATACGGATTCCATGACGGTCAGGGTTTTTCTTATCCTGCCACCAGTTCGGATGGGATTCATCAATCACGATATTTCCGTTTTTATCTCTGACAAAATCCCAATCCTTGACTTCTTTCTTTCCCCAAGAATGATCCGGGTTAAAAGGACGCATAGTCAGAAGAAGATGAACATGGGGGTTGCCATCCCCTTTATCGTGGATACTCCAATCAGCACACATTCCTCTATCTACAAAAGTTTTTTGAATATAGTCAGTTGTATATTGAATTTGTTCCTGTCTGTTCCATTCTTTGGGAAGGGCAAATTCAAATGACCTGCCAAGTTGGGCATCTGCATTTTTTTCAATCTTCAATACCTCATTCCATAACCTTTGTTTCTGAAATGTGATTTTAAATTTTTCTAAAGTAGCTTCTTTATCTTCTGATCTTTTGTATCGGACAGATTTTTGAAAGCGTTTTATATTTTCTTCTAGTACTATCTGCCATTCAGGAGGTACGTTTTCACACATCATAAGACTGGTGTAGACCACTTCTTTTTTAGAAGTGTAATAACTGATTCTCCCGGTTTCCTCGTTTTTCATCACATCCCCATTGAGATATGCGGAAGCGGAGATAACAGATTTCCCTTTACTTCGTCCGACTATTTTGATTGTGTAATGAAAAATCGCCATGTCTGGATTCCTCCTTTCTGACGTATCCGGCATAGATTTCCGGCAACATTGCTTTCAGTTTTAGAAAAAGCAGCATTGCCGGAACGCCCTCTGCGTAAGAGTGCCCTGCGCATAGCAGCCTGCATGGAATGCGCCTCTCTGGCGAAGAGTGCCTCCTGCGGCATGAGCAGGTCTGGCTGAAAGCCCCGCCGACGGAACGAGCCCGGCAAGCGTGAGCGCAGACCGGTTGCCACTTGTGGCAAACTTATTGGGACGACCTCTGGTTGTCCATAAGTGCGCCCTTCATGAAAAAGCAATGAAGGGAATGAAAAACTCATCCCCTCCGCCATTACACTTCCTCCATATCAGTATTTGTTTCTTTCTGCATTGCCTTTGAGAAAAATTTCCCATTGGCTTCCTGCTTTTTCAGAAAACCAATCAGCTTTGGGATGTCTTCCTCCTCAATAGGCGCACCAAGAACGGATTCCACCGCACCGCCAACCTGACAGAGCCTATGGGTTCGTTTTTTACTTTCTTCGGCTTTCTTTCGTTTTAGAAGTTCTTTCTTCTGTGCTGCATATCGTTTTGCTTTTTCAAGGCTTTCCTGTTCCTTCTTTTCCATTTCAAGCATTCGTTCTTCATAACTTTTTGTTGATTTTGCCATTATTACATTCCCCTTTCTTTTGCAAACATAAGTTCTCGGTTGCGTATCAGAAGAAGCACATGGTATAATCTTCTTGCGTGTAGGTATATCATGGCTTCGGTCTGATAGAACCTTTGGCGGTTTCTTTGGAAGCCGCCTTTTTAATTTGCCGCAGTTCTTGTTACGGCTTTTACATTTCCTCTATCCCTCAAATCACGACCTTCATTCGCTTCCATAAACATTTCCAGAATATCGGTTTTAATCAGGACTTTACGACCAACCTTTAATACCGGAAGTTTCTTCCATTCTACAAGCTGTCTTAAGGTGTTTCTGCCGATTCCCGTATAGTCGGCAGCTTCTTCGATGGATAATGCAATTTTTCTTTGCGTCATATAATCACCTCCCTGTAAATTGCATTATGCAATTCTTGTGATGTAAGTATATCCCTTCCAAATCTTTTTGTCAAGCGTTACGAAATATTAAAAACAATTTTTATATTGCATATTGCAATTTTAGAGAAACAATGCTATAATTCATACATACCGAAAAAGGAGGCAGTCAGCATGAAAGATAAAGAACTACGCAAGCTGATAGGCAGCAGAATAAAACAGCGCCGTCTGGAATTGAATCTGACACAGCCTTATGTCGCAGAAAAGATGGGAGTTACCGCTTCTACAATCCTGCGTTATGAGAATGGTTCGATTGACAATACGAAAAAAATGGTGCTGGAAGGTCTTTCGGAAGCACTCCATGTATCTGTGGAATGGCTCAAAGGGGAAACAGACGAATATGAAACCGACATTACGGATAAGAGAGAGTTACAGATTCGTGATGCGATGGGAGATATTCTGGAACAGTTACCGCTTGCCCTTACCAAAGAAGAAGATGCTTTTTCAAAAGATTTATTACTGCTGATGTTAAAACAATATGGTCTGTTTTTGGATTCCTTCCAGTTCGCCTGCAAAAACTTCAAGGGGAATGATGGTCAGACGGATATTGCCAAAACAATAGGGTTTGAATCGAATGAGGAATATAATGAGATTATGTTCTTAAGGGAAATCACTCCTACCATCAATGCTCTTAATGAGATGGCAGACGTTGTAAGGCTCTATTCCAAGAAACCAAAAACAGCAGAACAAAGGCTTGCAAATCTTTTATCAGAAGTCTTATACGAAGATTCCGAATCGGTATAGTAAGACAACCGGAGTTATGATATACTTACACGCACGAAGCATTTCATCAGTTCCGATTGTCTAATATCGAAAGGAGACATACGATTATGGCAAAAGGATCTGTAAGAAAAAAAGGAAAGAAATGGTACTACCGCTTCTATGTAGAGGACGCAAGCGGCAATCTTGTTCAGAAAGAATGCGTTGGAACAGAAAGCAAAAGTGAAACTGAAAAACTGCTCCGTCAGGCAATGGATGATTATGAGAAAAAGAAATTTGTTGCCAAAGCGGAAAATCTCACAGTCGGACAACTTCTGGATGTGTGGGCAGAGGAGGAATTAAAAACAGGTACGCTCAGCAATGGTACGGTGGAGAATTACCTCGGAACAATCCGAAATATTAAGAAACATCCGCTGGCAGAACGGAAATTAAAAAATGTAACCTCTGAGCATTTGCAATCCTTCTTTGATTTGCTTTCCTTCGGGGGAGTTCATCCCGATGGAAAAGAGAAAAAGGGTTACAGCAAAGACTACATCCATTCTTTTTCCGCAGTCATGCAGCAATCATTCCGCTTTGCAGTATTTCCAAAACAGTATATTACGTTCAATCCTATGCAGTATATTAAACTGCGGTATCAGACGGACGAAGTTGATTTGTTTTCGGATGAGGACATGGACGGAAATATCCAACCAATTTCACGAAAAGATTATGAAAGACTGCTTGCGTATCTTCAAAAAAAGAACCCAGCCGCAATACTTCCAATCCAGATAGCCTATTATGCCGGGCTTCGTATTGGAGAAGCCTGCGGTTTGGCGTGGCAGGACGTAAATCTGGAAGAACAATGCCTTACCATAAGACGCAGCATCCGATATGATGGCTCAAAGCGCAAATATATCATCGGACCAACCAAGCGGAAAAAAGTGAGGATTGTTGATTTTGGAGATACGCTGGTAGAGATTTTCCGTAATGCCCGGAAAGAGCAGTTAAAGAATCGAATGCAGTACGGAGAACTTTATCACACGAACTACTACAAAGAGGTCAAAGAGAAAAACAGAGTGTACTACGAGTATTATTGCTTAGACAGAACAGAGGAAGTCCCGGCAGATTATAAAGAAATTTCTTTCGTCTGCTTAAGACCTGATGGCTGTCTGGAACTTCCGACTACTTTGGGAACGGTATGCAGAAAGGTAGCAAAAACATTAGAGGGATTTGAAGGCTTTCATTTCCACCAGTTACGTCACACCTATACAAGCAACCTTTTAGCAAATGGAGCTGCCCCAAAAGATGTGCAGGAATTGTTAGGACACTCAGATGTCAGTACCACAATGAACGTCTATGCTCACTCCACAAGAGATGCGAAACGAAAATCGGTTCGGCTTCTTGATAAAGTGGTAGGCAATGACTAAAAAATTTCCCTTATTTCCCTTGTGATTATCTCATAAGGGCAAAAATAAGGGAAACTACATATCATTTCACTAATGAACAGGCGGGAAAGCCTGTAAAATAGGGAAAGTTAGAGGAATAATTATATAAATTCCAGTTGTGCGCCCAGCTAAGGGTGTGTAGTCAAGCCGGTGGGATTCCGGTTTATCCAAGGTTTAGCCAACCAGATAATAGCGAGTCTTGGGATGATGCCGGTAACGGCATCTGACAAGCGTAGACAGCAAGAAAGCAGGGTTGAATAGTGATTGAGCTTCGAAACGTTAACTTCAGTCGGTCGACGTCTTAACTGGTGCGGAAGGCAATATCATGTAATGCGATATGGCGAGTGTTATGTGGCACTGCGGAGTCAGAGAACCAATCATGTTTTACATTGTGAATACACATCAACTGGGGAGAACCTGCCATTTCTCGAAGAAGAGTATGAAGTTGCAACTGAAAACGGAGGATTTCAAATGAATGGTAGGTGGTCGGACAATCCCATAGTACTGTAGAAATCGGGCAATGCTGATTGAGGGAAGGGGATTGCATAGTAAAGGTCTTACTGAGGACACATTATCCGTACTCAGGGACGGAGGAAATAATGGAAACGAAATTAGTAAGAATAGCTGAGATATCGGCAACATCAAAACATCCTATATTTACATCAGTGTACCACTTGATAAATGAAGATATGCTAAAGCAATGCCATAAGGAATTAGATGGGAACAAAGCAGTCGGAATTGACAAGGTAACTAAGGATGAGTATGGGAAGAACCTTGATAGAAATATCAAGGAACTGGTACAGAGGTTGAAAAAACAAATCCTTTAAGCCACTTCCGTCACTGAGGGTATATATACCTAAAGGAAATGGAAAGAAACGACCATTAGGGATTGCTTCCTATGAAGATAAGATTGTACAAATGGCAGTGAAGAAAATACTGGGAGCTATTTATGAACCGAGATTCCTAAACTGCATGTATGGATTCAGACCGAATAGGGGGTGTCACGAAGCAATAAAAGAAGTATACCAACGGATAAGCTATGGAAAAATCAGCTATATCGTAGATGCCGATATCAAAGGTTTCTTTGACCATATCGACCATGATTGGATGATGAAGTTCCTTGAATGGAATATACAGGATAAGAACTTATTGTGGCTAATACGTAAATACCTTAAAGCAGGAATAATGGAGCAAGGAAAATTCGAGC
>NZ_JAAITU010000081.1 GCF_013304385.1 Blautia glucerasea
TCGTAAAGCGGCCGTTCTAAAACAGAATGGCGGCCGCTGAGCCCCGTAAAATGCAGATGTGTTGTTTGCTGATAACAGTTCCTGTATCAGCGGCTAAAAAGCCTTCAAAGAAAACAGTTGCTAAAGCATATGAAAAATTTTTGAAAAAACATATTTGGAATTCCAGACGTTATACAGGTCAGGGAGAAACTATCGATACTTTTGTCGATATCAATAAGGATGGTATCCCAGAACTTGTGGTTCAATATCCTAATGGTACTAAATATGGCGTTCTTGTATATACCTATAAAAAAGGTAAAGTTGTAAGAATGACGTCTAAAAAAGGCTATATTGGAATATCATCTGTTTCTCAGCAAAAAAATAAGAAATATCTTGTATTACAATGGACACAGGATAGAGAGTCTAGTGGATATGACGTTTACCAAATGAAAGGAACGAAGCTTAAACTTGTCTATAGATATACATATAAGTATGAATCCTTAAGTGAATTTAACCAGGGAGGATATGATTATATTCCTCGTAAGAATGGTAGGTATATTGGATATACTAATTATGACAAATTTGAGAGATCACTAAGAAACTGCAAATACCAGGATTATAAAGATTGGATGTTTTTCTGTTACTAAGGAATAGTGGTGTTACGGGGCATGTCAGCGTGACATGCCCTGTTTTCTTTTTTATTTGAATCATAATTGAGAAGCATTCAGGATATAATTCTCCAAAGCCATTCTGCTAATCTTCCAGGTAGCCCCCATGCGGAATCCTTTAAGGCTGCCGTCATTAAGCAATTCATAAACTCTGTTCTTTCCCACTCCGAGATACTCAGCAACTTCTGAGACACCTAAAACGGTCAAAATAGAATCTTCCTTCCCTGCAGGTACTGGATTAGATGTGGTTGGCATAATTTTTACCTCCTGTCTGATATTTGGTTTTATTTATATGTGAGTAAGGTTAGTTTTGTAAGAAATAAATATAAGCAGAACAGTCCTGTAAAAATGCTATAGATGAATTTCAAATGCCATATAAAGTTTTCTCAAGCTCAAACACTTATATGAACCGTAACTGGAGCTGTTGAGAGCTGATATGAGCAGATTGTAAGAAAATGTGTATTTAATAAAAAAGCTTATAGTGTTTAAATAGAACATTCCTCGTTTGCTTACAAACTGCCATACCATGTCCCCAGAGTGACCAGTTTAGCTTGAATAAAGTATATGTCAGTATGAAATTTATCGGAAAGGAAGTACAATGTACGTAAATGTAGATTCTAACAAATATAAGGATATGACACTTGCTTCATTACATAAGGGACTGATCGCTGACCGTTTTAAGAAGAGAGAGAGTATTCAAGATTTAACGATAGAAGAAATTATAGAGAGTGTTGGAAATAATGGACAGGCTTTTTGCAGGGCTTTATTAGATGGTGGAACAGATGAGGGAAACTTTGTAGGACAGACGCTTTTAGTATTGGAATTTAATGGTGATCTGAAATATCGTGAGTTTAAAGAAAAATGCGAAAAATATAGCTTGTCCTATACTTTTACATATAAAACACTTGGAAGCTGTGCAAGCAAAAAGGGATTTGCAGCTGTTTTCCTGATGGATCACGAGATAAAGAATCCTGCATTTGCGAAAGCTGCTAATGTTCTGCTAAAGGCATTTTTTTCAACTGTGGATGCAGACTACCTTAATTTAGGCAAGTATTTTCTCGGAGGAAAAGGGATAATAGAGAAGAATTCGGGCGCGAAAATTAATATTGTGGAGCTTGCAAGGAATCTGGAAATTTATTATTGGGAGACAAAGGGGCGTAATAATAGTAAGGAACTAAAAAGACTTGGAAAAAAGAGCGGGATATGTGTTAAGAACGGAGAACTATGTATTTACAATGAGAATGAATTTGATTTAGAAGGAATTGAAGACAAAATTAATGACAGCGGTATAATTATGCTGCCATATAGCGAAGGCAAAGCGTGTGAGGGAGATTCTGCGAAAGAGCGGAAAACAAGAAAGGATATTCCCATACTGACCGGATATGACCAGGAATCATTATGTAAACTCTGTCCTCTGTTAAATGACTTTGTTAATGGAAAAGACGTACATTATGATTGGGAGTTCCTTCTTGCGACCAGTCTGGTACATATAAAAGGTGGAAAAAAATTATTTTTGGATAATTTGCGGAAATCTGCTGGTAAATGGGAATATAATTTGAAGCATTATATATCAAATGGCAGTCCTATGTACTGCGAAAAGTGTGAGACACCCTGTCCATATTATAATAGATGTAAAGGTAAATCCCTCTATGACAAAGCAAGCAGGAAAATCAGAAAATTAGAAAGCACAGAGATTTTTTACGAAATTGATAAATGTGTATCTGTCCTTAAAGAAATGCTTGAGGAAGCCGTAGCTGCCAGGAATACAGATATCTACATTATAAAAGCACAGACGGCTTTAGGAAAAACGGAACAGTACGTGGAGATTGTAAAAAAATGGACTGGTAAGAAATTTATCATAGCAGTACCAACAATCAAGCTGCAGCGTGAGGTGGCTGAAAGAATAGAAGCCAAAGGGGTTACGTGTGAAATAACGGAAAGTATTTATACGAAGATTACACAACTGGGTCTTCCGGAGCTAGAGGAAAAACTTAACAGGGATTTTTCACAGGGGTTCACAAGGAGAGGAAAAAAGGCCATAATAGAATATAAAAAGGAACATATGGATGAACTATCCCCAAGACAGTTAGAGATATTTAACGAGATACTGAAAAAAAGAAAAATAGGCTACAGCGGAGCGCAGTGTATTGTTACGACACATGCGCTTTTTTTAATGAAAGAATTATACAAAATGCAGGACTATGAAATTATCATTGATGAAGACCTGCTTATGACATTATTTCATTTTACAAGCAGTTTACCGCTGTCAGATATTGAGAAATTATTGGAACTGCCATTTATAGATGCGGATAATAGAGAGCAGCTTGAGAGAATTTTAAAACTGGATAATGAGGAAACCCTTCAAGTTAATTTCACCAGTCTGTCAGAATCAGCTTTGGAAAAGTTGTATGAGCAGAGAAATGAGTTTACAGGACCGGCTCCAAAGCTGTTTGATAGTACCCATGTTATTATGTGCAAAAATAAGAAGGAAATTGTGTTTATTAAGAAGTATGATTTCAAGGACTGCTGTAAGATGACCATATTATCGGCAACTGCGGACAGAACTTTATATGAGGATTATTTTCTTGGGAAAAATATTAATTTCAGAGAAGTTTACAAGGCTGAATATAAAGGAAAAGTGATCCAGTACACGGCACATACTCTCAGCAGAGCTTTTTTCAATAAAAATGGCGGGATAGATATTCTGGAAGAGATAAAGGAAAAGTATATCGGGGATATTCCGATTATCACCTTTAAAATGTTGGTACCAGACTCAGAAATCCATTTTGGTAAGACTGAGGGATTTAATGTATATCGTGGAAGGGACATAGCTGTAATAGGTACACCACATAATTCTTCGATTCTGTATAAAATAGTAGGAGCAATGCTTGGATATGATACAAGTGGAAGCTTACACAAATACCGTGTGGAAAGAAGCGGATATGGTTTTCTTATGATGAGCTATGCTGATAAGAATATGAAAAATATGCAGCTCTTCTTTATTGAGTCAGAATTGGAACAGGCAGTGGGAAGAGCAAGACTTCTGAGAGAGAACTGTACCGTATATGTTTTCTCTAATTATCCCTGCCAGCAGGCTGAAATTATTGAGAATCCATATCTGAGAATAAAAACAGAAGAGGATATAGGGAAAAATGAAGATGAAATAATCCAGAATGAGACGATAGAATATTAAGAATAAATTCTTCAGGAACATATATGTGGCGGACTCTGATCGAACAGGGTTGACAGTCATCCCTTAAAATATTATAAGCAACATACTTAAAATAGTAATATGGAGAGGAATATACGAATCGGGCACTGTCAGGATTGATACATCTGCCTGGCAGTTAGCCAGAAATATTATAATTTCTGGCTAGGCGGGAATCAGACACTTCGGTTGGACGGAGACATGTCTGGCAGTATCCCGGACATGTATGTTTGGGAGAGGGCGTATATTCCGTGAAAGAGATGTTGAGAAGGTCACAAATGTCATTGGCATTTGTGACTATTGATTTGCTAAAAGCAATAATATGTTAATATGCGACATGGGTAGAAATGTTTGAAAATTTCAGTGGGAAGGATTGAGGCAAATGAATAAAGACCAGGCTCGCGCGAAGCGATAGAGCCTGGTCGCCTAGGCATTTGTCTCAAGACTTTACAGTGAAATTTCTCAAAGATTTCTATCCGTGGAACTGATTATATTTAACTTGATAAGAGAAGGCTAATTATAATCTCCCACGAGGTTTTGGCACGATGCGATAGCAGAGTGACAACAACCGAGTCAATAAAACAAGGACACTGATAATTGCATTATAATTAGGCTGTTTTTATAACTAAAGAAATGAAAAAGATTCATCCTCAAATAGTAGTGCAATGGAAGATTATTATATTAGACAAAATAACTCATATATGGAAGAATAAATTTGTTATTATAGTTGGTATCAGTAAAACACGATACATAAGAACCAGAACATATCTTCGCTTTAGTAAATTTTCTTTTTTTGTATAAATACTTTTTAAAACACAACTAAATACTTGCATAATATACCTCTAATAAAATGCTGGGATTGAAGGTAAAATAAAACCAGTAATGATGAACGGAGGTGTATTTACTTGCAGATAGAAGAGTATATTGCTGGGAATATAAAAGATTTATGCAAGAAACGTCATGTAAGTAAATACAGACTGGCACAGCTGACAGGAATTGCACAGTCTTCCCTTGGGAGGATCATTGCAAATGAGAGTACACCATCATTACAGACGTTTGAAAAGATATGCAGTGTACTGGATGTAACACTATCTCAGTTTTTTCAGGATGAAAAAAAATCATCTGACGGATAAACAGAATGAAGTGATGGAGATATGGAATGATCTGAGTGCTGACGAGCAGGATGTTGTATTGGCAATGCTCCGAGGACTTAAGAAATGAGGGAACAGTTCGGACGTATTTGTTTAACTGTTCCTTTTTTGTCTGTAAGGTGAAGATGAATGCTGATAGAATGTAAATATTATGACGTTGCAGCTAAGGAAATGGAAGAACTGGATAAGCAGATAGCAGAAGAATCTGAGAACCTTTCTGAAGAAGAATTACAGCTGGAAAATGACCGAAGAGATTTTCAGTTAGCAGAAATCATCAGAAGCTTTAAAGAGAAGGAAAAAATGAAAGAGATTGTTCCGGATCCCGAGAAGAATGCTTTGTTTATCAGACTGCAGAGATCTTCGATGGAACTGGCTAAGTTATTGGAATTGAACATTGTGACCATGAAAAAAGATGATGATACCTATGGGTATATTGAATTATCTTATGGAATTTCCTGGATTCTTTCAGATTCTCCGAAGATGTGTAAAAAGACAATGGCAATGTTATATGAGAATGCAGATCAGATTTGTTCTGAGGTAAAGGATAACTGTGTTGTACAAAGGTTTGAGTTCGAATTGGAGAAATAGAAACGATAGTGGCAATATCTTTGACTACAAGGTATAATATTACCACAAATCGAAATTGTGCGCCCAGACAAGGGCGAGTAGTCTAGCAGGTGGAATGCCTGTCTGGTAAG
>NZ_JAAITU010000082.1 GCF_013304385.1 Blautia glucerasea
GAAATACGAAAAAAAGCCCAATTCTTTTTTAGAATCAGACTTTTTCAGTGCCCTTTTATGATAAAGCTTATACAAGAGCTTACACGACAGAGGTCGTGCAGGGAAAGCATGGTGTGAAAATTACAAGCCATGCATCCGTTGTGGCAGAGACAGTACAGAAGATTCTTGATGTGACGATCACATGGAAAATAGAAGCTGCTGGAAAGATTGATGCAGATATTGCAGTAACAAAAGATGATGAATTTCCGGACCTGCCAAGATTTGGTGTGAGGATGTTCCTGGATAAAAAACTTTCAGCTGCACGATACTTTGGAATGGGACCACAGGAAAGCTATTGTGACAAACATCAGGCTGCGAGCCACGGTTTGTATCATGCAAATGTAGATGATTTGCATGAGGATTATATTCGCCCACAGGAAAATGGAAGCCATTATGATTGTGAATATGTAGAGCTTAACAACAGCCGATATGGAATTGTGGTATCTGCGGAAAATGCCTTCTCATTCAATGCTTCTTATTATACGCAGGAAGAACTTGAGAAGAAAACGCATAATTATGAACTGACAGAATCAGATAGTGTAGTATTTTGCGTTGACTACGCATTAAATGGCATTGGTTCTAATAGTTGTGGTCCAGTTGTATTGGATCAGTACCGATTTGATGATGTATTATTCCGGTTCCAGTTTACGCTGATACCGTATGTAAAGGGGTAATAAAGTTTCATGTAACTCGTAAACAAAGAAGGATAGTCTGATTGCAATGTAAAGTCCGGATATACAGAGCAATCAGACAAAAACAGAGAAAAAAATATAATTAGACATCATACGGTTAGACATATTGAGATTCTAAGTGCGATGAAGATGAGGAGCAAAGAAATTCGATGGAAGAAAAAAAGTATTTGAAATGGTATAACAAAATTGGATATGGATCAGGTGATATTGCAGGTAATGTAGTCTATGCCTTCCTGACATCTTTCATGATGGTCTATCTGACGGACTCAGTAGGACTTGCTGCAGGTGTCGTAGGTACCCTGATTGCCGTATCAAAACTATTTGATGGTTTTACGGATATATTTTTTGGATCAATGATTGACAAAACACACAGTAAAATGGGAAAAGCGAAGCCATGGATGCTATACGGATACATTGGTTGTGCCATTACGCTGGTCGGCTGCTTTGCAGTACCGGTGAGTTTGGGAACAACGGCTAAATATGCATGGTTCTTTATTTCTTATACACTGTTAAATGGTGTGTTTTATACAGCAAACAATATTGCTTACTCAGCACTTACGTCACTGATTACAAAGAACAGCAAAGAGCGTGTGCAGATGGGATCTTACCGTTTTATTTTTGCGTTTTCAACAAGTCTTCTGATTCAGGCGATTACAGTTGGATTTGTAGATAAATGTGGTGGAGATGCTGCGGCATGGAGAACGGTTGCTATTATCTATGCAATCATTGGTCTTGTCATAAATACGATTTCAGCACTTTCTGTTAAGGAACTTCCTGAGGAAGAACTTAACGAAGGAGAAGTAAAGGATGATAATGAAAAGTACGGAATGGTACAGGCATTCAAGCTTCTTGTTAAAAACAAATATTACATGATGATTTGTGGAACATATATTTTACAGCAGTTA
This sequence comes from Blautia glucerasea, assembly GCF_013304385.1. GTDB lineage: Bacteria > Bacillota > Clostridia > Lachnospirales > Lachnospiraceae > Blautia_A > Blautia_A ammoniilytica. Next base: position 1,637 of record NZ_JAAITU010000082.1, read on the forward strand.
TATGGTGCCATGATTGGAGCTGGCATTTATTACATGACATGGGTACTGAAAAATAAGAATTTGTTTGGACAATTTGCATGGGCAGTTAATATTCCACTGATCATTGCCTTAATTTTTACACCAACCTTAGTTGGTAAGTGGAAAGGTATGTACAAACTGAATTTAAGAGGTTATGTTTTAGCAGTCATTGGTAGAGCACTTGTTGTTATTGCCGGATATATGGGCAGTGTTCCGCTGATGATGGCGTTTACAGCTCTTGCAGCCTTAGGTCAGGGACCATGGCAGGGAGATATGAATGCAGTTATCGCATCCTGCTCTGAATACACTTATCTTACACAGGGAAAGAGAATTGACGGAACGATGTACTCTTGTACTTCTCTTGGCGTAAAAATCGGTGGAGGTATTGGAACCGCTGTTGTTGGATGGATGCTTGAGTTCAGTGGATATATCGGAACAAATGCAACTCAGCCGCAGTCTGCACTTGATATGATGCAGTTTATGTATCTTTGGCTTCCGTTAATCTTTGATGTATTGATTATGTTTGTACTTTCAAGAATGAATGTAGAAGATGCAAATATAAAACTGAAAGCAGAAAAAGAAATTGCTGCAGATGAAGTAACAGATGCATCGGACATAAATTAGAATTGACAGGAGAAAGCGTTGTCTGATCGTTGTTCGATGAGACAGTGCTTTTTTCTATATATAAAGTGATAGAACTGTATTTTGAAAATAAAAAAGGACCACTTCATTTTTGTGAAATGGCCTTAAGAAAATATTCAGTTTTCACAAAATAGTCCTTTTAGTATTTATACATGGTAAGGATGCTCAAAATATTCAGTGTAGAATACTAAAAGGTCATTCAGATATTTTTTTAGGTTGCTCATTTGCAATTCCTCCTTTCCTTATTTACAAGCTGATTATAAGATAGGTGTAAAAGAATTGCTTGCCAAATCGAAAGAAGATATAGACAAATGTTGCAAAGGGGAGTATTTCATGCAGTTAAAATATGTTGACACAAAAGAGGAGATTATAGCAATAAATAGGAAGTCAAAACATATTGAACCACATCTTCATAATGCACTGGAGATCGTTTGTGTAACAAGTGGATCATTAGAACTTGGTGTCGGACAGGAACTATACCATATGGAAAAAGGAGATATAGGCTTTGTATTTCCAGATGTTATTCATCACTATCAGGTACTGACACCCGGTGTAAATAAAGCGACGTATCTGATTGCATCGCCATTTACTATAGCCAAATTTGCAGATATCATGCAATCCATGGCTCCTGAATACCCACTCATCAAAGCGGAAAAGGTTGAAACGGAGGTATATAGGGTTATAAATGCAATTTTAGAGACAGAACAGTCGGATATTACTGTTGCACAGGCATATCTTCAAATTGTGTTGGTACGCTGCATAGGAAAATTAAATTTGGTAGAAAAGAGCAGTGTGGGGAGCAACGATCTTATTTACCAGACAGTTTCCTATATATCAGCAAATTTCAAGAAGAAGTTTTCGTTGGAAGAGATGGCAAAAGACCTGGGCGTGAGCAAATATGTTTTATCCAGACTCTTTTCCAAGACATTCCATAGAAACTTTAATCAATATCTTAACGATGCAAGGCTGAACTATGCATGCCATCGTTTGGAAAATACGAGTGATTCTATTACAAATATTTGTCTGGATAGTGGATTTGAAAGTCAGAGAACGTTTAACCGAGTATTTAAAGAAAGATATAAAATATCACCAAGTGATTATCGAAGTACTTGTGTGAAAGAGATGTTGTCATAAAAGGTTCTGTTGATCGAAATATTTACTTTGATTTTACAGTGCTATGTATTTGATTTCATGTGTGGATGATATAATATAAAAATATTTGTAGAAAAAAGAGTTTTATTCTATTATGAAAAGAGTAAGGTGTATTTTAAAGAAACAAGAAAGGCAGGGCGCATATGAACATGATAAAATCCATAATCGATTTTAATGAAAAAAAAGGATTCATCTGTGATATGGATGGTGTGATCTATCATGGCAATCAGATATTGCCAGGTGTTCCAGAATTCATCCAGTGGTTGCATGATGAAAAGAAAGAATATTTATTTTTGACAAATAATAGTGGATATACACCACGGGAATTAAATCAGAAACTGGCAAGGATGGGACTTGATGTGCCAGAAGAACATTTTTATACCAGTGCATTGGCAACAGCCGCATTTTTAAAAGAACAGGCGGCAGGCTGTTCGGCATTTGTGATAGGAGAAGCCGGCCTGTTAAATGCACTTTATGATGTAGGTATCACAATGAATGATGTAAATCCGGATTATGTTGTTGTGGGAGAGGGACGCTCCTATTCATTGGATACATTAACAAAAGCAACGAATTTAGTTCTGAAAGGTGCAAAGCTGATCGGAGCAAACTCAGATGTTTCCGGACCGATTGAGAACGGCATTGCTCCTGCTTGTCGTGCATTGATTGCACCTATAGAAATGGCAACAGGTACACAGGCATATTTCTGTGGGAAACCGAATCCACTGATGATGAGAACAGGATTGAATATGCTTGGATGTCATTCAGCAGAAGCTGTAATGGTTGGGGATCGTATGGATACAGATGTGATTTCAGGAATGGAAAGTGGTATGTCTACTGTATTGGTTCTCTCTGGATGTTCAACGAAGGATACACTCAAAACTTATGCGTATCGTCCAACTATGGTTTTAAATGGTGTGGGGGATATTGCTATGTTAGCAAAGTCAAAGGCAGAGTAATAATGAATAATCTGAAGTACTAAGAGATAAACAGAGCTTGATAGACAATCGAAAATGTGGTTGCCTCTCAAGCTCTGTTTGATTGTGTGACAGTAAAAATACCCCCCCTGCTATGCAGGGGGAGGGAAGCTCTTTAGATATAAGTAATCTCCTGTGTTAAAATAAATGTAGGTCTGCAAACCACAAATATTAAATCACAGGAGATTCATAAAATGAACGTAAATAGTTTAGCTCATACTAAATGGGAATGCAAGTACCATATTGGTGCGACCTGCGGTCGTTGCTTGAAGTGCGCGCATGCGCTATCACCTCCATTCG
>NZ_JAAITU010000083.1 GCF_013304385.1 Blautia glucerasea
CGAGAGATTTTGCTTAAAAATCTCTCGTAAAAACAACAAAATTTAAAGTGCTGTGAAATTTACTTTTGCACTGGAATTTACTTTTTCAAGTCACAATTATTCCTAATGTATAACAATACGCTGCGTTTGCATGGAGAGAACCATACAGAACGCAGCGCTTTTTCTGTAAAAAGTATTATTTTATTTTGTAACTGTAATCTTTACTTTTTTAAAAAGCCCATTGGATGTGTAGCAGTAAATAGTACAATTACCTTTCTTTTTAGCCCTGACGACACCGGCTTTGGAAACCGTTGCAACAGAAAGGTTTGATGAGAGATAACGAACAGTTGCAACATGTTTCTGTACGTAAGTACTTGAATTGGTTACAGTTGCTTTAATCCGTTTTGTTTTTCCAGTTCGGAGTTTCAAAGCTGTTTTATTAACAGTGATCTTTTGTGCATAGCCATAACGGCCGCCTTTGGTCACTGCATGTGTACGTGGAGAAGTTGCCAGTTTTTGCCCATTGGAAATGGCAACAATATAATATTTATAGTGAGTTCCTTTCTTTAATTTACGATTCGTCCAGGTGAGGTTTTTGGATGAAACCGTTTTTAACAGTTTGTAGCTGTTTCCACATTTTGCACCGTAAATTTTATAAGTGTCAGCCCCTTTTATTTTGTTCCATTTCAAAACCATAGAATTTTTCTGGCTTTTTAACTGAAGCATTAGAATCTGTTTGCTGACAGGTTTTGGCGCTGTCGTTGGAACTGGAGTAACGGTCGGAGCCGGAGTGGCGGTTGGAACCGGAGTGGCGGTCGGAACCGGAGTGGCGGTCGGAGCCGGAGTGGCGGTTGGAACCGGAATTTTGGTTGGTTCTGGAGTATTTACGGTAATCTCTGCGTATGGAGCAGCAACTGCTGTTATACCATCTTTAGAGACAGCTTCTACTTTGTAAATACCGGTAACGGAAGGTATAAAAGTAAGAAGACCGTTCTTATCAGATATAGCAGTGAGTGTGTCATTGGTTTGCGCATTTCTTAAGGTTACAGTGTATCCTTCTTCTGCATAGGCTTCCTCATTTTTTGCTGCTTCCTTATTTAAGCCCATAAGTGTAAGTGTAAACGGAGTATTTACTACAGTGGTAAGGGCCGTCTGAGTAAAATAAAGATATTCTTCTGTTTGGGATGTTGTGCTGCCGGCGCTGGGGTAAATAGAAAGAATATCGTTATTTGATAAAAGTGTAGTACCCGCATACATAAAATCTACATTTTTGTGATTAATACGGTAGGTATAATGGCTTCCGGTATTTTGAAATACCTTGGTGATAAGTCCTTCCATGCCATACATAGTATCGAGATAATCATAAGGTCTGGAAGCAAATTCAGTGCCATAAAGATCCTGATGTAAAGCAGCCAGAGCATCTGTTACATTTACTTTTGCATAGTTGTCAAGGTTTCCTTTCGTATACCCTGCTTTTAAGGCTTGATTTCCGCTTACATTTAAAGTTTTCTGGAAAGTTGGCCCATCACGGTCAATCTGATATCGGATGGTTATAGTCTCCTGTGCAGGATTTTGAGATTTTTTTATTTCACGTATCGTTTTTTCAAGAGATGTTCTTGTATTACTATAATCTGAATCGGCAGAAGCATCATTGTTTAGGACTGCATTTGCTTCTGCGATAGCAGATTGAAGTTTGTCTTTTGTTCCAGTTGGCCAGTCAAGCGGATCAGAACTTTCTGTAATTGTTGAAAGAAAATCATTGGCAGATGCAATCGTAGTTTCCAGCTGATGCTTCTGACTGGGGCTAAGGGCTAGTCGAAGTGTAAAGTTCTGTTTTTCATTTTCCGTAAATGCGCCCATGGAATATTCCCGATCGGAATAGTTGGCGCAGGAAAGATAAACTGTATACATAGTTTCCCAGTCAAGTGTGTAGGTTCCATCTGAATTTGCGTCTATTTGTGTTTTGATCCCATTCTTTTCTCCAATGACTTTTTGGGTTGCATCCGAAAGATCTTCTCCTGTATCATAACCAAAAGCTATTAAAGTCATTGTATAGGTTTTAATGCGTTCTTTTAAAGGAACAGTAATAATCTGGTCCGTAGATACAGTTAATTCCTGATAGGTTATCTTGTAATATCCATAGGCATTGATGGAATAGTGGTAAGTGCGGTCTTTCCAGATTAAATAACTGCCGTCAGGCTCTGGATCTACTGTTTTGGTATGATCGTCTGCATCATATACAGTGACAGACACATTTGTCAAATCCAGTGAATTGTTGTCTTCATCAACGTAAGCAAATTTGATAAGACATCTCCCGTCTTCTGCCCTGGTAAGGGGGAGGGAAACAGTTTCCTCTTTGGAAGGTACAAAAACCAGGTAGGCCTCTTCCTTGCCTCCGGCGCCTACATAGCCATTCTGAGATGCTGTTACAGTGTATGAAGTAGCGTCATTCAAAGTATAAGTACCATTTGCGCCAGGGGTTAACGTATTACCGTTCTGATCCACTACTGTAATCCGAGCATCTGGAAGAATATCTTGTGTAAAGCTATTTACAGCCTGAAACTTTATCTGATATGCAGTTGCTTTTGGTGCAATAACAAAAGTAACTTCCGTTGATGCAAGAACCACAGCAGTTCCGGCATCAATTGCGGCATCTGTTTCTGTTGGGGAATAGAAGGAAAGCGTCGCATTTATTGTAGCTGCAGATGTGGGTCTTTGCTCCTTCAGAGTATAATTCTGACCGACAGAAGGTGTTGAAAAGCCTTGCTGGGTTTTATCAGTGAAACAGTTTGCTGCTTCAGTTGTTTCAAATTTCCAACTGCTCTTGAAGCGTGCAGTATCCGGGCGTTTTAATGTAAATTCTGTAAGAGGGGTACTTCCATCTGCCTCATAATATGAAATCTGATAAGTCTGTTTGGATTTCTGGCAGGCTTCTTTATTTTTTACAATTACATTACCGTCAATATAATACTGTTGCATCAGCTTCTGAGCTTCCATTTTTTCGGAAGGAACCAGATTATCATCACTGATTTTCTTGAGTGTATTCTGAGCAAAAGTAATTGTGTGATGATACCAGGTATCCTTTCTTGCTGAATGTCCGGAAATACTCAGTGGATCATTCAGGGAAACAATTGGAACCGGCCAGAAAGTGTAATGTTCAGAGCCATCAAATTGTTCAGGGGCATAGCAAATCGTATCTTCTTCTGCTGGTCTTACAGAAGACTCTGAACAGTCACCCATGTAAAGTCTGTCAAATCCGGTTCCTTTGAGGGTAACTACCAGGTAAGCTTTTTTGTCTTTTACGATGATTTTTGTATTATAAAAAGCGAACATTGTGCTGTCAGAAATGGTATCTATGGTGTAGGTACCATCTTCCAGAGCAACAGATTTATTCTTTAAAGTAAAAGTTATACAATCATCCTTGGATGGGGTAAAATCTTTTATTACAGCCTGCTCAGAGCCATCTTCAGCCGTATAGTTTTCAGCAGAAGCAGTAATGGTGTAGGTACGGTCCGCATACAGCTGGTAAACAGCGGCATCAGATGAAGTAATAACATTGCCGTAGTTATCTGTTACCGTGTAGACTGGATCCGTTACCAGATTTCCATCCGCATCCTTTGCTTCGAGAGTTACAGAATAAGGCTCAATTTTAGGCTGAACGATCCAGGTATAGGTGTAAGAAGCGAGCGCCGTGGCGGTATTGTTCTTGATCGCCGAGTTTGTGGTAGCAGGATCGTAGAGTTTTAAGGTTGCAGTCATTTTTGTGTCTGTCTGACTGATGAAACGGACATTACTGAAAGAATAAGTGGCGGATGTGGGGTATGTTTTAGAAGGTCTGGAAAAACAATCCGTTGTACTGAAAAACCAACCACTCTGATACAGACTTTTGTCCGGTCTTAATAATTTTATGCTAGATGCAATAATGGTATTGTCAGAAGCCCGGTAGGGGATGGTGTAGGTATCGCCATCTTTGGTGATGACTTCTTTGTAGGCATCGGAACAGCCTGCAAAGATATTATCACAGTTGTCTTTGATCCACTTTTGGGCTTTTGCTTCCGGGCTTTGGGTCAGAGTAAAGGTTTTGGTTTCATCTTGAGATGGGATAAAATCTTTTATTACGGCCTGCTCAGAGCCATCTTCAGCCGTATAGTCTTCAGCAGAAGCAGTAATGGTATAGGTGCGGTCCGCATACAGCTGATAAACAGAAGCGTCAGCTGAAGTAATAACATTGCCGTAGTTGTCTGTTACTGTATAGACAGGATCCGTTACCAGATTTCCATCCGCATCCTTTGCCTCGAGAGTTACAGAATAAGGCTCGATTTTAGGCTGAACGATCCAGGTATAGGTGTAAGAAGCGAGAGCCGTGGCGGTATTGTTCTTAATAGCCGAGTTTGTGGTAGCAGGATCGTAGAGCTTTAAGGTTGCAGTCATTTTTGTGTCTGTCTGACTGATGAAACGGACATTACTGAAAGAATAAGTGGCGGATGTGGGGTATGTTTTAGAAGGTCTGGAAAAACAATCCGTTGTACTGAAAAACCAACCACTCTGATACAAACTTTTGTCCGGTCTTAATAATTTTATGCTAGATGCAATAATGGTATTGTCAGAAGCCCGGTAGGGGATGGTGTAGGTATCGCCATCTTTGGTGATGACTTCTTTGTAGGCATCGGAACAGCC
>NZ_JAAITU010000084.1 GCF_013304385.1 Blautia glucerasea
TCCGAGGTCAACTGTCGGCTCTGTTTTTGCAATTCTGCGGTATTGATCTCTTTGTCGTCGCATTGCCTGTTGGAAGATACTTTCTTTTCTTTTTCCAACATTGACGCTGCATACTGATGAACAAGCCCAAGGATATTCTCCTCCAACGGTTCCCGCCGGATCACCAGACTTCGACACACAGGATCTCCATTGGTTCGGGCATCTGAACATTTCAGCAAATGCTCTGTTTCTTTTAGCAGAGAATGCCCGCAGTTAGCACATAGCAACAATGCCGGCTGTTTTTTACGTCTTTCCAGAGTAAAATTGGTACGTGATTCCGCAACACTTCTCTTCTTTTTCGGATGCATTTCATTTGCTTTTTCAAACAATGCCCTGTCTATAATTGCCGTATGATGATTTTCCAGGCGAACCCATTCTGTTTCATCATTCAGAACTGCTTTATGACCGGTATGCATACTGCAACGTGTTTTTCCCCAGATTCTGGTTCCAATATAAATCTCATCCCGGACAATTGCCGCTACTGTCGTAGGGCTCCAGTGTTTCTTTTTGATCGTGTCAAACCTCTGGAACTGCACCTGATCCCCTCTTGATAATTTATGCTCATCACAAGTGGCAATCGCCTGTCCGTTCAATTCCCTTGTAATATCCGCAAAACTTGTTCCTTCCGCTGCCATCCGAAAAATCATTTTCACGACTTTTGCAGCCTCTGGATCTACTTCCAGCCTTCCATCTTTTCCTTTTTTATAGCCATATCTGGCATTTACCGGAAGGCGTGTACCATTTCTCGTTCTTGTCTGCAATGCTGATGAAATTTTCTTGGACAAATCCAGGCTATACATATTGTATACCAGATTCTGCAATGCTACATTCATTCCACCAGTCATTCCGCTACTTGCTGCACTGTCATAGCTGTCATTAATCGAAATAAATCGAATCTGTAGAAGTGGAAAAATATATTCAATATAAAATCCAACTTCCAAATAGTCTCTTCCAAATCTGGAAAAGTCTTTCACAACTACACAGCCGATTTCTCCGCTTTTCATGTCATCCTGCAGCTGTTGAAATCCCTGCCTTTTAAAATGAGTACCGCTGACACCGTCATCCACATATTCCAGAATATCCGACTCAACTACACCCAGCTCATCAATTACAAATGATTTTAACAGAATTCTCTGAGAAGTTACACTGTCGCTCTCTTTTTTGGCTCTGCCATCTACATTGTCATCTTCTGCAGACAAACGGATGTAAACAGCTGTTTTTCTAAGATCTGTCATCTTGACTGCGCCTCCTTCTCTTTCTTTAGTTTCTGTAAATCTGCAAACTGATCGTCATATACCAGCTTGATCTCATAATCATACTTACCATGGATAATAATTGAATCCACAAAGGCATCTGCCATTTCTTTTGTCAGCTTACGCTTTGACATATAAGTATGTATCACATTTCCCCAGCCTTCTTCAATGTGGTAATCCTGGGAATACCGAACCTGTGCCGCCAATACTGTGTCCAGACGGCTCTTGATATTCTCAATTTCATTGGAATAGATCCGAGAAAACTGTATGTATTCTTCTTCTGTAATCAAACGTTCGGAATAGTCTTCATATAAATCCGATTTACGCTTACTGATACGGCTTAGTTCCCGTCGAAGTTTTCCCACCTCTTTATCCAAAAGCAGGTACTGTGTCTGATTTTTGGAAGCTGCATTCATTTTCTGAATCATTTTTTCTGTATCCAATACGGTTTTCATATGCGTTTGGATCAGGCGAAGAACATCGTCATCCACATATTCTTTTCTGACTCTGTGCCCTTTGCATTGCTTTCCTCCGGATTTATGGTTAGTATTGGCTCCGCAGATATAAAAGAATGTGCCATTTCTTTCTCTGGACAACGTCATGCGGTTGCCACAGCCTCCGCACCATATCTTTCCTGTATAGAAATTATGGTTTCGAATAGCCCCATTGTTCTGCTGATGTTTCTTCTTATAAGCTTCCGTATATTCCTGGATTTTAGATTGTACCTGTTGAAACAACTCTCTATCTATAATCCCTTCATGCGTGTTCTCCACATGCACCCATTCACTCTCTGGTCGATTTCTCTGTTTATTTCCCTGGAAAACACTTTGCTGATATTTTCCAAATACAGAATCACCTGTGCAATGAACATCCTGAAGAACTCGTTTCACTTCATAATTGTTCCAGGGTTTTGACTCCGGAAGCGGCTTCTCACCGGTTTTATAGAATTTTCTCTGTAAAGTCGGCGATAAAACTCCATCTTTATTGAGCTGTCTTGCAATATCACTATAGTTCCTGCCATCCATATACATAGAAAATATACTTTTCAAATGTTCTGCAGCTTCTTCATCAACGATCAGCTGATGATGGTCTTCTTCTGACTTTCTGTAACCATACGGTTCCCAGGCACTTGTAAATTTTCCTTTTTTCCAAAGAGCTTTTTTTGCGCTGCTGCTCTTTTTGGCAAGGTCTTTCGAATAGAACTCATTGATAATATTCTTCAGTGGAACTGTAAGATCCACACCCTCTCTGAAGGAATCGAAATCATCTGTCACAGCCAGGAATCTTACATGAAAAAACGGAAATACTCGTTCAATATAGTTGCTGGTTTCGACATAATTTCTTCCAAGTCTGGACAAATCTTTTACAATAACACAATTGATTTTTCCATGCTTGATATCTTCCATCATCTGTACGAATCCAGGACGGTCAAAATTTGTACCTGAATAGTCTGAGTCCTTATAAACTTCCGCAACCGAAATATCTTCCGTATCTGCTACAAAGTTTTTCATCAATTCCACCTGGGTTTCTATCGTCCCTCTTTCTAATGTTTCTTCTGTTTCCATTGAAATTCTGGCATACAATCCTGCCCGGAATGGTCTTCTCACCTCTGTCTGGACGGTTGCACTGCCGACTACTTCCGGAATGTTTTTCCTACTCTTTCGTGCCATTTTATACAACCTCCTTTACCTTGACCTGCAGATTATTATCATCATCTACTACCGTATCAACTCCCATAGCCGGTAATTGATTCAGCAATGTCTGATAACAATCATCAAAATCAAAAGTGATCTCTATATTCTTTTTATCATATACTCTGATTTTCCTGATCAGTTCTACCACCACTGTGCGGGACAGTTCTTCAATATCCTGATATTTCACAAAATAATCCAGCCAGGTATTGGCATTGTCTGCTTTTTCCAGCTCACTATCCATTTCTTTCTGGATTGCACGGATACTCTCTTCCGCATTTCTAAGCCTCTTTCCATAGGCTGCATGAAGCTCTACATAGTCTTCTTTTGATACAATGCCCTCTTTCATATCCGAATAGAGCATCATCCGTAACTCCTTACAACGTTCTGTCTCCTGTTTTTTCTTCTCCAGCCTGTCCTGCAGCTTCTTCATATTGATCTCCTGAAATGGCACAGTACCAACAAATTCCAGGACTCTTTTCAGGTGCAGGATATTCTGGATATGCTGTTTCAGCATCACCAGTACGGCATCTTCCAGATCCTTTTCCGGTATTCTATGACTAGAACAGCGTTTTGTTTCTTTATTTGCGGAACATAGATAATAAGCATATTTTTTCCCTGCCACAGTAGAAACCTTTCTTGTCATAGGTGCACCACAATCCGCACATACAGCAATTCCGGATAACAGATATACTTGCTTTTGGTCAGGCGAAGTACGTGTATCCATGCCCAGAAGTCTCTGAACAATTTCAAAATCACGGTCACTCACCAATGGCTCATGATTTTTCTCAATCCGGATCCAGTCATCTTCCGGTTTCACATAAGTCTGCTTCACTTTATGGTTCGGTGTCGTCCTTTTTCCCTGCACAAGGTTTCCGATATAAACCTCGTTTTCCAGTATCCTGCGGACGGTAACGGAACTCCAAAGTGCCTGTTCTTTCTGCCGGAAGCCTGTTTCATAACGACTGCCGTTGCTGATTTTATACTCAAATGGGGAAAGAATACCCAGTTCATTTAAACGATTAGCGATCGCATCCTGACTCATTCCCTGCAGCTTCATCTTAAAAATATCCTGTACTACACTGCCTGCAGATGGATCAATCTCTAATTTATGCTTATCTGTCTTTGTCTTCCTGTATCCAAAAGCTACAAACGGAGTCACACACTCACCTTTTTTCCTCTTAATCTCAAGATTACTCCTGATCTTAATAGAAATGTCACGGCAATAAGCATCATTGATTAAATTCTTAAATGGGATAATAATTTCGTCTGCCTGATTCTTTCCCTTGAGACTGTCATAATTGTCATTGATGGCAATAAAACGCACACCAAGAGCCGGGAATAATCTCTCGATATACTTCCCGGAATCAATATATTCCCTTCCAAATCGTGATAAATCTTTTACCACTACGCAGTCTACAATCCCACGCCGGATATCTTCCAGCATTGCCTGGAATGCAGGACGATCAAAATTAGAGCCTGAGTAGCCATCATCAACTCGGACTGAAACAACTTCTATATCTTTTTTGTCTTTCAGGAAATCCAGAATCAAAGCTTTCTGGTTAGAAATGC
>NZ_JAAITU010000085.1 GCF_013304385.1 Blautia glucerasea
GACATTCCCGGCTGCATTCCTCCGTTCATATTCATCCCGGACATTCCCGGCTGCATCCCTCCGTTCATGTTCATCCCGGACATTCCTGGCTGCATTCCTCCGTTCATGTTCATCCCGGACATTCCTGGCTGCATTCCTCCATTCATATTCATCCCGGACATTCCTGACTGCATTCCTCCGTTCATATTCATCCCAGACATTCCTGGCTGCATTCCGGCTGCATTTGGTGTCAGTGCGGCAACAATCTGATATCCCGTCTGTTCTACTTCCATCAATTCGTTTCTCTTTTCACTGCTTATAGAAAATGTATTCAAACGAAAATCCATATCATCAAACCAGGGAGTATTAACCTTAATACGCATCGTATAATCATATTCATAGTTATATACTGGCGGCTGATAGCTTACTGTCTTTCCATCCTTTGTATATGTTTCTTCAAGCTGCTGTTGCTCTACCTCTACTCTGCACTGCACAATAGCTGATAAAGGAACGATATCTGGGTTTTCATTCACATCCAGTTTGCGTGCAACTGTAAAATTCCCCTTATGATCATCAATAAAAACAGTGTAGTTTCTGGTATTGATCTGACGGGTAACGCAAAAATCCATTACCGCTTTTTTATTCTTTTCACGGTATTCCAATTGACGTTTGATATCTTCTACTGTGCTGTGCCGCCGCTCTTCAAACCATGGTGATAATTTTTTTGCACAATCCTTACATAAATTTCCGTCGTCTAATTTTCTATTTCCAAGTAAACCTATTTTTTCTCCACAGATATCACAAATTTTTTTATCAAATAATCCCATGCCCTACCTCCCTTTTTTATCTCAGTCGAGAAGACTCCCACCTCTTTCAGGTGGTGAGTAACAGCAAGTTCGTCTCAGTGGGAGTCCAATCTCCGACTGAGATAAACGCTTTGCGAGGATGCGCAGTGATTCTGTAAAGAATATGTCAGCTTACGCTGACCAGAATCACGCGCCAAGTCTCGCAACTGCTCGACTTGAATTCAGTCAAGAAGAATTTCAAAAATGTCTTGGTATTCTTGCCGGAAGATGTGCGTCATGCAACGCATCACATATTTTTCTACACATCTTGGCAATCCTATATCCTATACTGCCGCACTGGAATAAGATATCTCCGGTACGGCAGTGTTTTACTCTATTCAGTAACAGTTATTTTGTCAAAATATGTCTTTACAGAAAAATCTTCCCCATCTGTTTCAGAATCTTCTGATTCTTCACTGTCATCAGCGTCTGCTTCAAAACAAAGCTTTCCATCATCCAGCAAAGTGAACTTCATAAGATCACAACTGAAGAACATAGTCCCTGCCTCATCTTCGGACACAGCCTTCAAGATCAGGTTATTTCCTTCCACCTCACCTGAAAGCTCTACTTTGCTCTCTTCTCCGCTCTCTATTAAAGAAAGCTCAGCCGTATCCCCTTGAACTGTCAGCATCATCTCAAATCCAGTCAGTTCAGCATCGACCGGCATCTGCATTCCAAATGCTTCCATCAAAGTACACATCCATTCTCCTTCAAAATCCTCTATTGCAGGATTTTCTACCGGTTCACCAGGTACATATGGCTCATATTCTTCTTTTTCCTGGCTCATGATCATTGTCATTCCGTCTGCATCTATAGTCAACTTGCCATCAGCATACTCACATTCTTTAGTTTCACCATCATTGGTTATCAGTAATTTATCATCTTCTATTTTCCACTCTGCCTGATCTACCTCTGGCTCCTCTCCACTGCTAGATGTTGTTGTCTCTATCTGTCCGCCTTCTTTAATGTCAACGGTCACTTCCATTCCCATTGATTCCGGATGGAACGTCATGTTTCCTCCCATAGAAAGCTCATTTACATACCAGGTTCCAATAACGTCCTTTTCTTCAAGTGCATAAACACTCACGCTCATCATACCTGCCATTAAAACTCCAACAGATCCAGCCACCCATAATTTCATTTTTTTGTTCATAAAAACATCTCCTTTCTTGTTATACTCGTGTTTTCGTTCATCTTCATTATACGTAAACGCTTCAATATTTACACTAGCACTTCTGACAGTAACTGTTCCAGGATTGCCTATGCTACTGTTCACAGGTAATATCCTGCCAGGTATTTTTCCAAAAATCCATCAAAAAAAATGACTACTTCCCGGCATAAAGGAAATAGTCATATTCTTAACTCAGTACAGATACTACAGATATCTCTCATTCCTGTAGATATAAAGATATAAATCTGAAAATGCAGCTAATACTATTGAAAAATGTTATCTATTTTGATATTTAATCTGTTCTCCCTGAATTAACGGATAACAAACCAGTTTATCGCTATCCAGATTTTCACTGTGCATATCCACCGCACTGATCTGGTGATTCTCATAGGTATTATAATAATAGATTCCTTTTGTAGCATTACAGCAGGAAGTATACAGCGTAATCTCATACTTTCCATCAGAGACCTGGCAACAACCGCGCTGCTGATCTACTGATCCTAAAATATGGAAAAACTGGCTGACACTTTCCATCTCGGATTCGCCGGAAAATGCATTAACTTTTGTAAATGCCACGCGGACAAAGCGAGAAGCAGAAGATAAATCCCCAGGAAGGCCCAGACCTCCCATTCCCCGGCTATAAGCATTAAGGTTCAAATCACTTGAAAATGTGTTCACTGGCTGTTTGGGAGAAAGGTGCATATAGTTATTCAGCTGAAATATCTGTTGCGGAAAAGGTGGATTGTTTGTGAGGACTCCTACCGGATTGTCATAAACATGCAATCCATCAGACATAGATTCTACTGTAATACACTCCTTTTCATCAGCAATAAGCCAATGTAGCTGCGCCAAAGGCAGTTGTTCACTGAAAGGCGTATTCACTATATTTATACGATGAAGTAATTCCCGAGTCTCTGTTACAGAGGAACACTGGCTTAAAATCCAAGGAATAAATTCAAACTGTGCAATATTATCCACTTCGCTCTGTAAATCTGAATAAGAAGCGTTTCCCACAAAATTAAGTCCTGCCATACCGAGTCCCTTTTCATTGATGGCATCATAGTACAGCGGGTAATTTCCTGCAACATGAGCCATCCCGATAATCGCATAATGGTTCTTCAGCTCTCTCACATGTCGAAAATGAAACGGGAAGCTTCGGGGTGTAATAGTAACCTGATCACCATAAGAAAATTCATAATCCAGCGTTCTTCCAAAATAAAAGTCTTTTGTTTTATAAGTAGCTGCTGTACACATAATCATTTCTCCTATAACACGTTCTGTATTTTCTTTTTTATTATAGCCAAATGAATACTTTTTATCAATGTCATCTTCTACAACATAAAAAAACCCTTGAAAATCAAGGGCTTTAATTAATGCCGCAGACCGGAATCGAACCGGTACGGGTATCACTACCCACGGGATTTTAAGTCCCGGGCGTCTGCCAGTTCCGCCACTGCGGCATGCATATAATTTAGTAAAATAGGATGGGGCCTATAGGGCTCGAACCTATGACCCTCTGCTTGTAAGGCAGATGCTCTCCCAGCTGAGCTAAGACCCCATAAAATTTGCTAAATACAGCAACGACCCGGAAGAGACTCGAACTCTCGACCTCCGCCGTGACAGGGCGGCGCTCCAACCAACTGAGCCACCGGGCCAGAAAAATATTTATATAACAAAAATGGACCTTCGGGGACTCGAACCCAGGACCGACCGGTTATGAGCCGGTTGCTCTAACCAACTGAGCTAAAGGTCCAAAAAGCCGATGATCGGACTCGAACCGATAACCTGCTGATTACAAATCAGCTGCTCTGCCAATTGAGCCACATCGGCACATAAAAAACATACCAAATGTCAGAGTTAAGCCTCTCAAAAATCTCATTTTGTAAGTGACTCCAAGGGGATTTGAACCCCTGTTACCGCCGTGAAAGGGCGGTGTCTTAACCGCTTGACCATGGAGCCATATTTAATTTTAAGCTCCCCCTGTTGGACTCGAACCAACGACACTGCGGTTAACAGCCGCATGCTCTACCGACTGAGCTAAGGAGGAATAACCTGAAAGTATTTTGTACCTTCAAAACCACATACATGCTGACATCCTTTGGAATCTTTAACCTGCTTTTTGGTCAAGCCCTCGACCGATTAGTACTGGTCAACTCCGTACATTACTGC
>NZ_JAAITU010000086.1 GCF_013304385.1 Blautia glucerasea
AACCTATGATTTTATCATCAATTTGAGAGGTTTACACAGAATAATTTACACTACCTTTTTTTCACCATTATGCCTCCTTCACTCAACTATAATTCTGTGAAACCTTCAGTCTAGTAAAAATCCATAGATTTTAGATTCCATATCTTTAAATTTTCTCTCTTTTCTTCAAGAATCTCTCGGTATATCGTTTGATATTTATGGTAAAGTCGATTGAATATAATTCATATTATCGACTGGAAATTGATTTTATATTAGCTGTTGATTGTGGCGTCATACTGGCTAATAAAAATTGTAATGTAGCAATCTTCGTAAATATTCTTTATATTGCTCACTCTGCCTGGAACATTATTGACTTTTTTTGAAAGCTTAACATTTCTTACTCTACTAAAAATCTCCGTGGCGTTAAATTCGGCAAGATCCCAGATTCCACTTTTTGTGATTAACTGAACCATCTTTTGGATTCAAACGATAAGGATTTGATTTTTTATATACGTCCCTTTAATCCTTCTGTCAAACAACTCACTTACAAATGTACTAAAACTAGATCTGTTTAACTGTTCTTATAGAAACTTGATATTCCTTCATTCTCCATTCCGGAACAGTCTTATGATTTCCTGTTTGACTCTTAGAACTAAGTAATTTCTCTGGATTCAAAGAAATTGCTATTCTTAATCCTCATTTGGATTCCATACTTTCTTTATAAATATCGATGCCAGCACTAAAAGTGCAAGCATAAATATTACTGCCATAGCACTTGCTTCTCCTACCTGTCCGAAGCGAACATTAGCTTTATAGATATATGTACTAATTACTTCTGACGAAAAATTAGGACCTCCTTGTGTCATAGCCCAAATTGTATCAAACGAACGCAAAGCATCCATAACACGTATAATTATTGCAATTACAATATTAGGTTTCAGCAATGGTAGGGTAATATGATAAAACAATTTAAGTGTACCCGCTCCATCAATTCGTGCAGCTTCGTAATAGGTAGGATCTATCCCTTGCAATCCTGCTAATAGCACAAGCATCATAAAAGGGGTGCATAACCAAATATCTGCTATAATACAAGAATATAAAGAAATCTTTGGATTCGATAACCACATAATTGAATGTACATTATTAATGATTCCAAGCTTATACAATCCCCAATTTATAATTCCAAATTGATCACTTAATAAATATTTCCAAACTAGCCCTGCCACTAGTGGAGCCATCATTAATGGCGTTAACATTAAAGTACGCATTATTTGACTCCCCTTAAAACCTACATTCAACATTAATGCTAGTAACAATCCCAAAATAAACTCTATCGTCACAGCAATGACAACATATTTTACAGTATTAGCAACGCATAGTCCAAATTTTGGAGAAGTAAATACAGCAAGAAAGTTTTTTAACCCAACGAAACTTTTAACATCCATATTTGAAATATCATATTTGAAAAAGCTATCCACTACTAATTTGACCGCGGGGATTAAGAAAAACATAAGCATCATTACCACCGCCGGCAAACAAAAGATAATGAGCATTTTCTTATCTTTTCTCACCTGAATTTTCCTCCCTATTCCACAAATATTTATTCGTTTCCGGCTGAATATATCAGCCGGAAACTTTAATTTAACACTTAATTTAGAAGATCTTTTATCATTTCTGCTGCATCATCCAATGCCTCTTGCGGAGTTTTCTCTTTCAGCAGCGCCTGCTGTATAGCAGGAACCAAAGCCTCTGTTTCAATTAAATTCCATTCAACAATTGGTGCTCTATTCTGCGTTGCCGGTCCATCTAAAGTTGCCTGAATATCCGCTAAGAACTCATATCCTTCTTTCTTTCCATATTCTTCAAATAAAGATTTTCTAGCTGCTGTTCCTAAATTTTGCATAATCAATTCATTATTATCATACATAAATTTCACATATTCTTTTGCAATCTCTTGTTTCTTAGAAGATTCTGGTATTACCTGATACCAAGGTCCTGGAATCGCTCCTACTCCTGCACTTCCAGAAAGATGAGGTGCAGTTGCTACTTTACCTGCAACTTTTGATGTTTCCGGATTATTTGCTGCAAGATAGAAATGTCCCCAATTAAGCATCATTGCTAAATTGCCTTGATAAAACATCTCTGATACTTCACCCGATGCCATTTCCATAGCTCCTGGAGGACAAGATTTATCTTCATTCACTATATCACTAAGAAATGTTAACGCATCTACATATGGTTTCTGATTAACTAATACTTCTCCATCATCTCCTAATACAACAGGTCTAGCACCTGCCTGTACTGATTCCTCAAGCCAACAGCACGCTGTATCTCCATCTGTCTTTCCAAAAATACCAGTACCATACAAATCAGTTTCTCCATCACCATTAGTATCTCTAGTAAAGAATTTTGCAACATCACGATATTCCTGCCATGTAGTAGGTGGTGCCAACTCATATCCATACTCTGACTTAAAAGCGGCCATTTCATCTGGATCTTCAAAGAGATCTGTTCTGTACATAAGTATCTTGCAGTTTGTCCAAACAGGCATTCCGTAATTGACATCATCAATCTGACCACCAGCCAACATTCCAGGCATTAAATCATTTACCACTTCATCAGTCATTAAATCATCAATTGGCAATAATCCCTGAGCAAATTCAGCCATCCAAAGAATATCAATCGTAGCAACATCATACGCACCTGTGGATGCTGTAATATCTGCCTTCAATTTATCATACACTCCTGTATATGGTACCGATTCCACTTTTACCTCATAGCCTGTCTGTTCCTTAAAAGCATCTGCTGTTTTCTGCGTTGCCTCAAATGCAGGGCTTCCTCCCTGCACCAAAACAGTTATATAGTCATCCTTTTTTGCTGTATTGGTATTGCTTCCAGATTCTTTTGTCCCACAACCTGTAAACAGACTCATTACCAGCGCCGTAGTTATCATTGTACAAATTATTTTTTTCTGCATAAATATCACCTCTAATTTTTATTTTATATAGGCTTACGTTAAATAAAGTTTCTTTTGAATCCTTTATCTCTTTCTATTCTATTATATTTCAAATCGGTTCTTGGATTACCGCCACCAAAGTCCATGTTCAGGCCATCTGCGAGTAAGTCTTTTTTCCACCTTCGGTAAGTCCGGAAGCGGTGCATGTGGCTCAATCTGATACCAATATGCAACACTAGAATAATCATTTCCTTGATCATTAGCATGTCCATGCTCAATCGTTACTCTAATAGACTTGTCAAAATGAACTGGATCTTCTATGTGAAAACGATATAAACTCCACTTTCCGAAGTGCTCCTGAGAATCACTTCCAAGTGATATTCCATGATAAGGTGCATCATATTCTCCACTGGGGAATCCCCATGCTGCACAAAAATAATCTTCTGTTCCTGTTCCATGCATAGAAGGAGGCCATATTTCTCCATCTATAAAAATCATATCATCTCCTTCTCCTGGCCAAGTGTATATCTGTTCTCCTACATCATGATTATCAATATTCAAAACACATCCTACATATTGTCCTTTTCCCTCAGCCTCTAATATTACATAATTATCTTTTCCCGTTACATTCACTCCTGGTAAATCCCAAGGTCCTTCTGGTTCATGTTTTTCCGGTACTATTTTCTTACATGGAAATGCACTATTCCATGTTGCATGGAAACGTCCCATGTCTTCTGGCGGAGTTTCTTGAATCAACTCATAATCAATCATATAAAACAAATTCTCAATAGGCAGACTACATTCATTAATAACTTGAATACGCGCGCCATTGGCAAAAGGCATTGGGAAATAACAATTCATTGCCGCAGCAAATGGTCCCGCCGGTCCCCGATGCTTTGTAAACACCATATTAATAGGCAATGAAACAAAATGACGGCATGTTGCATGACCTATTCTGCATATTGCGAAGCTAAACGGCCGGATTTGCGGAGCAAAACGGCCGCATTCCGT
>NZ_JAAITU010000087.1 GCF_013304385.1 Blautia glucerasea
GCATCTTTTTGCATTCCAGGTCGATCCCGTCTTTTAATACTTTCTTCCTGTATTTCGTACACTAAACCAGATGATACTGCAGAGAATATACGTATCCTCGACCATATGAAAGTTGATTTTTATTTATATTAAATATATCTTTTTCCATGTCTGTATTATACCATATGTATTTCTTTAAGTAAACATTTGTTCTGTATATTTTTTATAAAAATTGCGCGTCTAACTCATCACTGAAGTAACGAGAATGCGCTGCGCAGTTATTCAACAATTATGAACTATCCAATGTTATAGATCCATTATTTCTGATCTAAAGCTCTGGCATGTTTTGTATATACTGATGGATCAATTCCAAGCAGATATTCTACAACCTCATCTACAGTTTTAACATCACAGAATTTAGCTTCCATATCGAATATATTCCATTCGATAACACCTGGTGTTCTGTCACCAACACATCCTTCCGGAACAATCGTTTTAAATCCAAGTCCTGTAGAATCCATAACGGAGTGTCTTACGCAGCCACCTGCAGTAGCGCCCATAACGATCACTGTGTCAACTCCAAGGTAATTTAATGTTGCTCCAAGATGTGTACCAAAGAAGTTAGAAACAAATTTTTTATGAATCACCGGCTCGTCTGGTCTTGGTTTGATCTTAGGATCAATTTCCATCCATTCACTGTTAATATCCAGCGTAGTCAGCGGAATCTTTTCATCCCATCTTGGCAGATCCCACTGTGTCTTTCCTGTAAAACCGGTAGTTGTATGGGAGCCAGGAATCAGTCTGCTTTTGGTTATATTATGAATTACACAAATACCCCTACTGTCCAGATGGCACAGGCACTTCATATTGATGCCAGTCTTGTAAGCAAGTGGAAAACCAGTTCCAGAAATCTGTCTGCAAAATCCATCTATTTTGCAGATGTTGTTGATTTTTTTATTTCTTTAAACACAGAAGATGAAAACTATGCTTTGAAAGATGCAATTCTTTCTTTTTATCCTCTGGAAGATTTATCAAATGAAACCTCTCTGCGTGCAACACTGGTCAAAATACTTACGCACAAAAACCTGAATCATCCAAATGCAGACGCCCCAATCTGTTCCAACAAAGGAACAGAAACCACTACCTGGGTCTACGATGATGATGAAGGTCAGCGTGCAGCTATTTCCAGCCTGTTAGACTTGGCTGAAGCCATGAATATTCCCGGAGAGCTTACCTTTGCAGAAGCTGACTCTTTCATCTGGATGATCCATGATGAAGCATATGCC
The DNA here is from genome assembly GCF_013304385.1 of Blautia glucerasea. Lineage (GTDB taxonomy): Bacteria > Bacillota > Clostridia > Lachnospirales > Lachnospiraceae > Blautia_A > Blautia_A ammoniilytica. The sequence goes on from NZ_JAAITU010000087.1 coordinate 1,266, forward strand.
AGTGAATTTTGCCAGCGGATGATTTCTCAGTCCTGTGTATACTTAAATTCATCTGTAATTCTGAAACATCAGGATCTGGTCAGAAAACTGCTTGATAATTGTCATCATTTATTCCGAAACTATAAGCTTCTGAGGTTTGTGAATGTTGTTAATGACATTTATCAGTTCCGAAAAAGAGGGGCTGTTTATGCCATTTTGTCCGCTCCTGCTTTTATTGCTGTAGAACCGGATCTTATGCAGAAGGTTCTAAAGGCCAACCATGTGAGCAAAGACAAGATTGCTCTGTGCCTTGACATTAATTCAAAATTCAGGGAAAAAACAAATCACACAGACAGCAGTCACCGAAACTCCCTTTTCTATATCTTCCGACTGGAATCCATGATCAGACGCACAATGATGCCTTTTATTTCTACCAGCTTAAGCCTTCTATGCGATCAGTCGATTCATGTTGACCACAGATATTATGCTCAAGCTCTCCGAAATATCGGGGATGCACTGTTAGAAAATGACAATCTGAATGTGGTGCTTGTTACAAATTCCGATAAGATCCAGATCCCCAGGGTCAACTGCTGGTGCAATCAGAATTCCTGGATTTTCCAGATGGATACTGAAGGCTTCCGTCTCAGTGACGAGCCAAGTATTGTAGGTGCTATTTCCAGTCATATTGAACGTGGAATGGCGCTCATTCCATCAGATCGGAAAGAGCGCCATAGTGTAAGCCGTTATTTATATGATTTTGCCAGTGAAATTGATGATATTGAGTAAATCGCAATTTACAAATTCATTGCATAAGTGTTCAAGATGCGATGATCAGCCTGGGAGTTAGTAATCCGTTACTATCTGCTACATCTCTACAATTCTTCTGTTTTGAATGTAGCATAGCCTTCGCCATCTAAGCTGTTCTACTCCACAGTCACCACACATACACGGCTCTTCTTCCCAGAACGGACTGTAATCCTTGCCCTGCCCTTTTTCTTTGCGTATATTTTGCCTTTTGGATTTACAGATACAACTTTACTATTGGAACTTTTAAATGTTACTTTTTCCTGAGAAGTCACCGGAGCTACCGTTGTACGGAGAGTATAGCTTCTTCCTTTTTTCAGCGTCAGCCGTGCATTGCTGATCTTTAAAGCCGTTGTTTTTACGATTCCCTTTTGTACGTATACCCGCATCTTTTTGGTATACCCGCTGGCAAGCCTGATGGTAATAATCGTATTTCCTCTTGCTTTTCCAGTTACAACTCCCTTTTGTGATACACGGGCAATCTTTTTATTTCCGGTTGACCATGAAACCACAGAATCTCCTTTGGCAAGACCTGTCACTTTCACTGTATATCTCTGTTTCACACGCAGACGCAAGCTGGAAACATTCAGCTTTATGGATGGAGTCAGAGCTGGCACTGCAATAGTCACATATGCACCGCAGCTGCAGTATGCTGTACGAACACCTTCTTCCAACGCAGTTGCTTCCTTAGTCAACTGATATTCTCCATAATGATGTCCTGTTGCTGGAACCACTGTGGCTGCAAGCGTCGTTTCCTTTGTGCCTGCTTCATCACTGAAATATTTCCCACAAATATTGCAAGTCCAATACTCAGTATTTCCTGCTTCTGTACAGGTGGCTGCTTTGCTGTCTGTCTTATTCAACTGATGCCCGGTGGCAGGAATCACTGTGGCTGCAAGCGTCGTTTCCTTTGTGCCTGCTTCATCACTGAAATATTTTTCACAAATACTGCAATACCAGTATTCTGTATTTCCTGCTTCTGTACAGGTAGCTGCTTTGCTATCCGTCTTATTCAACTGATGTCCTGCTGGAATTGCTGTATCAGCAAGCAATATTTCCTGTCTTCCTTCGCTATCACGAAAATACTTTCCGCAAACAGAACAATTCCAGTACTCTATGTTTCCTGCTTCTGTGCAGGTGGCTGCTTTGCTGTCTGTCTTGCTTAACTGATGACCGGTGGCAGGAATCACTGTATCTGCAAGCGATATTTCCTGTCTTCCTGCTTCATCACTGAAATATTTCCCACAAATATTGCAAGTCCAATACTCAGTATTTCCTGCTTCTGTACAGGTAGCTGCTTTGCCTTCTGTCTTACTCAACTGATGCCCGGTGGCAGGAACCACTGTGGCTACAAGCGTCGTTTCCTTTGTGCCTGCTTCATCACTAAAATATTTTTTGCAAACACTGCAATACCAGTATTCCGTATTTCCCGCTTCTGTGCAGGTAGCTGCTTTTCTATCCCTCTTGCTTAACTGATGACCTGTCGCAGGAATCACTGTGTCTGCAAGAGATATTTCCTTTTTTTCATCTTCATCACTAAAATATTTTTTGCAAACACTGCAGTACCAGTATTCTGTATTTCCTGCTTCTGTACAGGTAGCTGCTTTGCTGTCTGTCTTACTTAACTGATGCCCTGGCGAAGTTTCTGTATCTGTCAGATAACTGTTATCCGAAATCAGTGGATAAATAAACGCCTGGGGTGTAAATTCAGTGGGAGATGAAAATGTATCCTTTTCAGTTCGTTCTTCCCGAAGTGTATTATGA
>NZ_JAAITU010000088.1 GCF_013304385.1 Blautia glucerasea
AAATGTAAAACGAATAGTAAGATTAGAAGAGCTGGCTATGGAGTAAGCCATAGCTTTTTTGTGCTTTTTCTAAAAAAAAATTGAAAAAATATAAAAGAAAAACTTCCACTTAAGAAAAAATGGAAGTTTTTCAGTGCCCTTATTGTGCATAACTTCCCGGCATATATGCAAGACACATAATCGTAAATACCAGCCATTTTCTATTTTTTTTACTCATGGAAACTCCCTTCATTCTTCAAAGCCATACGGACAAGAACTAATATCATAATTTTTATTCTCAACCAGATCATTTAATGGAAATTTTGCAATTACTGCACGGATATCCTTTATACGCTTTCCATAATCGCCCCATTTTACAATCACTTCTTCGCGCTCTTTGGCATATTCCATATCTATGGTACATTCAGAAATCATTTTATGATAATGGGAACTATATACCGCACTACTGGATAAACCAATAACCTTGCCATCCCTTGTGGTAACATAGTCCTGATGTCCTCCACACATGCCCGGAACGCAACAGGGATACTCCATCTGCTTATAAGGCTCCCCCTCTCCATACAAAGATGCCTGTACATCTAAAATATCTTCCGGATTCCAAATTAAAGATACAATCATCTTTTGAGGATTTGACATTTCTTTCTCAAGAGCTTTTCTTCCAATAAAGTCATGATCCAATTTTGCCATCCATTGCCAGCCAACCTCTACCGGCGTCCGGAAACGTGCACGAAGATTCTCTGGTTCAACACTTCCAGTATATGAAATATTTGCAGGTGACATTTCTACAACCTTCGGATCTTTATAGGAAGCGCTCTCAAATGATACCGTAACTTGCGGATAGCCTCCAAAAGCATGATTCACCGGATAACTCCGCCATCCAAGCCTCTTTAATCCCATAGGTTTTCCGATCTCATAAGCCGCATGATATACATTGGGACCATCTTCTTTTAAACCACGAATTTCATATGCAAGTGTTCCACTCATCCCAATCCTGTTCACTTCCACTTCAATATTCAGTCCCGGAATACTTACCTTACGAAATTGCAAAAATGCTAGATCATGAAGATTCGTATTCGTAAGTTTTTCTATAATTGTTAATGACTTTGGTCCTGAAAATTGAAAGACAAAGATATCACGCATGGTCATTTTCACATCATAAGCACCAGTCTCCAACAGTTTCATTGCTGCAAATGGAAGTGCAGCCGTAATCCGATATGTATTATCGTCGTCTTTCATACTAAGACAATGAGCTGCTATCAATCCTTCTTCATCAAGCATAACCAAATGTTTATTTTTTCCGTTTTTCCATTTGCTAATGTTATTCATACAAAGTTTTGAGAGAAACGCCTGTGCATCTTTTCCTTGGAATGTAATTTCAGCCCCACTAATCCCTGCATGAATATAACATGTTTCTGCCCACGATTTACAAGTTTCATACCAAGGATCAGCCTCCCAAGTATAAAGATTCCCAATATTCTGAAAATAGGTTAAAACATCTTTATACTTGGGCTCATAATCTACTCTCGCGCCAATATAATCCTCCACTACACTTTCCTCCTTATTCCGCTAATACCCCAAATCATTCCCAGCTCTGTTCCCTCTTTTGCATAGTCCGGGTTGATAAAGCCCAGTGAAATCTTGCTGTTGTAATGATAAGAAATAATCCCACTTTTTTTAATCTCGCATCACAATTATTTACTCAAATTTTCTTAACCGTCGGCGCCTGAACAGTCACATTTGATATTTACATTCTAAAACGATTGATCATCTTTGTCATTGGTTATATGATTCAACTACTAATACCTTTTTCGTTATTTTTAACCCGATTTAGATAATCTTATAAAAAATACATTTATCCATTATTCTTGATTCACTTTAACAATACTACAAAGTTTTTATGACCTCTTCATAATTGATATATCGTTTATTCAATCAAATCTCTTTGAAACCTCAACAAAAATTTTATATATTTAACCAATGGCATATCCATACTAAATCGTGATCGACGTGAATCAGCACCGCCAGATTGATGCATGTCCCATTCGGTCTGCGATTGCTAATCCCGTAAATCCCATATTAATCAATAACGATACATGGGAATGCCTCAAATCATACACACGGATTCGCTTCACCCCAGATATTTTTGAGCCTCTATTCATTTCATGATGCAGATAAGATTTGGAAATTTTGAAAATCCGTTTGTCCTCTTTCGGCTCATACAGCATTTTCAGGTAATCCTGCATCTCATCACACAAAAACTGCGGCATCTTAATGGTTCGATTACTTTTTAATGTCTTTGGCGGTGTAATCACATCTTCCCGGTGCAGTCTCTGATAGGACTTGTTAATCCGTAGTGTATGCGTTTCAAGCTTCTCGTTTTGTAGGAAATCCTCTTTTGGATGACTGGTGCGTTTCTCCTGTCCAAAGCAAAGAACTTGACGCAAAATATTTATGGCTTGATTTTGAACCTTTATCTCCGCTATAAAAAGTACCTAGCATCGTTATCAATGCTCCGACATGCTGTAAGAAATCCTCTGCATATCAAAACCGTAAAAGCGAAGGTCTTCGCCTTCCAATGCACTTTCATTGTACTGGCGCATATAGGAGATGTAATAAATGGAAAGAAATGGCCTTTGCTGGTGCGGCAGTGGAAAGAAATATAAAAAATGCCACATGGCAATTGAAGAAAAATTAAAGCTTCATGCGGACAGAGGCGAAATCGTCCCAAACCGCAAGCTGCTAAAAACTCCATTCTAGATTGAAAAGATCAAAGAAAGCGCTGCCCTGAATACCGCGGTGCTGGATGCGGTCGCAGAGCAGATCCACATCGGAATGAGTACCGAAGAGATCGACAAGATCGTTTATGATGTAACAACAAAGAATGGCGGCATCCCCGCCCCCCTGCATTATCAGGGATTCCCGAAAAGTGTATGCACTTCATTAAATAATGAGATATGCCATGGGATTCCGGATAAGAATATCATTCTCCAGGAGGGCGATATCATCAATGTGGATGTATCAACCATTCTGAACGGCTATTTTTCAGATGCCTCCCGCATGTTTAAAATGGGGAAAATCTCCGAGCGCGCCGAGCGCATTATAAAGGTAACTGAAGAATGCGTAGAACTGGGGCTGGCCGCTGCTAAGCCCTGGGGGCATCTGGGTGATATCGCGGATGCAATCAACACACACGCCCGAGCCAACGGTTACTCCGTTGTGGAAGAGATCGGCGGACACGGCATTGGGCTGCAGTTCCATGAAGACCCGTTTGTCAGCTATATAACGCCTAAGGGAAGCGAGATGCTTCTTGTGCCTGGTATGATGTTCACCATTGAGCCGATGATTAATGAGGGAAGCCCTGATTTCTTTATCGATGAAAAGAATGACTGGACCGTTTATACTATTGATGACGGGCTATCCGCACAGATCGAATATATGGTCATGATCACCGAGGACGGGGTTGAAGTATTAGCAAAATAAGAAACGCGTTAGAAAAGCCAGTCAGTAAAAAGAAGTACTGCTTTGATTACTCTACTTCGTAAACCTTATTGCATGGAAAAGATGATAATTTGAAATCCAATATTGTTTTAAACAAAGACGGCCAGGAAAAGGGAGACTATGAAGAAAAGTCTGTAAATAATAATCTTCTATGATAATGATTGAGCTGGAAGCGCTAAATTGGAGCTTCCAGCTCTTGCTATATATATACGACATGATTTCGGGCATGTCAAGAGCAGACGTCAAAAGC
>NZ_JAAITU010000089.1 GCF_013304385.1 Blautia glucerasea
AAATGTAAAACGAATAGTAAGATTAGAAGAGCTGGCTATGGAGTAAGCCATAGCTTTTTTGTGCTTTTTCTAAAAAAAAATTGAAAAAATATAAAAGAAAAACTTCCACTTAAGAAAAAATGGAAGTTTTTCAGTGCCCTTATCATAATGGGCTTTCTTCCATTCAGACTTGATGTACATATCATTATCTGTTGGTGCCCTCCAGATATTTAATTCCATCGGGTGGTTCAGATATTCCCGACCTGCAAATTTCATCTCTGTAAAAAGTGCAGTCCGTCGGTCGATTGTATATGCGAATTCACGACCTTTGATATGAATCTGTGTATCATCTTCACTCACCTGTAATTCAGAATCCGTCACTGTTTTTTCAACCCATTTTTCTGCTAACTGGCATTTGGCATCCTTCTGGCTTACTTCGATCTCATCAAATCCAAGGATATGGTCTTCATCCAACAGTGGCAATTCTTTTTTCAGATGGTAAATAAGTTTTAAATAACATTTCCCACTCTCTGGCACATTGATTTTAAGGTTTATTTTTCCTTCACTGTGTGGTGCTGCTGAAACTTCTGGGAGTTTACCTTTGCTGATTACAAGCCCGTCCTGTGTCAGTTCATAACTGATCTTCACATAATCTTTCAAGTCATCAAAATCCATGTAGTTATGAAGCACCAGTTCTCCGCTTTCTTTGTCATAGGAAATAACCCTTGCCGGGCGATAAACATTCTTGTATTCCAAAAGTCCTGTATGTACCGTTCTGTCCGGATATACTAATCCATCCATACAGAAGTTGCCATCATGAATTTCTTCGCCATGGTCGCCCCCATAAGCATATATAGTCTTTCCATTCTCAGCAGTTCCATGAGCAATCGCATGGTCACACCATTCCCAGACAAAGCCGCCGCACATTTTATCATTATCCTGAATCATCTGGAAGTAATCTTCAAAATCTCCAGGTCCGTTTCCCATGCTGTGACAGTACTCTACCAAAAGGAAGGGTTTGCTTCCATCTTTATCCAGATATTCCTGAATTTCAGAAAGCGCTGGGTACATCCGGCTGTACACATCCAGATTGCTGTAATCATATGTTTCATCATAATTACGGTATCTTGCACTCTCATATTGTGTGATACGGTCTGGATCAAAATTCTTTGTCCATTCCAGTGCTTTTTCAAAGTTGCAGCCATAAGCACTCTCATTTCCCATTGACCACATAACAATACAGAAACGGTTTTTGTCACGTTCCACCATGAGTTTTACGCGATCAACGATTGCCTCTTCCCATACCGGATCATCTGCAATCTTCTCATTCCATCGTTTGAACCGATTGTAATCAGTGTCTTCTTTTCTGTAGATCATAAATGGACCATGAGCTTCAATATCTGCTTCATCTATTACCATGAATCCATACTTGTCACACATTTCATAGAAAAATGGTGCGTTCGGATAGTGGCTGGATCGGATCGCATTAAAATTATGCTGCTTCATTAACGTAAGATCGGTTGTAATCTGTTCCAGACTGATTGTAAATCCAGTAACCGGATCGGAATCATGTCGATTGACACCACGGAATTTAATCTTCTGTCCATTTAGGTAAATGACCTGGTCTTTAATCTCTATCTTTCTTAATGCAATGTGATCTACAATTACTTCATTCTCTGTTTCAAGAATCAGTTTATATAGATATGGATTTTCTGTATTCCAAAGTTCCGGACTTGCAATTTCTAATACAGCTGTTCCTTCTTCAGCAATACTTCCTAGTGCTACAACTGCTCCGTTTCTATCTTCAATCGAAATTTTTACATTTAAGGGAAAGTAGAATTTCATTTCAATTTCTACTTTTGCAAGCATATCCTCAATTCTTGTTTTAATATGATAATCACTGATTGCCTGTTTTGGGCGTTTCAAAATGTACACATCCCGGAAAATACCACTCATACGGAATTTGTCCTGATCTTCCAAATAGGAACCATCACACCATTTCATTACCAACACTGCCACCGTATTCGTTCCATCCTGAAGTACATCGGTAACATCAAACTCACTGGTCATATGTGAAACCTGGCTGTATCCTATGTAAGAGCCATTGATCCATACATAAAAGCAGCTGTCTACTCCTTCAAAGTTCAAAAAAGCTTTTGATGCTTTCTCATCTCTGCTGTACTCAAAATTATGTACATAAGCTCCACACGGAATATCCTGTGGCACATATGGTGGATCAAACGGAAACGGATACCGGATGTTTGTATACTGGTGTGTATCATATCCTGCCATCTGCCATACACTTGGAACCTGAATCTCATCAAAATTTTCTGTATCATAATTCTTCTCAAAGAAAGAATCCTGAATGTCATAGATACTGTTAAAATACTGGAATTTCCAAGTTCCATTCAATAACTGCATACGATCTGATTCTTCTCTGTGTTCCACCAAGTTATCCATTCTTTTGGATGCTGGAATATAATAGGCTCTGGCTGGCATTGTGTTTTCGTGCAGTACGCTTAGATTTTCATAATAACGTGGTACGATCATAAACAACTCTCCTCCAATACATATACTTTTTTGTTCTTTGTTTCCCTAAAGCAAACCTTATACTTTACTTTTTTGTTTACGTTCCTTAGTTATGCTATATATAGCTTATCCTAATCCGCAAAATATGTCTATGAATTGAATTAGACAAAATATGCACTAAATGATACAATGATAAAAAGTGCGAAAAGAGGTGCTGTCCTATGTATTTGAACACCGGTTATTTGAACCACTCACATATGGATTTCAAAGACAAAAGTCGTCCGCTGATTGTAGGTAGCTGTGGTACTTACCGTCTTTCCAGACATCCCAAACTTCCTACCTACCGTCCAAGGGGTCGTCTGGATTATCAGATTATATATATCACTGCTGGTTGTGGGCATTTTCATTTTGATAATGTAAATAACGAAACGATTGTTCCAGCCGGCAACATTGTACTGTACAGACCGAAAGAACTTCAGAAATATGAATATTACGGAGAAGATAAGACAGAAGTATACTGGATTCACTTCACAGGAAGCAATGTGAAAAATATCTTACATCAATATGGGTTTCCGGATAAAGAACGTGTCTTTCAAGTGGGTACATCTAATGAATATGAACAAATTTTCAAACGTATCATTATCGAGCTCCAACGCTGTCAAGATAATTATGAGGAAATGCTTGTCCTTTTGCTACGTCATCTTCTGATCAGTTTCCACCGGGAACTGACAAGAGAGCACATATTAAAAAATGAATATCTTGATCATGAGATGGATAATGCTGTTACCTTTTTCAGTGAAAACTACAATCAAAATATCAATATTGATGATTATGCTGCCTCACGAGGCATGAGTGTCAGCTGGTTTGAGTGTGTGAAACTTTTTCTGTAAATAGCTAATAACAGCAAGGTCTTCTATGGTA
>NZ_JAAITU010000008.1 GCF_013304385.1 Blautia glucerasea
GCTTTTGACGTCTGCTCTTGACATGCCCGAAATCATGTCGTATATATATAGCAAGAGCTGGAAGCTCCAATTTAGCGCTTCCAGCTCAATCATTATCATAGAAGATTATTATTTACAGACTTTTCTTCATAGTCTCGTTTGTCTAAGAAAAAAAGATACCAACCATTCTTAAAAATGCTTAGTATCTTTTTTCTTTTGTTCTGTCATTGTCCTATGCTGAAAGCTTTTCCACCAATTCCGGCAGGCACTTCTCAAATAATTCCCGATATCTTCGATACCCTTCATCCCGGAGTGGACCTTGCAGTGATGTCAGAGACCAAAGGAGAAGCTCTTCCTCTTCCACAGCATACGGAGAGGTATAGACAAATTTTTTCCCGTCAAAATGCGGTTTTGATAACTTCAGTATTTCCGTAATCTCTCCTTTTGTTTCCGCCTGCATAATCATTTCCACTTTCTTCCGATGGAACTCGCAGACGATGCTCTCCAGAAATCCCTGCTTCAGATAAAATTCCGCCCTTCTATAAAGTTTTACAAGAGCCTCCACTCTTTCATCAAATAACTTGTCCTTTTCACTGACTATCATCTGTGCCAGTGCGTTTGCATGTTCCATAACCAATGCTGTTCCCATTACATTTCCTCCCATAATAAAAGCTGGCATAAGAAATTTCTTCTCACACCAGCACGATTCTTTTATTCCTCTGTGATGATCTCACTGCTTAATTTTCCATGTACCAGATAGCGATAATTCCGTCTGGAATTGACACAGGTAGACAGCGTAACTATCCGATCCGTTGCCGACAGCTCGGTGCCGGTATCATAATCCCTATAAGAAGACACCGTATCCAGAAACGTCTGAAAATCTTCCGCTTCCGGGAAATGATACCTATATCCCTCACTTCCGGTTCTTCCCGCATAGCAGGAAAAGATACGATACTTGAGGATCTTGTCCGGCAAATAGAGATAAAACTCCGGATGTTGTTCAAATAGCTCTTTGTCTTGGTACTTATCCAGAGTTCCGAACATGCTCCCGTTTTTCATATTATGCCCGTACACAATCGTATTCTGATCCGTAAAGTCCGGCTGATTATGGCAGTCCACAAAGATGCTCCCGTTGATATTGGATTCTCCCGAAAAAAGGTGATGAAGATAATATGCATTATCTTTCCCCTGTACCACCGGATAACTAATATCCAGTGCCGGAATCTGAATCCACGCTATGACATCCGGATTAACCGCTTTTAAACCTGCAAAATCAATTTCTAGATACCTATTCTTAGGTTCCTCCTTTTCTTTCTCAGACTCCGGTGATTCTTCTTCCTCTGGTTCCTGAACATATTCCTGCAGTTTCTCGTAACTTACGTCCCCTTTCTGATACTTCAGATAAGCACCAAAGAGTTTTCCTGCCGCTGCGAGAAAAACAAGCAACAGGCAGATAATGAGTCCTGCAAGAACCGTATTTCCTTTTTTTCTCATGATTGTTCTCCTTTCGGAAGAGCCGAAGTCTGTGCCCCGGTTCCTTCCTTCTGTTTGATGGCGGCTAAATAGTCATCAATCCCCTTGTGTTTCCCGTTCCACTCCCCGCTCTCGTCCATATCCCAGACCATCCGGTTCATCGGCAGGGAAAGCTCCCGGCAGATTTCATAGACCTTATTGCAGCCGTTCTGGATAATCCTCCGTTTCTCCGCCTTATGCTGGCAGATAACAGGGGAACGCTCAAAACAGACCGCACACTTACTGTCATGCTTATTGCAGGCTACTTTCATCTTCTTATCCATGTCATACGCCTCCAAAAGCTGTTTCATCCCATATCCTTTCATCCGCTCCAGCACCGGTTTCAGATTCCGGTACTGGTTCACTCCGGCAACGCACACAAAGGTAGCGCCGGACAGATAATGGGCTATGGTCCCTTTTAAGGCTCCTTCGGTCAGATAGACACGTTCTGCGGCAAGATCACCGATCACATGTACCGGACTTCCGGAGGAAACTCCCTGGTCATAATTGACACTGGACAGCCAGATATATTTTTTCGTGTCAGTCACATGATCTACCCGGATCTGAAAACCCTGGATGAACCCGTCCAAAGAAACTATGGGAATCAGGATTCCTGAGTTTTCTGCTTTGAAGTTAATCGTCCAGTTTCCGTCTGTATCCCGGTAGAATCCCGGCACGCCTTTCACCATATATCCTTCTTCTGCCAGCCTTTTGACCAGCTTCTTCATTCCAAACAGCGGGACACTCCGGTAACGCTGTGCTTCGATCTGTTCCGGTTTTAATCCTCGTCTTTGCAGATCCTCCTGATGCTTCCTGTTAAGCGTGAGCATGGACAGCATTCTCTGATACGTCCGGTGGATTTCCTCTATGGGTGCAAGCTCTGCCGTTGCCTTTTCTTCCTGTACCGGCGTTGCTTTGATATAATCCGTCCGGTATTCTCCTTTTCCTAATGCTTCCCGGATCTGCTGATTTGCTTCGGAGAGTGTAACATTGTGCAAATCCGCATAAAGCTTCAGCATCCCCCCGGACGCATCACAGCGGTTGCACCGGAATACATTCTTTTCCACATTGATATTCAGTTTTCCATGCGTCTCTCCACAAAACGGGCAGTCATAATAGTTTCCCCGCCGCTTTCTGAGATGCAGCACCTGCACCACATCCAGTATTCCATAATCAAACCCAGACATATCATAATACATCCCGGTCTCTTCCTCCTTTCCCCCGCAGAAAAAAGCTCTCTGCGGGGTTCTTCCTTAACCAGCCATCGGCATTGCTTTTTGTAAAATTACCTTTGCTGCCGCCGGAACCAGATTGTTCGGTCCGGAATATTGCTCGGCAAACCACTGGATCGTTGACGGGCTTTCAACTGCCACCTGTCCCATGGTCTTTCCGCCGTATTTTCCCTTTCCCGGAATCACAGTCCCGACTGCCATTTCATAGTTCATGTGTTTCATCAGTTCTTCTACCGGAAGGGACGTATCCAGATTCTGTAATGCTCCCTGCAGCATCTGTCCGGTCTTTGGCGGCGTAGAGGCAGCCGGAGCGGAACCGTAGCCAGGCATTTGTCCACTGCCATGGTAAATGGTGCTTCCCGCCGCCTGTGCCTGCTGATAGAACTGATTCATCATCTGCTGGTCTGCATATTCCGGCTGACCTGGCATCTCTCCATAAGTTGGCATAGGGGCATTTGGCATGACACCCGAATCCGGCATGGCTGCATTTTCCATGGCACCTGAATCCGGCATCTGTGGATTCTGATATGGAATTCCGGCATCTACCTGTGCAGGATCATTTTCCTCTCCCACATCCGCAAACTGCACACCATATCCGGCATCCGATAATGCCCTTCCTACGGCTGCTGTTTCTGCCATTTCCAGAAATTTGTCTCCAAACTTCGGGTCATCGCTCCGGAATTTCTGCGAAAAGGAATTGGCTACATAATTGTCTTCCTGATCACATTTATCCAGATAGATACGTGCTTCCACAACTGCCATGTTCTCTGTGAAAGTGATAATCCGGCTGATGATCTTTCCTGCCGGATTGACCAGACGAAACCATAGCTTCCGGTATTTCACATCCAGATAAAGCTGCTCCTCCTGCCCTTCTTCTCCAATCTTTCTTGCCAGTTCCATCGGATGGAAGCCATCCACACGGTTCAAAGCGGCAACTGCCTCTGATTTCTTATACAATAATTCTTTCATTCTCTGCTCCTTTCATTTAGAAAAGCAGACGTTCCCCTATATAAGAGTAATAGTCCGCTTATTTCAAAAATTGAAAAATATTTTTAAACAACAAGTTTTAACTGCTCCATTTCCGGTTTCTGTTCACTCTGATACTGATCGTAATACTGTACGATCCGCTCACTCAGAATGGTGTTCCTTGTCCCGCTGTCATCCGTATGGATTGCCTGACAGACTGCAGCCCATTCCCCTACCAGATAAACCTTGCTTTTCGCTCTGGTCACTCCGGTATAGAGAATATTGCGCTTCAGCATCATATAAAAGGCTTTTACCCAAGGGATGATGACAACCGGACATTCGGAACCCTGTGCCTTATGGATGGTTGTTGCGTTAGCATGTTCGATCATTTCCATCTGGTCAGCTTCATATTGCACCTGCCGCCCATCCGGGAATCCGATCACTGCCCTGGCATTTCCATCCTCATCCGTGATACAGTCCAGTATCCTGCCCAGATCGCCGTTACTCGCCATCTCGGTATTTTTATTCTGTAAAATCTTATCGCCAACCCGGAACACCTGACTGCCGATATGCAGTTCCTTCTTCCCTGCGATTGGCGGATTTACAAAATCCTCCAGAGATTTGTTCAATTCATCCACTCCGGCAGCACTGCGTTTCCGATACGGAGTCAGGATCTGTACCTGATCCATGCCGTTTTTTGCAATCTCGTCCAGATAAATCCTCCGGACAATCTCTGCCGCTTCATCTGCTCCTTTACAGGCAATGAACTGAAAATCCTCCCCAAAGCTCAGATTAGTCTTATTCTCCTGCATCAGTTTTGCATTATAAGGTATGCTGCTCAAAGCGCCCTGCCGGTAAACCAGATCCAGTACCGTGACCGGAATCAGCCCGCAGGCAATCAGTTGCCGGAACACATCCCCGGCTCCTACGGATGGAAGCTGGTTCTTATCCCCGACTAAAAGGACTCTGGCATGTCTGCTAACCCGCCGGAAAAATTCATAGGCAAGATGCATGTCCACCATGGACACCTCATCTACATTTAGAAATCCGGCAGACAGGTACTCAAAATCCGGTTCAAAATCCGTATCATCTCCCAAAAGCCCCAGGGCCAGATGCATCGTGGATGCATTTTCACAGCCGGTACTCTCCACCATACGTCTTGCCGCACGTCCGGTCGGAGCCATAAGCTGTACCTCTGACCTGCATAACGCCTGATGGATATAGAGAATCACCTTGAGAACCGTTGTCTTTCCGGTTCCGGGACCTCCGGTAATAATACTGATGGGATGTGCAAACACCATCCGCACTGCCTGTTTCTGTGTTTCTGACAGCGTGATCCCCAGTGTCTTCTGTGCCTTTTCCAGCTCCGGTTCAATGGACAGCAAAACCGGCTTCTCCAAAAGCCGTCTGGCTATCATGGAAGCGGTCTGTGTTTCTTCTTCATACTGCCGGATAGAATAGATCCGTTCTTCCTCCACAACAATGCTTTTTTGCAGCACCAGCCGGTAAAGCACCTGACTGACATCCTGCTCCGATACTGCCATGACCTGCAGATCCCGGTTCAGCATTTCCAGTGCTTCCCTGATAACCTCCTGACGCTGCTTAAACAGATGTCCTTCTTTCATTGCCTGATTCATGATATGTCCGATGCACCCGGATATCCGCATGGGATCATTGAGTGCACAGCAGCACTGTCTTCCGATCGCATCCACAGTCAGAAACCCGAAGCCTTTGACTGCACTCAGCATGTAAGGGCGGTGCCGGATAATATCCACCGATTCATTTCCGAATTTCTTCAGAATCATATTCACTTTTTTGGGTGTTACCTTAAAAGGCGCCAGAAACGTCATCAGTTCCCGGAACACCTGGTTTTTTCCATAGGACTCCACAATAGCAGCCAGCTTCTTCTCGGAAATTCCACGGATCTTCAAGAGTTCCTGCGGGTTGTTTTCCATGATTTCCAGTGTCTGAAGCCCAAACTTCCGGAAAATAGTATCTGCCATCTTGGGACCGATACCTTTGATTGCACCGGAAGAAAGGTATCCTAAGATACCCTCCTTTGTCCGTGGTACAACCTCCATGAAATTTTCCACCTGATACTGAGTTCCATGCTCTCCGCTCTCCCATCTGCCTTCCATCTCAAGCTCAATCTCGTCTGTAAGCGGAAGACCGAATCCAATCGCTGAGAAGCCGATGATATTCCGGGATGCCAGATATTTGTCTCTGGCTGACAGGGGGACAGACGTATCCTGTGTGGTGAATATGGCAATCGTATACCCATTCTCCTCATTCTGGAAAATCTTATGTTTAAATCTGCACCTCATTGTTTATATCCCTCCAGCTTTTTATCCGCATCCGTTCATTTGGTTTTCTCATTACGCCGCCTCCTTCTTAATTCGGAAAGTACGGCTCTCCGTTGTTTTTGTATATTCCTCATAGATATCCGGATGCTGGTTTTTCAGCTTCTCCATCTGGTCTTTCCCAACCGAAGTACGTCTGGTCGGATTATAGGTAATACGGTAACGGTTCGTACCGTCCTCCAGCACTGCCTTGCAGCCCTGCCCCAGCTGTTCCACAAAAGGAACACTGATTGCCCGCTGTTCTGCTTCGATTTCCTTTTTCCGTTTTTCCAACTGTGACTTTTCCTCCGAAAGGGTAAGATACTTCTCAAGATTTTTTGATTCCAGACCGGAAAGCACAATTTCCGGAATAGATTTGTCTGCAAAACCACCATAATTACGGATATTTGCCAGAACCAGATCGGAATTCCCGTTATGCGGCGGTACTACATTTTTCAATACATGTTCCTGCCAGAAATACGTTTCCTGATCAATGATGTCTTCTTCCTCAATCAGATCACGCTCAATGGTGCGATACACAAACTCATTCTCGTTATTTCCATACAGGCATGCGATAAAGGCTTTCTGCATATTCATCACAGACAGATAATGCCTTACCTGCAGCACATAATGAGCTGGAATACCCTCATCAGCCCACTTATCTTTCGCATTATAATTGCAGGTTTTACATTCCAGAATCGCAAATGTCCCATCCGGCATACGAACAAAAAAATCCACATCTGCAAGCATGAACGGATATAATGGATGCCGGAACATGACACGTACCGGAAATACTTCCAGTCCGGTCTTTTTGGAAAAGATTTCTGCCACCAGATCTTCCAGCCGGTGTCCGACTTCCTTGGCAACCCAGTTGCTTTCCTCTTCCTCCTGAATGACCGGCTGCACACCTGTTTTGTTGTAAAACAGATCCCGGATAGTGGCAAATGGAGAGATCCCCATGATTGCCGCTACATCACTGCCGCCGATTCCTTTTTTGCGGTATTCCAACCAGTCTTCTCTTGACAGGTTACTGATATCCACAACCTTTTCCGGTGTATACTCTGCTTTGTTATTCATTCCAATTCCTCCTAACATTTGACTGCTCCATAAACGTCATATTTTTTCCAGTCTTTTATAAGCGCCTTCGTAATATCCTCCTCCAGCTTCAGGATGCCCTGTCCGGACATTCCTTCACAGGCTGCAAAAAAGGAGGCTTCATTCATGGCATAATAAAGATCATGTGCCGTACAGGCACCTTCCCCGTTCTGGGATACAAATAGCTCCACCACCTCATTCCGGATCTTCTGTTTAATGCCAAGTTCCTTCATCAGCAGCTTCAGGCAGTTCACCGGATTACGGATCTCAATGTCCATAAGCTGAGTAAGATTCTTCATCGCATCCACATAGCGGGCGCATACCTGCTCCAGATTTTTCCGGAAGTCCAGAATCGTTGCCCCTTTATCGTGAGCCAGCTTGATTGGACTTCCCAGACTGATAACGCCGTTTGGTCCGTCTGTCAAAAGCATCGGATACAGATTTGCACCGCTCGCTGCCACGTCAGATGTGGTAAAACGAAGTGCCGGTGACAGGATCTTCTCATCCATTCCGTGTGCATCCAGTGCTTTTCGGTAAGTATCCAGAAGTTCCTGACTTCCTCCGAGCTTCCACATGGCAGATACAATGGAATGGTCATAGATACCAGAGCCCTCCATGTAAACACTGCCTTTGAAATTCAGATTCAGATATTCGCAGGTTGTCTCAAACATGGCTTTCATATCAAGGATGCAATAATCATGTTTATCCCCGCCATGTACTGCGGAAACCTTTCCGTCCGCAATCTTAATCAGGGCATCCCCTTTTGCAACCCGCAGGCAGTAATTGACTACCTTCGCATATGTTGCCTTATCCAGCTTGCGAAGCCCGTCTCCATTGACACCTGCGCGGCTTAAAATGGTGCGGATGGCACAGTCACGTACCGGATAGGATTCTCCTCTCATTTTCAGTACAAGCTGCGTATTCTTCTCTGTATCCTCCAAAATTTCTTCCATGGATGCATCTGCCGCATCCAGATTTTGAGCCTCCTTTTCCAGTGGTGCCAGCCGTAACGTATTCGTTGGCTTTCTGATCCATTTGGCATTTCTTCCTCTCTCTGCCAGAAACTCCAGCAGATCTTTTACTTCTGCAAAGGATCTCTCAAATCCATCTGCATACACTCTTGCTTCATTCATGTTCTTATTCCACCTTTCTTAAAATAATATTTATCCATCAACAGCCGAAGCTGGTTGTGGCATGCAACTATGCCGAAACCTAAATGTAAGCACAAAAAAAGAATGAAAAGAGAGTCTTTTCTCTGTTCATTCTTAAAAGTCTGGTTTCTTCCTGAAAAAACAAAAGTGCCACGCAGCCAAAAAAGGCATACCGTGACACTCACTACAAACATAAACTACTTATGCCAGGAATCAGCTCCTGCTGTTTCCTGTAAGTTTGGAGATTCTTATGAATCCCGAAACTCCCCAAAAAGGGTGTGCATAAAATAAACTATATCAGTATACTAGCACAAGATATTCCTCATGTCAATTCAGGCTTATACTATATATGGTGTTTATATTTGTTCAAAATACTACATCTATTTTTCTACTACGAATTCAATCTTCTCTTTCAGATACTCCCGGCAGCCAAACCGAACCGTTCCACACTGCTTTGACTCCTCTTTCGCCTTTTCATTACAGCAGTCCAAGTAGGGACAATCGTTACATTGATTCCGCAGTGCTTCCTTCGCCCATTCAATTTCCTGCTCATTTCCTATAATCCGCACAGACATCCACTTCCTTTGCTATCATCATACCCCAAAATCCATTTTCTATCATCCATAATTTCTTTTTTTGTATCATTTTAGTAAATTACGGTTATATTACGGAATAATCACTATATTTCAAATATATCTCTATTTTATTCCGTAATTTGCTGTAAGTAAATAGTTTAAAATGTGGAAGAGAGGTGTAAATGTATGGATAAAAACTTTATTGGAGAACGCATCAGCGAACTGCGTTTAAAGAAAAATGTATCTGAATATCAGATGAGTCTGGATCTTGGCAAAAATAAAAGCTACATCCAGTCCCTCACTTCCGGACGTTCTCTGCCTACCATGCAGAGCTTTCTGGATATCTGTGACTATCTGGAAGTCACTCCTCAACAGTTCTTCGATTCAGAGCTGCACAATCTTCCTCTGATTGACAAAGCAACTGATCTGATGAAACAACTCGATGACGAGGATATGCTTGCGCTCATTTCCATGCTGAATCGTCTGGCTCTAAAACGCAAATAGATTTCCGTAGCTGCCAAATCAAGGCAGCTTTTATTTTTATCATTTTTTCTCAAAATTTTTCAATCTTAAAGAAAAGTCCCCTATTCCTTAATTGAATGGGTAATATATCCATTCGCCGTACCTTGAAAACAAAAGAAATCTTTCGGGAGATTGATATAGGTGACTGCAGATAGTTTGCATCTTCGCACGCCTGCAGCTTAATAGTTACAAAGTAACACCGTTTTACGTGGCCGGAACGGGCATAGGAACTGGCTTCTGAAAGAATAACATAGACTTTTGGGATTTTAGCTTATAGCGCTTTTATTAGAGAACTTTTACTCAAAATTTGATATAATAATAGACAGGTATCAAGTTGATTCCCTGTCTGTGGAAAGGAGATTCATGATAACTGTAACAAAAAGGGATTTGATTGAATTAGGCTACGGTCCTTCCTTTGCTGCTGATATTATAAAAAAAGCAAAGGAACTTATGGTAGAAAAGGGGCATACCTATTATCAATCCAGAAAATTAGACAGGGTTCCAAAAGAAGCCGTTGAAGAATTATTAGGGATTACTTTGCCCGATAAGCAAGAATGATCGTGCTTTTTGCATTTTAGTAAGGAGTGAAATCATGGCAAAAGATCCAATTAAAAAAGCAGAAAACGGCACTTATTATTTTCGAGCCAATCTCGGATATCATCCTGTAACCGGAAAACAGATTCAAAAATACCGCAGCGGATTCTCAACAAAAAAAGAAGCCCGTGCCGAGTATTCCAAATTGATTCTTGCATCAACGGAAGAATTAGCTGATAAGAAGGAAGACATTACCTTCAAAAAGTTTATTGAAGAAATCTATCTTCCGTGGTACAAAACTCAGGTGAAAGAAAGTACCTACAAGAATCGTTACTCGACCATTCAAAAACACTTTGCCTATTTCTACAAGAAGAAAGTGTCCGAAATAGAAGCGATAAATGTACAGACCTGGCAGCTCAAGTTGGCAAAACAATTCAGTCCAAACTATGTACGCATTGTTCAGGGAATGTTATGTTTAGCTTTTGACCGGGCGATTATCCTCGGACTTGCAAAGAAGAATCCTGCCCGCATGATCGGCAATATCAAATCTAAAAAAGTAAAGATCGACTTCTGGACTTTGGAGGAGTTTCAGAAGGTAATATCCCTGCTGTACAAAGGTGACTACTACGAGCACTATCTCTTCATCTCGTTCTGGCTTTTATTTATGACTGGAATGCGTATTGGAGAGGCTGCCGCCTTACAGTGGGATGATATTGATTTTGAAACAGGTATGCTGATTATTAGTAAAACACTGTACTATAAAACAATGAATGACTACAAATTCGTTGAACCTAAGACGCAGGCAAGCAACCGTACCATTTATATTGATGCTGATACCATCAAGGAATTACAAGAATGGAAGGCGGTTCAGGCAAAGGTTTTACCAAATTGTGGATTCGTCCTGAGTTATAACAGTACACCCACCAGCAAAACAACACTTCCAAGAGCATTGGAGAAATTGGCAAATTTAGCTGGTGTTCACAGAATCAAAATTCATGCCCTGAGACATTCGCATGCTTCCCTGCTTATCAGCATGGGCGAAAATCCACTGCTGATTAAAGAGCGTCTTGGACATGAAAAAATACAGACGACACTAGGAACTTATGGTCATCTGTATCCAAACACCAATATTGAGATTGCAAAGAAGCTGACCGGGGTTCTCAGCTACCAGTCAGCTTCTCAAAGTATTGCTAATTATACCAGTAATCAGCATACTGCAATGTATCACAAAGAAATATAAAAATGCAATGATAATGCAATTTCAAACACCCAAAGCCGCAAAGCCCCGTGGTTACGGGCTTTGTAGCCCAGCGTCAACTATTCAAACTCAATCGTTGCAGGGGGTTTTCCGGTACAGTCGTACAATACGCGGTTTACATTTTTTACTTCATTCACAATACGGCTGGTGGTTTTTCCGATGATCTCCCAGGGAATTTCGGCAAATTCAGCGGTCATGAAATCGGTAGTAGTAACCGCACGCAGGGCAACTGCATAATCATAAGTACGTTCGTCCCCCATAACGCCTACAGAGCGCATATTTGTGAGGACTGCAAAGTACTGATTCACTTTTTTGTCCCAACCTGCATTGGCGATTTCCTCACGCCAGATCGCATCCGCATCCTGAACCATTTTAACTTTCTCAGGTGTAATATCACCAATGATACGGATGCCAAGTCCTGGTCCCGGGAATGGCTGACGATAAACCAAATAGTCCGGAATGCCAAGCTCAAGACCTGCCTTACGAACCTCATCTTTAAACAGGTTTCTTAACGGCTCGATAATTTCTTTAAAATCTACGCAGTCCGGAAGTCCGCCTACATTGTGATGGGATTTGATCACTGTGGATTCTCCTCCTACACCACTTTCCACAACGTCCGGATAAATCGTTCCCTGTACCAGGAAATCTACAGCACCGATCTTCTTTGCCTCTTCTTCAAAAACACGGATGAACTCCTCACCGATGATCTTTCTCTTTCTTTCCGGCTCTTCTACGCCTTTCAGCTTTTCGTAAAATCGTTCCTGTGCATTTACACGAATAAAATTCAGATTATATGGCCCTTCCGGTCCGAACACAGCTTCTACTTCATCGCCTTCATTTTTGCGGAGCAGACCGTGGTCTACAAAAACACAGGTAAGCTGATTGCCTACTGCTTTTGATAAAAGGACTGCTGCCACAGACGAATCCACACCACCTGACAAAGCACAGAGAACCTTGCCGTTTCCTACTTTTTCACGAATATTTTTAATGGATTCTTCTACAAAGGAATCAATTTTCCAGTCTCCGGAACAACCACAGATGTTGTATACAAAATTGGACAGCATCTTACGTCCTTCTTTTGTATGAAGCACTTCCGGGTGGAACTGTAATGCATACAGGCCTTTCTCCACATTCTGTACTGCTGCCACAGGACAGTCATTGGTCCATCCACAGATTTCAAAACCTGGTGCCTGTTTTGAAATGTAGTCATTATGGCTCATCCAACAGATGGTTTTGGGTGAAACATCTGTAAACAATCTGGAGGCCGTATCAACATTTACTTCAATTTTTCCGTATTCACGAACTGGTGCTTTTTCAACCTTGCCGCCTAACAGGTGCATCATAAGCTGTGCACCGTAACAGATTCCAAGAACCGGTACACCCAGTTCAAAGATTTCTTTTGTATAAGTAGGGGCATCCGCCGTATAGCAGCTGTTAGGACCGCCAGTAAAGATAATCCCCTTTGGCTGCATTGCTTTAATCTTCTCAATATCTGTCTTGTAAGAATAAATCTCACAGTATACGTTACATTCTCTGACACGACGTGCGATCAGCTGATTATACTGTCCACCGAAATCAAGTACAACGACTGTCTCTCTGTTCATTGGTTTCCTCCTATGGTCCATATTGGGGACTTATTGGCTTTTACCGAAACCTTTTCTGTCCTCGAAGCTTTATCCGTGTCATATTATAAAAGAGTATAGAGCGTTTTACAATATCTAAAATTCAATGAGAAGCCTAAAATTTATAAGTTTTTTAGAATTTTCTCATTGTTTTTTCAACGATTCCTCACAGTTCCATCACAATTTACAGGTATATTAATAAGCAAATAAAGCGAAAGCTTTTTCATCATATAGATAAACTTTTTCTTTTTCATACTCGCCGGGCCATGTGGTCCGGCCCTCCTTCTTTTATAGGAAAAATATCCTCAGCTTTTATATGCTTTTGTCTTTCTTCTTGCAAAGATCCGCAGGATCCCGGCCACAGCCCCAGTGAACAGAAAAGCCTGCAGCAAAGGCATGTAATTATAACTTTTTTACAGAGCTTATTATATCAAATCCATATGAAGATACTATATTTTTACTATATAAGTTCCAGATTACAAATACAGTTAACCATTGTGGATGTGTCACAGGCGCATAGCAGTTGGTTTTCATATATGTAACCGCTAAGATTTTAGACCAGCATGATCAGACGCATCACGCCAAGCAAAAGCAGATGGGCAGGATAAAAAATATAGAAAAACCACCTGGAAAATTCACTGCCGGAGGAACCCTTCTCTCCATTATAAAGATACACGATCACAATTCCTGCCAGCAGAACCGCACTGCACTCCCAAAAGGCATATAATATACGGATTCCCGCAGCCCCAGCTGCTTCCATATATCCTTCTTCAAACAGTACCAATGACGCAATGAAGAAATCTCTCATCCGTTTTTTCTGATTCATACGTGAGTTTCTGAAAAGGATCACCATAAGCGGCGCTGACATTCCCCAATCGCAAAAGGCAGTAAGGAAGATAAGAGCTGCAGCCGGAAGCACATGTCTTTCATCCAGACATACCAGTATGAGAAAACATATAAATAATGTAAGGATCATATTTCCCCGCACAAGTCTCCAGCTCTGCCCCTCTCCAAATGCGATCTGAAAAGGGCTCTGGGAGAGCAGTGCAAAAAGCAGCAGCCTTTGTCCATACTGTTTTCTGGAATGAGTGTAATAATAGCCTTCCACCAGAAAATAACACATTACAGGGGCTGTAAAGTATCCCAGGTTACGCAGCAAAAGGAAAGGTACTGTTCCTTCCTTTAAGAATATGTTGGCAATATGATTCAGCGCCATTAAAATCACTGCAATATATTTGATCTGATCCCGGTTCAGCACCTTTCCCTTTGTCCGCCTGATTTCTTCCATACGCTAAATCTAAACCCCTTTTACGATACAAGCCCCGAACTGCTGTGAGCCCACCATACACATTATTCCTTAATAAAAAGTAATATTCAGCTTTGAATACAATGGTGACGGCATATAATTTTTCAAATACAGATTCGTACTAACATACGTACTGTCCGGCCTCTTGTAATATCTTGGTCTGTTCTTTGTATGATAAACTACATCTAAACATACAATATTTTTCAGTGAAACATTGGATCCGTTTTTATATTTTTTTAACACATTTCTGCCATTCTTCGTATACCAGGCGATTATGCAATCCACTTTGTAACCTTTTGCAGGAGTAGCCTTAACCTTTATCTTTTGCGATTTGAAACGCAAAACAGAAACAGCTGAAAATCCTTTGAACGAAGAATCATACTCTCTGGATCCCATCTTAAAGGCTTTGAACTTTCTTTTCATATTCTTAAAGGTTACATCACAGTACAGCCTGTAGGATCGGCCGTTCTGATACACCATAAAGCTGATCCTTGTCCGTTCTCCGGCTTTCAGCACATGGGGTTTACTTTCCACATAAATCCCATTGATCCCCTTTTCTTTTCTGGCCTGAAAATTGCTGTTTGAAGATCTTACCTGATAGACTTCTGCATCCTTTGCCAGATTTCCAATGTAGATCCACCCTTCTGCACCTGTCATTCCCATACTTCTCAGGGGACGGCAGATATAGATCTCCATGGTCTGCCTTTTGGCGCACACTGGTGCTGCCCCGTCTGCCTTTGCTGTTACCGGAACCAGCATAAGCAATGCCAGCATCAGAACTATGCCGGCCAATCCTTTCTTCATTGCTTTCATAATCCTCTTCCTCCCTCGTTTTTATAACAAGAAAGAATCCTGCAAAGCAGGATTCTCCGACTGCGGCGGGTCGCCTTAAGCGACATCTACCCTTCCGCCGCAGTGCGATCCTGCCCGGTCAGGCTTTTTTATGTACTGGGAAATTCCAACGGAATTTCCCAGTACACAAAAAAACACCATCCCCGCGGCAATCACTTTGTCCGCAAAAACAGTGCTTTCAATGCGCCTTCAGGGGCTCGAACCCTGGACACCCTGATTAAGAGTCAGGTGCTCTACCAGCTGAGCTAAAAGCGCATAGCGTCTTGGGTGATTCTGTTTTCTCTCAGAACTCCATTTGTTCAACGCAAGGGATATTGTACATGAGCCGACAGAAAAAGTCAAGGGAATTTTTATATTTTTTTTATTTTTTTTAATTTTCCTTTTTTTCTGCTTTTTTCCCACCCATATGCTCCAGCATATTTGTTAATTCCTCTGTGGATCGCCTCATCTTATTCATGTGACTGTCCAGCTTCTTATGCTTGTAACTGAACTGACTAAGGGACTGTTTCAGACGATTTCTTGACTTCATATCTGCTCCTGGGCATTCTTTCTATATATAATATGCCCAGGAGCAAAATACGTTCTGTCCTTTGGGTCTTATCTGCTGATCACCATTTTGCAGATAGGATTACCTGCCTTGGAAAACTTCTCTTCATATTCTGTCATAACATTTCCCTTCACCATCTCTTCATCATGATGAAGATCAAAGGAGTGAGCCAAAAGCTTCCAGCCTGCTTCCTGTACTTCCTCCAGGGAAAAATCAAATAAAGGACGGTTATCTGTCTTAAATTCCAGGGTCCCGTCTTTTTTCAGGATCTGGTCATACCTGGCCAGAAACTCTCTGGATGTAAGACGGCGTTTCCCATGTCTTGCCTTTGGCCACGGATCTGAAAAATTCAGATAAATCCGTGAAACCTCCTCTTTTTCAAAAATATCCGGCAGATTACTGGCATCCACACACATAAACAAAAGATTTGATAGTGTCTCTCCATTATTCTCAAGTTCTTCTCGTTTTTGCAGAGCACGCAGCAGCACGCTGTCATACATCTCGATTCCTACATAATTAATCTCCGGATGAAGTCGTGCCATATCCATCAAAAAACGGCCTTTCCCCATCCCCACTTCTATATGAATCGGCTGATCTGACGCAAACGCCTGCTTCCACCGGCCTTTCTGCTGTTGGGGCTGATGCACCACATATTTGCTTTCCTGGATTGCTTCTTTTGCGCCAGGGATATTCCTCAGTCTCATACTTTCATTTTCCTCTTTCTCTTTATTTTTCTTATTTCTTTTACCATGTTTACTTTTCTTTTCCCGACCGCCTCTTCCCGGCAATCCGGATTCCTTCCATATCATACATGCTTTCCGACATTGCCGCAACTACATTGTTTCGCTGATACTATTTTTATATTACAGGCATATCAAATATACTTTTTACATTTTTGTAACTGCCAATTATACTGACCCTTGAAAAAATTTGGTCTTATGACTATACTGAAACTATCCATTCCATAGACAAAAATCACAAATTGAATTTCTGTTTTACAATCCATTTTGGCCATTTGTAAAATAGTTTTTCTCAGATTTTAGGTGTATGATATATGGAAATTTTATGGAGGAGGATGCCGATGGAACAAATTTTAAGAAAGCTGTCGGAAATCGAAACCACCGCAGATGAGATTCTGAAAGATGCGGAGAGGAAAAAGCGGGCACTTTCCGAAGAGACGGAGAGACAATGTAAAGAGTTTGATGCCGTCCTGGAAAAAGAAACCGACGCAAAAATCCGAGATATACGTAATGAACTGGAAAAAGAAAAGGATTCACGCCTGGCAGCATTAAAGGAAGACACAGAGCAGCATCTGGTGCATCTGGATTCTTTCTATAAAGAAAATCACCAGCGTATTTCCGAAGAACTTTTCAAAAAAATTATTACAGCTTAATTCAGATGAATGAAGATTTCAAAAGAAAGGAAGTGAATTGAATTGGGAAGTGTTTTTTCCTATAGCGGACTTTCTACCAAAATAAGGGCTCTGCAAAGCAAGCTTATGACCGAGGAAGAGCTTTCAGAAATCGTACAGCTTCCGAATGTACCTCAGATAGTGGCCTATTTAAAAAGAAAACCGGAATATTCCCGGGCATGGGCCAACCTTGATGAGAATGACCTGCACAGGGGCCAGATTGAAAAGCTTCTGAAGCAGTCGATCTTCCGAAATTTTTCCAAAATTTACCACTTTGCAAACAAGGAACAGAGACGTTTTCTGTCTTTATATTCAAAAAGATATGAGATCCTTGTTTTAAAGGCGATCATGGCCAATCTTTTTGACCACAGAAATACAGACCCTGTAGACCTTAGTCCTTACCGTGACTTTTTCCTTCATCATTCCAAATTAGATCTGGATCGTCTAGCCGCCACCACAAATATGGAAGAGTTTGTAAATGCCCTGAAGGGTAATGAATTTTACGGACCTCTTTCCAGGGTAATGGAACACGGCAACGGTCTTCTTTTTGATTATGGGATGGCACTGGATCTTTACTATTTCACCCAGATCTGGAACCTTCGGAAAAAGCTTTTCAAAGGGGATGACCTGGAAGAAATAACAAAAGCCTACGGTGAAAAATTTGATATGCTGAACCTGGAATTTATCCAGCGTTCCAAACGCTATTACCATATGGATCCTGCCGCTATATACAGCCTGCTGATCCCTATGAATTATAAATTAAAAAAAGAAGAGATTACCGCCCTTGTAGAGGCTTCCGGCCATGATGAGTTTGTGGCTGTTATGAACCGCACATATTACGGACGGAAATATCCTCAGATCACACCAGTCAACCTGGAGGAATTCTACAATTACATTCTCCGTACTGTTCTTGAAAAAGAATCACGGAAGGATCCTTATTCTGTAGCAGTGATCTATTCTTACTTATATCATAAAGAACACGAAGTAAACCGCCTGACCATTGCTCTTGAATGTGTACGTTACAAAGTAGGCCAGGAGGAAGCTATGCGTTATATTCGCAACAATTAAAGAACCCGGAGGACAACATAGTGATTGAAAAAATGAAATTTGTGAGTATCACCGGGCCAAAAGCGGATATTGACAGAGTGGTAAACCGGTATCTCAGTAAATATGAGATCCATCTGGAAAATGCTCTTTCTGAGCTGACCACTGTCCGTCACCTTACTCCGTTTCTGGAAATCAATCCTTATAAAGATATGCTGTCAACTATCAGCAGCTTTTATGAGGAACTGGATACTCCTGAACAGATCCCGGAAAAGGATCTGACCATTGAACAGGCTCTGGATATTGTTTCCGGCCTGAAAAGCGAATCTGACCGGATCGCAGACAGGAAATGCCAGCTGGAAGAACAGCGTACGTCCCTGACTGAATCCATGCGGATCATCGCTCCCTTCCGAAATGTGGAATTTGATGTTTCTTCTATCCTGAATTTCCGTCACATCCACTATCGTTTCGGACGTATTGAAAAAGAGTATTTTTACAAATTCAAAAAGTATATTTATGAAAATCTGGATACGATTTTTATCAAATGCAACGAAGACGACCAGTATTTCTGGGGCATCTACTTTGTTCCGGAATGCGAGGCTGCCAAGATCCATGCAGCTTATGCTGCCATGCATTTTGAAAAAGTCTTTATCCCGGATCAATATCAGGGTACAGCAAAAGAAGCTTACGCTGCCCTGGATAAAGCCATTCACAAAAATGAAGCTGACCTGGCTGATGCTAATGACCAGATGAAGAAGCTTTTAAAGGATAAGGCTTCTGATATTGTTTCTGCATATCAGACTCTTTCCCAGCTTTCCAGGAACTTTGATGTCCGCAAGCTGGCTGCCTGCCTGCCAAACGGAAGCAGCAAAGACCAGGCAAATGATTCAGAAAATGCCAATACCTTCTATATTTTATGTGGATGGATGACAGAAGCAAATACCAGAAAATTCCAAAATGACATTAAGAATGATTCTAATATCTTCTGTCTGGTAGACGATGATGAATTGAACATTAAGAAACAGCCGCCTACCAAATTAAAAAATCCAAAGCTTTTCAAGCCCTTTGAAATGTACATTAAGATGTATGGCCTTCCGGCCTATGGAGAAATGGATCCTACCTGGTTTGTGGCAATTACCTATTCCTTTATCTTTGGTGCTATGTTCGGAGATGTAGGACAGGGACTTCTGCTTCTTATCGGCGGACTGCTTCTCTACAAGATCAAGCATATTGACCTTGCAGGTATCATAAGCTGTGCAGGCGTCTTTTCTACCTTCTTCGGATTTATGTTCGGTAGCTTCTTTGGATTTGAGGATATCCTGAAGCCTATATGGCTGCGCCCAATGAATGCCATGATGAACGTACCGTTTATTGGAAAACTGAATACTGTATTTATTGTAGCCATCGGCTTTGGTATGGGACTGATCTTGTTATGTATGATCTTTAATATCATCAACTCTGTAAAGTCCCACGACATCGAAAAAACCTGGTTTGATACAAACTCTGTTGCAGGTCTTGTATTCTATGGTTCAGCAGTTCTTGTAATCGCACTGTTCGTATCCGGTAAAAGCCTTCCTGCCACAGTCCTTCTTCTGATCATGTTTGTACTGCCTCTTATTATCATGTTCCTGAAAGAGCCTCTTACAAACCTGGTCAACAAGAAACCACACCTGATTGAAGGCGGTGTGGGCATGTTTATCACACAGGGATTATTTGAAATGTTTGAAGTCCTTTTAAGTTACTTCTCCAATACACTTTCATTTGTGCGTATCGGAGCCTTCGCAGTAAGCCATGCAGCCATGATGGAGGTTGTATTGATGCTGGCAGGTGCAGAAAGCGGTTCCCCTAACTGGGTGGTGGTCGTTCTCGGAAACCTGTTTGTCTGCGGACTGGAAGGACTGATCGTTGGTATCCAGGTTCTTCGTCTGGAGTATTATGAGATTTTCAGCCGCTTCTATAAAGGTACCGGAAGGCAGTTTGTTCCTTTTGGTTCCAAGAAGCAGTGAAAATAATAAATTAAAATTATTTTAACGAAAGGCCCTGACTACATTTATAAAAACTTTCATTTCAGGGCAATTGAAAGGAGAACATTATTATGACAGCTATGACTCAGATCGTATTAGCAGCAGCACTTGTATTAAGTATCATTATTCCCTTTGGTTATTATCTTCTGGGCGAAAAAAGCCGCGGCCGTTACAAAACTGCTATCGGTGTAAATGCATTCTTCTTCTTTGGCACCATGCTGATCGCAGCAGCTGTTATGTTTGCAGGCAGTGCATCCGTACAGGCAGCTACCGGTTCTGACGCAGGTCTTGCAACCGGACTTGGATACATCGCAGCAGCACTTGTTACAGGTCTTTCCTGTATCGGTGGTGGTATTGCCGTAGCCAGTGCGGCAAGTGCAGCCCTTGGCGCTATCAGTGAAGACCAGAGCATTCTTGGTAAATCCCTGATCTTCGTAGGTCTTGCAGAAGGTGTTGCCCTTTATGGACTGATCATCTCCTTCATGATCATCGGTAAATTATAATATGAAAATATTCTTAATCAGCGACAATATTGACACCTATACAGGGATGAGACTGGCAGGTGTGGAGGGCGTCGTTGTCCATGAACGGGTTGAGCTGAAGGATGCGCTTGAGAAAGCCATTTCCAATAAAGAGATCGGGATCATCCTGCTGACTGAAAAGTTCGGCAGGGAATTTCCCGCCATCATTGATGATGTAAAGCTGAACCACAAAACGCCCCTTATCATCGAAATCCCTGACAGGCATGGTACTGGCCGCAAACCGGATTTCATTACCTCATATGTAAATGAGGCAATCGGACTGAAATTGTAACAAGGAGGCACCCAATGACAATCGAAGAAAAACTGCAGCATTTCTATGATGTTTCTGTAGAAGAAGCTTCCGGCTCTGCAAGCCAGGCCCTGGAAGAACACAAGAAGCATCTGGCGAAAATGTTTTCTGATCATAAACAAACCCGACAGCAGGATGCCCAGGCTCAGATCAAGGCTGAAACAGAAAATGCAAAACGGGAAGTAAACAAAGCGCTTTCCGCACAGCAGCTTACACTGAAACGGAATCTGACTGCCAGGGAAAATGAACTGAAGGACGAGCTTTTTGTAGAGGTTAAAGAACGTCTTACCCAGTTCATGTCCACCACTGAATACGAGGATTACCTTGTACGCAAGATCAAAGAAGCTATTGATTTTGCAAAAGATGATGAACTATTTATATTCCTTTCCCCTGAAGATGAAGGCCTGAAACACACCATGATGGCACGCACCGGATTCCCGGTACAGATCTCCAAAGAGCCTTTTATCGGTGGGATCCGTGCAACCATTCCAAGTAAGAATATCCTGATCGACAATTCTTTTATGGAATCATTGCATACACTGCGAAAAGAATTCAGTTTTGACGGAGGGCCGAAAGCATGAGCAGAACAGGCACGATTTATGGGATCAATGGCCCGGTCATTTACTTAAAAGGTGATCCAGGCTTTAAAATTTCCGAAATGGTCTATGTAGGACCTGAGCATCTGGTAGGTGAGGTCATTGGCCTGAAAAAAGGCATGACCACTGTACAGGTATTCGAGGAAACTACAGGACTTAAGCCAGGCGAAACTGTTACCGGTACAGGAGATGCGATCTCCGTGCTTCTGGGGCCTGGTATTATTCATAATATTTTTGACGGTATCCAGCGTCCGCTGGAAGAAATTGCAAAATCCTCCGGTAAATATATTTCCAGAGGTGTAAGTGTTGATTCTCTTGACACTAAGAAAAAATGGGATGTACACGTAACCGTAAAAGAGGGTGATGTGGTAACTCCTGGTACCATTATTGCACAAACCCAGGAAACCCCTTCTATCCTTCATAAATCCATGGTTCCGCCAGATATGGGAACTGCCACAGTTATCAAGACAGTACCTGACGGAGCTTACAATATCCTTGAACCCATCGTAACAGTCCGCCTTGCTGACGGAAGCGAAAAGGATATTGCCCTGGCACAGAAATGGCCTATTCGTATCCCAAGACCTACTTACAAGCGTTTTCCTGCAAGCGTTCCTCTTGTAACCGGACAGCGTATCCTGGATACTCTGTTCCCTATCGCAAAGGGCGGTACAGCTGCCATCCCAGGCGGTTTCGGTACAGGAAAAACCATGACACAGCACCAGATCGCCAAATGGTCTGATGCAGATATCATCATCTACATCGGCTGTGGTGAGCGTGGAAACGAGATGACCCAGGTTCTGGAGGATTTCTCCAAACTGGTTGACCCTAAGTCCGGCAACCTGATGCTGGATCGTACCACACTGATCGCCAATACTTCCAATATGCCTGTAGCAGCCCGTGAGGCATCTATCTATACAGGTGTTACCCTTGCGGAATATTACCGCGATATGGGCTATGACGTAGCTATTATGGCTGACTCCACTTCCCGTTGGGCTGAGGCACTTCGTGAGCTGTCCGGACGTCTGGAGGAAATGCCTGCCGAGGAAGGCTTCCCGGCTTACCTGGCTTCCAAGCTTTCCGCTTTTTATGAAAGAGCCGGCATGATGCAGAATCTGAACGGAACCGAAGGCTCTGTTTCCATTATCGGAGCCGTATCCCCACAGGGCGGTGACTTCTCAGAGCCTGTTACCCAGAATACCAAGCGTTTCGTCCGCTGCTTCTGGGGACTGGATAAATCCCTGGCCTATGCCCGCCATTTCCCGGCTATCCACTGGCTTACCAGCTACAGTGAATACCTGGAGGATCTGTCTCCCTGGTACAGAGAGCATGTTTCCCCAAAATTTGTATCTGACCGTAATCAGCTGATGGCGATCCTGAACCAGGAAAGCTCCCTGATGGAAATCGTAAAGCTGATCGGAAGTGATGTTCTGCCGGATGACCAGAAGCTTACCCTTGAAATCGCAAGGGTGATCCGTCTTGGATTCCTGCAGCAAAATGCATTCCATCAGGAAGATACATGTGTCCCAATGGAAAAGCAGTTCCTTATGATGGAAACCATCCTGTATCTCTATGAGAAATGCCGTTCTCTGGTAAACAAGGGCATGCCTGTTTCTGTCTTAAAAGAAGACAATATTTTTGAAAGAATCATATCTATCAAATATGATGTTCCTAATGACAAACCGGAAATGTTCCAGGATTATATGACAGACATCGACCGCTTCTACAATAATGTTCTGGAACGCAACGGCTGATAAACAGGACAATAAGGAGGAATGCTTTTATGGCAATAGAATATTTAGGCTTAAGCGAGATCAACGGCCCTCTTGTAGTCCTGGAGGGCGTTAAAAACGCTTCCTACGAGGAGATCGTCAAATTCCGTATGGATGACGGAAAAGAAAAGATTGGCCGTATTATTGAAATCTATGAAGACAAGGCTGTGATCCAGGTGTTTGAGGGCTCTGATGGAATGTCCCTCAGCAACACACATACCAGCCTTTCTGGACATCCTATGGAGATCGGGCTTTCCCCGGAGATCCTGGGACGTACCTTTAATGGTATCGGACAGCCCATTGACGGGCTGGGTGATATCACACCGGAAGTTAGCCTGAACATTAACGGACTTCCGCTAAACCCTGTAACAAGGGAATATCCACGAAATTATATCAACACCGGTATTTCTGCCATTGACGGACTTACCACACTGATCCGCGGCCAGAAGCTTCCCATCTTCTCAGGCAACGGACTTCCCCATGACAAGCTGGCAGCCCAGATCGTGCGTCAGGCTTCCCTTGGTGGTGACTCTGACGAGAACTTCGCCATTGTTTTTGCAGCCATGGGCGTTAAATACGATGTAGCTGAGTTCTTCCGCAGGACCTTTGAAGAAAGCGGTGCATCTGACCATGTAGTTATGTTTCTTAATCTTGCAAACGATCCTACAGTGGAACGTCTGCTTACCCCGAAGATCGCATTGACAGCAGCAGAATATCTTGCCTTTGAAAAAGGAATGCATATCCTTGTAATCCTTACAGATATCACTTCCTTCTGTGAGGCAATGCGTGAGGTTTCCTCCTCCAAAGGAGAAATCCCCTCCCGTAAAGGATATCCTGGATATCTGTACAGCGAGCTGGCTACTCTTTATGAGCGTGCCGGTATTGTCCGTGGCGGTACAGGCTCTGTTACACAGATCCCGATCCTGACCATGCCAAATGATGATATCACTCATCCCATCCCTGACCTGACCGGTTATATCACTGAAGGACAGATCGTTCTTGACCGTCAGCTTCACGGCCAGTCCGTATATCCGCCGATCAATGTACTGCCCTCTCTTTCCCGTCTGATGAAGGATGGTATTGGTGAAGGCTTTACAAGAGAAGACCATCAGGATGTGGCAAATCAGCTGTTTTCCTGCTACGCAAAGGTTGGAGATGCAAGAGCACTTGCTTCTGTTATCGGTGAAGATGAGCTTTCGCCAATCGATAAGAAGTATCTGGCATTCGGTAAAGCTTTTGAAAGTGAATTTGTAGGACAGACTGATACAGAAAACCGCTCCATCATCCAGACCCTGGATAAGGGCTGGGAGCTTCTTGGAATGCTGCCTAAGGAAGAACTGGACCGTGTAGATACCAAGATCCTGGATAAATATTATCACGAGACTGCAAAATAAAAAGTGAGGTGATTTCATGGATCCAAATACATTTCCCACCAAAGGAAATCTGATCCTTGCAAAGAATTCCCTTGCCCTCTCCCGTCAGGGCTATGAACTGATGGATAAAAAAAGAAATATCCTGATCCGTGAGATGATGAACCTGGTGGATCAGGCTAAGGACATTCAGACTCAGATCGATGAAACCTTCCGTGCCGCTTATGCAGCCCTGCAAATGGCAAACATGGAAATGGGTATCGCCTTTGTGGAACAGGTTTCCCACACTGTGCCCATTGAAAATTCCATCCGCATCAAAACACGAAGCGTTATGGGTACCGAGATCCCTCTGGTAGAATATGATAAAAACAAAAATACACCTACCTACGCTTACTACAGCACCCGAATGTCCCTGGATCAGGCCAAGGCAGCCTTTGAACGGGTAAAAGAGCTGTCCATACAGCTTTCCATGATCGAAAATTCTGCGATCCGCCTTGCCAATAACATCAAAAAGACCCAGAAGCGTGCCAATGCCCTGAAGAATATCACAATTCCAAAATTTGAAGCATTGACAAAGGATATTTCCAATGCACTGGAAGAAAAAGAGCGTGAGGAATTCACAAGACTGAAAGTTATCAAACGTATGAAGCAAAGCGCCTGATCTTAACAGGCGGATATATGAAAATGCAGAAGGAGACTGTCACAGCTGCCTGAAAATCACTTTTCTGGTACTGTGTCGGTCTCTTTTCTCTTGTCAATAGTTTTTCCCTTTTTTTTCGTATTTTTTACAATTTTATGATATATAACCAAAACATTTGTTTTTTCTTTTTTTATGTAAATCAAGTCATCCACATACTATCCATGTGGACAATGTGGATAATTTTGTGTATAACTTTATTTTTCAAGGTTTTTTACATGTTTAAAAAGTGGAAAACTTTTGCACCTATTTTCATACAATCCACATTTCTCGACAAACTTTGTGCAATGTGCCAAAAATATATTTTTTTCCGACAATTTATCCCCTGTCATAGAACCTTCCCTCTGCCAATAGGATAGTAAAAACAGTTTTGAAAGGCTATCTATGCGTTCCAGACTAACCCAATTATCCAAGCGACACAGATATACTCTCACGGCCCTGTTTCTTTCTCTTATCTTCCTCCTTGGCATGGGTATTGGCTGCCTGTCCGGCCACGGATTTTCAGAAAACAGTAAATTTCAGTCTTTTACAAAAGAACTGTTTAAAAAAGAAGTGTCCGGAAATACTCTTACCCTTCACTACACGCTGGCCGATCCGGAAACCTTTGGGATTTCCGGTCAAAAGGCTTCACTTGGAACAATGGATACAGATACAGACAGTACCCGCAAGCTTTGCAAGGATTATCTCCATAAGCTGAAAGCCTTTGACTCCCATCGTCTTTCAAGACAAAACAATATAACCCAGGATACCCTGCTGCTTTATTTCCATACGCAGCTGGAAGGCCTGAAAACCCCTTATTTAGATGAGCCTCTTGGCCCAAGCCTTGGCATACAAGCCCAGCTGCCTGTGCTGCTTGCTGAATATGCCTTTCATCAGGAGCAGGATATTACAGACTATCTGAATCTTCTTGCGGATATCCCCTCTTACTTTAACAGTATCCTGGAATATGAAAAACAAAAATCCCAAAAAGGTCTGTTTATGAGTGATGCCATGCTTGACCGGATCCAGGCACAGTGCCGCTCTTTTATCCAGGATCCGGATTCTAATTACATGCTGTCGATCTTTGCCCAGAAGCTGGATGCCCTTGAAGCGCTCTCAGATGCCGATAAAAGCCATTTAAATCAGGTGCATAGGCAAATCCTTATCCACAAGGTTATTCCGGCTTATCAGGCCCTTATAAACGATTTAGAGGCATTTCGCGGCACAGGCCGGGAAAGCTGCGGACTTTCCCATTATCCTGGAGGAACGGATTATTACTGTTATCTTCTGAAAAGCCAGACCGGGGTCTATGAACCGATCGCCCGGATCCGTAAACGGCTGCTTACCCAGCTTCAGAAGGATTCTGCTGAAGTTTCCGCTTTGGCAGCCATACATCCATCACTTCTTACCGACTATGCCAAAGGAACTGATCTCCCCTCTTTGGCACCCCAAAAGGCTCTACTTTTTCTTCAGGACTGTATGCAAAAGGATTTCCCCTCCCTGGGCCAAACATCCTATCAGATACGCTATGTACATAAATCCATGGAAAAATACTTAAGCCCGGCATTTTATCTTACTCCTCCCATTGACACCAAAGAGCCTAATGTGATCTATATCAATCAGGCCGCTTCCACCACACAGCTGGAGCTTTTTACCACGCTGGCACATGAAGGCTTTCCCGGGCACCTGTATCAGACACAGTTTTTTTCCCAGCTAGATCCGGATCCTGTGCGCTCCCTTTTTGATTCCGGCGGCTATGTGGAAGGCTGGGCCACTTATGTAGAATCCTATGCATACCAGTATGCAGCCACACTGATAAACCATGAGGATGCCGAAAGCCTGACCCGTCTGGCAGCTCTGAACCGCAGCATTAATCTATGCCTATATTCTCTGGTTGATATTGGAATCCACTATCAGGGCTGGTCTTCTGCGCAAACCGCTGATTTTTTAAAAAATTTCGGTATCCGAGACGCATCTGCTGTAAGCCAGATCTACCAATATATTACGGAAACTCCTGGAAATTACCTGAAATACTATGTTGGATACCTGAATTTTCTGGATCTGAAAGACGAAGCCCAAAAAGAGAATCCAGAAGCTTTTGATCTGAAACAGTTCCATTCCCAAGTTCTTCAGATCGGCCCGGTTCCGTTTCCTGTGCTGAAGAAATACCTGTAACAAAAATTTAAAAAAATTTTAAAATGACTTTCCATAGAAAAAAGAATTTGCTATAATTAAATTTAACATAAAATTATTGATAATAAAGGACAGTCCAATGAAAAAGAATGAAAATGTACCATTGAATTTCAGGGAAAAGAGCATTTCACGCATCAGTTTCTATGTATCCATCGGTGTGCTGGCTGTTTTATTTCTCATATTCAACCAGATAGACTACAATATGATCCGCAAGCCTGCACAGCAGGCCCAGAAAGAAGCCCAGGCTAAGAAAGAACAGGAACAAAAGGAAGCTGAGACAGCGCCTGAAGTGACTACAGCCTCCGTGATCGCAGTAGGTGATAACCTGGTGCAGCCCAGTCTTCTGAATTCCGGCAAATACGAAAGCGGAGCCTGGAACTACGATCATGTATATACCAATTTTACCACCATGCTCCAGAATGCAGATATTGCCATGGTCAATCAGGAGACCCCCTTTACAGACAGTCATGATTCTGTCAGCGGTACAGCACCTTACGCTACCCCTACAGAGATTGGAGATGCCCTTGTAAAGGCTGGCTTTAATGTGATCACCTCTGCCACACAGCTGATCGATGACAATGGTTCAACGATGCTTACGCAGACTTTGGATTACTGGAAGAACCAGCATCCGGACACAATGATTTCAGGCATACACGACACAACCGACAATGGGGGGGCCAATATTCTTGAGATCAATGGTATCAAGATCGCTTTTCTTGATTATACCTTCCCTTCATCTGCGGTTTCGGAAGAATCCGGGGACACAGGTATGGTGAATACCTTTGATTCACAGTCAGTAGCTGATGCCATTAAAACAGCGAAATCATCTGCAGATTGTGTGATCTTTTCTGCCAACTGGGGCAAAACAGAAGAGCCTATGCCTACCGAATACGAGAAGGAATGGGCCAATTTCCTGATGAAGCAGGGCGTGGATGTGGTGATCGGCACCCATCCCAATGTATTGCAGCCTTATGGTTACCTTACAGATGATGAAGGCCACAATATGCTGATCTATTATTCCCTTGGCAACTTTGTATCCGGTCAGGAGACCTTGAAACAGCTTCTGGGAGGCATGGCAGGCTTTACCATTGAGAAGACAGTTACCGGTGATCAGACTTCTGTTAAGATCCGCGACGGAGCACTTACCCCACTTGTCATGCATTACAGCTATGAGGATGGCGAATATCAGCCCTATCTTCTTTCTGATTATACTGACGAGCTTGCTTCCAGGCACAGTGTGCGGGACATTATCGGGGATGAATTTACCTTAGAAAATCTTCAGACAAAATACGATGAGATCATGTCCATGAACGTGACACCGTCCACCAAGACCACACTTTTGGATGTTACCTTTGATTCAGATGGCAATATGCTTGATGAGTCCGGCAATATGGTAACAGACACGGATTCTATCACTTCCAGCCAATATTACCAGAACCTTTCCTCAGCAGAAAATAATGATGGCAGCAACGACGGTGATTCAGACAGTGATAGCGGTGATTCAGAACAGCAATAACGGAAACATGTGTCGCTAGGCACACATAGCAAGAGCCATGTACCCCAGATCAAAGGGCACATGGCTCATTTTTATCTCAGTCGAGAAAACTCCCACCTCTTTCAAGTGGTGAGTAACAGCTTTTGGGCATTTGCTTCTGTAATAGTAATCACTTCTTCAGGAGTGGTGTCTTTCAGCTGTGCAACAGCAGCCGCCACATAAGACAGATTCAATGAAGAATTTCTTTTGCCACGATTTGGCTCCGGTGCCATATAGGGGCAGTCTGTTTCCAAAAGGATCTGTTCCAGCGGTGCCTGCCTTACCACTTCCTTCAGCTTTTTGGCATTTTTGAATGTAACAACACCACCGATTCCCAGATACAGCCCCATTTTCAAGTATTCTGCTGCAATCTCCGGACTGTAGGAAAAGCAGTGGATGATGCCGCCATACATGCCGCCTTTCATATACTCCTGGATGATCTCCAGTGTATCCTCTGCCGCATCCCGGCTATGGATCATAAACGGAAGCTTTTCCTGTCTGGCAATATCCAGCTGGGCACGAAACATTTCCTGCTGTTTCCTGTGTTCTTCCTTTTCCTTGTGCCAATAGTAATCCAGGCCGATTTCGCCAATGGCTACCATCTTGTCCATCCTGGAAATCCGGGCGATCTCATCCAATGTATCCTTGGTCATCTTGTCTGCATCATCCGGATGCACACCTACTGCTCCATATATGAACGGATATTTCTCTGTAAGCTCTACTGTACGGTGGAATTGTCCTATGGAAGCACATACATTCACAATATGCCCTACACCCTGCTTCTCCATCTGGCCTAGAAGGTCTTCCCGGTCAGAATCAAAAGCTTCATCGTCATAATGGGCATGTGTATCAAAGATCATCTGTACTGCCTCCTGCTTCTTCTGCCTGGATCCTCAGGTCATCTCCCACACGGATCGTTCCGCCTTTCAAAACACGGGTGAACACCCCTTCTCTTGGCATGATACAATCTCCCATTTTCTGGAAAATAATACATCCATGATGACACTCCTTCCCCACCTGAGTCAGCTCCAGCACCACATCTTTACAGCAAAATCTGGTGCCAACAGGAAGAGTAGCAAAATCAAACCCTTCCACTACCAGATTTTCTCCAAACGCACCATCTTCTACTTCTGCGCCTCTGGAACGAAATGTCTGAATCTTATCATAGGATAAAAGGCTTACCTGCCTGTGCCATTTCCCGGCATGGGCATCTCCTTTGATTCCCCAGTCCTCTATAAATTCAGCCTCAGGGATACTGCGTTTTTGTGTACCCCTTTTTTCACTGATACAGATTGCCCGTATTTTACCCATGTCAGCCTCCACAATTCCCAGTCTCTCCGGTAAGGATCTCAATCCCATGCCCAAGAGCGCTAATAATATATTCCAGACTTTCCCGTACAGCCTTAGGGCTGCCCGGCAGATTAATGATCAGTGTCTGCCTGCGTATCCCGGCTGTGGCCCGGCTGAGCATTGCCCTCTTGGTAATGGTCATGCTGTATGCACGAATCGCCTCAGGGATCCCCGGTACCCTGCGTTCTATCACATCTTCGGTAGCTTCCGGCATCACATCCCTTGCAGAAAATCCGGTGCCGCCTGTGGTAAGGATCAGCTCTGCCAGGTTTTCATCAGCAATCTGAGCCATACGTCTGGCCAGCATATCCCGGTCATCCGGAAGAATATCCATGGATACCACCTGATATCCTTCTTTTTCTGCAATTTCTTTTATTGCAGGACCACTTTTGTCTTCCCGCTCTCCTGCATAACCAGCATCACTGGACGTTATGATCGCTACTCTCTTCATAATAAAAATCCCCGCTTTTACCGCCTTTTTTCTCTACAAGATGAATGTCTGTCATCACCATATGCTTGTCAATGGCTTTACACATGTCATAGATGGTAAGAAGTGTTACCTGTACACCGGTAAGTGCTTCCATTTCCACACCTGTCCTGCCCTCTGTCTTTACTGTACAGAAAACCTGGATCCAGCTTCTCTCACCATCAATCTGATAATCAATGCTGCATTTCTGTATAGGAAGAGGATGACACATAGGCACCAGCTCTGACGTTCTTTTCACCGCCATGATCCCTGCCACCCGTGCCACGCCCAGAACATCTCCTTTTTTCACTGTACCAGCAGTAACCGCCTCCAGGATCTCCCTGCCAACCAAGATAGATCCTGTGGCTACTGCAGTGCGGCAAGTAATGGCCTTTCCGGACACATCCACCATGATCGCATTGCCTTTTTCATCAAAATGGCTTAATTTACCTTCCATGATCAGCAGATCTCAGCTCCTGCAGGCATTTCTCTTTCAGGAACCATAAGGGAAAGCTTGCCTTCCTCATCTTCAGCGCAAAGGATCATTCCCTCACTTAAGATACCTGCCAGCTTGGCCGGCTTCAGATTGGTAACAACCATAACCTTCTTCCCAACCATCTGCTCCGGTGTATAATGTGCCTTGATACCGGACACGATCTGGCGCACCTGGCTGCCGATCTTTACCTGAGAGCACAGAAGCTTTTTAGATTTCTTCACTGCTTCACAAGCAATGATCTCCCCTACCTGGAACTGAAGCTTGGAAAAATCATCAAAAGTGATCTCCGGCTTTGCTTCAAGATCAATGCCTTTCTCTTCTTCTTTTGCAGGCTCTTCCGGCTTGGACGGATGAAGCACTTCTACCTTTGCCATAACCTCTTTCAGGTCCAGACGTGCGAAAAGGATCTCCGGCTTTTCTGTTACTTTATTGCCTGAAGGATACAATCCAAAGGTCTTAAGATCTTCCAGTGTACGCTCTTTTGCATTTAACTGGGCAAGGATCCTTGCTGCAGTATCCGGCATAAAGGACTGAAGAAGTGTAGCACCCATGCAGATCCCTTCAACCAGATTGTAAAGGACTGTTGCCAGACGATCCTGCTTTGTCTCATCCTTTGCAAGTGCCCATGGCATTGTTTCATCAATATATTTGTTACATCTCTTGAACAGTGTAAACACCTCCGTAATAGCATCTGCTACACGAAGCTTCTCCATTTTGGCATCTACTTTTCCAGGTATGGACAGGATAAAAGATTTCAGATCCTCATCTACAGGCTCTGCAACTCCCTTATTCTCTACAACACCGCCAAAATACTTATTTGACATGGAAATAGTACGGTTGACCAGATTGCCCAGTGTATTAGCCAGTTCAGAATTAAGGCGCTCCACCATCAGTTCCCAGGTGATCACTCCATCATTGTCAAAAGGCATTTCGTGGAGTACGAAATAACGGACAGCATCCACGCCAAAGAAATCTACCAGCTCGTCTGCATAGATCACATTGCCTTTTGATTTACTCATTTTACCATTGCCCTGCAAAAGCCATGGATGTCCAAATACCTGCTTTGGAAGCGGCAGATCCAGAGACATCAGGAAGATCGGCCAATAAATAGTATGGAAACGGATAATATCCTTTCCGATCAGATGCAGATCTGCAGGCCACATTTTATTAAACTGCTCTGTACTGTTGCCGTCACAGTCATAGCCGATCCCGGTAATATAGTTTGTCAGTGCATCCAGCCATACATAAACAACATGTTTCGGATCAAAATCAACCGGAATTCCCCACTTAAAGGAAGTTCTGGAAACGCAAAGATCCTGAAGTCCAGGAAGCAGGAAGTTGTTCATCATCTCGTTCTTTCTGGATTCCGGCTGAATAAAATCCGGATGTGTATTAATGTAATCGATAAGCTTGTCTGCATATTTGCTCATTTTGAAGAAATATGCCTCTTCCTTTGCGGGAACGCAAGGCCTTCCACAATCCGGGCATTTACCGTCTACCAGCTGGGATTCTGTAAAGAATGACTCACATGGAGTACAGTACATTCCCTCATAATGTCCTTTGTAGATATCTCCCTTTGCATACATTTTCTTGAAAATCTTCTGTACCTGCTTCTCATGATCAGCATCTGTTGTACGGATGAATTTATCATAAGAGGTATTCATCAAATCCCAGATCTCTTTGATCTGACCGGAAACATTATCCACAAATTCCTTAGGTGTAACTCCTGCTTCAGCTGCTTTCAGCTCAATCTTCTGGCCATGCTCGTCAGTTCCGGTCTGGAAAAACACATCATACCCCTGCTGTCTTTTGTATCTGGCAATGGCATCTGCCAGAACAGCCTCGTAAGTATTGCCGATATGAGGTTTTCCGGATGTGTACGCAATGGCTGTTGTAATATAATACTTCTGTTTTTCCATTTCTTGATTCCTCCTCTTTCTACAACAAAAAACGCCTTCCCAACCTACCATTGAGAAGACGAGTCCTTGGGTTTTCTTCTTTATGAATGCATCGTAACACACTTTGCCGTTTTTGTAAACACAGTTTTGCCGTATTTTCTGCCTGTTGCTTGTTCCAATACCCAAATTATGATAGGATAAAATAAGGTTATAAAACCATGAAATGGTACCTGTCTTTTCTTGCAGGATACTATTGGTAAACAGTTGAAACTATTAAAAAAATAAGGAGTGTGAGCAAATTGAAATATGATGTGATTATTGTTGGTGCCGGTCCTGGCGGTATTTTTTCTGCCTATGAGCTGATCCACCGAAACCCTGATCTGAAAATCGCAGTTTTTGAAGAAGGCCATCCTCTTTCCCGACGTCACTGTCCCATTGACGGAGATAAGGTAAAAAGCTGTATCAAATGTAAAACCTGTGCCATTATGAGTGGTTTTGGCGGCGCAGGCGCTTTTTCCGATGGAAAATATAATATTACCAATGATTTTGGCGGCACTCTGTATGAACATATCGGCAAAAAGCAGGCCATTGACCTTATGGAATATGTAGATTCCATCAATGTTTCCCATGGGGGAGAAAAAACAAAAATGTATTCCACTGCGCAGACGAAATTCAAAAAGCTTTGCATCCAGAACAAGCTTCGTCTCCTGGACGCTTCTGTCCGCCATCTGGGTACAGATATCAACTATATTGTTCTTGAGAACCTGTTCAATGAGCTGAATAACAAAATGGATTTCTTTTTTGATACCTCAGTAGATCATATTGAAGTTCTGGATACAGGCTACCGCATCTATCATGGTGATTCCTATGACGACTGTGAGAAGTGTATCGTCTCAGTAGGACGAAGCGGCAGCAAATGGATGGAAAAAATATGTAAAGAACTGGATATCCCTACCAAATCCAACCGTGTGGATATCGGTGTGCGTGTAGAGATCCCTGCTGTGATCTTCTCCCACCTGACAGATGAACTGTACGAAAGCAAGATCGTATACCGCACAGAAAAATTTGAAGATAATGTACGTACCTTCTGCATGAATCCCTATGGGATCGTTGTAAATGAAAATACAAACGGAATTGTCACTGTAAACGGCCACAGCTACGAAGATCCTCAGAAACAAACAGAAAATACAAACTTTGCACTTCTTGTTGCCAAGCACTTTTCCCAACCCTTCAAGGATAGTAACGGCTATGGCGAAAGCATTGCCCGTCTCTCCAATATGCTGGGCGGTGGTGTGATCGTTCAGCGCTTTGGCGATCTTGTCCGAGGCCGCAGAAGTACTGTCAGCCGTATTGATGAGGGCATGGTTCGTCCAACCCTGGCTGCTACTCCCGGAGATCTGAGCCTTGTACTTCCCAAGCGAATCCTGGATGGAATCATTGAGATGATCTATGCCCTTGACAAAATCGCTCCAGGTACTGCCAATGATGATACCCTGCTTTATGGTGTGGAAGTTAAATTCTATAACATGGAAGTAGACATCAATGAAAATCTTGAAACCAAATATAAAGGATTGTATGTGATTGGTGACGGCAGCGGCGTTACACACTCTCTTTCCCATGCTTCTGCCAGCGGTGTATACGTGGCAAGACAGATCACACAGTAAAGATCGGATCAAACAAATCATACATTCAATAATAACTAAAACAGTACATGTCATCGACAACGAATAAATTCGTAA
Source organism: Blautia glucerasea (assembly GCF_013304385.1). Lineage (GTDB taxonomy): Bacteria > Bacillota > Clostridia > Lachnospirales > Lachnospiraceae > Blautia_A > Blautia_A ammoniilytica. Next base: position 34,888 of record NZ_JAAITU010000008.1, read on the forward strand.
ATTCTGTTAATTACTTATTGACATACAGAAGAAAATAGGTTATATTAATTTCAGTAACAGTTATCATTATCAGAAAGGAGCTAGTTTTATGGCAGCCATGAAATTCAGCCGCCAGCGAGAATCCATCAAAGAATTCCTGCGAGGACGTACAGATCATCCTACTGCTGACACTGTATATGAGAATGTAAAGCTTATATATCCAAAGATCAGCCTTGGAACTGTGTACCGCAATCTTTCTCTTCTTTCTGATATTGGAGAGATCCAGAAGCTTGCAAGCTTTGGCGGTTCAGACAGATTTGACGCCCGGATCGATCCCCACTGTCACTTTATGTGCACCAGATGCGGCAGAGTCCTTGATATGGATGAGGAGCATTTTGACAAGCTTATGGCAGAGGCGGCTATCCATTTTACAGGCGGTGAGATCACTCATTATAACGCCAGTTTTTACGGGATCTGCAAGGATTGTAAGGGAAAAGAGTAACTATTCCTTATTAAAAGCCAAAAATTTTACTTATTAAAAACCAAAAGTTTTACTTGACAATTCAGCAATTACATGTTACATTAAAACAGTAATAATTACTATTATTAAAAATTAAATAATTAAATTATAGAAAAGGAGATATGAATTATGGCAAAATGGGTATGTAGTGTATGCGGTTATGTTTATGAAGGCGAGAATCCACCAGAAGCCTGTCCACAGTGTAAAGCACCAGCATCTAAGTTCACTAAGCAGGATGAAGGAAACCTTACATGGGCAGCTGAACATGTTGTAGGTGTTGCTCAGGGCGTGAGCGAAGACATTCTTGCAGACTTAAGAGCAAACTTCCAGGGTGAGTGCTCTGAGGTTGGTATGTATCTTGCAATGGCAAGAGTAGCTCACAGAGAGGGATATCCGGAGATCGGCCTGTACTGGGAGAAAGCAGCTTATGAAGAAGCAGAGCATGCTGCTAAGTTTGCAGAGCTGTTAGGTGAAGTTGTTACAGACAGCACCAAGAAGAACCTTGAGATGCGTGTAGAAGCTGAGAACGGTGCTACAGCTGGTAAATTCGACCTTGCGAAACGTGCGAAAGCAGCTAATCTGGATGCTATTCATGATACTGTTCATGAAATGGCTAAGGATGAGGCAAGACATGGAAAAGCATTCGCTGGTCTTCTTAAGAGATACTTTGGAGAATAATTTCTTCCAGAAATTCGCATAGAATACAGATTATTACAAAGGGGTTGCCGCACTTGCGACAGCCCCTTGTTTATAGCGTTGAAAACACATTTACTAATTCACATACCTTCTTGTAACTCCATAAAAGGAATTCAATTGATTCCTACCAATCTTCATATACCCTTTCTTATTGTTATATCTAATAATATCTTCTGTTTCCGCCAAAGTGAATATCTAATTTGTATTCTACTCCTTTAGAATCCTTCACACGGATCTGAAGCCAGCTTCCTTTTTTCGTGTTGGGTACATATTTTCCATTTTTAAAAGACCGGGCTGAGTCATACCAGATCCAGTTCTCCTGATCACTGTATTTGGCAAATACCAGCTTCCAGCCCTTGGCTAATTTCCAGGAAACCTTATGTTTGCTTTTCTTATCTTTGACTGTGAAAAAGCCATGACGATCTGTATCAAAAATATTTTTTCCGTCAACCTTCAAATACTGAACAGGCTTTGCGTCTTTTACGATAAGGGTAGTTTTCAAAGTGTAAACTTTTTTATTCTTTTTTACCTTTATGGTTATATTGGATACTCCATTTTCATAAGGAATATACTCAAAATCATCCCGTCCTGAACTTTCAATCTCTACCACATCCGGGTTGGAAGACTTTACGGAAATGATCTTACCCTTTCCCACATTTTTAACTGTTACTTTTTTATCATCTGTCCAGGTAGACCTGTAATATACGATCTTTTTCGCTACTTTTGGTGCTGCACTTGTTGCTGCCTTAGCCTGTGCAGGTGCAAAACACAGCGATACCATAAAGCAGGCAATCCATAAAAACAGCCCCTTCTTTATAAATCCTTTTCTCATTATCTTTTCTTTCATTACTGGTCTCCTCTTGAGATTTCTATTTTTTCCTTCATCGTATGCATGTTATCCATTACTCAAACGGCAGCAATATGGAAAAGAAATCCATAAAATTAAGCCCTTTTTCGTAGTAATTTTTCATCATATAATTATCCAGTTCTTTTATTAACTTACAGTTAGAAACGCGTCTTCGTTTCAGGGTTTCATCATTACGATACTGGATTTTTGTTATTGCATCTTTCTTAATAAAAGTTAAGGTTCCTTTTGCACGGGTGGGGGTAATCACCACACTGCTAAGATCATACTCAAGATTTTCCAGAAAGTTACTCTCCGTGGTTATGTTCATCGTCCGTCTTCCGTCCTCGGTATCATAATCAATCTGTATATTGTACTCTACTGCAAAATTTTTTGTTGAAAACAGGTACCATCCATTCAGATCCTTTGCTCTCCAGAAAATTCTGTAACCATTGGGGTCTCCCCATGTACTATCATAAGACCTAACGATTTCAGGGGCAAAATACTGTGAAAAGTTAGACATATTCAAATCTGCTGTTTTAAAATATGATTTAACACCTTTCACCGGCTTTTTAACTGTTACTTTGCATGTAAGTTTTTTCTTTCCGTATTTGGCGGTGATAACAGCTGTTCCCTTCTTTCTCGCCTTTACAACTCCGGTCTTGGAAACCGTTGCCACACTCTTTTTACTGCTTGTCCAGGTGATTTTCCTTTTGATTCCCTTTGCCTTTAACTTATAACTTTTACCTACATTCAATGTAATGCTTTTCCTGTTCAGTGCTGCTGCCTTGGCTGAAACCGGCATGGCCAGCATGCTCACCAGCATGCAAAGAAACAGGATCCCTGACATTTTTTTGAATCTCTTCATTTCCTATCCCCTCTTGTTTTATAAAGTCTCTTTTGTTTTTATAAAATCTCTTTTATGGATTCTCTTTTGCTATGCCTTTTGTAAAAGGAGCTTACTTATGTGGCTCAAATGGCTGTAGGGTGTAAGACGGAATAGAAAAACTACTGTATTTCTTATGTACGTATTCCGCTACTTTATCATTGTATTCAAAATAAGTGAATTTTTTCATCTTCAGGTATGTGTCATATGGGCCATATTGGATACTCTTTACAGCTTTTTTATTCACAAACACAAGCGTTCCCTGTGCCCTGGAGCATACTTTATCTGTAATGCTTACATTCGTATGTTCTTTTGTCCAGTAAGCATCTGTGGCACTTCCGGCACCAGATATCTGAAGCTTTGCCTCCCTGGTCGCTCTGGTTCCGTCCTCATCATTGTAAACAATGTTAAAAACAAATTCCGCCGCATAGTTTTTTGCGGTAAGCAGATACCAGTTAGGATCCTTACACTTTAACATAATGTAGCATCCGTCTCTTTCTCCCCACATATCATATCTTGGAATAGTTACATAGGTGAAATACTGTGAAATATTAGACGCATTCACCTTGACAGTTTTAAAATATGATTGAGGGAATTTTGTATCTTTCACCGGCTTTTTAACTGTTACTTTGCATGTAAGTTTTTTCTTTCCGTATTTGGCCGTGATAACAGCTGTTCCCTTCTTTCTCGCCTTTACAACTCCGGTCTTAGAAACCGTTGCCACACTCTTTTTACTGCTTGTCCAGGTGATTCTTCCTTTGATTCCCTTTGCCTTTAACTTATAACTTTTACCTACATTCAAGGTAATGCTTTTTCTGTTCAGCGCTGCTGCCTTGGCTGAAACCGGCATGGCCAGCATGCTCACCAGCATGCAAAGAAACAGGATCACTGACATTTTTTTGAATCTCTTCATTTCTCTTCCCCCCATAATGATATACTATATTTTTTGCCTGAATCAGGCATTCATTTCTATTATAAATATTAGCATTTTCAAACACAATTACCCTGCTGCATAGTATCGTAATTCGTCTTGCAGGAGGTGCCTCATGAACCAGTGGCCTGATTTTGCTGCACATCTTTGCAATCCTGCCAGAAACTATTCATCTGCATATTATTGAAAAGCTGCCTTGGCTGTATCTACAGGATGCTCCGCTTTATTGTCAATGTCTGTATCATTTCCTGCGAATATGCTTCCTGCAAAATCAAGCACTTCTGTTCCCGGCAGATTGTTGATACAGACAGCCGTTCCGTTATCAGTAAACGTATTATTTAAATAGTTTGGCGCAGAGCCATAAGAAGTGCTGCTGTTAAATTTCAATGCCGTTATATTATTTGTAAAAGTACAATCCATTGCATTGACCCATGCCCCATTTTGTGCAAACGCTGCAGTATCCCATCCGTCAAAGCTGCACTGGGAAAGAAGTACCAGACAATACGCATTCAGACCGGTTCCTGAATTTCCAGCAAAATGTACGCCGGATATATCAGCATAATTTCCATTCATTCCTCTCATACTTACGGTTCCGGTAAAGGTAGTGGTGATGTCCTCTTCTGTGCTTCCATAAATCCCCCATACATGATCTCCGAAAACAATATCTCCATCATAGGTCACTGCCGGAAGATGAAGATATACTGTGGTATCTGATGGCACTTCTTCCTCAATGGAAGCCAACAGTGCCTTTAATTGATCGGTTGTTTCCATCGGAGTATCCTCGAAATAATAAGTAACTGCTTTCTGCTTTTCCAATGTAAGCTTTGTACGTAGGGAAATCGTATCTCCGTTTTCCATAGTCAGCATCCATTCAATGTCATTGGTGCCGCTGTCCGCATGAAAAAGGATATCCGATACATATGCTGCATCTGGAAAGCTTTCATTATGAGTTGGTTCCACAAACTCCATCTTCTGAGAATTTTCATAAGGCTTTGTATTTACCTGGCAGGACTTAACCTTTTCTGTAAATTCTTTCCATGCCAGCTTCCCGGTTTTCTGATCAAGAACATACAGCTGACAAGGCAGTGCACTGTCCATCCCCTCAGACAGTGTATCGGTACGCTCTCCCTGTGCATGTCCTGTCACACCATCTTCCTGGGAAAAAGTCAGCAGAACCTTATATGATTTATCTTTATCCTGATAAACGATCTGCGCGCCGCCTTCGTATTTTTGGGGCTTGTGATGCATAAAAAAAACAGTCCCCACAACTGCACTCAGGATCAGGATAGTCAGAATGATCAACGCTTTCTTCTTCCATCGTCTGGGTGGTTTTATCTCCTTTTTTTCTGTCTGAACTGCTGTACAATGCGGACAAAAGGATGCTTCATCCGGTATCAGCTGTCCGCATTTTATACACTTTTTGCTCATTGATTTTCCCTCTTGTTATTTATAAAATCTCCATCAGATGAAGAATATTTTTGTATCTTTTTTCCGGACTGACCATTGTACATCTTTGTACGATCCTTCCCATTCTGCCACCAGCAAGCTTTCGTGATGGATGCTCCCCGGTAAGCATAATATTAAGCAAAATGCCCAGCGCATAAATATCTGCACGCCCATCAGATTGTGACAGACCATACTGTTCAGGTGCTGCATATCCGGTAGTGCCAAGGATCTGTGTGTCTTCCCGGTTATTGTTTTTATAGATCCTGGAAGCATCAAAATCAATGAGAACTACTTCTTTTCCACGTATGATAATGTTCTCTGGTTTTACATCCCTATGTACTACCCCCATAGAATGGAGCACCCACAAAGCCGAACATAATTTCCTGGTGATCTGTCTTGCCTCTCTGCTTGTAAGAAGGCCTCCTTCCAGAAATTCCCCCAGATTATCTCCCTGTACATACTCCTCCAAAAGAGCTGTCCTGCCCTCCTTCTCACCAACTTCCATGATCTGCGGCAAATTGGGACAGTATATGGCAAGAAGCTTTCGATATACCTCACTATTTCCTGAAAAATGCTTAAAAACATACAGGGTGCCACTGCTTTTGTGACGCACAAGAGAAACTTCCCGTTGTTCACTTTTTTTAAAAAATCGGATAGTATCATATTCATAATGGACTGCTTCCAGAAGATTGTCATAAAGATTCATTGTTTCCATCCCTGTCACTATGCCATGTACATATATTTCTATTACTATTTCATGTGCATATTGTTTTTTTTATCAATTTATTGTACATTTAAAGTTATATGTATTGTTAAAAATATTGTAACTTATAATAAAATTATTGTAAAGGTATGGACAATGAAAAAAAGAACCACAGATCATTTGCAGCAAGAGCTTATGGATTCACCAGATCTGGCACGTTTTCTGACTAAGAATGAGAATTTATTTGTGAATAAAAGTATCGCTGAATTATTAAACCAGCTGTTTGAAAGGAAAAATATTTCAAAGGCTGCACTTGCCAAACAATCAGGAATGAGTGAGATTTATCTGCACCAGATTTTTGCAGGCCGCAGGAATCCCTCCAGGAACCGTCTTTTATGCCTGTGTTACGGTCTGGGTGCAAGCATAGAGGAAGCCCAGGAGCTATTGAAGCTGTGCGGCATGGCTCAGCTTTATCCAAAGCTGAAACGAGATGCTATCATTTATTATGGGCTGCAACATGGTCTTGGGCTTTTTGAGATCAATGATAAATTGTTTGATGAAAATGAAGAAACCTTGTTCTGATTTCATATCCTGAAATCACAGGGATACAGAAAAAAATGCAAAAGAGAGAATATCTTATTTGCAATTCATTAAGATATTTTTTACATCAGGCACCTGAAGCTTTACATAAGCTCTTGAGGCGATTCCGCTGGTTCTTACTGCTTCCGCTGCCATCTCATCAAATTTTTCTTCTAATACTCCTGCTTCTGAAAGAGTGGAAGGCATTGCAAGGGACCGATTGAACTGTCTGACCTTTTCAATCCCAAGCCTGGCTGCTTTTCTGTCATCAGCTTCCCCTACTCCGAATACTTCTCTTGCAAATCTTGCAAATCGAGGTGCTGTCTTATCAGACAAAACATATTCCATCCACGCAGGTGTCAGTATGGCAAGCCCGACTCCATGTGTGATGTCATAATAAGCACTAAGCACATGCTCAATGGGATGAACGCTCCAGGCTCCACCCTTTCCTACAGTAAGCAGATGATTTAACCCGATTGTTGATGCCCACATCAGATTAGATCTGGCCTCATAATTTTCCGGTTCATCCATTGCTTTGCGGGCATATTTCACCACGGTTTTCATTACCGCCTCGCTGAGCACATCTGTAATATAGGCCTCATCATTTGGCTGGAAATACTGCTCCATTACGTGGGAAAGAATATCAACCGCACCTGCTGCCGTCTGTTTGGAAGGCAATGTATACAGATATGTAGGATCACAGAAGGATAACCTGGGATACAACAGAGGATGGTTTATCTCCAGTTTCTCATGGGTCTTCTCATTGCTGATGACTGCTCCGGAATTCATTTCAGAACCGGTAGCACATATTGTAAGAACCACTGCAACAGGCAGCGCTCCTGCCACAAGACTTCTGTCCTTAACCAGATCCCAGGGCTGGCCATCATAACAGGCTGATGCTGCGATATGTTAAGATGCATCGATGGTACTTCCACCTCCCACAGCCAATATGACCTGTATCCCCTTTTCTTTGCAGATCGCAGTGCCCTTTTCCACAGAGGTAAGCTTTGGATTAGGTTCTATCCCAGGCAGTTCTGACACTTCAAAATCCTTAAAAAGCTCCCGAATCTTGTCATAAAGGCCACTCCTTTTAATGCTCCCGCCACCAATATACAAGCAAAACCTTCTTTCCGTATTTTGCCAGTTCTTCAAGCAGACACTGTATCTGATCCTTACCAACTCTGATATCTGTTGGGATATGAAATGTGAAATTATTCATTCTGATCTCCTTCTTTATCCTGCATCTATTTCTTCAAAATCACAAAACAGTTAAATCTTTGCCTTATACCGGTCATAATGTAAGGCCTGGATATCCACATCTGTTTTTCCTGTGACAATAAGCTTTGCAAGCTGCTCTCCCACTGCCGGCGCAATACCAAAACCATGACCGTTAAAAGCACAAGCCACGTACAATCCTGGGATTTCATCCACTGTTCCAAGGGATGGGACGCCATCTGAGGAAGCATCCATCCAGCCTGCCCAGGTCCTTACGATCTTGGCATTGGCAAGATCCGGAAAGTACTTCATGATTCCACGGCAGATACAAGGTGCTGTTTTGGATGAATTTACCGGTGTTCCGTTATCCTTATTATACCTCTCCAGGCGGAAGAACCGCCAAATACAAAGGAGCCATGCTTTGTCTGATGTCCATAAAAGTCTGCCTCTGCAGTACCCCCACAGCTTCTCTTGGGACCATTCATGGATGTGATTTAATCAATTCCGTACTCTTCACAAAGCTTTTGACGGAACGCAGGATCATCAAGTGCCCGTTTCAAATCATCAAGCCGATTATCTCCTAGCAGGGATCTTGTAAGCTTCTGCTCGCGCTGTATCCCGGCAGACACTCCCTCTGCTCTTCCTTCTGCTCTTCCTTCTTCTCTTCCTTCTTCTCTTCCAGCTGCTCTTCCCTTTTCCTCTATGCCAAGAATCCCTTTACAAACATTCACCTTTTCTCCCCTGGCTTCCTTTTCTATCTTCATTCCCGTCATCTCCTCCATCACTCGAACAGCTTTTCTGTCCACAGTTGCAAATGCGGCGTTCGCTTTTACAAGCCTTTCCAGTTTTTCTGCATCCTCAGAATACTTAATAAACTGCATCACTTCCCGAAAATTAGAGGTAAAGTGCTCCAGCTCCTCTTCGCTCATTTCCCCTGGTGCAATTAGATTGATCCGATAATCCGGAACCAATGACAAAATCTTTTCATCCTGCACTGCCAGCATCTCATGGAGAGACCTTGGTGCCTCCCAGTTGTCAGCCCCAAAATACACCACAACTGTTATGATTGGGAGCAATCTGTCTTCCTTGTAAAAGCCTGAAAGGAACTCTGCCGGATCCGGTTTCTTCTCCTTTGGATTCTTCTTCCGCAATGCCTCTCTGTGGGAAGACTCCGCTTTCTGTACCTGTGCCGCATATTCCAGAGAATCATAAACCATGTTTTTCACTGGCATTGCGTAATGGACATTTGACTGGTTTTCCACTCCCAGGAGCAGATACACCGCATTTTCATCCTTCATCGCACACAGAATCTTGAACACATCCCGGTATTTCTGATAAGGCACCTCCGCCCCGTCAGCTCCATAAGGGATCACCACACTGGCCGTATCCAGTTCCTTTAAATTCTTAGGGTCAATGACCTTTTCTCCTTGGTAGATCATATGGTTGAACACATCCGCAAAGACCTCTGTGTCTTCCATGTACTCTTTTGTGATGATATCCTTTCTTCCCATGGATTCACCACCTTCTATGATTTGTTTTTCAGAAGAGCTTATGTAAATCAAAATCTCCTATGATATATATAGGATAACATACTGTTTCCTATTCCGAAAGAAAAATATACGGAAAATGTATAAAATTCATTTCATAAGTTTTTAATCGTATTTTTAGGAAATCCCTCATTAACAGATCATAAATCCAGGAATGTGTACCTTTTATCTATTTCCATTTAATTGAATACATTCCCGAAACAGATGGTTTCTTCCTCACAACCTTCAGATAATAGGTTCCTGGCTCCAGGCTGTGCTCATATTTATCTCCCATCCAGTCCGTATATGTAGTATCATAGCTCCACATATAAGAATCTTTTGTACGAATTCCAGGTCCTATCAGATATATCCACATTGCTCCTGTACCATATGAAGTAAAACTCAGCTTGATCTTCTTTCTCTTTGTCAGCTTCAGCTTATACCAATGCGTTTTTTTCTCATTCTGATAGAAAAAGCCAGAAACGCTTTTCCTAGCTTTTACAGGCTTCGCTCTATTTTTTGAAGTTGCAGGCTTCCGGGAACAATATTTATAATCCAGATGAAGTTTGTATCCATCAAATCCAATATACCTGAGATAATAAGTTCCAGGCTTTACCAGAAAATAAGAATAATCCCAATAACCATGCTTATCCTCTTTTTCACTTTCACTGTAATCTTTAATATTCATGATTACTTTCTTGTCACTATTACAAAGTGCAAAGTCCCCATGCATTTTATCAGCCCAATATGATCCTGCGAAATAGTAGGAATCTCCATAAATTTCAATTAGTGCTGTTTTGGACACTGAAAATTTATGATATACCACATAATCCTCTATATCAGAATAATCAGCCATATCTTCCCCATTGAAGAAATACTTTCCTTCTGCAATTTTCTGCATATCAACAGTTTTGTTAAATGCATATGCATGGGCTGTAAATGGCATAAAAACAAGCATCGCAAACAGTACCAGCAATGAATATCCTATTTTTTTGAAATGTATTTTCATAACCTCTCACTCCATTCTGATTATATAAAGCGATATCATAAGCTCTTTTGTTTATTTACATTTTTTTCTGCCATACCTGATCAGCATTACAAATAATACAATCACATATAAAGCAGATATTGCTCCCCCGATAAACCATTCTTTCGGACGGAATTTCATGACGATCGTATGCGTTCCCTTTGATACATGAAGTCCCATAAAACAGTTATTAATTGTGGCAATTTCTGTTTTCTCGCCATCTACATAAGCTGTCCATCCTTTATGCTTCGCCTGAAGAACTGTAACATAACCTTCTGTTGGCGCATCAACCGTCATCTGGATACTGTTAAATCCAAACCAGGAAACATCCACAATATTATCTGTGGTCATTCTTTCTGTCTGAATCAATTCTGCATTAGCAGGAACCTGCCCATCCATAGTAACACTGGCCTGCTGATACACTTTATCCAAAGATGGGAAATAAATATCTGTATAGAAGCGGCCATCTTGTTCAGTCAATGTATAATCCCCGCTGACTGTCTGATGATTACCCTCACTGTCCATGAAATCAACAGCCATCGAAATGGTATCCGTTTCCTTTGTATCCCAATAAAGTCTGACTCTTCCTGTTTGATTCTCTCCAGCTTGCATGTTCCCATCTACTGCAAATCCATTGTCGGTCTGTGTCAGATTTAACGCATCCTGTGCTGTAATCTTAGGATTTAATGTCTGATATTCCCGAATTTGTTCCTCCAGCCCCTGATCCGTATATATCTGCTCCGATGTATTTCCACCTCTTGAAACCCATTCATCATAACTTATATTATCTGGCGTGATCACATGATTTGAGAAATATACTTCCGGGTTCTGCTCTATGATATTTCTGAAATATGTCTGTTTAAAATCATTTGTGGCTTTTAGAAGAAATGAACAGTATCCTTCCTCATCAAAGGTCTGGTTAAATACAACCTGCTGACTGTTCAATCCGCTGGTGCTTCTGGTATGCCCTGCAAAATTCACACCTCTCTTACGTTTTTCATACAAATTGAATTCACGATCAATATTCTTTTGCGTTGCCACATCCCAGCTATACTGCCCCTGTGGATATCTGGCGATCGTAATCGGCAATTCTCCAAGAAAACATGTAAAAACCTCTATCACTACAATGCCTGTAACCAGAATCTTTCTCCAGATCATAACAACCTGTCTGGTATATACCATATAAAATACACCCAGATATACAAGTAATATTACCCCAAGACGCATCATTGTTTCCGCAAAAGTCTTAATATTAGCCGCATCCTGCATCCCATCTACATTATGAAGATATTCTGTTACCGCAGCTGCACTTCCTACCCCAATGATTATGATCATCAGCCCAAAAGTAAATAGCAATACCTTTTTTGCAATTTTTCCTGTCTGAAGTATATCCTGTAATACAGGTGCAAGACAAAGCAAAACAAACATTGCAACAAAAATCCTGTTCAATGTTGGAAATCGAAAACTGGAATACATTGGAACAAATCGGTACAATAAAGCGTGCAAAAACGAATTTTCGCCAAAGCATAATAAAAAAGCAGCTACAGCCAAACTCAGATAAACTTTTTTATTCTTTTGCTTTCTGTCAAAAATCATTGGCATTAATAAAACCGTGATAATACCCATATAATAATTGGTCATGCTTGGCTCGCCAATATTAATGTAACTATAGGTCTTCGGTAAAATGAATGAGAGATAAGCCATGGAAGAAAAGCCGGAAGGTTGAACCCCTAACCCATTGCCTCTGGTAATTAACGACATATTGCTTAGAAATGGTAGCAGGATAACTGCTCCTGCCAAAACAGTAAATATACATACCAATATAAACTTTTTAAATGCTGTAAATAGGTTTTTAATTACTGTCTGATCTTTAGAATACGAAAAATACAATGTATAAGGAACCAGAAACAAAAACAGATCCATAAACATCTCCGGATATCCGCCCATAAGAAGTTGGGCAGCACAAAAACCAGCTGCCAGAGCAAATACGACCTGCTTTTTTTCAAGATAAGAACGTACAAACAGAAATACATATGGGATCCATGCAGCAGAAATAATAATCATAATATGCTGGGCATTTCCTATAAACACACCGCTGCAGCAATACAACAGCCCGACCAGGAATCCTGCCCACTGCTTTCCTGACGATTTCTGACCATTTTCACTTAATTCCTGCCCTGCAAGAAGAAACATTCCAAAACCGCCAATAGCGATATGGATTGCATATGAAAAAGCTACTGTTGTTGGCGTATAACCAAACCATGCCAAAATGAGGGTAATAAAATACCATACCGGTGTTCCCAATACAGCATAAGCCGGAGTCCCATAACGCATTAGGGGATTCCATAACGGCAACGTATGGTTAGCTATTGCCTCTGACATTAACACCTGAGAAGGATATTCTGCATCCCAAATATCATATTTCATCAGGTTTTCCCCTATCAGCAGAGACCAGTTCAGCAAAAAACTAACTGCCAGGAACAGTAAAAAGATTCCCGCATAGTTCCATGCCTTTCCTTTAAAAGCTATCCCCTTATTTTTTTCCATATCTCTTTTCCTCATTTCCCATTTATCCTACTATTCTTACTTTTTGAATGCCCAGAATTTATTCATAATAAAATTCAACGGTACACTGATCAGCAAATTGACGATTGGAGCGATCATCTTTGAAATTCCCAGGATCTGAACCCATAAAACAGACAAAACCGTATTCAGGAACAGTCCGGTAAATGCATATGAAATATATGTCTTTATCAGTGCCTTATACCAGGACACTGCCTCGCCATCCTCGCTGTTAAACACATATTTACGATTCCAGTAAAACGACCAAAGCACACTAAGCACAAATGCAATGACCTGTGCGATCAAATAGTCTGTCTTCACAAACCATCCGTTTTTTTGGAAAAGAAGCAGCGAAATCACATATATCACATAAGATACAAACGTATTGCTGAGTCCCACAATTCCAAATTTAATAAATTGCAGAAATCCCTGCCATTTTTCTTCACTTATATGAAGGTGGAGTATCTTAAACACAACAAACCCTGCTGCTTTCTCAATAAATTTCCATACACTGCCTGCGATTTTCTCCATAACCAAACTCTCTTTTTCCTTCACTCTCTTGTATCTAACTGAATGCTTCTACTGCACATTCCCTTACATCTTTATTTCTTCTGTATATCCATTAACCTCTGTCAGTCTTTTTTCATCGATCCAGATTTCATCTTCGATTCCACCTACCGATGCCGGGTGACTCCCACATACCTGGAAGCCAATCTTCAGATAGCTTTTATATGCAGCCTGATTCTCCTGATGAACAGATGCAATGATCTTCTTTAATCCCATTTTTCTAAATGCTACCATCATGGCCAATACAAAGCTTTTGCCACCGATGCCATGACCTCTGGCTTCCATATCTCCCACCTGTAGCCGTCCGATCTCAGCCTGTTCTTCCCGAAAATCATATAAAGACAGACTTCCCACCATACGGTGTAGATGTTCTGTCTCTTCAATAGCAAATGCAATGGTATCATTATCTTTTAAATAAGATTCATACCACTTTTCCTGCATTTCTGGCGTAATATGATCAATCTTTCTAAGGAAGCGGGTCTGTGTGGCGTCATTACGCCACACCCGCAGATTCTCGATATCTTTCCGCTCCAAAGGACGGAGCATAATATTTTCATAAGAAGCATGATACTGATGATTCACAGTCCTTCACCCTTTCCAAATTCATTCAAACATTTGATTACAAAATCCTGCTCTTCTTCTGTCATTCCATTATAAAGCGGAATAGACAGCACTTCTTTTGCATACTGTTCTGTAATGGGCAAAGACCCTTCTTTCATTCCCAGATACTGATACGCCTCTGATAAATGCGGAGGAATCGGATAGTGGATAATTGTCCCGATCTCTCTTTCATTCAGATATTGGATCAGTTCATCTCTTCTCTCACAATGAATCACAAACTGATGCCATACAGTAGTTGCACCTTCACGAATCTTGGGAAGATGGATCAGAGGATTCTTAATTTCTTTCAGATACCTTTCACAAAGGCTAGTCTTTTCTTTCGTCAATTCTTCCAGGTGGCCAAGTCTTACCCTGAGAAGTCCGGCCTGAAGCTCATCTAATCTGGAATTGGCACCTACCACCTTGTTATGGTAACGCTTTTCACTTCCATAATTACGGAAGATCCTTACATCCTGTGCAATCTTATCATCATTTGTTACAATGGCTCCTGCATCTCCAAATGCTCCTAGATTCTTGGACGGATAAAAAGAAAAACAACCAATATCCCCAAAGGTTCCTGTCATTTTCCCGTCAAAGCAGGCGCCATGAGACTGTGCACAGTCTTCTACCAGCCGCAGATCATACTTCTTTGCAAGCTCCACAACTGGTTTCATATTGGATGCCTGTCCGTATAAATGAACAACCAGAATGGCTTTTGTCCTATCTGTAATCTTCTCTTCTATTTTGGACGCATCAATATTGTTGTATTCATCCGGCTCAACAAATATGGGGGTTGCACCGTTAATGGTGATGCCCATAACACTGGCAATATAGGTATTCCCCTGCACGATCACTTCATCCCCTTTTCCTATTCCCAGAACACGGAATGCGATCCACAAAGCATCCAGTCCACTTGCCAGACCTACACAATGTTTTGCCCCTTCATATTGAGCAAATTCATTTTCAAAAGATTTCACTTCATTTCCAAGTACATACCAGCCGGATCTTAACACCTGTAGAGCTTTATCCTCAAATTCCTGCTGATACATTTCAAATCCACGATCCATTCTATTGGGCATGATCTTCATTATTGTTCATTCCTCCCATCTTTATCCACAACCTTATTTTCTTCTTCCACAATATAAGTGGGTCTGTTCCTGGAAGCATCAAAAGTCCTCCACAAATATCCACCCAGAATCCCCAATGTGACCATAATAATTCCAAAGCTGAGAAGATTAAAAATAAACAGTGTAGTCCAACCACTAACCTGTATCAATCCCATCAGCTTACAGATCAATACGAGAATCCCCCAGACCACAGCACCTATAAAAGATACCGTTCCAATACCTGTAACTAGCGTAATCGGCAGAGTGGAGAAGCTGAATAAGGTATCTGCCACCAGACGCACCTTTTTCTTAAATGTCCATTTGCTTGTTCCAATCTCTCTTTCCAGACGTACATACGGAATTTCTTCTGTTTTAAACCCACTCCACAGGATCTGCCCGGTAAGAGCGCTGTTTCTCTCATCCAGAGCCAGAAGCACCTGTATCACCTTCCGATCCAGCAGATACACATCAAAGCCGCCTTTTGGCATGTTGGACAGAGCTGCCTTTCGTACCATCCAATAATATGTATTGGCAAAAAGCTTAGTTCCAAAGCTTTCATTCCTGTCTTTTCGTACAGCCAGGACTACGTTATTGCCCTTCTTCCAGCTTTCCACCATTTTCAGGATCAGTTCTGTAGGCTCCTGAAGATCTGCTGCCTTTACAACTGCACAATCTCCGGTACTTTTCTCAAGCCCGCACAAAATCGCCGCATGAGAGCCGAAATTACGAGAAAGGCTTACAATCTTTATATTTGGGTCCTGATCAGCCAGCTTCTGCATCACTCCATAGCTATTGTCTTTGGAACCGTCATTCACCATAACGATCTCATATTCATAATCAATGGCATCAATAAACTTTTCTTTTATATCCTTATAAAGAGGTATCAGATTATCGTCATTATAATAAACCGGTATTACTATCGAAACCTTCATGCTTTTTCTCCACCATTACCTTCTGTACGTTTCACGATTTTGACAAACTCATCATAATCACGGATATATTCATCCGGATCGTAATGCTCACTTGCAAGTACCAGAAGAACAGAATCTTCTGAAAAATCATACATATCTTTCCATACCATCTGTGGAAGATAAATTCCTGTATGCGGGCGGTTCAAGCTGAAAACAGCTTCATTCCCAAGTCCGTCCTTAACCTTCACTTTACTTTTCCCTGCAACATTAATCAGTACAAATTGACTTTTTAAATTAGCATGCTGTCCTCTGACTACATCTGTATCTGAACCATAGATATAAAAAATACGTTTAATATCGAAAGGTATATCTTTATGCCCTTCAACAATTACAAGATGTCCCCTCTCGTCTCCTTTTTGCGGAAACTCCAGCATTTTAACACCATTTTCACTCATATTGGATCCTCCTTTGTTTCATTTATCCATTATACTTCACTTTTGTGTATATCTTTTTTATCGTATATGCCTCGATAAATGTAATAATCTCCATCCTTCTGTGGGCTCTCTACAGGATCTAAATAAATGTATTGCTTCCAGCCCACTTTCATTGCACATGTATCACTGATCTGTGTACGTGAAAATGCAACATAATTCCCATTTTCCTTGTCTACAACCGTAAATAGTTCAGCTGAAGTCGCATACAATTGAAGAGGACCGGCATGATCAGCCCGAAGCACTGAAATATTTTTCCCCTGCAGCTGTGCATAATCAGTCCAGTAAGAATCATGAACTGCAAGGGTATTATACGCCTGATATATTTCTTTTGAGCAAATCTCTTTTCCATTGTATTCATTTATCGTATCTGTTCTGAAAAGGGCTTCAATATTTTCAAGTCTGGTAAAATCATAATCCATTTCTCTTGAAAAAATATCATTTTCAAGCTGGATTGCGCAGCCAAGACTAAGAATGCCTACCAGCATCACAACACTAATCACCTTTTTGAAACGAATAAACCGTGTAAGTCCCCAAACAATATAAGAAAACGCCAAGGTCATAACAAAATAAGAGAAATAAGAAACCGGAAGTGAAATAAATCCCTGCTCCCCTACATTTCCCTGATACATCTTAGATACTGAAATAGGTAAAAAAGGCAAAACGGCACAACCGAGCAACATTACAAGAATCAGCAAGCTTTTCCCTAATTCCTTTTTCTCTTTTTCAACTTCTTTTCTGAAGATTTTCCATAATGCATATCCAGCAATCATCAAGATTGCAATCACTCTTATAACACCTTCTGTAGACAACCAGTGTTTATAATAGTTAAACAGATATAAATATTTATCTGAAAGGAACAACCCCCCTGGTACAGCGCTGCGCAGCAGATTCTTGATGATCACGAGAGAAGCCTTCAGATTAAATCCTATCTGTGTACCATCATATTGAGAAGGAAAGATCTTTCCGGTGACTACATAACATGCCAGAAAAACACATCCCACAATAATCGGCACCAGACACGGCTTTATATTCTCTTTTATTTTTTTCCAGCTGTACATATGCCTTTCGGTAATTCCCAAAAGAAGAAATACCGGTGTGTATGTAATAAAAGCCTCATAACTACAGCACACGATCCAAAACAGGATCATAGCTATAATCATATATTTTTTCTTTTCTGTACGGAGATAATAAATATAAAGTAATAAAGATACATATAATAATGTAAGCGGTATCCCATATAAAGTCACATAGGCATTCGGAAGTGTGGGTTCGAAAGAAAGTGGCATAAACAATGCCAGTAATACTGTCACTATACCTGTCAGAGTCTTTTTATGAAAAATCTCTTCTGTCAGTTTTGCAAATAATCCAATATTGGATATAACTGTAAGAACCTGCAAGATTCGAAAGCAATATCTTGATTTTCCGATATACCCCAGAATCTGTGTCACAGGCACTACCAGGCAAGACATAGCCCGTCCTTTTCCCTGAAGAAGTTCTGTATATGAATGAGTCAAAAATTCCTTTACCCCTCGCATACTCCAATATCTTGCAAGAAGCTCATCATTATGCATTATTCCTAATGTAAGCAATGGGAAAAAAAGTAAAACGGTACCAACTACCATCAAAAAAATGAAGCACTGATTTCTTTTCTTTTCTTCCATATTATTCTCCTTTCATACTATAATAATATCTATCGTAACGAACCTTATTTTACCCATTTAATTTAGCAGAATAACCTTAAATATTGTTAATACTATATAAAATCAGTCATACATCTTATACGCTTTCTTATAAAATACTATTATAATCTTAAAATTCACTTTGGGCAAAACTCGCAAAATATAAAAAAACATATTAAGTTAAACTTAATCCACGCCAAATCCATTAAGATTTTCTCAAAGTTCAATTCTACTAATCTGCAATTTATTTTAAATATAGACAAACCTACAAATGGTATTGTTCCAACAATTTGTTCAAATTATTTTTCAGCGTCATTGCAACTCCTGCTATTTAAATATAATTTCATTCACAAGACTACTTTTTTCTCTTTGATCCGCCTCATTTTCATCAGGCATGTAAATACCATTAAATACTATTTTTATATTAAGTATTTCTCCAACTCTGTATCCATGGGAAGATGATATGTTTCCTTCATACAACCAATTTCTATCATCTTTTAATTCTTTTTCAAACACTTCCTCATCATTTATTTCTATTTTAATATCAGTAACCATATCAAATTCTTTAGGAACATAACCGGACATGTATATCTGATTCCAATTACCTTTTTTTACTTCAATACTTCCCTCTTTTGCTATCCAGCGATAAGTTTCCTCTCCTTGTGGTAGCCATCCTTCATCAAAAATCACATTTTTATTACCTGCATATGGGAATGTTATCTCTAATGATTTCCAATAACCAATATATGAAATCGCTATATAGCTCCATATTCCACATAAAAAAAATATGCACATCATCTTGAAAGTATATTGTATTGTTTTGTTACTATTTTCTTCGATTTCTACAACAGATTTTTCTGCTCTCTTAAATACTCTATTCCATAGTTTTTCCCATCCATTTTTCTTTCCAAGCAAGAAAGAAAAAAAATTATTTTTATTTACTATTTTCCATAATTCCATACTAAAAGCCACAGAAAAAACAGTAATAAAAAGCCAATATTTTTTTATTGAATCGGCTGGAGTTGTCAACTGGACTTCTTGCATTGTAATTATTCCCAATTTAGCCAATATCAAGAATAATATTTTAAACGCCATAAAGTGAAATACTAAAATTCCGAATGTACTTTTTCCAATTTCGATCAACGGTTTTTTCATTCTGTCATTAAGAAGTTTAACCAAACAACACGAAATCACTATTAACAATAAACTTCCCAATACTCCTGAACAATAATTTAAAACAATATTCCCAAATTTTTTGCTCGGATAATCCACTGTTGCGTCAAAATATTTTTGTGCAAAATATAAATATCCGCAAACAGCCACTCCTATTCCCACCAATTTGCCAGTTGAAATATCATCAATTTTTTTCCCTGATCTCATAATCTGACCAGTAGCAAAAAAGCCTTGTCCTATGAATGCCAAATTAATAGCATTAAACAGACTATTTTCTACACAAAAATATCCAAACACAAATAAAGAAAGAGAAAATACAGCATATAAAATTCCGTTTTTATTACCACAAATCATGTAAATAATTCGTTGACATATTTCAACTTGCATCAGAACCACTATAAACCATGTAGCCCCAAGCCACCAAACATAGTTCGTTCCTTCACAAACAAAGTTTTTTATTGTATCTATAAAACCTATATATCCACCATCATAAAAAACACTATAAACAGACGTTGCATTAAGTATTGCCATCAAGGCAGCTCCCATTATAGTCAAAAATAAAAGCGGGATATACAACGAGTATATTTTTTTGTATACATAATGAACCGCACTGTCTCTGTCAAAATTGGTCGTATAGCCTGAAATGAAGAAAAAAGCGGCCATATGGAATTGGTAAATATAATTATTAAATGCACCTGTTGCATGACCTACAACAACTAATATGATTCCCAGTGCTTTATATATATCTACCCATTCAATTCGCTTTTTCTCCATCCTAAAACTCTCTCCTTAAAAAAATCTCTCTTCCAACATCAAACACAATGCATGATAAACCGGTAAATGAAGTTCCTGAATCTTAAATGTCTCCATTTCATTCACAACAATAGCAACATCCACTTTATCTTTCAGTTTTCCGCCGTCTTTGCCTGTCAGTGCAATAGTCTTCATCCCTTTTGCACGTGCAACAATAGCTGCATAATTTACGTTTACTGAATTTCCGGATGTGGAAATTCCAAGAAAAACATCTCCCGGGTTTCCGTATCCCTGTACCTCCTGTGCCAGAATCAAAAGACCATCTACATCATTAAGAAATGCAGTGTTCAAGCCAATATTCATATTCAAGGACAAAGCAGGTAAAGTACCTTCAAGCTTCTCGGCCAATACACTTCCCATTTCCGGATCCAGCTGGATCATCTTGTTTTTTAAATCTTCTTCCAACGGCCGTCTTTTAATAAAGCTTTTCATAAGCTCGCCAACAATATGCTCCGCATCTGCTGCGCTTCCACCGTTTCCAGCCACTAGCAGTTTGTTCCCATTTAGATAGCACTCTTCCAGCACTTTATAAGCCTGGTAAATATCGTCCTTACTGGATTCCAACACTGGATATCTTTCAATTAAATTGTTGAAAATTTCTTCAATTTTGCTCATAATTATCTCAGTCCTTTACATACAATATTATTTACTGCATCATATAGATCATCTGCTATATATTGAAACAAATGGAATCCTTCCTTTTCCAATTGGCTTCCATATCCAGTTCTTACCAAAATCGTTTTCAAATGGAAATTGTTCCCAGCCTTAATGTCTCCTATATTGTCACCAATCATCCATGAATCCTCGATATCAACATCAAAGTCCTCACAGGCTTTTTCAAACAGTCCTGTTTCCGGTTTTCGACAATGACATTTCATTTTATATTTTCCTATGCCTGCATCCGGATGATGTGGACAATAATAAAATCCGTCTATATGTGCTTTATATTTACTCAGTTGTTCATTAACATATTGATGCAATTTTATTACATCATCTTCTGAATAATAGCCTCTCGCAACACCAGCCTGATTGGACACCACGATTACCTGATATCCGGCATTATTCAATCTTGCAATAGCTTCCGGAACTTTTGGAATAAATTCAAATTCTTCTGGACGATATAAGTAATTCTTCTCTACATTAATAGTTCCGTCCCTGTCCAGAAACACAGTTTTTCTGCCACTCATAATTTGAAATCAAACCGTCCTTCCGGAATCTGAACTTTAATATCCTGGTAATCCCACCGATTACTATCCATCGTCCATGCCTGAGCTCCGCGAAGTTCAAAATTCCAGTCTGCCAACTGACCTCCTGCTTTTTCCATTCTTTCAGCAACTTTATGCTTTACATTATACGGGCAATACATTAAAAGATAACCGCCACCACCAGCACCAAGCAGCTTTCCTCCAAGTGCACCAGCTTTGACCGCTTCCTCGTATAATTCATCGATTTTGGGATTGGTAATCTTATTGCTCATACGTTTCTTGCTATTCCAGCCATAGTCCAGTAATTTTCCAAAACTGTTAAGGTTTCCTTTTAATAATTCATCTTTCATAGCATAAGCTAACGCCTTTACCTCTGTCATGGCAGCCACTGCATCTGTCTCTTTTTTCTTATAATTATTCACCTGATCTGAAATAATATTGGCAGATACATGAATGTTCCCAGTATAGCAAAGCAGCAGATTATATTGAAGTTCATGTATAATATCTTTTTTGATTCGAAGTGGATTTACTACCACATCATTTTTCCCATGAAATTCAATAAAATTAAAACCACCAAAGGTAGCAGCATATTGATCCTGATAACCGCCTGAAATCCCAAGTACTTCTCGTTCCACATGGTATGCCAGATCTGCCATTTCATAAGCATCCATTGTAACGCCTTTCCACTTTGCCATTGCCATCAGCAAAGAGACCATGACCGTAGAGGAAGTTCCAAGACCAGAGCCTGGAGGCGCATCACACTGCAAGTAAACCTCGCACCCCTGATTAATATCCAGTGCATTTAAAGCAGCTTTTACTAAATCAAGTTTACCATCATATACATAATTTTCTTTCGCATTGTATTTAACAGTCATATCAAAATCCAGGGAATGAACTGTGATCTGATCATTTTCTTTGGGCAAGATTGAACAATATGCATATTTGTTAATCGTACTGCCTATTATGGCTCCACCATGTTCCACACAATATGGTTCCACATCTGTACCGCCACCGCCAAAACTAACTCTGAGTGGTGCTCTTCCTCTTATAATCATTGTTTACTCTCCGTTAAAATTCTATGTTTTTTTGTTCTACATCTTTAATAAACTTAAAATAATCGTCCGGCACACCAATGTCAATAAAATATCCTTCATTTACAACTGCACCAAGTTTTTTCTTTTCAGCCAACATTTGAGGAATAATTTCATTCTCCAGCGAACATTTTTTTCCTTCAGGAATTAAATCCAACACAGTTTTCCGCATTAAATAAATTCCTCCATTTATAACCCCGGAAATATGATCACTGACCTTTTCATTAAAACCAATAATCATATGGTTATCCAGTTTTACACTGCCGTATCTGGATACATCCGGAACCTTTCTCAAAACCAGTGCCATGTCCATATTTTCACTTTTATACAGATCAATTGCGTCACTGTAAGCAGCCTGATAAAATGTATCTGCATTCAAAACAAAAAACTCTGATTCTTTAATATACTGACCAGCATTTTTTATTGCGCCCGCAGTCCCTAACTGCTCTTTTTCGTAGGAATATTCAATATGCACGTCCAATTGCTCGCCGTTTCCAAAATACTCCTCCACCATTTCACCTTTGTAGCCAACAGCCAGAACAATATCGGTTATTCCATGTTTCTTTAACTCCAAAATCAAATATTCCATGAAAGGTTTCCCACATACGTCTGCCATAGGCTTGGGTCTGTCATTAACCACACTTTTCAGTCTCGTTCCAAGACCTCCTGCAAGAAGTACTGCCTGCATTTTTATGCTCCTTTATTCAAAATCCTCTTTTACTATGTTCCAAACTGCTTCAAGACTAAAATTCTGCTTTACAAGCTTCTGGTAGTCCTTAACGGTCTGTGCAAGGACAGTCTCATCCTGATATAACCGGATAACTGCATTTGCAAAATCTTCCGCATCATCAGCCACCTTAACAACTCTTTCAGGATCTGGAATACCCTCAATACCAACAGAAGTAGTTACCATAGGAGTACCATAGTATAAAGCTTCTACAACTTTGCCCTTTACCCCTGCTCCATATCGAAGCGGAACAACTACCAACCGACATGTATCATACAATCTGGCCAGTTCTTCTTCAGATACAAACCCTTTTACAATTATGCCATTTCCCTCTAGTTTTTCAATCTCTGGTGTTACAGAGGAGCCTACAATGTAAAATGGCATCTGAATCTTCTGGCGAATAAGCGGATATATTTCTTTTGCAAACCAAAGTACAGCATCTGCATTTGGTGGATGTCCAAACCCGCCTACAAATACAATTCCCTCTCTTTTCGCAAAGTCCATTGGAATGTTATTTCTAAATTGCTCATATACATATGCTGTGATGGCTTTCACAGGAATGGTTGCATCAATTTTATGAATTGCTTCTTCCTCAACATAAGAAGGATAATAACTGATATCAGCTTTGCGCATAATATACAATTCCTTTTCCAGCCATTCATCAGATTCATTCTTTTTCTCAATGTCACCAGTCAGTTCATATTCCCGCTGAAGTCTTAAAAAATGCAGATCATGTCCATAGTATATACACTTAATATCCGTATTTTCTCTGATGAAATCAATATATTTGATTGTAATATGTGGTCTGTTTAAATAAGCAAAATCAATGCACTTCTTGTTCTCCAAAAGCCATTCCTGCCAATGTTGTGCATACCACGGACCATAAAGTACTTCGATTCCCATTTGCTGAAGAATAGTTGTATAAGGTTCTTGCTGGTAGAAGTTGTCACCAATAAATTTTACCATATATCCTTTTTCAACAAACATTCTTAAGTACTGGATAGTTGTTTTAGATCCGGCATCTTTGTCAAACTGTGGCACATAATGGTCAACCACCAGAATGGTCTTTTTATTTTGACTTCTTTCTCTGGCTTTAAATACAAATTGACCACATTCATATTGTTTGTCCAGTTCATCTTTCCAGCGCTTCTTCATTTTAATGCTGTTTTCCACCTGATATTGTTTAATCCCCGTATTCAAATCCGTTCCATTTGATTTCCCCTCAAAATGAACTACCACGGATAATGGCTGATATACTACCCGATATCCGGCTTTTCTGACTCTAAATGCAAGATCCGAATCCTCACAATACGCAGGTGCAAAATACTCATCAAAGCCCCCTAATTCTTCCCACAGACTTCTTCTTATCAGGATTGAAGCACCAGAAATGTAATCCACATCTCTGACATAGTTATATTCTGGTTTCGTGGCATCATCGTTTCTGCCGTAATTCCACCCACTTCCATCACGCCAGATAATCCCACCGGCTTCCTGGAGCGTTCCGTCAGCATATACAAGTTTGGAGCCTGCCATTCCGATCGTTTGATCTTTTTCGCAAAGATCAACAAGCGGCTTTAACCAATTATCCTGTACCTGGGTATCATTATTTAAGAATAAAACATATTTCCCCTTGGCTTTTTGGGCAGCATTATTGCAATTGCGAAGGAACAACATATTACTTGGAGTTCTGGCAATTATAAGATTCTCAACAACAGAAGCTATCTTTGTTGTCAAGTCATTCGAGCAATCGTCTGCTAAAATAACCTCATAAGATACGTTTTCACTGTTTTCTAAAATTGATTTTATACAATAATATGTATAAGTAAACTGGTTGTATGCTGGGATGACAATAGATACTGTTGGATGATCATACTGTGGAAGTTTCAATACTTCACATTCGTGAATATCTGTGATTTCATCATATATTTTTTCATCTACATCAACTTTTATCTGTTTCAGTTCTCCCTGGTGATAATCGCGCATTAAGTGTTCATAAGCGCCCTTAATCCCTTCATTCTTTACATAACCATACGCAATTTTTAATTCTTGCATATTCACATGTGTCATCATGCGACCAAAAGCATAAAGATTTCTTCCGATGAATCTTGGGAATATCATAATACAATCATAAGTATGGCAGATGAAGCGCATGATTTTGTACATCTTTGAATGTACGATTGCATCTCGTTCTCTTTCAGCTGGAAGGAGCATCTCAATGTGTCCTTTTTTATTAAGAATCTCCTGCCTAAGTTCAATCTCCATCTCTTTAAATTGATTTAACTCATGCTCGCTTTTATTCAGTTCATCTTGCAAATCAGTTATTTCACTTAAAAGTTTCTGATTTTCCATTTTTAATATATGCTCTGTTGTTTCAAGTTCACGTTCCGTTTTTTCTTTTGCACTCTGTAAACATGCTATTTTATTTTTAACTGTCCATTCATCATTAAAGCGATTGCAATATCCTCCATCCCCATAAAAATCAGTCTGTCTATACAGAACTTTAGACCATATATGGCTTTCAAGAGCATTAAAAACCGAAGTTTCTTTTCCAATATTCAAATAATTCCAAATTTCCTGTAAACTAATATCTGTTTTTTCCTGGAGACGTGAATATGCAGAATTCACAGCATAATACAAAATAAAATTAAGCGGAACATTGTCAAAACACCATTCTTGATCATAAAAAATAAACTTACCATTTTCATAAAAGCTATTATAAAATGTCAGATCAACAAAACCTTTTTCAAGTATTGGTCCCATTTGATATTCTGAAACATCGATGTTCAATTCATCTACAATACTTTTGTCAAAAACCATGTCACTTGACTTCACAAGCTCAGTTCTAAATTCTTCCAAGAAAGAGAATAATCCAGAACGATCATTATTTCTCAATAATTTTCCAAAATAATCTTGTGCACTCACGCCGTGATATGCATCACATTTTAAGGTGTTCCCTTCACGTACATACCCTAAAATATCAATGCCCCTTTGCTTTAAGAATTCTGTATTATAGTAAATATTATCAATATGTTGTACTGCTTGTTCATGCATTGGTATTTTATAAATAGATCCATCATTGTACAAAACAGTACTGACTCTATATATTTTTTTCACTTCTCCTTTACTAGAAACATAAATCACTTTTCTTTCCTTTTTTTGCTGTAAACTACACTCTACCAAATATGAATTAGCAAAAAAATCCAGCACATTATTTTCCAGAATATCTTTGTATAAATATTTTTCATTCATAGTTAGCAAACTATTTTTTGAATAAGTAAACGAGACTTTTTGCAAGTTAAGATAATCTGGTTTGTACTCATCTGTTGCGATAATTTCAGGAAATTTATAATCGGGCAGAACATAATAAAATCGCTTATTCTTAAAACCTACATTATTCAACAATTGTTCTAATTCACTCTTGGAAAAAGTCCTTGGAGTATGTTTCTGCTCATATCCTTCCAATCCCACATATGGTTCTTGTAAATGATCCTCAGAGCCACCCACCCAATATTTTAATCCAGTTTTATTCTCAATTGCAAACAATAGAACCCCATCAGGTTTCAAAAAGCTTTTTGCCTTCTCAATGAAATCATTATATGGATTTGATGATTCTAAAAACACATCTGCATATTCAAGCACACCAATAAATACAACATAATCAAATTTTTGAGGACTTTCCCATTTTAAAATATCCTCAGTAACAATCTTAAGATTCTTTCTCTCTGAATAACGTGCTTTAATAACAGAAGCACGTGCTTCACTCATTTCTACAGAAACAACACTCTTAGCTTTCTCACACAATAAACCAGTCAATGCCCCCATACCTGCTCCGACTTCCAGGACATCTGCATCTTTCTTAAAGGGATACCAGTTCAAAATGTTCCATCGAACTGAGGAAAACGTATTATTCACAGTATATTCACTACACTTTCCAATGTAATCCTGAACTGTATCTTCCGGATATCGTTGAGCGATATCCAACATTTTATTTTCTGTAGTTTCACCATCGGAATATACAATTTTATCATTCTGATTTTTTACAATCATACTTTTTCTCCATTTTTATTAATCCAAGAATGTTTCATCGTTACCAAGCCATATTCTCTTTGCTCTTCTTTATTCACTTTAAATTGTATTAAACTGTATATATTATCAAATACTTCATCAACTTCACTACGAATTCTTACATCCAGAAAATATATTCCACCAAGCAAATTCAAAGAATCAATAGTGAACTCTACATCTCCATTTTTCCCAGATAAATAGTAACTTCCTGTTGAATCTTTACTTGTTGCTCCATAGCAATATAGCCAATCATTTCTTGTTATTCCAATAATGAAATTAAGTTTAATTCCAATCTGTTCCGCACTATATTTCATTTTAATAACAATTTTCTCTCCCGGGTTAAATTCCAGGCGTTCATTTCCTTTTGCATCCAGTAGCTTAACCTCTGTGAACTTTACTTTCCAGTTTCCTTCTCTTCTAGCATCTGGTCCACACTGGGTTGCTATATCATGGCAACTGGCCTTTCTTTTTTTCTCTTCACGTTTCTTTTCTTCTAATAATTGTTTCTGTTTTTCTTCTTCCTTTTGTTTTCTTTCCTGTAATATCTTCTGTTCTTTTTGTTGCTGTTCCGTCTCTTTCTTACGCTTCTCTTCTTCTAACTCTCGTTTCTTCTGTTCCTCAAGCTCCATCCTATATTCAAGTTCTGCACGTTCCAACCTGGATTCTTCCATCTTTTCCAAATATTCCTTGCAAACTTTTCTGGCTGGTCCATCATCACGAATACGTCCCTCATCAATCCAGATAGCACGGTCACATAGTCTTTCCACCTGTCCTAAAGCATGAGACACAATAACGATTGTTGTTCCTTGATCCTTCAAACTTTTCAGTTTATTAAAGCATTTTGTCTGAAAAGCATTATCCCCAACAGCCAGGATCTCATCAATCAGCAAAATATCTGCATCTACATTAATGGCAACAGAAAAAGCCAGACGCATATACATACCGGATGAATAAGTTCTGACTGGATTATCAATAAATTCCTCTAACTCAGAGAAACGAATTATATCATTCAATCTTTGATCCACTTCTTTTGCTTTAATTCCAAAAATAGAAGCATTAATATAAATATTCTCTCTTCCACTCATGTCTGGGTGAAATCCAGCCCCCAATTCAATAAGGCTGCATACACGTCCCTGAATATCTATAGTTCCTCCATTAGGACGCAGAATCTTAGTGAGCAGCTTTAAGGTCGTGCTTTTTCCACAACCGTTTTTACCTATCAGTCCAACAGATTCGCCTTTCTTCACATCAAAGCTGATCCCCCTCAGGACCTCACGCATCTCATATTTATTTCTATTAAGGTGTATCAGCCTTTCACGAAGCATATGCCCTTTATCTTTATATACTTTAAAATGTTTTTGTACATTTCGTACTTCAATGGCATTGTCTGATTTCATTACAATTCCTCCGCAAAATTTCCTTCAAGGTGAGTAAAAACAACTTCACCAATCAGCAAAATTATAATTCCAAAAGTATACATTCCGATCCATGTTAAGGCAGTCGGAAGCTGATGATAATATAATAAATTGTGATAAGAAGTTATTACCAAAGTCATAGGATTTAACAGTAAAATGTGTCCTACAAATGCAGGAATTGCGTCAATTGCATACATGATCGGCGTTGCCCAAATCCAGGCTTGCAAAAGTACACCTACAATATATTCCATGTCTCTAAGGTAAACCGTTACAGCTGAAAAAAACAACGTCAGTCCCAGTGCAAGCAAATACTCTGCCAACATTACGGCTGGCACTAATAACAGGTGCCATGAAATCCCCACATGCGAGAATACTAAAAAGCCAAACACAACCACAGATGCTAATAGCATATTTACAAATTTAGCTGTGACAGAAGCAATTGTTAAAACTTCCCGTGGAAAATAGATTTTCTTTGTCATATCAGAATTGCAGACAATACAGCCCGCTCCCTGTCCCAATGCTTCTGTAAAGAAGTTCCAAGGGATAATACCTGTCATTAGATAAATATAATAATTTTCAATGTTACTTGGAAAAATCAAAGTAAACACAATTGTATAAATCACAATTTGGAAAAATGGATTTAAAAACGTCCACAACATACCCAATACAGATTTCTGATATCTCCCACGTAACTCCCTCCTAACAAGACTATATATCATATCACGATAATCATAGATCGTTCTTATTCTTTCTATCATCGACTGTAATTCTCCTTAACACACAAATCATTTTCTATTATATTAATCAAATCATCTAAGCGAGATGCCATATGATATTTTTTCTTTATAAATCTCTTGCTATTTAAAGATAGTTCTTCTCCCAAATGTCGGTCACTTAACAGCCTTCTTATACTATCAGCATACTCATCTGGACTGGAGCATAATATATACTCTTTTTCATTCACAGCCTCAATTCCTTCAATCCCAATTTCATTTGTCAGTACAGGAATTCCAGCTGACATAGCCTCAAGAATCTTTACTTTTATTCCTGCACCAAGCTTTAGCGGTGCTACCAGACAGATGCAGCTGCTAAAATATTTTGCCATATCGCTTGTATATCCAAGAATTTTAACAGCTTTTGATTCTTTTTTCTTTAAAATTTCCGGTGGATTGCTGCCGGCAATCAAAAATCTTACATTTAACTCCTGAAGCTTCGGCATAACATTGTCCACAAACCAAATAGCACTTAAGTAGTTCTCCTCTCGGCTCATGGCACCAAAGAAAAGAATATCTCGCCCTTCAATCTTTCTTTGCACTTCGCTATAATCGTCAAAGTAAGGCATTGATGTAAATATTTGCTTCTCAGGCAAACCATTCTGAACTAGCAATGCTGTATCTTTCGGATTGTTTGTAACAATCAAATCTACCTGTTTTAACCAGTTTGTTTCCAGATTCCTAATTCTCTCATACCTGGTTTTCCAGAAAAACTTCTGGTATGGTGATTCTGCTTTTCTCCATTTTCTCATATATCCCAAAAAAGTAACATCTTCTTCAATTGATATACTTTTACAATCAGGAAATTGTTTTCGCAGCATTGTAAGAAAAGCCAGGGAAAAAGTCCATTGCAGGATAACAATATCTGGCTTCTCTCCACTTTTAATATACTCCATAACCATTTTTTCGATATGGCTTCTTTCATAATCCAGGCATATACCAGCATATTTATCAAATGGATTCACGTAAGACCATGCACTTCTTGCTCTTCTTTCAAACTGTTTTCCTTTTGATTTGTCCATCACAAAAACATGATTCTTTATTCCATACTGTTCTAAATCTAATAATCTTTCTTCTTTTTTTAAACACAATGAAAGTAGTGTAATATCAAATTTCCCGCTTTGATGAAAATATTTAACATAAAAATTATGAACCTTCCCACCCGCATGATCAGCTTTATCATATGGAGCATACGGCGATATCCATAATATTTTTTTCATTTTATCACCTGTTTCATGTTTTAAAAATACACACAATCTATTTTATTTTAACATGTCCACTATCAAAAAGCAATAAAAGCGCTAGTATTTACTCATCCTTACACATCATTTCTCCAACATGCCCAAATAAACCTCACAGGCGGCGGCAGTTTTCTCCAACATAAAACGGATTCTCTTCTTCTGTTTGTGATAGCTTTTTTTCGTTGCAGCACCACTTTCATGTTTTACTGTCATAGCTGGATCATATACGATTTTATAGGCTTTTCGCTTGCAGCGCAGTGCCAGTATATATTCCTCGTAAAAAAACTGGGTTTCCGGGTCAAAAGCCTTATCTTCCTTTTCCACAAATAAAGGAGTAAAAATCAAACAGGCGCCAAATGGAATAATGTCTGTCTGGATCTGACGACTGAGAGTGGTCTGTTTTTCTCTATTGGCTATTTTTGATTTTTCTGCTTTTTTAAGCATGTGGTGAACAACTGGATACAGGACTGGGTAAAATCGAAGTGCCAACTGATTCATCTTTACAGTATAAGCAGCCTCTTTTTTTGTGCGGAGCCTGGTATCCATAGGGTTCTGATGCTCACCAGTTCCCTGATGGATCACATCAGGTCCAAGAACATGGCATGGACGATTACTATAACTGCTTTCCAGTATGCTGATAAAATTCTTTTGTGTAAACTCAATATCATTATTTAGCACAATGATATAGCCTGGGCCGAATTGTTCTTTTGCATACTGATAGCCCCGGTTATTGGCATATGAAAATCCTCCATTTTCCTTTATCTGTAAAACTTTAATCCGAGGATTTTCCTTATATTTCAGTAAAAGTTCATTTCTTTCTGCTTCTGAATCATGAATATCATTATCCACGATCACAATTCTTATCCGTTCCTGCTGTTCCATTGCCAGAATCGATTGTACACAGATATCTGTCACCCTTGAATCCTTATAATGTAAAATTACAAAACTTACAAAATCCATTTACGTCCCCTGTCTCATGCAAAAATGCTTTCTCATTTCCTGAAAAATCCGTTTTTAAAGCATATTGATTATAGCCTATCTGCAAATAAAATCAATGTGACTGTTCCATATAAATACCCTTATCACTACAAATCAACTTCCATTATCTATCTCTTATTGCTTATCAGCCATCCAAATAGCGGAAGAAGCCTGGTTTTTATCAAGATCATCAGTGCCTTTACTGCAGCTTTCTGGGTAAATGGGATATCCACTTCAGCGGTCAGTCTGGCTTTACTGTTCTTCCAATAATGTGGAAAATACGACTCCACTGTGGTATTTATATAATCACATAACTCTCTTGTTTTTTCTTTGCTTGCTCCCAGTGCCAGCTGGAATAAGCAGGTAGCAAGTATTCTCAATACAAATAATTCAAAAAATTCCGGACTGTTCGCCATTCCCACTTCCCACACCTTGGTAAGCGTAGCATCCAACCCCTTATAGGGTAAAGAATACTTTTCCAGACCTTTGAAATTATGTCTTGCAGAAGATTCATGCTGTACGTAGTAATACCCGCATTCCGGTATCGTATTAATTCTCGGACATACTGCACTGAAAAACAGAGAAATCGGCATATCCTCACCACGTTCCCCACTTTGGAAATGGACATCATATTTTTTCCACAATTCTCTCCGGTACAGATGAGAACATACAGCTGAAATTCTG
This sequence comes from Blautia glucerasea, assembly GCF_013304385.1. Taxonomy (GTDB): domain Bacteria; phylum Bacillota; class Clostridia; order Lachnospirales; family Lachnospiraceae; genus Blautia_A; species Blautia_A ammoniilytica. Next base: position 67,324 of record NZ_JAAITU010000008.1, read on the forward strand.
AAAGTCCATTCTTCATTCTCCATGCGTTTATACACACCTGGAACGATCCTTTCCAATTCTTTTCCACCTTCGTCCACATAAGTCAGTCCACAGATTACCATGTCCAGCTTTTCTTTTTCTGCAAGATTATATATTTTTTCAATATAGTTGTTTTTCAGATAATCATCCCCGTCAACAAATGTAATGTATTTTCCTGTTGCTTTGTTCATTCCCCGGTTTCTTGCAACAGCAACTCCCTGGTTTTTCTGTTCTATTAAAAAAATCCGTGAGTCTTCTCTATTCAGCTTTTCCAGGATTTCTCCACTTTTGTCTGTACTGCCATCATTAATCACAATGACTTCAAAATTTTCAAAAGTTTGATTCAAGACGGATTGAATACATTTTTCTATGTATTGTTCATTGTTATAAACAGGAATGATAATGGACACTTCAGGCATGATTTTCTCCTTATATATGGCTGTGCTGCATATTTCCTTGCAAAATCAAATATGTAGGTGAATGCATTACGTATTTATATCATAGCATTTGTTATAATACTTGTGAATCTCAAATATGACCATTCTAACATAGAAAAAGAGTCTTGCAAAGAACCAAGACTCCATACATTATTCGTTACTTTTCATAACTCTTATATCCGATCTTATAGAACCGCATCAGAAGCTTCACCACCGATGCCGGCCAGAACTTCCCGAACATCTCCAGTTCTTCCCTGGTCTTCTCCTGATTCTTCAGACAAGCCTTTGTAGTGGCGCCATCGTGTATCCTGTAGTAGAACAATTCTTTAGGAATATAGGTAAATCTTCCCTTTTTCCTGGCAATCTGGACAAACACATCCCAGTCCAGTGCGTAATGATAGCCAGACTGGAAAATGCTTTTCCCAAGTATAGCCTTATGATAGCACACAGACGGACAGCAGATCCCGTTTCCCAGTGACTGCACTCCCAGCTTGACCCAGCGCTTGTCTGCCAGAAAGGGAAGCCTGAGCGGCAGCTTCATGATCTGCTTGATCAAAAGACTTACATCCCACCGAACCTGCTGGTGTTGGTTGATGATGCGGTAATCCGTCATGGCGATCAGTGTATCCGGATGCTTTCCCAGATACTGATCCATATATTTCAGATAATCCCGATGATAAATATCATCCTGATGGGTAATCGTCACGTATTCTGTCTCAGCCTGGTCATAGGCATAATTCCAGTCATCCTGCAGGCTGCTGGTGCCTTCTCTCACGTAATATGGCAGGTGATATTTCTCTGCCAGATCACGGATGTAGTCGCTGGGTGTGGATGTGCATACGATCACCCTGGACTTTGCCGACTGCTGTACTACAGACCGGATGCTTTTCTCAAGATATGGGGATTCCCCATATGCACATACTGCAAATGTATGACTGATCATAAGCCTCTAACCTGCCTTTTGTCTTGATTTCTCCACCTATTTGCATTTTGTCTTCACAAAAGCAACAATGTCATCATTTTTATCCATCACATTACTATCTGCTTCTAATTCTTCAATAGATTTCCAAGCATATTTCTTACCGTCCAGTTCAAAAATATCGCCTTTCATGCATTCTGGTACATCATTCAATGCAAGACTGTACAGTATATGTTTATATTGCTTATACACTTGATCACTTTCAGAATATTTACAATGGGGAGCACTGGTAATGTATGATGTTGTAACTTGCATTTTAACCAAATCACTTGCATGCTTATCTATATTTTCCTTGTTTGGATCTTCTGTTCGGTAATATGGAAATAACCAACATTTCCATCTCTCATCATAAACCTGCAAATACTTACCCGTCGGATTTGTAATAGCCAATAGAGAAAATTCATGATATTTTTCTGACAAATGTTCTGTAACCAACTGCGTTATTTTCAATAGGTCACTTTCAGACAAATCACCGATTTTCTTTTCCATTCGCCATTCATCCATTTGAATGATCCTGTCAATTCTTGCCCATGATTCTCTTGTCAATCCAGCTTCTTGCCAATCATCAATTCTAATACTGTACGGATTTTTCTTAGCTTTACTCGTAACCATCATGGCAAGAACAGCAATGGTATTTTTATCAATGACAATCGCTGGCCTGCGCTTTGATACTTTTATCTCCTGAAATGGGAACTGAGTCCACCATACTTCACCTAAATTATATTTTCCCATCTTTTTTCTCTCCTTGTTTATAAATCTCATCCCACTGATCTTCTTGCATCCACTCATCATCTAACGCTATATCATCTGCCTTCTCAGCACTTGCATATAATCTGTCTCTATTTAATTCAATAAAACGCTTGAAATCATTTATCTCTTTTACCATTTTCATGAATGCTCCTTTCCTATCAATGTGACAATTGATAAATTTCCATTTCCTTATCAAAACAAGGCATATAAAATAGTTCTTGGCAGGCCATCTCACAGCGATTCGATTCCATATAATTATTTCTGCTTTTCTTTCTCAGGATTGCTTTCCTGATTCTCCCTCTATCTCTCCCTCACGTTCTTCCAGCTCACGGGTGATCTCCTCATCGTCATTCAGGCGGCGGTTGGCTGCCTTGGAGCGAAGCGCCACTTCGGCGGACAGGATAGAAATCTTCTCCTCCAGCTGGGACACGATAAGTGATAAAGTAAAGATCTTTTCTACCAGAAGGAAGATGATGATCACAAATACCAGGTTGGAGGGTGACATAAAGCCAAGATGCTTGCTCAATTCAAAGCAGATTTCCGGAAAAATGGCAAGGATAAGCAATACCGCTGCAAAAAAGATCCAGAAAATGGCATCTTCCATTTTGACCTTAAACTTCCGGATCTGCCGCAGGATCCAGATCACTGTAATCAATGCTGCTACTACCAGCAGCGCCCTTAATGTAATGGTCATGGTCTACTCTCCTTTCACCTTTTCCGTACCCACTGGAACAGCAGGATAGAGAAAAGCATTTTCATCATATACCACACGGAATTTTTGAAATTCAGGTAGCTGACTCCTGCAATACGTTCAGACATGTGTACCTGCACCTCACGGATATCAACTCCACAGTTCAACAGGTATGCCAGGGTATCCGGCTCCGGGCTGTAATGCATGTTATAACCGAAATGCTTGATCATCTTCTTGTTGAACAGGCGCATGCCGGAGGTCACATCCCCGATATACTTGCCGCCTGTTGTCAGCCAGATGGCTGTTGTAATGATCTGGCTGCCGATCATACGTGAGTTGATGGGCTTACGCTCTGTCTTGAATCTGGAGCCGATCACGATATCACAGCCGGTCTGCTCCATCTCATCGATCATATCTGCAATATATGCGGGATCATGCTGTCCGTCTCCGTCCAGCTGTAGTACATAATCATAGCCGTAATAATTGGCATAGCGCATGCCGCTTTTCACAGCTCCGGAAAGCCCGGTATTAACCGGAAGATCCATGAAATTATAGCCTCTTCGGGCACAGATCTTACGTGTATCGTCGGTGGAGCCGTCATTGATCACCACATAATCATACTGGGGATAATTCCGGATCAGATTGTCCACCACTGTTTCTATACATCCTGCCTCATTGTAGGCAGGAATGATAATGAGTATTTTCATAATTCTCCTTGCTGCTTAGCCGTCTTCGTATGTCTGTATTTTTCTTCGATCTTAAGAAGCTCCCTGGCTCTCGCCTCAAAGGAATACTGCTCCCGGATCAGCGGCCACTGCTTTGCCACCTTCTCTTTGATCTCATCATAATGTGTCTCCAGCTGCATGATGCAATCATCAAACTCTTCTTTATTATTATAGTAAAGAACTGCGTCTGGAAAGATCTCCTTCAGTTCTTCACAATAATCTGAGATCACAGGCAGTCCGCAGGCCAGCGCATCAAAAATACGGTTATTTACAAACTGGTAATCCAGCATATCCTTCCAATGGTCATTCAAGGTAGCCTTTGCACTGCGGTACAGATCCGGGATCTGACTGTTCTCAATGGATGTATCCTGAACCATGCCCTTATTCTGTCCCAGCATAGCCTTCCAGCCGCTGCCCCAGATCTTAAGAGGAAGCTGATTCTGGGCAGACCAGATCACGCATCGTCTGGCAACGCCTCTGGAATTGCCTATAAAAATATAGTCTCCCTTAGCCTGTACTGCGCTCTGGTCATCTCCGGACTCCTCCGCCGGATAAAACAGCTCTGTATCTGTACACTGAAGAAGCGGCAGTACCGGCACTTTTACCTTTTCCTGCAAACATTTGGCATAGTAATTAGAGCTTACACATACTACGTCATATAATTCATATTCCTCCGGAGTGATCATCTCCGGATGGCTGATATTCCACATAATGTACAAACATCTGGCATTCCGCCTGTCAGGTCTGTAGAAATGACAGCCTCGAAGCACCAGTACCACATCTGCGTCTTCCTCGCAGCCCCAGTCCTCCCTGGTGTCTACCACTGTATACACGCCAAGTCTGTCCAGATAACGCTTCAGAGTCACTGCATATGCGTAATCTCCCCAGCGTACCTTTACCGGTCCTTCCGGCGCCGGGCACTTGATCACCCACAACGGCCTGCCTGCAGCTTCTGTGTGAAGCTGGGCATTACGCACCGGCCAGTCATCCCTGCGTCTGAACTCTTGCTCAATAAAAGCCTTCAGCTCTTCGATCGCTTTTGTCTGGGCAAGAGATGCTTTCTGAAGATCTCCGATCACCTTGCTCTGACGTTTATTTTCTTTTTCCATATCGCCAAGCTTCTTATCCAGGTAAGTCCTCGGCACCGGAACGATCCTTCTCAGCTTGTTCTTAATGGAAGCCCAAATCCCCATAATGTTACTCCTTTAACACTTTATAGGTCACATTATACCCAATCCGGCTCTTTAGTGCAATGCTTTTCACCTTTCAGGCCTGTGTCACCATATCCGCAGCAAAAAGTGCGGCTCCAAGTGCACCGCAAAGCTGTGCCTGTTCGCTGATCACAAGCTTTGTGCCCAGCCGTTCTTCCAGGGTTTTTACAAGGCCCTGATTTCTGGAAACACCGCCAGTCATCATATACTTTTCTTCTCCGCCTACCCGCTTTACAAGGGCTGCTGTCTTGGCAGCCACTGCCTTATTAAGACCATGGACTATATCATCTGTTTCTTTATTCTGGGCGATCAGGGAAACCACCTCTGATTCGGCAAAAACCGTACACATACTGGAAATAGTAATGTCTTCTTTATATTGGATGCCGCAATTTCCAAGCTGATCCAGGCTCATCTCCATAGTTCTGGCCATCATCTCAAGAAAACGGCCGGTTCCGGCAGCGCATTTATCATTCATAACAAAATTCACTACATTCCCCTGCTCATCCAGTCGGATCACCTTGCTGTCCTGTCCTCCGATATCCACCACAGTACGCACAGAAGGATCCAGGTAATGGGCTCCTCTTGCATGGCAGGTGATCTCTGTAATACTTTTATCTCCATCCTGGATGGCTGTCCGACCATATCCGGTAGTAACCAGGGCATCAATATCTTCTCTTGTAAGCCCAGCATCCTTCAGGGCCTCCTCCAGAGCACGTTCTGCACCAATGGCAGCCCCTGCGCCGGTAGGCAGGATAATCCCGGCTACGATTTGTCTGTTTTTATCCAGGATCACCACATCTGTACTGGTGGATCCGCTGTCAATGCCTGCAAAATAACCTTTTCCCATTTTCCGTTCCTGTCCTTTCCGTTCATCCTGCACCAGGCTTTCTGCAAATGCCTCCAGTCTGGTAAGAAGCTGTCCGCTGCTCTGTATAGTATAATCCGACTCGATCTTCAACAAAGGCACTGCTGCATGCTGCTTTAGTTCTGCATATTCAAAGCTGTAAAAATCACAGAATTTAACTGTATGGTATATGATTCCTTTCAGACCCGGATCCTGGTACAGCTGTTTCCGGCCTGTATGATCCATCATACGCATACATGGCATCTGACCCAGAAGTTCTCCTGCATACCAGTCCATCAGCTTATCAAAATCCTTCTCTTTGGGAGGCTTTGCCTCTCCTACAGAACGATTATTTACACAGGAATCGTTCTCTACCGGATATGGCATGGATTTCTGTACCATTTCATATAGTTCCTTGCCCATTCTGGCACCCATAACGCTTAAATGGGCTCCTTTTTCTTTCACCGGCGGTACAAATGCCTTTGCAAATGCTTCCCTGTGAAACATCTGCAGATAATCCTGTCCTTTATAGTCTGCATATGCCTTTGCCAGGCCTTTCAGCTGAAGGGCAGTCCTCTCCCGGCTGCAGCAGCCTTCCCCATGCAGCATGTCTACCATATAAAGGAAATCCAGCTTTCCCATGTCTTCCAGCACATCATAAACACTGCGGATGGTATCGCAGCAGTTCACAAGAACCAGCTCCTTCACCTGTCCTTCCATAACAGCTTCCAGCACAGCTTTCCCAAAGCCGCAGATATTAGGATGGACCATCTGCTCTGCAAGTTCAAAATTCCCCGGCATTCCATTCAGATTTTCGCAGCTGGCTCCCATTGCAGCCAGCAGTTCTATTGGTGTATATTTACACACATAATATATTTTGTTATTATTCATCATGTCCTCACCTATTATGCCTGAAGCATTTCCAGAAAAGCACCAAGTCTGGTTGCTGTCTGGCCTTCCCCTCCATGGCTTCTGTCACAACCGTCACCATCCAGGATCAATAACGGGATTCCCTGCTCCTCAAAATTCTTTTTTGCGATCCTGGACGCGCCCAGCGTGTGCTTGCATCCCCAGTGTCCAAACCATACAGCGCCATCTGCTCCCGCTTTTTTCGCATTTTTGATCCCATTTTCGATCCTGCGGGAAGCACTTCCGTTCAGTGCATGGTAAACCATCCTTGCAGCCATTGCTTCATAAGGCTTCCTGGGATCAAAATCGTATTCATCAAGATCAAAGGTATGTGCCAGCTCGCAGCCTACGATCTGGGCTTTTTCCTGAAACATCAATTCTTTTTTTACTGCATCAGACCAGAAAGGAATGGTATGCATCCAGTAGATCTTCTTTCCTTTTGCAGGGCTTGCCTGTGAAACATCCTTTAACAGCCGGGCGGTATATCCCTCTTCCTCTTTTGTCCCAAGAAGAATGTTGTTGGTCATGCCTTCATACAGGGGAGTCACCAGATCCGTAGGAATACACCTGTCTTTTCTAAGAGCCTGAAATCTGGATATGTTTTCCAGAGTGCGCCTGCTGATACAAAGCCGCTCCTTCAGGCTGTCTTCATCAATGGGATGGCCTGTACACTTTTCCAGGAAAACAGCCAGCTCCTCCAATTGTTCTGCCACATACTTTACATTGTCATGACTCTGCCCAAAGGGCACATCAATGGCAAAGACCGGAACCTGATACATATCTGCCAGATAACGGAAGGTAAGAAGGTTTGCATCACATACCAGATTGGTATAAACGATACACTTCGGCCTGGGAAGGATCCCCCGGTCTGCTGCCCCGATAAAGGTTTTATGGTAGCTGCAAAGGGTCTCGGAAATCCCCTGATCCTCTGCCTGCTGAAGGCAGGCACGCTCTGCTGCAGAGGCTGTAAGGTAGCAGGAAAAAGCTTCCACATTGTATGGGCTAAGTCCCACCTCATGAAGCAGCTCACAGGGTGTGAAAATGCTGACCACAGAACATTTTTCCGGTCTTTTTAAGGGTGCCAGCATGGTGTTCATCATCAGGTGTGCCAGATATCTGTGCGCAGGGATCAGCCTTTTATCCGGTGCAAAACGAAATTTCAGATTCTGGGCAGACCAGCCGGTTTTCAAAAGCCATCTGGCCTTTGCAGGATCCTCATTTCCAAATTTCTCTATATATTTTCCGTATGTCTCAATAATCTGCATCTTAATCTAGTCTCCAATAATCAATCTTGTCGCCAAAAAGAGGACTATTTTGGCAAATAGTCCTCCTTCGGCATTTATTCTTCTATCAATTTATAAACTCTCACAATCTCGCCAACGCTCCAGGCCTGTGCGTAACAGCCTCTGGATGCCACCGGCTTATCCCCGTCATAAATCTCTGCCAGATGAAACAGGCAGCCTTCTGTAAGCCATCCTTCCAAAAGAGTCAGATCCTGCCGGATCTCTTCTTTTGCCGTCTCCTGGTCTTCTGCACAGGCAAGCACAGCCCTGTAATACGCTCCTAATGGGAAGGTCCACACCGTTCCCTGATGGTAGGCTCTGTCCCGCTCCGGCTGACTGCCGCCATATACCGGATGAAATGCTGGATCTGCCGGATCCAGGGTACGAAGACCAACCGGCGTATACAGTCTTTCCCGTACAGCCGCAAGCAGTCGTCTGCCTTGCTCTTTGGAAAGCATAGTATAATGCATGGATAAGGCAAATACCTGATTGCAGCGGAACTGTTCTTCCTCTGCTGTGCCATTTACCACATCCTTCAGCCAGCCCTTGTCTTCCATCCAGAAGTTCTCCAGAAAGCTTTTCTTTACTGTGCTGGCCAGCTTCTGATAATCCCTGGCCTCCTGCCCTACAAGCGGTGACAACTCCTCCAGGATCTTCAGTGCATTATACCAGTATGCATTGATCTCCACCGCCTTACCGTGGCGCGGCGTAGGAAGCTCATCATTAATCCGTACATCCATCCAGGTCAGCTGCTCTTTGCCCGCACCGGCCATAACTAGGCAGTCCCAGTCCATATGGATATGATAATCTGTGCCTCTGCAATACCAGTATACGATATCTGCCATCACAGGATAGGCTTCTTTAAGAAATTCCTCATCATTGGTGGCTTTATAATATTCATACACACCATTGATAAATAAAAGCGGTGCATCTACCGTATTATAAAAGGGATCTTTATCGCCTTCAGGAAACAGGTTGGGCATCAGCCCCTTCCTGCAATACATCATAAAGGTTTTCAGGATGCTTTTGCACTCCTCATACAGTCCAAGTGCCAGTGTGCACCCTGGCAGTGCGATCATGGTATCTCTTCCCCAGTCCTCAAAATATGGGAAACCTGCCAGGATCGTCTTGCCGTCTGTGGACTCTCTGTGTGCCAGGTACTGAAAAGCACTTGCTGCAAGCGCCTGACCTGCAGTGCTTTTCAGGCCACTGTGCCGAATCAGTGCCTGTCTGTCCTCCTTAGCGTGCCGGATCCATCCGGAAATAGTATTTGCGTCGCATTCATCCACTCTCCGGTCCAGACTGTAGATCAGATAAAACTCCCTGGAATAATCGTCCATCTTAAAACAGATCTCATGATTCTGCAGGGCTGTCCCTACCGAATCACGACCATCTCTGGCATCCTGATCATAGTACAGATCCTGAGAAAATGCAATTTCTTTTTTTACAAGGGTACCATTATGCTTCTGATGAAGCACCAGGCCATTCCCTGCAATATAATTCTCTTCTACTGTAAATACCTGGTCTTTTGCAGGATTTTTACCTTTTGAAACAAAGGCCAGAAGCGGAGACACATGAAGAATCACTTCTTTTGCTATTTTCTGGGAAAGCTGATACCTGAGGGCAATGGTATTCTCCCCCTGAAGCATAAACAGCTCCTTTTTTACAGATACGTCTCCCACCTGATAATGCCAGGTAGGAAGCATCTCCATCTCAAAGGCTTCCAGATAACGAAAGCCCTCCTGATTCTTTGTCCGGTTTACATATTCCTGGGAGAAAAGCCCGGTATTTTTCCCCTGGATCTCCAGATATTCCTCTACATTGGAGATCAGACGTGCCCGCTTATTAGGCGCCTTCTCTGCTGCCATAAACAGTGCATGGTCATTCCTTGCTGTATCTCCGATCACAGTCAGGGAAGAATAACCACCCAGTCCATTAGTCAAAAGAAAACATCGTTCCTGGCCTCTTCTGAAATCCTGCCAGTGAAACCTGCACAGACTTACTTTCATAGCTTACCTCATCAGATCAGCCTTTAACAGCTCCTGAAAGTCCATCCGAATAATACCTTTGCATGAATACAAACAGGATCGCGATCGGAATGGAGATGCATACTGCACCTGCTGCAAAGCTAGTGTACCATTTATCAATATACTCTTTCTCAAGCATCTTCCACAAACCAACGGATACTGTGTAGTATTTGGCATTTGCACGGCAGATTACCTTTGCAAAGATGAAATCCAGCCATGGATTCAGGAAAGAAGTAAGAACCGTATATACAATAATCGGTTTACTTAATGGTATGGTTACTTTTGTAAATACCTGGAATCTGGTAGCGCCATCAAGGTATGCCGCCTCATCCAGTGCCTTGGGAATGGTATCAAAGAATCCCTTGGCGATCAGAAATTCTATACCTGCGCCACCACTGTATACCAGGATCAGTGCCACACGGATCATGGCGCCGTCTGTCAGGTTCAGAACTTTCAGAATATAATATACGGCAACCATGGACATGAATGCAGGGAACAATTTCAGGATCATTGCCACATTCATATATGGTTTACGCATTTTGAAACGAAGTCTTGAAGTACAGTATGCCATGGAAAGTACAAAGAAAGTGGAAATCAGGCATACGAAGCAGGCAATAATAAATGTGTTTTTAAACATCTGTGGGAAATCAAGGTTCTGTGTATCCGTAAACAGCCTCGCATAGTTGTGAAGGGTATATCCTTTCGGGAAAAATGTGGTAACATAGGATCCCTTCTGAGAGCTGAAGCTAAGCAGTACGATCCACAGGATCGGGATAACCCAGATCACCGCCAGGACAGCCAGCAATACATGTACGATCGTATCGGAAATAGTCCCTTTTCTCCGCATAGATCCTGTCTTTTTTTCGTTCATTATTGGAATCCCTCCTCATTCTTGTAAGAACCGCTGTTTCTGTATGTAACAAGTGATACGATAACCAGAATCACGAATGTAAGGATACCTACAACTGCGCCTACATTGAAATACTGCTGATCAACGGTCAACTTGTACAGCCATGTTACCAGAAGATCGGTCTTACCTGCTGTATAGCCTACCGGAACCGGTTCGCCCTTGGTCAGAAGGAAGATCACGTTAAAGTTGTTGATGTTTCCGGTAAAGGTTGTAATAAGGTATGGGGTTGTAACAAACAGCATGTATGGAAGGGTGATCTTAAAGAAGATGGTAACGGAATTGGCTCCATCCACTTTTGCAGCCTCATACAGGTCATTTGGAATATTCTGAAGGATACCAGTTACCTGCATCATGGTAAATGGAATACCGATCCACAGGTTGACAATAATAACCGTCACTCTTGCCCATGTAGGATCAGACAGAAACGGCAGTGGGCTGTTGATGATCCCTGCATTCTGCAGCATAACATTGATCAGGCCACTCTCTCTTAACATACTTCTCATAAGAAGTAAGGATACGAACTGGGGAACTGCTGCGGAAAGCATGAAGCAGAATCTCCAGAAGCCTTTGATCCTTGTAGTTCTTCTGTTGATAATGATTGCCAGCAGCATTCCAAGGATATAGTTCAAGAATGTTGCGAACACTGCCCATACCAGAGTCCATCCAAGCACTGACCAGAAGGTCTTGCCAATGGTGTTCCCCATGCCAAGCACGGTAGCAAAATTCTTCAGCCCTACCCAGTTAAACAGGGTCAGATGGTCTCCTACCTTACTGTAGCTGGTAAAAGCCATACAAATCATAAATACAAGAGGCAGGATAGTAAATACAAGAATGCCGGTAATCGGCGGTGTAAGAAGTGTCCAGTGCAGCTTCTGATCAAACAGTTTTTTGAAATCCTCACGGAAGCTGTTCACATGTTTGCCTTCTTTTGTGCGGCACTCTGCCTCATAGGCGCTCTTCATATTTGCCCGCCAGGTCACGATGAACAGACCGGTCAAAAACACGGTAGCAACGCCATAAAGGAGAAACAGGAGCGTCATGTCTCCTGCTGTGTATTCGTAGATACCTTTTGCTTCATTCCACACCTCTTCCTGTGCATTTCCGCCCAGTGTAATGAAGTGTTCCAGATTTGTGATACCGCTTGTCACCATGAACCAGATATATGCTGCTTCCATGGCAAGGAACAGCAGTCCCTTAATCACCTGTTTATGAGCAATGTTCCCGAATCCCATAATGATCATGGAAAGCTTTGTGGCTGCATTTCCTTTGGTAATGGCCTTACTCACCTTGTAAGGTTCATCAAATTGTTTTGCTTTCTTTTTCCAGATTGCCATACTTTTCCCTCTTCTTTTTTCATCACTAAGGGCATTGCCTCAATATCTATGTGGCAATGCCCTCAGGTCATTTCAGTTTAAAAGTTTAATTATTCAACTGCGGAGGAGTTCATGCTTGTGTTGAAATTCTCTGTCATTTCAGCAGCATTGTCATGAGTAACTTCTCCGTTTACAAGGGATTTACCAAAGTTCTCTGCCGGTGTCCAGTAGTTATTCATAGCTGTTACGAATGGCTGAATAATAGATGTTGTATTGAATGTATCATTCTGTGCTGTTACAAGAGCGTCGCTGCTGATTGCTTCGTCTGCAAGGAGCTCTGTGTTGCAAGGAATCACACTTCTCATCTCATAGTGAGCTTTCTGTGCATCTGCGCTTCCAAGGTAGCTTGCAAGAGCTACAGCAACCTGTGGGTATTCGCAGTTCGGGTTTACACCGATTGCTTTGGATCCTGCAAAGGATTTCAGCTGTTTCTCTTCTCCGTTGATAGTAACGGTTGGAAGAGCTGCTACGCCAAAGTTGTCGCCAAGTGCTTCTTTTACTGCTGCTGCATCCCAGGATCCTGAGAAAACTGCATTGATAGAACCATCACGAAGACCGGAAAGGCCAGATCCATCAGCATCGTTTGTGAAATTTGGATTAGCAACAAGGTCTACCAGATAATCTGTAACCTGTGTTCCTTTATCGCCGGAGAAGTCAACACCAGCTGCTTCATCTGTTCCGTCCTCACCAAACAGTGTACATCCGTTTGCTACATAGAAGGAAGCAATGTACCAGGAATCTGTAAGTTTGAAGGAAACCTTTCCTTTTTCAAGCATTGTATCAAGGCTCTTCACATCATCATCGCTGAATACGGATTTGTCATAGTACATAAACCATGTATTTGTTGTGAAAGGAACACCATATACTGCACCGTCAATGGATACAGAATCAACGATCTCCTGTGAGTTTGTCTCTTTAATAGCTGCCTCTGTGTCACCACCAAGTCTGGAAATTGCGTTAGAAGAAACCAGATCCGGCAGATTGTCATTTGCAAACATATAAACATCTGCAGCGCCTTCAACGTCCTGTGTTACGGTGGCTTTTGCTTCGCCTTCCGGGCAAACGCCATACTCAAAGGTCAGATCCCAGTTCGGATGAGCTTCGTTGAACTGATCGCACATTGTCTGAAGCCACTGTCCGTTCTCCTCTGCCTGATCCTCTGAAGGTCCCCATACAGTAAGGGTGGCTGTGATCGCTTCCTCATCGGAATTTGCCTCTTCTGCAACTACCATATTCAGGCTTCCTGTTGTCATCATTCCTACTGTCATAGCAGCAGTCAGCATAACTGATACAACTTTTTTCTTCATACTTAAATATCCTCCTTATTATCTTACATATCCATGTCTGGATTGCTTCCTTTGATGGTGTTATTATAACAAGAAGAAACTTTGTGTGAATATATGAAAAATCCAAGAATCATATAAATATTTTAGGTTTCTAAATCGCCAGAGTGATTCCAGTCACTAAAAATTATCAGTAAAATCGCCATTAGAATCAATGCAATGCCCAATCCCTGAATCTTACTTACAGTCTCGCCCAATACCAGCCAACCTGTCAGCAATGCGATTACCGGTTCTGTTGTCGAAAGAACGGATGGAAGAAAAGCTCCTAAACCACGGATTCCGATCAGTACCAAAGTACCACTAACCACTCTGCAAAGAATGGTACAGATTAAAATTGAGTTCCAACCCTCCCAGCCTGTGATTACCATTGGCACCTTCATTAAAATTCCTGCGCTTCCAGTAAATACTGCAACAACGATAGTTTTATATAATCCTACAGTATATACATTTTCCTCTGACAATCCGGTTTTATCCAGATAAACCGCATGGACAGTATAACTAAGTCCTGAAAGAACCGCTAACACAAAGCCTTGCCAACCGCCAGAAAGATCCCCGCCATAAAGAAGCGCCAGACCGATCAGATATACAGCCAATGCCCATACCTTCATTTTTCCGAACCGATCGCCAAACAGGAAATGCATAGCCAATGCCACTGTTACTGGATAAATAAAGTTCAACATTGTTGCTACTCCAACTGGAATGTAGGCATAAGAAAGATACAGAAGCAGAAATGTTCCCATATCTGCAAGTCCTGCTATCGCACACTGGCCAATCTTTTTTTTAGGAAATATCAGCGGGTATTTACATACTAAAATAATAATCAGATATACCGGTACTGACAGAGCTGCCATATAAAATGTAACATTAAATCCATTTGCCCCGTAATAATACGCATTCTTGATAAGTGCCGGCATGATCCCATATAAAGCAGCTGCAATCAGTACAAAACAGCATTCTCTGATTTTCTTCATATTAGAATTGATCAGTCATCCCAGACCATATGCATCAGGCCTTCAAGATAATCTGTAACTTTTTCATAATACAGTGGGGCAAGCTCATATGTGAATTTATTCTGATCTCGGGTTTTCAGTGTTTCAAGCATTGCTTCCGCAAAGCGTCCATCATACTCTGTACCAAAATTTGTTTTATTGATACCAAGCTTAATAGCCTGACGCACCTGTTCCCGGGGAATTCCAGAGCCTCCATGAAGCACTAACGGTACATCTGTTACACGATTGATCTCTTTCAAAAGCTCCAGATCCAATGATGGTTCAGATTTATAAATTCCATGAGCACTTCCGATATGTACTGCAAGACTGTCTACACCTGTTTGTTTTATAAACTCTACAACCTCATCCGGTTTTGCAAACAGAGAAGAGTCCTTATAATCAGCTTCATTGCACGCCTCTCCTACGTGTCCTAGTTCTGCTTCTACATCTACCCCAAACAAATGAGCTGTACGCACTACTTCTTTTGTTAATCTTACATTTTCTTCAAACGGTAGATCTGAATGATCAATCATAATAGACGGAAATCCAGCCTTAATACAATCCATCGCCACCTCATAGCTTGGACCATGATCCAAAATGTAACTGATATCTGTGGTTGCACGATTAGCAAGATCTGTGGCAATCGCACTGAATGCTGTTGCAGACATTCCACCAGGATAATACATCAGAATTGCTGGACAACCTACTTTTTCAGCTGCTCTTACTACACATTCCATTTCCTCAAACATACCGCAATCTAAAGCAACAACTGCTTTCTTTTTCTCATCAGCCATTCTAAGAAGCTGATTTACACTCTTTAATCCCATTTTGTTCACCAAATTCCTTTCTTTTTTTGTTATTGTATTTTTGTTATTGTATTTTTTGTTATTGTATTTTTTATTATTCTCCTGCTACATTACTTATACACATTTTCAGGTAAGCTTTTACCTGCTCTTTCATATTCATGAGTAAAGCAAAATAGCTTTCGCCACAATCTGTCATTTTAATAGCCAACTCTGCTGCTCGATAAAACTGCGTATCAAACGGACAGCCATTATCTATTTTTGCGACTCCATAACTCAGTGATTTTTGCAACTGTTCCACAGACAGATTATAAGAACGATGAATTACAAGTGGCATTTTCAGCTTATCATTAATCTCACCAAGCATCTCAAAATCAATATAATCAATATTTGTTTCATACCAGTGACGTATTTCAGTAAAATGCAGATTATTGCCCTTATTGCCATATACTACCGGCGCAATCATCCCATCAATTCCTGTTTCTTCACCAAACAGAATCGCTTCCTCTACCGTAATTTCTCCATATTCTCCCGGGTTGGCCACTACATCCACACCCTTTGCATGCGCTAGCTCCACAATCTGTTTCGTTTCACAGATTCTCTCTTTCAAATCCTCCTTTCCAGAGTTAAAGCATATGGATGGAAAGCCTACATCCATTGCTTCTTTTACCAGTTCTGCCGTATCAGGATATACATATGTAAGTCCTACGGGTACAGATGCTTTTTTTGCCAACGGTTTTGCCATTTGCATAAATTCCCTTGCTTCTGTATAAAAAGTCATATCATAATACAGCATCAGGATCACTGGTCTTTTTTCTTCTTCTGCCGTCTCAATACTCCATGCAATCTGTTCGTAGTTCACACATTCAAAACACATGACCGCTTTATGTTCGCTATACGCTTCCTGCATGATTTCACTGACTTTGCTCAGCGCCATACTCCATTCTCCCTTCTTTTCTTATTGAGTGATACTAATTTTTGTTCATCAGTATAGCTAATCCCTGCTGGTATCGCTTTTCTCTCATATTAAAATCACTTTCTCTCACCTGTCCAGTTTTCAAAAAATGCAATGTTGTTTCCAAATCCGGGATTCCAGCTCTACCTCCCAGCCTCATGCACTTAATGGCGGAAACTGCACTTGCAAAGCGCGCACATTCCTCAGGTGTTTTCCCATCCAGCAGTGCCTTAATGAATGCCCCATGGAATACATCCCCAGCTCCCGTGGTATCAACCACTTTTCCGAGATGGAATGCCTCCAGCTTAAAGAAACCATCCTTACTAATACCGATACATCCTTTTTCTCCAAGTGTAAAGACTACTATCTCTGGTCCCCGTGCCATTACTTTTTTCAAATTTTCCTCAGGCTTCCCCTCAGGAAATTTTTTACAGTAATATTTCTCACTGGCAATAAACACATCAATCAATGACAGATTTTCTTCTGTTTTTTCGCTATAATGATCCGCATCAATTACAACCTTTACACCATAATCTCTGGCAATTTTTGCAGCCTTAACATTGATTTCGTTCATTTCCATGCAGAGATGTAAATAATCTGCCTGTCCAATATATTCCGGGTCCAAATCCTGAGCTGTCATTCTCCGACAATTTCCCCATCTGGTAATAAAACTTCTTCCCTGGGTACTTTTTTCTGCTACACTAATACAGAAATCTGTTCTTGTTCCCGGATCCATGATAATATGGCTGATATCAACTCCATGTTTTTCAAGATCAGCTTTACAAAATTCTCCATAAACATCATCTCCCGAAATGCCAATCAGGCCTCCGGATGCCCCAAGTCGACCCAAAGCTGCCAGCGCCGTAGGAACCATTCCTCCACCTTGCCAGCTTTCGTTATAAATATCCGCTTCTCCATTAGTTTCCGGGATATGATCAACCTCAATCACATAATCCAAGCAAGGATAATCAATACCTACCACCTGGACTTTTTTATTCTGCTGCAAGCTCATAAATTTTCTGTCTGTCCTCCTGGTTCATTTCAAAGAAAAATCCTGGTATCTGCGTCCATCCATCAAAATCTCCATCTGCCAGCATTGCTGGAGCTGTCTTTGGATCAAATCCAAGCTCTTTTAAACGTACAGGAGCACCAAGCTTCTTAAAAAATTCTTCCGTTGCCTGTATTCCAGCAAATGCCGCCTCATCTTCTGATAAATTATCCGTATTAATTCCCCATACATTTTTTGCATAACGCACATAGCGATCCATCTTGGATTTATATGTATATTTCATCCACGCCGGAATCACTACAGACAGCGTTGCACCATGGGTATAATCTGCCCCCATTCTTTCTCCCAATGCATGAGGGGTAGTATCTGCCATACGACCGACATGGAAAAACCCACTATTTGCAAGAGTTCCACACCACATAAGCTGCGCTCGGGCATTGTAGTCATCTGGATGTTCTATTGCAACAGGTGCAAATTTAACAACTGTGCGGATCAATCCTTCAATAAATTCATCTGTAAGGTCCACGTCTGCTGTATTCGTAAAATATGGCTCCATAATATGTGCCAGAATATCGCTGGATCCGCAAGCTGTATGCCATTTTGGCACGCTGCATGTAAGGGCAGGATCCATAATCGCAAATTTAGGTCGAATCAGCTCGTTGCAAATACCAGCCTTCTCGCCATTTTCAATCGTAATAACCGCACAATTACTTCCCTCGCTACCGGTAGCAGCCAATGTAAGTACAGCTCCCACCGAAAGACTTTTTTCAGGTTCTGCTACACCTGTCAGGAAATCCTCAACGTCGCCATCATATAATGCACCACACGCAATTGCTTTTCCAGTATCCAATACACTGCCTCCACCAACTGCCAGGACAAAATCAATTCCTTCTTCTCTGACGATTCTGCATCCCGCCTTTACCAATGATACTGCCGGGTTAGGCTGCACTCCAGACAACCGCACCGTCTGGATCCCTTCTTTTTTCAGCGAATCCTCAATAATTTTAAGAAGACCATTTTTTTCAATTCTGGTCGACCCATACACAAGAAGAACTTTTTTAGCCTTCGTATAAGCTGCAGTCAATTCTCCTACCTGCACTTCTGTATTTTTCCCAAATACGAAATTTGTAGGTGAACAATATTCAAAATTCAACATATTCATCATCCTTTCACTGACGAGGATGTAAGTCCCTCAATCATATTTTTGTTAAATGCAATAAATAACAACAAAATCGGTAGTGTACTAAGGCTTAGGCCTAAAATCTGCGCTGCTGTATCATTGGAATATGCACCTGACATCTGTCGGATTCCAAGTGGAATTGTATAAAGCTCGTTTTTATTTATTAGTACCAAAGGATACAAAAAATCATTCCATGACCACAGGAAAGCCAAGAGAAGCAAGGTGATACATGCAGGCCTGATAAAAGGCATCACAATTTTCCAAAATATTTCAAACTCCCCGGCACCATCAATCCTGGCACTTTCAATTACCTCATATGGAACAGCTCCGTCTGTAAACGAACGAATCCAGAAAACACCAAAAGCACTAGCTGCAAATGGCAGGATTAAAGGAAGCAGTGTATCTGTCATACCCATTTTTCTCATCTGAAGCACATATGCTACAATTCCCAGCTGAGAGGGCACCATCATTGTGATCAATATAAAATTTGATACAAGATTTCTTCCCTTGAATCTAAACTTAGATAATGCATATCCGGCAAGAGAGCTTACCAGCACACAAGCCAGTGATGAGCAGATCGCAACTACAAGGGAGTTTCGGTAAAATGTAAATATTGGTGTAGCAAGCACACGCTTTAGATTTTCCATCAGATAATTTCCCGGTAAAAGTTTTACAGAGCTGTATAGATCTGATGTTTTATAAGTTCCCATCATCAACATAGAATAAAAAGGGAACAGCGCAACCGCTGAAATCAGCAGCATAACGATCAGCATTGGTACTCTGCCCTTATGGATGCTTCCTGTTTTCTTTTTTTCCATTTCCTACTCCTCCTTTCCCGTAATTTTTCCTACAACAAAAGATACAAGTGAAATAACAATAAATGTTGCTACCGCAATGGCTGCTGCGTATCCGTACCTTGGAACATTACTAAACGCAGTGTCATACATTAGCCATATTGGTGTCAGTACAGAATTCTGTGGTCCTCCTACCTTTACGCCACCATTTGTAGTAGAAAACAGCATTACCAGCTCATCAAATAACTGGAAGGTATTGATTGTTGTAGTCAACCCAACAAATTTCATAACTGGTTTCAACAACGGAAGTGTGATCTTGAACATTTTCTGCACAGGAGTAATCCCGTCTAAATCTGCCGCTTCATAAATTGATGTATCAATATTTGTGATTCCAGCTATAAAGAACAAGCTGGTATATCCACAATATTTCCATAAAACGATCAGAATCGTCATGATTCTGGCCGGGACACCTTGTCCAGTCCAAAAGATCGGCTTTTTAAGCATCCCCAGAGACATCAAAACTCTATTAATAATTCCTGTTTGTCTCCCAAAAAACTGTCCAAAAATAACGCCTGCAGCAGCCGGGATCAGTAAATAGGGCAGAAAATTAATCACTCGAAATACATTTTTCCCCACCATCTTTTTATTTGTAAGCATGCTTGCGATTATCAATCCAAGCAATATTTCCACTGGCACAATTACAATCACAAACAAAAAAATGTTGGTAAGAGATGTTAGAAATCTTTTGTCTGTGAAAAGTGTTAGAAAATTTTTTAAACCCACAAAATTTATATCCGCCCCAATGGTCCAGTCTGTCATGCTGATTCCTACGGTAGCGATCAGGGGAAATGCCGAAAATGTAAGATAAATAATAAAATATGGTAATAATGCTATATATGGGAACTGCCTGGCACCAATCCGTCTTTTTTTGTTTCTTTCTATTTCTCCTACTTTACCCATTAATCTCTTCCTTTTTTTCAGCATTTGGGTGGCAGCATATAATTCCACTGCCGCCCTTGCCTTTGTATTTTTACGGATTCCTTTGTCAGTCAATCTCCAGTTCCGGATACTTTCCGGCAATATCATCCTTTACCGTCTGTAGGGCATCCTCAGCCGACATTCCCTGTGCTAAATCTGTGAGCACAGATGTACCGGAAGCAAAAATACCACTGTCATATTTAGTAAGGGGTCTTGTTCTTGTACTATCCATCTGGGCTACATCCAAAAATACACCGAGTACATCCTGACCTGCATAGGCTTCGTCTTCAATATTGTAGAATTCTCCATCCTTATCCAGGTTTCCGGCAAATCCTGTCACCATACCACCACCATCATAAAGGGCTTTTGCTCCTTCTTCAGATGCGCACAGCCATGAAAGGAATGTGAATGCAGCCTGTTTCTTATCTTCATCTGAAGATTTTGAAATCAGGTAGTTTTCCCCACCTGAAGTAGCACCGCTGGATGGTTTCAAAACACCCCATCTTCCACCGCCTACTGAATCGTTGGATGCAAGTCCCCAGTGAACAAACCATAATGGACAACTGTAGAACATTGTCTCAGACTGAGAAATATTGTTGACCCACTCAGCACTCCACTGATCGTAAAGATCTAAGGAACCATTCTGTACAAGAGTCTCAATAAAGGAATAAATTTCTCCAATAGAATCATCAATATCCAGCTTGCCCTCTGATACGAAAGGCTTATCTACCATCTCTGCATATAGCATGCCCCATGCATCCTGCGCACTTGCAAAGGTATACACAGTACCATCACTTTTTTCAGTAATCTCTTTTCCTATATCAATATAGTCCTGTGTAGATTTAAGCATTTCTGATAATTCATCCGGATCATCTGTTCCCAGATATTCCTTTGCAAGATTTCTATCATATGCCACAGCACATGTAGTTAAATCACCCTGAAGAGCCACCAGCTTACCCTCTGCATTGTGTAAAGCTTCTGTCATATACGGCATAAGAAGGCTTTCATCAAAATTATATGGATCTGAAGAAAGATCCTCCCATAAATCCAGATCTAACACCTGCCCCAGATTGTCCAGGTTCACATCTACAATGTCCGGCAGTTCACCGCCAGTAGAAATTGTTGTCATGATCTTTTGGAAACTCTCCTCCTGTGGCACCAGAAGAAGATCCAGTTCAATTTCAGGATGCGCTTTTTCAAATGCATCCTTTACAACAGGTACATATGCATCCTCACCGCCATTAACCCAAACGGTGACAACTGTTTTCTCTTCCGCACTTGCGCAAACAGATGTTAATCCTGCTGTTAACATTGCTGTACAGACAACTGTTGCTGTTAATAATCTGAATTTTTTCATGCTTATCTCCCTTCTACTGCAGTGACACGGATCATCTGCTCACTGAAATCTGTTTTTGCTGTAATGTGTATCTGACCCGTTTCTCCATTCGAGCGCACTACACCACAAAGCATCCCATTAAAAGCTTCCTTATTGTCTCTTCTATATCCTTCTCCGACAAATGGACTTCCATTGTCCACACCCAAAAGTTCTCCAGCGCCTTCTACCTTAAGCCAAACCCTGTCTGCTGCATGCGGAACCATATTTCCATCTTTATCTGCAATTTTTATTCCTATCTTGCAGGCATCCTGACCATCTGCACAAATAGTATTTGAAGTAGCGGTTAAAATGAGCTTTTCTGCTTTACCCGCTGTTTTTACCACTTTCTCTGTGACTACTTTTCCATCCTTGTAACCTACAGCTTTCATTTCGCCTGGCTGATAAGGAACCATCCAAAGTAAATGCAGATCTGAGGTTGTGATTTCGAGAACCGGCTCATCAAAATGGAAGAAGCTTCCATGCATTCCCGGACGAGGGAACTGCCAGCTCTGTTTACCATATGACTTTCCATTTACAAACAGTTCTACATAATCACAATTGGTATAACAAACCACAGGAATTGCTTCATTTTCATGACCTTCATAATTCCAATGAGGAACCAGTTCAAGTATTGGCCGTTTTTTCTGCCAAATACTCTGCAACATATAGTACCCATCTTTTTCAAATCCACAGGTATCCAACATTCCTGTACATGGTGTAATCGATGGCCAGGGAGCTTCACCCAGATAATCAATTCCCGTCCACATATAGTCTCCCAGTACATATGGATGCATGGATAAGAATTTATGTCTTTGTTCTACATCGATCATCTTATTGTAGTAGGTTGTATACCAGCAGTTTTCATGCTCATATAAATCAAATTTTCCACGAATGCCTCCTGGTGAAACATGTTCGTTTCCAAGAATTACTTTATCAGGAAATTTTTCATGTAACTGGAAATAATAGGTTTCTTTGTTATCCCCCCATTGATCCACATAATTTACACCTATAATATCCAGTGCATCCATATAAGCATCCGTGGTGGTTAATTTATCCATTCCACTGGTATTACAGCACGCTGCTGTTACTGGTCTAGTTGGATCCAGTCTGTGCACCTGTGCTACAATTTGCCTTGCCATCGGGCCACCTTCTGGATAATTCTGTTCAAAGATTTCATTTCCAATACTCCAGAATGCCACGCAAGGATGATTCCGATCACGGCGGAGGAAATCCTCCAGATCCCTTTCATGCCATTCTCTGAAATATTCAGAATATCCATAGGTAGACTCACCTTCCAGACCATCCGTTCCTACTTCTGCAGTTTTAGGTCTGCAGATTTCCCATTCATCAAAAGCTTCACCAATAGTGATAAAACCAATTGTATCAAGCAATTCCAGCATTTCCACCGGATGAGGATAGTGACTTAATCGAATTCCATTACACCCTGCATCCTTTAATTTTAATAGTGTTTCCTCCAGAAGCCTTTCTGGAACGGCAATACCTGTACAGCCCATATTCTGGTGCATGCAAAGCCCTTTAATAAAGGTCTTTTCACCATTGACAGTGAATCCTTCTTTCATATCGTAGCCAAATTTCCTAATACCAATGCATACGCCGCTGTCATCAATCTCTTCTCCATCAGCACTTACAATGCAATGTACCCTGTAAACAACAGGTGTATCCGGACTCCACAACACAGGATCTGTTACCTGTATTTTCATATGAAATTCAGTAAGTTCTCCTGCTGTTACATTGTGGATTTCCTCTTCAGATGCAACAACCATTCCCTGCTGATCCATAATTTGTGATTTTAATACCAGTTCTCGTTCTTCCCCGAAATTATTTTTGACCTCACAACGGACATCTACTATGGCATTATCTTTATGAACCTCTGGTGTGGTAACGTATATACCACTAAATGGAATATAGGCCTGAGCTGTTTTGATCAAATAAACGTGTCGGTAAATTCCTGCACCAGCATACCACCTGGAGCTGGGCTGTTCATGATTATCGACTTTTACAGCAACTACGTTTTTTCCAGCCTTTACATAATCTGTCAGATCATAACAAAAACTTGCATATCCATATGGCCTATTTCCAACACAGTTTCCATTTACATAAACTGTGCTGTTACTCATAATTCCACCAAATTCAATAAATACTCGTTTTTCTAATTCTGATTTATCCAGTTCAAAGGATTTTCTATACCATCCAATCCCAGCAGGAAGATAAGCTCCTGCCCCTCCGGTATCCGCATGTTCATCAAAATTTCCTTCTATGCTCCAGTCATGCGGAACATTTAATTTCCTCCAGGCACTGTCATCAAAATCCTCGCGGAACGCCTGTGTTTCATTTCCCAGGTAAAAGTTCCAATCCTTGTCAAAAGATATTCTGCTTCTGAAAGAAAGTGGAACTCTGGTCCGTTTGATTCTTTCCAGCATAAATTTGTTCCTCCAATTATCTCTGTATTTCTATTTCACCTGTTCTTTCTTTATCTTACTTTGTCATTCATCCATTTCGATTCCATCAATATACCTTAGGGCTTCTCTAAGCACATTTTTCCATTTTCCATGGATCCCGGCTACATGATGTATATATGGGCCATACATAAACTTTCTTTCCAGCTGTGGCCAATCCTCTGTTTCTACCCAAATATAGTTTCCATTAGTGATTGGACCATCACAGCCTTTTACTTCTTCTGCAAGCAGTGTATATTTTCCATCTCCTGCGCCAAGGCGAACCATAGTCAAATCTCCACCCTTGATTTCATACTGCCCTACACATTTACCCACCATGCATGGTTTGATACCTTCTTTTGCCAAAGTTCTCGGGAATGGTCCACAATGCCATAACAGCTCAGAATTATCATTATACGGATTGCGAATGGTAAGATCTGACGTAAATACCTCTGTTTCCCATCTAGCTGCAGCCACTGCCATCACAGAACTGATTGCATTGTGAATATCAGTTTCACAGCCTACCGGAATTCCCAGTTCGGACAAACGTCCAAATGCATAACATGGCCAAATATCAAAATTCTGTGGGATAACTTCCCAGCATTCGCTTGCAAATGCAGTACATCCATATCTTTCTGCAAGATACTGGAATGTAAGTACTAATGCTGCTGTATTTTTTACGTAAGTCTCACTGACAGCCGTACAATCTACTTCACTGTAAATAATTTCCATTTCCTTCTGAATCTCTTCAGGATGATTTTCAAGAAAATCATTAATGGTGTTTG
The DNA here is from genome assembly GCF_013304385.1 of Blautia glucerasea. GTDB lineage: Bacteria > Bacillota > Clostridia > Lachnospirales > Lachnospiraceae > Blautia_A > Blautia_A ammoniilytica. Next base: position 92,148 of record NZ_JAAITU010000008.1, read on the forward strand.
TAATCTCCGTTCCATTGATCGGCACAAGCTCAATACCAAATTTTTCAAGAAGCTCACCCTCGTTTACCTTTACAGAAAGGAATGGACGTGGGCGAGTAGAAATCTGACCTATACGAAGATTTCGGAAAGCCTTTACAACAGATGCTGCTCTGACAAAATCCTCAATTCCCTGTTTTAATACAGGACTGTCCAGCCAACAATTTTCAATATAAGTAAATGGCACCTGATATCTTCTCAGTACCATACTGGTTGCGAACAGACCACACTGTACATCCAATGGCCGATCTATTGTCAGATCTTCCGGTGGCACTTCATCTCTTGGACCCCAAAGAAGGAATGGTACATTCAGCTTTCTTCCCAACATTCCGCAGACTTCTTCACATCCAAAATTGGTATGTGGCATAAACAAACAATCAACTTTTTTCTGTTTCATATAGTCTGCAACTTTCTCCACATCCCTCGGATCCCACAGAATTCCTTCATCATTCAGCCATTCAATACCCACAATCTCAAGATCATGTATTCCATCCAGAATTGGCTTCATAACCGCCCATATTTTGTCCCTACTCTCATATGCAGGTTCTGGCGGCGGATAAACATCCGTCTCCCTCCTCGTAGGAACATATGCCATAATAATCTTACTTTTCTCCATTTTATCTTGCCCTCCAATAATTTGTATCAGCAATTGCCGTATCTATTTTCTAATGCAAGAATATTCTAGCATACTGTTTATTATTGAATAACGTAACACACAAACAAAAAAATATTGATATTTGTGCGCCGTGCACAAAAAAATGCCAGAAAGGTATTTCCTTCCGGCATTTTTCATAAATCGTTTTTTATATCATTCAATAATATGCTCACGCATCACTTTCTCTTTTTTTACGTTCTTTATATAATCTACAATTTCCAGAGAATACATAATCTGCAACCGTTCAGCCTGCTCAGAAAAATCATAACCTAGCTTATCTATCAAACCCTCAATTCGATAAAGCATAGTATTTCTGTGTACATGCAAAAGCTTGGCTGCTGCCGAAATATGTCTCTCACACTTCAACCACATGGTTACCGTCTTAATCATATAATGATCTTCACCATATAATTCCAGAATCCTTAAAACAACAGGATGCAGTTTCTGCTGCAAAACGCCCTTTTGTCCGTACTGCTCCAATCCATGCTGCACGATGTAATCTTTATAGTCATACATTTTTTTATTCGGATCTATCTCCCTGCCAAGACGAATAGCCGTTTTTGCCTGCTCATAGTAATCAGCTGCTTCAAACAATGAAAAAAACTGGATACTAATACCACTAAGTAATTTTTCTTTTTTTAGCCAATTCTGAAATACCATATCTTCCTCATCTTCATACATATCCGTATATTCTTCAAAAAACACAGCATTTCCCTCATGGAAACATCCTATACATTTTGGAAACCGCCGCTTTGTAGCCTCCATGATCTCTCTTCTTTTAATACCTGCCATTTCCGCATTTTCATAGCAAATGCAAAATATTCGCCACTTTTTATATATATCCAGATTCAAAAAATTAGCTCTGTCCAGAATTGTATCTATCTCCATTTTCTTTTTCCCGATCAGATCAGCCAGAAAAAATTCTACCGCCTCCCCCATTGCAAGTCCATAAAATTCATCTGCTTCCAGACGACTAGTAATTTCTCGGGTAAGTACCATCAAAAGCTGCTCTGTTCCTCTAGTAAACACTTTGGTGCCCGCCTCGATCATCATAAGCGACACAAATGCCACTGTATGTCTTTGTACAATCACTGGTTGCAACATAACATACCTGTTGGATGCGGTAGTATATAACTGCTTCGGTGCCCGTTGATGAAGGATATCCTTACTATGGATATTATCTCTAAGCAAATATTCAGTCCTAATATATCCTTCTTTTATATACTGCCATACAGCATCATCACATTCCTTATCTCTGGAATATGCAATAGTACGTTCTGCTCCATCTACCAAAGAAATCGGATACGGAAAAATCTCATCACTAACGTCTAGCATCTGCTGCAGGCTCCCCATAGTGCTGCACAGATTTTTCAGTTTCAATTCCCAACGATTATAATAAGAAAACACGTCCTCTACATCATTATAGAACATACCGAAATCTGCATTTCTGTCTACATAATAAAAATTACATCCCTCACCAATAGTATCAAATGTATCCGGTACACCACAGCAGATCACAGTCACATATTTCATGTTAAACTCACGATTTAATCGTTCAATATCCTCTGCAATACCGATATATAAATATTGGGGTTCAAACTTATCCATATATCTGTGGAGCAGTCGCGCACTTTCTAATATAGGTTCTGAGCTTTTACCACAATATTGTACAAAATGATATTTTTTCAGCCGTTCAGCCAATATGTCAATGCTTATATTCATTACATTCCTCCTAATCATCCTATATCGGGCATAAATAGCAAACACCCCAATACTTAAATAGCTATCTACATGGTTCACTCACCGTCTATTCTAATATACACTACATATTCATTATAATAGCAGATACACTGTCCTTCAACACAGAATTTTTATGCAATTATCCCTGTTTACACCAGTTATCTCCAATGTTAAAATACAAAATAGCTATTTATTGAATGGATTATCGAGGGGATTTTTCTTATGGAAATGGAAAACGATATACTTGAAGTATGTGTGGATTCCACAGAATCTGCCCTGGCAGCCCAGGAGGGTGGTGCATCCAGGCTGGAGCTTTGTGGTAATCTTGTGATTGGCGGAACCTCACCCAGTCCCTGTCTTTTTCAGGAAGTACAGGCGGCTGTGGAGCTTCCTGTCCACATACTGATCCGTCCCAGATATGGGGACTTCTGTTATACAGAGCATGAATTTCATATCATGCTAAAGGAAATCGAAATGTTTCACAGGCTTGGTGCCCAGGGGGTTGTGATCGGTGTGCTGTGTCCGGACGGTACTCTGGATCTGACACGTATGAAGCAGCTGATCCAGACCGCCGGAGATATGTGTGTTACCCTGCACCGGGCCTTTGATCTTTGTGCAGATCCTTTTGCTGCTATGGAACAGGCAAAAGAGCTTGGCATACATACTATCCTGACCTCTGGCCAACAGAATAACTGCTGCCAGGGCAAAGAACTGCTTCGCCAGCTGGTGAGCCATGAAGAGGGCCGTATCAGCATCATGGCAGGCGGCGGGATCAATCCTCAGACTTTAAAAGAGCTTTTACCTTACACCGGTGCCCATGCCTGGCATATGTCCGGCAAGGCCCTTTTTCAAAGTCCTATGACTTACCGTAAAAAAGAGATTTCCATGGGTGCCGCATCCCTGGATGAATTTCAGATCCTGCGTACCAGTGCATCTCAGATTCGTCAGGCCAAAGAAATCCTGACTCATCATAAGGAGGCTTATCATGTTTCTTGAAAACAACCGTTCCAGAATCGAAAAACAATTTGAAACTTTTTGCCAGAAGCTGCCTGGCATTGCAGCTCACATAAGCAAAAGAATGGATGCACTGAATCCGGATGTGATTCTTGCGCTGAAATACCTTTATGTATGTATGCCCTATAGCGATGCAGGCAATTATTCTTTTGATACCTTTCTGGATTTTGCCTGGCAGGGGATTTATCTTTGGAAAAACTCTCCATATAGATCCCAGCTTTCCGAAGAGCTGTATCTGAATTATGTTCTTTTTCACAGGGTCAACGAGGAAGAGATCAAGCCTTGCCGTACCCTTTTCTGGGAAAAGATCAAAAAACGGATCCAGGGTCTTTCCATGAAAGAGGCTATCCTTGAGATCAACCATTGGTGCTGTCAGGAAGCCATGTACCAGTCCACTGACTGCCGCACCAGCTCTGCACTGGATGTTTACCGTCATGGTTTTGGCAGATGTGGGGAAGAGTCTGTATTTGCAGTAAATGTACTGCGAAGTGCAGGGATTCCTGCCAGACAGGTGTATGTGCCCAGATGGTCCCACTGCGATGACAACCACGCCTGGGTGGAGGTATGGTGTGACGGTGACTGGCATTATCTTGGTGCCTGTGAACCGGAGGCAGACCTGGATCGGGGCTGGTTTACCAATGCAGCTTCAAGAGCCATGATGATCCGTTCCCGCTGGTTTGACAAGATTCCGCCAGAGAATGAGGATGTGATCGGTATGGATGATGTGAATCTGATGCTGAACCAGCTTCCCAGATATGCCCACACCAAACGGATCACCATCCATATAACAGATCTGGACGGATGTTCTGTCCCAGATGCGGATGTCCGTGCTGAGATCCTTAATTATTCCCAGTTTACCCCTGTTGCCAGGCTTCGTACAGATGCCAATGGCTGTGTTTCTTTTGTTACAGGCTTTGGCAGTCTGCATATCTGTGCCGTTTATGGAGAGACCTATGGTGAATGCCTGATCAACACCAGAGAGGACGACCATTTTGAGTGCATGCTGGGAGAGGGCTTTCTTGAAGACGAATGGGAAGACTTTAATATGACCGCCCCGGATGACACGGTAGGAAACCTGGAACCATTTCCCGCAGATCTGGAAAAAGCAAATAATGACCGGGTTGCTGCCGAATCTGCCAAATGCAGACATAAAGCAGCCAAGTTCCAGCCTTTATGGCGCAACTGTCTTTTTGGCCACGAGCTGAAGGTAATGGAAGAACTGATGTCTGTCCTTTCCGAAAAAGACCAGAAGGATGTTTATCCTGAGATTCTGGACGAGCACTACCGAGAGGCCTCTGTATACGGCGAAATGTTCCCCAGAGATTTCTTTCTTCATTATATATGGAATCCCAGGATTGATGATGAGATCCTGACCAAATGGCGTAGAAGCATTTTGGGCTATTTTTCACAGGAGCAACAGGATCAGTTCCGCAGCAAACCTTTCCTGATCTGGCAGTGGATTGAAGAAAACATTCAGGAAAATGACCAGCAGGAAAGAAGAACTGTTTATACAACCCCGGCTGCTGCCCTGCGCCTGAAAATTGCAGGAAGCCGATCCCGTGCCATTCTTTTTGTAGCAATTGCCCGTACTCTTGGAATTCCTGCAAGACTGAATCCTGAGGACGGAGCCATGGAATACTGGGAAAACAAAGGTTTTGCACAGATCCATGAAAGCCGCAGGAAGGATGCCCGTCTTGTTATTACCGGTGAAGAGCAGTATGACTGGACCTATTCCAGGAACTGGGCCCTTGCAAAGGCTGACAAAAACGGCTATCTTTTTTTCCAGCTGGAGGATATTCCCTGGCAGAAGACAGGTATCACACTGGATGTGGAACCTGGCTATTATCGGGTGATCACTTCCAACCGGCTGCCTTCCGGTACTATTTTCGCCAGCCGCTATGATTTTCATGTAGCGAAAGGTGAAACTCACAGGATTAGCCTTCGTCACAGAAATATCCATCCGGACCAGATGATGAACCCTCATCCGATTCCAGATTTTAATTTAAGGGATCAGGCTGGCAATACGGATACCATTTCCCGGATCACCGATGGTACGCGAAGGATCCTGCTCTGGTTAGATCCTGGCAAAGAGCCAACCCAGCATATTTTAAATGAACTTATGGAAATGGAAGATGATTTTTCAGCTATCCAGAACCAGCTGATATTTATTCTTGAGAATGAAGAAGCTGCCAGAGAATCTGTATTTCGTCAATGTTTGCAGGTCTTCCCTAAGGCTGGTGTTTATTTTGCTTCTTTCGGAAAAGAAAAGGAAATGACTGCCAGAAAGATGTATACAGATTCTGACAAACTGCCTCTGATGGTGATCACAGACGGGGCACTCACCGGATGTTTTGCATCCGCAGGATATGCTGTAGGCATGGCAGATATGTTGTTGAAGATTTTCAGGTTGTAGTTTAAACAAACAAGCAGACCGCCCCATTCACTATTATCAGCGTAATAATTTGTACAATTTTAACATATTTACATATTCATTTAACATAATATATAGCAAGAATTCTCCTTCCTCTACAGGTGGGAGATGAATTG
>NZ_JAAITU010000090.1 GCF_013304385.1 Blautia glucerasea
ATATCAGCTGGGAGTCAATCCCCCAGCTGATATAGCCTCCGGCAGGATTGCAGAGGTGCGCAGGAGAAGTATGTCATGCAATTGCATGACGCGCACCTCGCAGCAAGAATGCCGAGGCATTCTTGAATATGTTACAGGATCATGGCTGCCATCTGCAGCACCAGTAAGATCTCTGTACCAATAAGTACCATCCAGGTGCGGGATGCCTGCTTTACATTTACAGACACTATATTTGTGGTCAGCAATGGGAAAAATGCAGGTGCAAGTGGCAGGAAATACCGCCCCTGGAGCCCCTGGATATAATTCCATTTCATCTTTGTATATCCTACCAGCATGGAAAGCATGATCAGCAGCGTGGATAGCAGACAGCTTCCTGAAATCACAAGCTGTGCTTTACGGGAAAGCCTTTTGTTGTCATCGTTAACATTTATAAGCAGAAGCAGGCAGATCAGCAGGAGAATGATAAAGATCCAATTTATCTGGAAATCCAACCAGGAAAGCATGCCTCCAAGAAGTCCACGAACAAGATCATCTCCGCATTTCATCAGTGTATTCCACAGCAGATAAACGGTGTGCAGCGGGTGCTGAAGTACGTAAGGAATAGTATATAATGAATTTTCCTGGTCAACAGCAGCTGCAGAAGTCAGAAAGTCATGAAATACAGGCATGAATTTTACAAGGGCAAGTGCTGATAGCAGGACAAAGGCAAGAACTGATCCAAGAAGCAGCTTACGTTTCCGGGCAGGATACATTCCTGATGATTTGTGATGAAAACACAGAAACAAAAGAAACAGCAACGGCAGATATACGCCGCCTTTGATCACAGCCACGAAAACAGCAAGTATCCCTGTTGGAATCAATTGCTTCTTATGGAGGACCTGAGTGTTTTGGCAATGGAAACACAGGGCAATGAACAGGAAGATCAGTCCATTGATAATAGCGTCATAAGAGGCAGAGGCAGCCTGCTGCAAGGTGATAGGAAGCAATCCAAGGGCACCGAAAAGGTTTTTCCAGTATGGTGTTACACCGATAGCCAGCCGGATCAGCAGGATAAACACCAGCAGGTTAAAGATACGGCCAAGCTGGAAAGTAAGCATTGCTGAAAGCCCAAGAATCCGTCCCACACTGATGCCAAGAGCTGCAGGCAGGTATACGATCCCGGGAACCAGATTGGTGCCATCGATATAGGAAACCTGTACCAGCTGTGTATCAGAAGGCCGTTCTAAGGTATGAAAAAGCAGCTGATAATAGGAGTTGCTTTCCAGACCATTTGCCAGCATTTCACTTAATCTTGCATCGCATTCCCTTTTGTAAATGGTGCCAGGTGTATCAGTGGATTGTACAAAAAGAATCTGGTTGGAATACTTATATGCAGTGTCAAGGTGCGTGGACTCGTCCGGCACGCCGTGGACAGTAACAAGGCATTGAAAAATAAGACCAAGCATAAGTGCAAGCGGTACAAAAAACTGCTGGATCTTCTGGCAGCGAATCATAATCAGATAATAAGCCAGTGCAGCAAAAAGCAGCAGGGCAGCACATAAAACAGCATAAAACAGAGACATAAAGCTGTTGTCACTGTAGCTGAGGGAATAAATCACATTGCTGTGGTCTGCAGGGTTGTCATTAAAAGAAGATACAAGGATCTGTCTCTGATTTGCTGTAAAGTGCAAAGTTGTATCCTGTGCATGTTCCAAGGTAAGCTCCAGCCGGAGAAGCCTGGATTCAGAGTCTGTAAATTCCTCATCTAAGGAGCATTTCAGGTATCTGGAATTGGAAGTCTTGATTAATCCGGTGATTTTCTGGCTGTCCCTGTAAAGGATCTGGCCGCTTTCAGTATCAGATAAGGTAATGGAAATCCTGGCATCTGAACTGGCACGATAGGCAGTGCACTCCATTGAAAATGCTCTCAGTTCAGGTACCGAACAGGAAAATTCTTCTGTAAGAGAAGGCGAATCTTTGGTAAGGATGACTTCGCCGTTGGTCTTGTGGGTTGTCATCATGATATATTGAACCGGTTTGTGCAGATCATACCGGAACTGGGCTTTGTAAACAATGACACATACGCTGCTTATGAAAAGAAGAAAAATCAGGAAAGGAAGAATGCGTCTTAAGTTTTGGGGGAGTGTTTTTTGCTTGTCCATGAAATAGATTCTCCGTGTTCTCAATAGTTTTGGATGAAATAATTATAACCAATGTGGAAGGATTACGCAATACAGCATGTGCTGCCAGATTAACGTATGGTATCGAAAAACAACTGGAAAGGAAAGCCATGCAATGGTATACTTGCAGTAGCAAACAGAGATCGTATTAGCAGAAAAATGGAGAGATGTATATGAAAAAACGAAATCAGATTCTGGCTGGAGTATTGGCTGTGCTTCTTGGAGTATCACCTTCTGGAGTGTATGGGGAAGCGTTTTATGATGTGGAAGATGTTGCCGACACAGATGCTGCAGCCCAAGAGATAACAGATGTTCAGGATGAAGAATCGGAACAGCCAGAAGAAGTGACTGCAGGGGAAGAAGGCCAGGAAACAGAATTTACCGCTGGTATTAATCCTGAGGCAGAAGAAAATCTGTTTACAGACCATGCAGATACAAATGTACAGGATCCTCAGGAAGGAACTATTCTGGAGTATGTGGAAGAGGAACTGGATTCTCCACTGATCGTGAACGGAGAACCAGGAGACACAGATGGGATTCATGTATTTTCACTGAAAGAATATGATGGCTCTTATGGCAATCAGTTAGATGGGATGGCGTTGGAAGTCTATAACACATATGTTTCCAATTTGTTTGTGAATTACAGCACATTTAATGGAGTTTCTTATGAGTATCAGGCCAGCAAACCAGTTACCTTTGAGGCGAATGTCCAAGATAACCAGCTGGTTCAGGATGAGGCATATGACGAAGCCATACTTCAGGTGCGTGTCAATATGCAGGCAGCACTGGATGCGTTCACCTATGATTATCCAGAAGTATTCTGGATGCGTGGAAGTGGATATTCTTATAGTATCAGTTCTAAAAAACAGAATGGAAAGTATACTGGCGTTATTTCAAAGTTTACTATGAAGCCTTCTCTTGTGGATGGGTATAACACCAACATTACAGAAAATATGAATAATTTTCTGAACAATGCAGATGCTGCAGCTGCCCAGATCGCGGCAGAGACCAACGGTAAAAGCCTATACGAAAAAGTAAAGGCGATTCATGACTATGTGTGTGAAAAGGCAGTGTATGATGCACAGAACAACTTGAAAGTACATTCTGCAGGGCCAATGTTTATCGGGGATGGACATGTAGTATGTGAAGGATATGCAAAAGCAATGC
>NZ_JAAITU010000091.1 GCF_013304385.1 Blautia glucerasea
TCTTGGAAAACCTATTGTAGTGAATATCAGTTTTGGAAACAATTATGGATCACATAAGGGCGATTCTTTATTGGAAACCTATTTGGACAGTGTATCTGCTATGGGCAGAAACGTGGTCTGTACAGGAATGGGGAATAATGGAAATGATGCTCTGCACACCGGAGGAAAGCTTTCACCAGGAGAAACCCAGGAAATTGAACTTGGTGTTGGCGCTTTTGAGCCTACATTAAATGTGCAACTTTGGAAAAATTACGAAGATGAGATGGAAATCTATCTGGAAAATCCAGCCGGGGAGCGTGTGGGTCCCCTTTCCGAAATACTGGGTGCTCAGCGGTGGCAGGTGGGAAATACGGAACTACTGATTTATTATGGAAAACCGGCACCGTATCATGTGACGCAGGAGATTTATGTGGATTTTCTGGCGCAGGATGGGAAAAGACCCTATGTGGACAGTGGTGTGTGGAAAATAATCTTAGCAGCAAGAAATATAAAAAGTGGGGAATATTTCCTGTGGCTTCCAGGTGGGAAAACTTTAAATCCGGGCACAGCCTTTTATCTTCCACGTCCACAGGGAACGCTTACCATACCGGCCACTGCCAGACGCCTGATCAGCGTGGGTGCATATGATTCCAGGCTTCTGGCATATGCTGGCTTTTCCGGAAGGGGAAGCAGTGAGCTTCCATATGAAAAGCCGGATCTGACAGCGCCTGGAGTGGGTATAACAGCCCCCAGGGCCGGCGGAGGCTATGGAAGCTATACAGGAACTTCCTTTGCTGTTCCCTTTGTTTCCGGATCAGCTGCACTTCTGATGGAATGGGGAATCATAAAGGGCAATGATCCATATCTGTATGGGGAAAAAGTGAAAGCATATCTGCGCCGCGGCACCAAACCGTTGCCAGAGTATGAACAATATCCGAATTATGAGGTGGGGTGGGGTAGATTATGCCTTTCAGAGAGCATACCAAAATGAAGATGATAGATGTTGTAATAAATGAAAAAATATGCTACGATACATACACAATGTGTAAAATAAAAAGGGGGAGAAAATGGAAATAAAAGATAAAATAAAAGAATTACGAGAAAGTACCGGAATGAACAGAAAGGAATTTTGTGAATATTTTGAAATCCCATACAGAACAGTAACAGAGTGGGAACGAGGAACCAGAAAGATGCCAGATTATGTGTTACGCTTATTAGCATATAAAGCAAAGATGGAACAACTCATCATAAAGGAAGATATGAATGAAGAATAAAATAATTGAAGTGCAAAATGTTCAGATTTCTATTTCGAAACAGGAGTTAGATGATTATATTTGTATTACAGATATTGCTAAAGCTAAATCAGATTCTGTCAGGGCAGCAGATGTGGTAAGAAATTGGTTAAGAAATCGTGGTACTTTGGAATATTTGTCTGTATGGGAACAGATATATAATCCCAATTTTAAAGTGTTCGAATCTGAACACTTTAAAAAGCAAGCAGGGTTATTGACTTTTACACCTAGTGTTTCGGAATGGGTAAATGAAACAAATGCCATTGGATTATATGTAAAGCGTGGAAAATATGGTGGCACATATGCACACAAAGATATTGCATTTGAATTTGCATCTGCAATCAGTCCGGTATTTAAACTATATCTGATAAAAGAATTTCAACGGTTAAAGGAAGAAGAAAACAATTCTGAACGAAAGGAATGGGATGCAAAACGTTTTTTAAGCAAAAATAATTATCTGATCCAGACGGATGCTGTAAAAAGATACTTGCTTCCTCAAATGAATTACAGAGAAAACCTTCAATGGCTGGCATATGCGGAAGAAGCAGACATATTGAATGTAGCATTATTTGGATTTACGGCGAAAGCATGGAGAGAGGCAAATCCTGAACTTGCGAAGAAAAACAATGTCAGAGATTTTGCAACAATTAATGAATTAACAGTTCTATCCAATCTGGAATCACATAATGCACAGATGCTGCGTGAAGGAAAAGAAAAAGGAGAAAGATTCAAAATATTACAAGAGATTGCTGAATATCAGCTGAATGTCTTGAATGCAGCTGAAGAGATCAAAATGATAGAGAGTGATAGAGCACTGCCAGAGGTATGAACCGGGTGAGCATTTTTCATATGTCAGTGCATTTTATAAAAGTTGAATTGCCATTATCGTTGCCAAAAGACAATAGTATATCATCGCCAATGGCGATGATAATGGCAATGATCATAATTCAGTTGTCGCAAATTTTGCGACAACTGCTTCTGATGGAAAAGTATATCAGGTAGAACATTATAATTTTGATATGATCATATCAGTAGGATATCGGGTAAAATCTCGCAGAGGTGTAGAATTCCGAAGATGGGCAAATGATATTTTAAAACAATATATTCTTAATGACTACGCAATAAATGCAAAACGTTTAATTGCCTTGGAGAAAACGGTAGATATCCAGACTAAAATGTTAGCGTGTACATTGGAAGTTGAAGAAGAGGATATATTGAAGGCAGTAAGTCTATACACAGAGGCACTGACGTTGTTGGATCAATATGACCATCAAACGATTGAAAAACCAGAAGGAAATCAACCAATATACAGAATTACATATGATGAATGTTGCGCCATGGTAAATGCTATGGAGGATACGTTTCATTCAGAGGTTTTCGGTGTGGAAAAAGAGAAAGATAAGTGACGGTTCATTGGTGGCAATAACATTGATGATTGCTGAATCAGATCCTGTAGAAAAAGATATCATGGTTAATTTGGTTATAAATTTATTAACATTATAAATTCGGGAGATATTAGTAAAGAGGGATACAATGAATATCGAAGCATACAATCTGGATTCGCTGCGCAGGTTAGTACGAAAATTAGAAAAAAATAAAAATTTAACAATTAAATGATGCGAATATTTCATATGCTTCCGAGGATGTTTTTGCGGAACTTATTGAAAGGAAAAAGATATCACTGTGACCTGTCGGCTTCTTATAATATCGGGGCGAGATATTTTATCCGAGAACT
>NZ_JAAITU010000092.1 GCF_013304385.1 Blautia glucerasea
GATATACATCCACCTTGGAAAGCAGCCGGTCTGTGGTACTGTAGCCATTGATGGCAGGACGGTAATTCCCGTTCTGATCCTGATCCAGCCATACAAGCCCTGCGATCTTACGCTTTGCAATACGGGTTCCTTCCGCTGAACTGGATACAGTAGGCGCCTGGCTGGTAAGGCCGCCGCTTCTGTAGAAGAAGCTGTTGTTATATACATCTCCGCCCTGCTGGGTTACATTTCTGCTTTTCAGCAGTGTTGCATTATCCTTCGTAAACGGTGTAAAGACCAGTCCCATCCGGAAATTTCCTTTTTCACTTACTTGAGGAACAAATCCATAAATCGCATCAATTGTACCATTGCCATCTGCATAATGGATCAGTTCTTCCCCTTTGGCCCATCGTCCGTTTGCATCTGCCCTGCAGGTCAGTCTGTACATTGTCACACCATTTTCCGTGTATTCAGATGATTCATAAGAAGAAGCCAGATCAAACCACTTACCGTTGTTAATGGTATTCAGTATCAAAGTTCTTTCATCTTGTGTAAGATCCTTTGCACTGATCCCGCCCTTCCTGTACTTCAGCTGTCCTGCACCGTTCTCCAGGAATGCCTGCCTGTCCGCTTCCCTGGTAAAATCCAGATAGATTTCTTTTACCCGGTATCCACCATGGAAGCTGCTGTTCCTTCCGTCTCCATTGGCAGGAAGAATATCGCATAGCTGGATGGGATTCAGGTTTTCTGTATGGTTGCTGTAATTCAGGTAATAGATCAGGTCATCCCCGATCTCTATCAGGTCCCGGTCCGTTTCCTTGTAGATCGCATCATCGTTTGTCCTTGTTGCAATGATGGTCTGCTCTGCACTATTGGCCTGTCCGGTAATACGGTGGATCTCTTCATAGGTGGTATGGATCTGTACCTTTGTAGTAAGCTGCTGGTTGTCCTTTACATCCTCATTCTCATCTGCCCCTTTCTTTCCGATAGTGCAGTTATACCGGATGTAGGGAAGTCCTTTGTTGATATCACTTACCGTTGAACAGAGGGTCAATGTGGTAGTCCCATCCGGGTTATCCGTCTGCTTTACATCCCATGCCAGATCGCCGGCTTTGTATTTACACTGGTTTCCAGGAGCCGAATAGTCGAACTGCAGGCTGCCCTTATTATAATGAAGATCTTTTGGAATGGTCATGGTGATCACAACATCCGTTGCCTGACTGCCGTTTGCTACCAGTTCATGGTCCTTTGTAGCACTGGAGATCTGCAGCCTTGGCATTACCATGAAGTTTGCTGTACGTTCACCGTCGGACACATTATAATAGGTCTTTTCCCGGTTGGAGCCTTTGATCAGGTCTGTATTCTTAACGCCGATCTCACTGACCAGCGTATACAGAAGCAGCGTATTTCCTGCCATCCACCCCATCACATGGGTTCCGTTTTTCTTAACACCGTTTTGGTATTCTGTTTTCTTATATCCGTTAAAAGTAAAGTCACATCTTTGTTTTGTATATTTCATTACCGGATCTTGGCTTTCCATCAGGGTATTTACATACCCATCCGGAAGTGGACCGCCTGTGTCTCCATTTCCGTAGGCAACGATACCATCTGCCGTGCCATACTGTCTGCTTCGCCAGGTTGCGGAAAACAGGATGGCATCCCGCTTCCCATCATTATAATATCGCTTATAGGTTGGACGATATGTGGTCCATCCTCTTACATCATTAGTGGTACAGTAGGTTCCGCCTGTCTTGGCAAAATCCTTTGTCATCTGCATCCTGCTTCTGATATACAGGCTTCTGCCTGTACGGATACAGCAGTCCCGCACCTCGTATAAAAGTGCCACACATCTGCCGTCCGGATTCCCTTTGGCTGCAAAGTAGGCCTTCAGTTCATCCAGTGAAGTAAAGTAGATCAGCTCCTCCTCTGTGTAAGCATCCATCTCTTCTTCCCCGCCGGTAAGACCATCTGCTGTTTCTGTTTTATCCCAGTTGGTCCCGTCCGGCTTCGCACCGTATAGTACGGTCAGCTTAAAGCTTTTTGTTTTCAGGTTTCCTGAGGATGACCAGGTGGTTGCCGACTCCGAAGTGCCTACCAGAAAAGCATTGGTGCTGTTGGTTCCTGCACTTTTCCCTACCCAGGTCCAGCTATTTCCTGTGCCATGGTTCACCTGTCTGTCAATGATCTTTTCTTCACAAACAGGCGTATAGGCATCTGAATCAAACTTCTGAAGAAGATTCACTCCGGTAAGATAATTGTATTCCAGCAGATTGTCCACCTGTGGGTCAAACTTATCCGGTGGGATATAATGGGGATCCTTCACATCATCTGTATAATATTCCCGGCTGGAAAAAGATACATCTGCATCAATGTATACCTGACTTCCCAGCGGGGTGGAGCCTGTGCCTTCCGAAGTGCTGATCAGATCCGTGCCAGTCTCCTTGCTGAAGTAATTCGTCTTCGACAGATGGTCGCCGTTTCCACCTTCTGCATATATATAAAGGCCTGTGCTGTGGTTCAGATAATTATCCAGATAATTCATCTCATGGACTGCATGGTTCTTATAGTCTTTTCCAAAGAAGCTTTCCATTGCATCCAGGCCATTTTCCGTTGACTCAGGAGTAAGCCCTGTTACGCTGCTGATATTCAGATCAGAAGCAGCACACTCCATATTGACCTCCAGATAGCCGCTCTGTCCTGCAGCCACTTTCTTGTCAAAAGGATACAGTACCTGCACATATCCTGCAGAGAAGGAGTTCACATATCCGCTTCGTCCTACCTGGTTGTCCCAGGAACCATTGGCTGTAGCCGAAGGGCTGGAGGACGCTACCGAGTAATTGCTGACTGTAAAATGAAGGGTGAGGTGCTTATCGCCTGTTTCATTTCTCTGCTTTAACGCTCCCTTCCAGAAGCCGCCGCTGTAGCAGCCAGTAGCGCTGTTTCCTGTATTATAGGGAGCCGCATCCCAGCCATACGTGGTAG
>NZ_JAAITU010000093.1 GCF_013304385.1 Blautia glucerasea
GATATACATCCACCTTGGAAAGCAGCCGGTCTGTGGTACTGTAGCCATTGATGGCCGGGCGGTAATTCCCGTTCTGGTCCTGATCCAGCCATACAAGGCCTGCAATCTTACGCTTTGCCGTGCGGATCCCTACCTGAGGACTGACAACAGTTAGTGACTGGCTGCTAGAACCGCCGCTTCTGTAGAAGAAACTGTTGTTATATACATTACCGCCCTGCTGGGTCACATTTCTGTTCTGCAGCAGTGTTGCATTGTCCTTCTTAAAGGGGGTAAGGATCAGTCCCATCCGGAAATTGCCTTTTCCGCCTACTGCAGGAACAAATCCGTAAATAGCATCAATTGTGCCGGAACCATCTGCATAATGGATCAGCTCTTCTCCACTTGCCCACTGTCCGTCTGTACCTGCTTTGCAGGTCAGTCTGTAGATTTTCACACCATTTTCCAGGTGTTCAGATGGTTCATAAGAAGAAGCCAGATCAAACCATTTACCACTGTCAATGGTATTCAATATCAGAGTCCTTTCCTCCTGGGTAAGATCCTTTGCACTGATCCCACCTTTCCTGTATTTCAGCTGTCCTGCACTGCCACTTTGGAATGCATTCCTGTCTTCTTCGCTGGTAAAGTCCAAATAAATCTCCTTTACCCGGTAGCCTCCTTGGAAGCTGCTGTCTCTTCCGTCTCCATTGGCTGGAAAGATATCACACAGCTGGATCTTCTCAGAGTTGTCTGTATGATTGCTGTAATTCAGGTAATAGATCAGGTCATCCCCGATCTCTATCAGATCCCGTTCTGTTTCCTTGTAGATCACATCATCTTTTGTCCTTGTTGCAACGATGGTCTGCTCTGCACTATTGGCCTGTCCGGTAATACGGTGGATCTCTTCATAGGTGGTATGGATCTGTACCTTGGTAGTAAGCTGTTGATTGTTCTTTACATCCTCATCCTCAGCGGCTCCCTTCTTTCCGATGGTACAGTTATACCGGATGTAAGGAAGTCCTTTGTTGATATCACTTACAGTTGTACAGATAGTCAGTGTGGTAGTCCCATCTGGGTTATCCGTCTGCTTTACATCCCATGCCAGATCACCGGCTTTGTATTTACACTGGTTTCCGGGAGCCGTGTAGTCAAACTGCAGGCTGCCCTTATGGTAGTAAAGATCTTTGGGAATGGTCAGGGTAATGGTCACATCCGTTGCCTGGCTTCCATTTGCTACCAGTTCATGATCCTTTGTAGCACTGGAGATCTGCAGTCTTGGCATTATCATAAAGTTTGCTGTACGTTCACCGTTGGTTACATTATAATAGGTCTTTTCCCGGTTAGAGCCTTTGATCAGGTCTGTATTCTTAATGCCGATTCCACTGACCAGGGTATATAGAAGCAGTGAATTTCCTGCCAACCATCCCATCATATGGGTTCCGTTTTTCTTAACACCATTTTGATATTCTGTTTTCTTATACCCATCAAAATAAAAGTCGCATCTTTGTTTGGTATATTTCATTACCAGGTCCTGGCTTTCCGTCAGGCTATTTACATACCCATCCGGAAGCGGACCGCCTGTGTCTCCATTTCCGTAGGCAACGATACCATCTGCCGTGCCATACTGTCTGCTTCGCCAGGTTGCGGAAAACAGGATGTCATCCCGCTTCCCATCATTGTAGTATCGCTTATAGGTAGGACGGTATGTGGTCCATCCTCTTACATCATTGGTGGTACAGTAGGTGCCGCCTGTCTTAGCAAAGTCTTTTGTCATCTGCATCCTGCTTCTGATATACAGGCTTCTGCCTGTACGGATACAGCAGTCCCGTACCTCGTACAAAAGTGCCACACATCTTCCGTCCGGGTTCCCTTTGGTGGCAAAGTATGCCTTTAATTCATCCAGGGAAGTAAAGTAGATCAGATCCTCTTCTTTGTGGGCATCCATATCTGCTTCCCCACCGGTAAGGCCATCTGCTGTTTCTGTCTTCGTCCAGTTAGTTCCGTCCGGCTTCGCACCGTATAGTATGGTCAGCTTAAAGCTTTTTGTTTTCAGGTTTCCTGAGGATGACCAGGTGGTTGCCGACTCCGAAGTACCTGCCAGAAAAGCATTGGTGCTGTTGGTCCCTGCACTTTTCCCTACCCAGGTCCAATTGTTTCCTGTACCCTGGTTCACCTGTCTGTCAATGATCTTTTCTCCACAGACAGGCGTATAGGCATCCGAGTCAAACTTCTGGAGAAGATTCACTCCGGTAAGGTAATTGTATTCCAGCAGATTGTCCACCTGTGGGTCAAACTTATCAGGCGGTATGTAATGTGGATCCTTCTCATCATCTGTATAATATTCCCTGCTTGTAAAAGACACATCTGCATCAATGTATACCTGACTTCCCAGCGGAGTGGAGCCTGTGCCTTCCTGGGTGCTGATCAGATCCGTGCCGGTCTCCTTGCTGAAGTAATTATTCTTCGACAGATGGTCTCCGTTTCCATCCCCACCGTATATATATAAGCCTGTGCTGTGGTTCAGGTAATTATCCAGATAAGTCATCTCATGGACAGCATGGTTCTTATAGTCTTCCCCAAAGAAGCTTTCCATTACGTCCAGACCTTTTTCTGTTGACTCAGGAGTAAGCCCTGTAACGCTGCTGATATCCAGGTCAGAAGCAGCACACTCCATATTGATTTCCAGATAGCCGCTCTGTCCATCAACGATGGTTTTATCTAATGGATACAGCACCTGTACATATCCGGCAGAGAAGGAGTTAATATATCCGTTCCCCCTTACCTGGTTATCCCAGGAACCATTGGCTGTAGCAGAAGGACAGGAGGACGCTACCGAATAATTGCTGACTGTAAAATGAAGGGTGAGACGCTTATCGCCTGTTTCATTTCGCTGCTTTAACGTTCCATTCCAGAAGCCGCCACTGTAGCAACCAGTAGCGCTGTTTCCTGTATTATAGGGAGCCGCATCCCAGCCATACGTGGTAG
>NZ_JAAITU010000094.1 GCF_013304385.1 Blautia glucerasea
GCATTGCTTTTGCATAGCCTTCACATACTACATGTCCATCCCCGATAAACATTGGTCCTGCAGAATGTACTCTCAAGTTGTTCTGTGCATCATACACTGCCTTTTTACACACATAATCATGAATCGCCTTTACCTTCTCGTATAGGCTTTTACCGTTAGTGTCTGCCGCGATCTGGGCGGCTGCAGCATCTGCATTTTCCAGAAAATTATTCATATTATCTGTAATGTTAGTATTATAACCCTCCACCAGAGAAGGCATCATAGTAAACTCTGAAATAATGCCAGTATACTTTCCATTCTGCTCTGTAGCACTGATACTATAAGAATAGCCACTTCCACGCATCCAAAATACTTCCGGATAATCATAGGTGAACGCATCCAGTGCTGCCTGCATATTGACACGCACCTGAAGTATGGCTTCGTCATATGCCTCATCCTGAACCAGCTGGTTATCTTGGACCTTCGCCTCAAAAGTAACTGGTTTGCTGGCCTGATACTCATAAGAAACTCCATTAAATGTGCTGTAATTCACAAACAAATTGGAAACATATGTGTTATAGACTTCCAACGCCATCCCATCTAACTGATGGCCATAAGATCCATCATATTCTTCCAGTGAAAATACATGAATCCCATCTATATCTCCTGGTTCTCCGTTCACGATCAATGGAGAAGCCAGTTCCTCTTCCACATACTCCAGAATAGTTCCTTCCTGGAGATCCTGTGCATTTGTATCTGCACCGTCTGTAAACAGGTGGTCTTCTGTCTCCGAATCAACACCTGAAGTAAATTTCGCCTCCTGACTTTCTTCCCCTGCAGTCACTTCTTCCGGCTGTTCCGATTCTTCATCCTGAACATCTGTTATCTCTTGGGCTGCAGCGTCTGTGGCGGCAACATCTTCCACATCATAAAATGCTTCCCCATACACTCCAGAAGGTGATACTCCAAGAAGCACAGCCAATACTCCAGCCAGAATCTGATTTCGTTTTTTCATATACATCTCTCCATTTTTCTGCTAATACGGTCTCTGTGTGCTACTATAAGTATACCATTACATAGCTTTCCTTTCCAGTTGTTTTTCGCTGCCATGGGATTATGAAAAATATTGCAATTAATAGTATTCAAGTCGAGCAGCTGCGAGACTTGGCGCGTGATTCTGGTCAGCGTAAGCTGACATATTCTTTACAGAATCACTGTGCATCCTCGCGGAGCGTTTATCTCAGTCGAAGATTGGACTCCCACTGAGACGAACTTACTGTTACTCACCACCTGAAAGAGGTGGGAGTCTTCTCGACTGAGATAATGCGCTGAAAGGCATTTGCTCCCAGCGCATTATTTCAAACTATATAGCCAAAAATTTCTCTTTTTCAGTGACTTCTGCTTACATTTTCCAATGCATTCTAAACTGTTCTACTTCACAGTCACCACACATACACGCCTCTTCTTCCCGGAACGAACCGTGATCCTTGCCTTGCCTTTCTTCTTTGCATATATTTTGCCTTTTGCATTTACAGATACAACTTTACTATTGGAACTTTTAAATGTTACTTTTTCCTGAGAAGTTACCGGAGCTACCGTTGTACGAAGAGTATAGCTTCTTCCTTTTTTCAGCGTCAGCCGTGTATTGCTGATCTTTAAAGCCGTTGTTTTTACAAGTCCTTTTTGTACATATACTCGTATCTTTTTGGTATACCCGCTGGCAAGCCTGATGGTAATAATCGTATTTTCTCTTGCTTTTCCAGTTACAACTCCTTTTTGTGATACACGGGCAATCTTTTTATTTCCGGTTGACCAGGAAACCACAGAATCTCCTTTGGCAAGACCTGTCACTTTCACTGTATATTTCTGTTTCACACGCAGACGCAGGCTGGAAACATTCAGCTTTATGGATGGTGTCAGAGCCGGCACTGCAACGGTCACATATGCACCGCAGCTGCAGTACGCTGTACGAACACCTTCTTCCAGCGCAGTTGCTTCCTTAGTCAGCTGATATTCTCCATAATGATGTCCTGTTGCTGGAATCACAGTGTCAGCTAACCTTATCTCATTTGTACCTGCTTCATCACTGAAATATTTCCCACAAATATTGCAAGTCCAATACTCAGTATTTCCTGCTTCTGTACAGGTGGCTGCTTTGCTGTCTGTCTTATTCAACTGATGCCCGATGGCAGGAAGCACTGTGTCTGCAAGCGTTGTTTCCTTTGTGCCTGCTTCATCACTGAAATATTTTTCACAAACACTACAATACCAGTATTCCGCTTTTCCTGCTTCTGTACAGGTGGCTTTCTTTCCTTCTGTATGCAGCATATTGTTATGCCCACAGTATATCTGAAACCGAATAGTTATATTTCCTATATATTCTCCGATTCCATGGATTGTCACTTCTGCTGTACCAATATCCTGATTATCTTTATAAATCACTCTGTAATCAGTATCCTTAACCAAAACTTTACCATTACAAACAACTTTCACCTCTGGCCGGATAGCATTTCCTGTATATGCATATGCATCTGATTACATTGAGGCCGCTGCCTGTGAAAGGAATATTTTTCCTATTATATCCGTCAGATAACTGTTATCAGAAATCAGTGGATAAATAAATGCCTGGGGTGTATATTTAGTGGGAGATGAAAATGTATCCTTTTCAGTTCGTTCTTCCCGAAGTGTATTATGA
>NZ_JAAITU010000095.1 GCF_013304385.1 Blautia glucerasea
TGCATTTTACGGGGCTCAGCGGCCGCCATTCTGTTTTAGAACGGCCGCTTTACGAAGTCAACGGCCGCCCATTTTTTAGTCAGAAGACCACTGCTTAGCGTGTGTTGATCTTAACCGTGTAGTGCTTTGTAGCTCTTTTCATGATGGAATTGGCAGATACCTCATCGTTGAGGATCATCGCTTTCCAGTTATCCGGATCACGCTGTGAACATACGATGGTGCTTTTCCTTTGCTCGTTTCGCTTCTCGAGAAGTTCAAAGAGGATTTTAATCTCTCTTTCGTCAGTGATTGTGTGAAGCAAGAAATCATCCAAGATGATCAGTTCCCATTTGAGATATTTCTTCATCTTGCGAGTATATTTATCGTAATCCTGCTCTTTAAGAGCTACCATGCTTTCCAAAAGTTCCTCGCTGTGAAAGTAACCGACGTTATATCGGTTGCAGGCCTTTATGCCGATAGCTTTTGCAAGGTAAGACTTTCCGGCATCTGATTCTCCGAGAATACAGAGATTGTAACCTCTTTCAATAAAGTCAAAAGAGGAAAGAACCTCTGTTATACCAGCAGGCAGATACTCCCGCTTGTCAGAGTCCACACAGTCTGACAATTCTTCAGGTGAGCCCTTCAGATGTGCCGCTGTTAAACGATTCTTTAATGTTGTGTTGATCTTTTCCTGAAACTGTGGTCCGATTAGTTCTGCAATAAGCGTAAGTCGATCCATTTCCAAGAATCCGGGTTTGTGATACAGATCATCCAATGTAGCTGCCATAGTTGAAAGTTTAAGTTCGTTCAGTTCATCAACGAGTTCATTTATCAGTGCAGTCCCCGTAAGCATTATTTATCGACCTCCTCTCGAATCTGATCAGCAAGAGCCTTGCTACGTGATAAAAGAGTGTCGATACTGGAAGCTTCCGGCGGCATTACATACCCTCCGCGTACCGATTCTTTCTTTGCCGATGTAGAATGACGATAGCCTGCCACTCCGAGATCATCTGCTACAACAGATATCGTATTTTTGATAAAGGTATATTTCTGCTTATTCAGAGCAATCGCCTGCTTACAGCACTCTTCCAGAGTCTTATTGCTGTATTTCTTTGTAAAGTTCAGGATACCCAGGCACATACGATAGGTCTGTACTTCGTATGGTCTGGATTTGAGGATAGTCCGGATAACAGTCTCTGTATTCTTACCAATGAGTTGCGCTTTCTGGATAAAATAAGGACCATTCCACTGAGTGAATCCTTTATAGTTATCTGGCAGATGTTCAGGATTGGTTGACCACTGCCCTTTACGGGTAGCTCTGGGCCATTCACAAAGAAACTCTCCGGCAAGGGAATAAATACGAACAACAGTTGAAGAAGCCTTAATAGATACTTTCTTGTGCAAAAATGCTTTGTCTACGCTATAATAAGCATTGTCAAAGCGTACGTGGAAGTCGCTTGATACCTTCGCCGTCTTTCTCTCCATGTACTCATAATGCATGGAGGGAAGCGGCATCAATTCAAGTTTCTCCTCTTCCCAATAGTAGTATCTATTGTGTTCTTTCTTCTTGAATGGTTCTTTATTAAGAGCTTCCAGTTCCTTCCAAAGGTCCCTATTAAACTGTTCCAGTGAGAAATACTGACGTTCTTCAAGTTTGTGGAAGAAGCCTTTCTCGAGAATGCCTACTGCGTTTTCTACAGAACTTTTGAATTTCGGCTTACGGACCTTCGCAGGAAGAATAACGGTGCCATAATGATCAGCCCAGTCAGCATAATCCTTGTTCAGTTCCGGCTCGATCCAGTCCTGATTAACGATAACGGCCTGTTTACAGTTATCACAGACTACTAAAGCAGGAACTCCACCAAAGTAATCCAGTGCGTGATTGTTGACCTCAATCCACTGTGGTTCCTTCGTTGAGAGCATTCCTTCTGCATAGATATACTGTGAATAAGGAAGGATAGCTACAAATACGACGATGACCATGATCTCACCGGTAAGAGGATCTGTCATTGAGAAGGTCTGACCGGCAAAATCAACTTCCATTTTTTGTGCGATAACGGCATTAAAGTGGACTGTCTCGTAATTCTCTTCACACCACTTGTTGTAGAGTTCACAATACTGACTGTACTGATAGAAGCGGGCACCTTCTTTTTCACACTTTTTCTTATAGCGATTCCAAAGAAACACGAGTGTCATGTTTTTACGTGTCGCCATAAGCTTGGCAGCCTCTTCATAATCAGGTAGCTCGATGTTCTCATTTCGACCTCCTGCTCCTGGTACAGATCCATACACTTTTAGGGCAATACCATAGTTAGTAATACCTGCTGGTAATGGAAAGTTCAGATCTTCGCACTTCTTGAATGCTCTCAAGAAGTCATTGACACCAGACTTGCTGAAACCAGTCTGACGTGCTATTTCGCTACCAGACATTGATAGCGCGTAGTGTTTGATAATGATGTCCTTGTAATCTAACTGCATACATTATCCTCCTTAAAATGATCTATTCACCATCACTGGGATGGCTACTATCATTATAAGGATTGGATTACATAGACTGGTAGAACTTCGGCTGTTCAGAAACGGAATGCGGCCGTTTTGCTCCGCAAATCCGGCCGTTTAGCTTCGCAATATGCA
>NZ_JAAITU010000096.1 GCF_013304385.1 Blautia glucerasea
AACATTAGAAATTCCTTGATTTTCAAGGAAAAAAGACTTGACTATATAGGGAGGCGTTCATTGCTCTTTTTATTGCGAACTCCCATAAAATCAAGGTTTAAACAATAAAAATCAGGTAGTAATTTGACACTACCAGTAAAAAAGAAAGGATAAAAAAATGAGAAAAAAGATTCTGAAAGTGTTTTTTGTGATATTGACAGGTATCACGGTGACCCTGACAGGATGTGAATTGTCAGGAAGCAACGAATCCGCGCAAACGGAAAGCGAAAGTGGTAAGGATGCTGTAAAGTTTATTCCAAATCTTACTACGGCTGTTACCAGGAAGCCAACGCCCACAGCTGTGGCAGCAAATCCAGGAGACAGTGTGCAGAATCAACAGTCTGGAAATAACGCAGAAGCGGAAATTTACCAAAGCCAGGGAGATCCCGCAGATCAGGAATCTGCACAGGAAGAAACTTATGATACCCAATATATCACTGGTAATATTCTGTATTCCGATGAAAATACGATAACAGTAGAAGTGGGCGAATCAGGAAATTATTATAATATGGTTTTTAATATAGAAAACGCCGTCCTGAATATAGCTAATGGGAGTGCTGTACGATCCGGACTGAATGTTGACCTGGAGTATTATAGTCAGAATAACGTTAATATAGTAATCATGCTTACGAGTGATGGGGAGGAATATTTACCTTCCAGTACATTAGAGGAAGCGCAGAAAATGGCCGACGAATATGTACCTGATGTGAGTGAATCGGAAAACGAAGATTTTGAAGATACCCCTCCCAGTGAATATTAGATTTTCTCGGAAAAGGCACTGCATATGCAGCGCCCCAGACTGTAGACAAACTTGGTGCTGGGTATAACACCCAACACCAAGTTTGTCTACAGTCTGGGGAATATTGTTTAAATACAATATTCCTTTTTTTATAGATATAAGAAACCTTTGATTCTGAACAAAAAATAAGTTTACATTTTTATGCCCAGATACTCTTTAAAAAATAAAAGGGTATATGATGCAGGAATATAAAGATTTGGTTATACAGGCGAAAAATGATTCAAAATATATGCAAAGTTTACTTTGCATAATGGAACCTTTAGTAAAATCATATGCAAAAAAAACTTAAAAAAAGAAAAATACGAATGTGCATATATGGATAATGAAGGTGATTTACAAGAAAGCTATAGAGCGGATTATTCATCTGTGGAATTAGCATTTGATCTGAAAAATATAACCTTAAAAATGACTTCAAACCAAAGGGATATTTTAAAATACTTGATTTTAGAGTGGTCAGATAGTGAAATCGCATCTTTCTTACACTTTAGCCGTCAATATGTAAACAGAGAAAAGAAAAAATATATCAATTTCTGAAATGATTTTTTACATAAATAGTAAGTGCTGAATTATTGCTTGAATTTGTGACATAAACATATTTGCAGCAGTCAAAAGAAGAAGCAACATGTTTGAAAGAAAAATTAAGTCAAAAATGCCGCAGCCTTTGAAAATATTGGCTGCGGCATTTAAAATATATGATATGTTTGATGTAAAAAACATCAGGTTCTCAACCAGACATTTGGGTAAGTCAAGATGATGCTTCTGATATAAGATATGCAACATTAAAATCATCATATACTTGAGAATTTAAATGCATATCTTCATATAACTTGATATAGTCTTCGATTGTTTTGGTGTTATCCTCTGCATATATATGAGTGTTTCCATCGTTGTCCTCAACAAATAAGAGAGTAACATCTATTTTATCTTCTGTTAACCAGAAAGAGATATATTTTGAAAGAGTCCCATCAATTTCTGTGGCACCATCCAGAATTTGTTCATCTGATTCCAGCTCATTAATATGTTCCCAAAAAATTTGAGGAGAGAACGCAAGTAATTTTAAGTTTTTTTGAGAGTCTTCTGAGTACCATATATGTGCTTCTGTGTTGAGATAGTCGGTTATATTAATATCCGTATCTGCCGGTAACTCATAAGTTTCACCGGCGTCAGAAGTCAGCGAAAAGGTTTTTGCATGATTAGAATAAGAAGTGACAATCCCCTTGACAAAATAGTAAGTTATATCTGAATCACTATCATAATAAGAGCCGGAACCATCTATATCATAAGATACATATTGCCCCTCAGGCTCCTTAGGGGCGGAAAGGGTGATTAGATCTGAGGGGGCTTTGCCAAAAGCTTGTCCGGATAGCAATATACTACCGAGTACGATACTGCCTGCGATACATAGAATTTTTACATTATTCATGGTTAAATGGCCTCCTTGTTTAGTTATTGAATATTATATCAATTAAAGTGTGAAAATTGTAATTTTGACTTATCGAAATATGTTTTAGATGTCAAGGTTGTTCTTTCCGGAGAAGGAGCAGACGAGCTTTTCGGTGGATATAATATTTACAGAGAACCGGAATCATTGAAAAAAATTGCCTGGATTCCATTTGGTGTCAGACGTGTAATTGGAAAACTGGCTGCAAAGCTGCCGGATGTGAAGGGACGGGATTTCCTTATCCGTGCAGGAATGAAAGTGGAAGAACGTTTCATCGGAAATG
>NZ_JAAITU010000097.1 GCF_013304385.1 Blautia glucerasea
GGTTGCCGCCGATCAGAGCCGCAATGTACGCTTTCTGCATATTGCAGACTGCCAGGTAATGCTGGACCTGCATCATGTACTCTGTCGGAATCTTTCCATTCTTCCATTCATCCTCCCGATACTGACTGACAGTCTTGGCTTCAAAAATACATTTTTCACCACGCTCGTCTGTAACAATCCCGTCCACATCCGCGAACATAAACGGAAACCGGGGATGGAACATCATAAAATGTTTCTGCCGTACCTTCAGACCTGTACGGTTCATAAATTCCTTACGGATAATCCCCTCCATCACATTGCCCCAGTATGTATACTCACTGGCATTCTCCTGCACCGGTGTTTTGCCAGTCTTGTCTTCCCACAGCTGCTGGATGGAACGCCAGGGATTTTTCCCCATCACCACGGAAGCATCAGAACCTCCGATACCATTTCGACGGAGTTCCAGCCACTCTTCCCTTGTTAAATCTTTTGTCGGAATCATAATATTCTTCATTCTGCATTCTCCCCTGTAAAAATATCCATTACTTTCATAAACTGATTTACAGCTACCAAAACATCAACTACCAGTATGCAGATCCCTGCTATGATCTCAAAAATCTTCATCCTTACTTTCTACAGGCTTTTCAGCCATTCCTCCGTTCTTAAATTCCGGTTATTACAGCCCTTATAAATGAAACAAGCTGATCGTGGAATACCAGCACTTCCAGGATCAGCACGCATAAAATAATGATAATATCTACCAAACCAAATTTTTCCATCTGCTCCCCCTTATGCTGCCAGCACCATCTGATAAGCCCTGTCGATCAGCGGATTTCCGTCTGCGGTTCTGGCAAAGATATTCTCTTTGTAATTTGCAGTCTTTCTTCTTGGGGTGGAATGGGTTGCAAAATCCGATACTGCATTGACAAAACGGTAGCCATTATTGCCTACATCTTTCAGATCGGGTGCGTCAAAGTAACGTATTCGCATATCTTCCCTCAGTCTTTCAATGCCACGTTTCTGCTGTGGGGTGAAATTTTCTTCTACCGGAAGCAGAATCTCAATATAATCCATGACCTGTTTTTCAGACAGCTGAATTTTCCTTAAATTTTCAAACTCTTTTCCAAGAGCAGACATATACTCGTCCGCCAGGAACAGGGTATTCTTCGCTTCCTCGATCTTTCCGCTGATATCCCCTGTGTGGATCATAGACCAGCTCCGCTTTGCTGTGCGCAGAGCCAAATTCAGGGTATTATTGCATACTACACGGATAGGGGTAAGCGCAGTCTTCACCGCACCAGAACCGTCATGTGTATTGGAAAATACCATGTAAGGGCTGATACGCTCGCCAGCAATAATGTATTCCCTTGGAAGCCTTGCAAGCAGCCACACCCTTCTTCCCTCCTGCAGGGAGCCTGCTGTTTCGTAGCGCACTCCCTCTCCCAGCAGAGCATCTGTAAATGCAAAAGCTTCCTCATTCTGGATAACCTTGTAGCGGTCTGTGACCACGCCTAATATCTTTCTGTCAGAATCCCTTACATTTGCCTTATAGCCCTGGATCAGTTCGTCATTCTCAGTATAAACAGGCTCCTGGAGGACTTTCCAGTTCAGCCCGGCAATCCGCAGTGCTTCCCTTGATTCCGGTGCTTCTGCCACCAGGGTTCCCAGTCCGTGCCATGGTTTTTCTCTTGTATAAAACATTGTTTCAACTTCTGCAGCCATAATTTCATTCTCCTTTTTCCATTGATTTTTATTCGTTCTTTTTATCAAACATCCTGTTCATGGTTTCGTTAAGCTTTTCCTCGTCCTGTTCTTTTATGCTGTAAACTTCTCCCTGGCTGCTGATAATAATATGGTCCAGCAACGGAATCCCCAGCATGACACCGCAGGCTTCCAGCCTTGCAGTCAGGTCTATATCTTCCTTACTCGCTTTTGCCCTTCCTCCCGGGTGGTTATGAAAACAGAAGATACCGTATGCATTCGCCAGGATTGCTGACTTAAATATATCTGCCGGTTCTGCATAGCACACATTTTTACTGCCTTTTGCAACCAGTTCCATTAATACAGGCTCCAGTTCCCCATTCACAGCGCACACATAGAGCAGTTCCTTATCCTGCTTGCCGAAAAAAGAGGCTGCAAAACCTGCAGCCTCCTCCGTTGTTGTAATACCTGTGTTTCCATCTTTCCCTTCGTATAATACGGAGCCTTCCCTTACCAGCTCCGTATGTACACACATGACTCTTTTCTTCATGCCGCCTCCGTTTCTTCCTGCTCCAGGAGCAGCCCAATTTCCTTGATCCCAGTATCCATGCTGTTTTCCAGTTCCAGCTGGAAGGAATCTCCTTTTCCCATCCACCTAGCATAAAAGAACTGGATCACATTTGGCAGGACCAGAAGACAGCGCAGGACCTCTGATTTCATCTCACCGCTCTTTTCCAGCAAAGTCTCTGCAATATTCTCCCGACAGTTGATCTGATACGCCCTCTGGTAAATCCTCTCTGGGGCTAACTGTAATACTC
>NZ_JAAITU010000098.1 GCF_013304385.1 Blautia glucerasea
AAGAAGCCAAGATTGCAGCGGGTACAACCAAATATATTTTCCGTAAAGCTGTTTCAGGATTTCTTCCACAGGAAACCGATGAACGGAAGAAACTTGGCTTTCCCATTCCAATCCGTGTGTGGCTGCGGCAGAATGACTGGTATCAGATGGTAACAGATTTATTTACCTCGAAAGAAGCAGAAGAATTTTTCCATACAGAGAAACTGCTTCAGCTACTGAACGACCATAAAGATAAAAAGGCAGATAACAGCCGTAAAATCTGGACAGTTTTGGCATTCCTTATCTGGTATGATAGATTTTTTGCTACATGCTCGAAGTGAGAGAGTTGGTTATGAGACGGTAAACATGTAAATATACGAAAAATTCGTTGACAATGGTATTTAGGACTTTTATAGTAAAACCATATTTGTTTGCATTGAAACGTTCGGATATGTGTATAATACGATACATAAACCATATAAAGGATAATGAAGAAAAGTGTGGGGATAGGCATGTATAAAATCAGTAACTCATCACAGGAGATACTTGAAAAAATGCTTGGGAAAAGATACAAGGATATTGTAAATATGGATTGTGATGAAGAGATATCCTATATTCAAAAGAGAAACAACCGCAAGTTGATTTTTTCAGGTAAGGTTGATAAAAGAAAAATAGGAAGAGGAAATCCATTGCTATCTAGAAGACGCATCAAAACAATGGATAAAGTTAATGAAGAGCTAGCGAGGATAAAATAATGCCGGAAAGCAAACTTCATACAGTAGTATATCAGGTAAAATATCAGGAACAAATCAGCATGATATATGAACAATACCAAAATACGGTGAAACCATATGTAGCACAGCTTGAGGTTATGGAAAATGAATTTCCTGTAGAAATTTTAAATGAAGTCCGGTCAATTATGAGTCACACTGCAAAGTGTTACGAAACTGATGATGAAAACATTATAGAAATAAATATCAATAAAGCAAACAGTCATATGAAACGCTGTATATTAGACTGTTATAAGTATTTATGTCTTGCATACAGTGATTTTTATAAGGAATTTATACATACTTATCGTTTTACTGATTTAACAGTGATTGATAATGGAGAGTTTTGGAGTAAGCTTTGCGAAACTGTAGCCAAAGCTAAACAACAATTAATTGCGGCAAAAGAAAATATGGTTGAAGATGTTGAAGAGGCATATACGGAATTTGAAAATGCATATATTGAGTATCATAAAATACACCAGCTTATAGAGAACTCTTACGAACATCTTATAAAATTAAAACGGAAAACTTTTTGGAAGGTGGCTACGTCAATTTTGGCGTGAGTAATTCCAATTGTGCTATCAATTGTATTGTTCCTATTACAGTGAGAAAGGGCGTTATCGTGATGCGGTAATGCTTTTTATCTTTATGAGGAAAAGTTAGGAGAATTTGGTTGTGAAAAAAGAAGCAATTTATAAGTACGTAAAAGAGCAGTACGGGACAGAGCCAGAATATCTTTGGAAAAGAGATCCAAATTCTGCTGTACTCAGACACAGAAACAGGAAATGGTATGCTGTGTTTATGTGCGTAGAGGGAAAATATCTCGGATTACCAGAAAAAGGTAAAGTCGATATCATGAATGTGAAATGTGATCCCGAAATGGTTAGCCTGCTCACACAGACTTATGGTCTTTTACCTGGATATCATATGAACAAAAAGCACTGGATCAGTGTTTTACTGGATGATTCCGTGGGAGAAGCCAGGATACTTGACTTTCTGGATATGATTTATGATCTGATTGACAGTGAAAAAATGAAGAAAAGGTAGGCCGGGCAGAATAAATCTGATCTGGCCTCTCATTTTGTCTATATTTCCAATTATTCTGTCCATAGACAAAAAGAAACATGCTGGTATATACTAAAGCAGATTTACTAGAACGTAACGGCAAAAGGAGAAAAAAGGCTATGTAGCTTTCGTTTGCACTTTCAGTTATGGGATGTGAAAAACTAAAGGCGGGAACAGAGGCATTACTGGAAGCGATGAAGCAGATTCCGGAAAAAAAATCAGGAAACGGTATATTTTGAACGGAACGGATTTATGCTGGACTGCTCCAGAAATGCTGTGTTTACAGTAGAAAAAGTAAAATCTGTCATTCGGACACTTGCCAAAATGGGAATGAA
This sequence comes from Blautia glucerasea, assembly GCF_013304385.1. Classification (GTDB taxonomy): domain Bacteria; phylum Bacillota; class Clostridia; order Lachnospirales; family Lachnospiraceae; genus Blautia_A; species Blautia_A ammoniilytica. Next base: position 2,150 of record NZ_JAAITU010000098.1, read on the forward strand.
TGTACTGATGCTGTATACAGAAGATACCTACGAAGTACCTGGAGAACCCTATTTCGGCAGCTACCGCGGACGCTATATAAAAGCTGAAATCCAGGAGATGGATGCATACGCTTCCATGTTTGGAATCGAGCTGGTTCCCTGCATTCAGACACTGGCGCATCTGCATAATGCTCTGAAGTGGCCGGGTAAAAATAAAATTAAGGATTCCACGGATGTTCTTATTGTGGGAAAAGAAGAAACCAACCTATACATTTATTGAGAAACTCCTTCAGAGTGTAAAGGAGCTTCTTGTATAATTCAAATATAAGGAATTCCGAGAAAGAAGGTTGAGAAAAAAAT
>NZ_JAAITU010000099.1 GCF_013304385.1 Blautia glucerasea
TTTGCTTTCTTCTAATGTCATTCAACCACTCCCTCCACATCGACAATGCACCGGACACCTTACCAAAGGTTGCGATTACCTTTTTCAGTAGTGCATTTTGTTTTTTAATCATCTGGTTTTCCTCTACCTTCCATGAACCTTTCCTTATCTGTCCGGTGAGATATTTTTTCTCAATCTTCCTTGCATCTGCACCCTCATGGATAGTAGGGACTTTTAATTTTCCCTGTCTTTCATAAGAGCGGTGGTCAATCTGATTGTCTACGGATAAATGCCGGTTACACATCTTTGACCATTCGCTTCGCCATAACTCACAATTCTTTGGACTGTTCCAGCCGGTAGCATCGGTCAGAACCCGTTTCCATTGTTTTCTGTTTCTTGACCCGACTTTCTGTACTCCGTTTTCATCAAGTACCGGAATGCGGATTCCATGCCGGTCAGGATTTTTCTTAGCCTGCCACCAGTCCGGGTGGGACTCATCAACCACGATATTTCCGTCAGTATCTCTGACAAAATCCCAGTCCTTGACTTCTTTGTTGCCCCATGAGTGATCCGGATTGAATGGTCGCATAGTTACAAGTAAATGCACATGTGGGTTTCCATCGCCCTTATCATGTATGCTCCAGTCGGCACACATTCCCTTTTCCACGAAAGTCTTTTGAATATATTCCGTTGTATAATCAATCTGTTCCTGTCTGCTCCATTCTTTCGGCAGGGAAAATTCAAATGAGCGTCCAAGCTGGGCATCTGCATTTTTTTCTATCTTCAAGACCTCATTCCATAGCCGCTGTTTCTGAAATGTGATTTTAAACTTTTCCAGTGCAGCTTCCTTATCGTCCGCTCTTTTATAACGGATAGACTGTTGAAACCTTTTTATATTTTCTTCCGGTACATGCAGCCATTCAGGTGGTGCATTTTTGCACATCATCAGACTGGTGTAGACGACTTCTTTTTTGGAAGTATAGTAACTGATCCTGCCTGTTTCCTCATTCTTCATCACATCTCCATTGAGATAGGCAGATGCTGATATAATAGATTTTCCTTTACTGCGTCCGACAATCTTTACTGTAAAATGAAATATCGCCATGATACGATTCCCCCTTTCTGCCGTATCCGGCATTGATTTCCGACAGCACCTTCTTCTGGTTTGGCAGGAGTAGAACTGTCGGAACGCCCTCTGCGCAAGAGTGCCCCCTGCGGCATGAGCAGGTCTGCATGAAATGCCCGCCGACGGAACGAGCCCGGCAAGCGTAAGCGCAGACCGGTTGCCACTTGTGGCAAACTTATAAGGACGACCTCTGGTTGTCCATAAGTGCGCCCTTCATTCAAAGGCAATGAAGGGAATGGAAAACCCACTCCCTCCGCCATTACACTTCCTCCATATCTGTAAGTGGCTCTTTCTGCATCGCCTTTGAGAAAAACTTTCCGTTTGTTTCCTGCCTTTTTAAGAAGCCTATCAGTTTTGGTAAATCTTCCTCCTCAATCGGACAGCCAAGAACCGATTCCACCGCTCCTCCAATCTGACAGAGCCTGTGGGTTCGTTTTTTACTTTCTTCCGCTTTCTTTCTCTTTTCCAGTTCCTTCCGCTGTGCTATGAGCTTTTTTGTAGCTTCAATGCTTTCCTGTTCCTTTTTCTCTAATGCACGTATTCTTTCTTCATAAGTCTTTGTTGATTTCGCCATATCGTCTTCATCCTTTCTCTTATAATCAAATCTTGCCCTGCTAAGATTTGGCACACGATTCTGGTCAGCTCTGCTGACATAATTCCAATCAAAATCGTCGTGCATCCTTGCGGAGCATTGTCTTGTCGATGTTTTTCCGACAAGATAAACATTAGTTCCCGGTTGCATATCAGGAGAAGCACATGGTATAATCCTCTTGCGTGTAGGTATATCATGGCTTCGGTCTGATAGAACCTTTGGCGGTTTCGTAAGAAGCCGCCTTTTTAAGTTGCCACATTTCTTGTGACAGCTTTTACATTTCCTTTATCCCTCAGATCTCGTCCCTCGTTGGCTTCCATGAACTTTTCCAGAATGTCAGTTTTAATAAGGACTTTTCTTCCAACCTTTAATACCGGAAGTTTCTTCCATTCAACCAGTTTTCTCAAAGTGTTTCTGCCAATCCCTGTATAGTCGGCTGCTTCCTCGATGGATAATGCAATCTTTCTTTCCGTCATCTCGTCACCTCCTTGCAAATTGCATTATGCAATTTTTGTTGTGCTGTTAGTATAGCGGTTTTATATTGCGTTGTCAAGCGTTATGAAATTTTAAAAATAATCATTAAATTGCATATTGCAATCATATAAGGTACATGCTATAATTCATACATACCGAAAAAGGAGGCAATCAGCATGAAAG
>NZ_JAAITU010000009.1 GCF_013304385.1 Blautia glucerasea
CGAGAGATTTTGCTTAAAAATCTCTCGTAAAAACAACAAAATTTAAAGTGCTGTGAAATTTACTTTTGCACTGGAATTTACTTTTTCAAGTCACAAGAGTAAGATGTTACCAAGGCAATGCCGTAAAATAATAAATAATCATTAACCAATTTATTTTTATGTTGAAACCACTGAAAAAGAGTGATACCCTAATGATTAACGCAAGAATAACCTTATTTGGCGATTTTAGCAGGAGGAACAAAAATGGAGAACCATACCAGAGAACAGCTTCTTAAATTATTAGAAAATAACAGCCGGCTGACCAATGCAGAACTGGCAATCATGCTTGACGTCACACAGGAGCAGATCCATGATGAGATCGCATCCCTTGAAAAAAAGCATATTATCTGTGGTTATCATACACTGATCAACTGGGATAAAGTAAATGACAACGATGTTACAGCTCTTGTAGAGCTTCATGTCACCCCGCAGGGAGGCAATGGCTATCAGCAGCTGGCAGACCGGATCAAACAGTATCCGCAGGTACTTTCTCTTTATCTGATGTCCGGAGCCTACGATTTCCTTGTTATGATAAAAGGAAAAACCCTGAAGGAGATTTCCCTGTTTGTTTCCGGTAAGCTTGCCTCTATTGATGAGGTACAAAGCACAGCCACCCATTTCGCCCTTACCAAATATAAAGAACTGGGCGTTGACTTTAACAGTAAAAAATCTGATGAAAGAATGATAATGACACCATGAATGAATTTCTATCTGAAAAGGTAAAGGCTTTAAAGCCATCTGGAATACGTAAATTTTTTGATATAGTAAAGGAGATCCCTGGAGCCATCTCCCTTGGTGTTGGAGAACCGGATTTTGAAACTCCATATCACATCCGTGAGGCCGGGATCCAGGCATTGCAGGCCGGCAAGACCTTCTATACTTCTAACAGCGGCCTGATGGAGCTTCGTAAAGCAGTTTCTGACTTTACCAAACGACGTACAGGACTTACCTATGATCCTGCATCTGAGATCATGCTTACTGTAGGCGGCAGCGAAGCTATCGACGTAGCTCTCCGTACCATTATTAATCCAGGGGATGAAGTGATTTATATTCAGCCCAGCTACGTTTCTTATCTGCCCTGTATCCTTCTGGCGGATGGTGTTCCGGTTCCAATTGAATTAAAAGCCGAAAATCGTTTCCGCCTTACCCGTGAGGAACTGGAGGCAGCCATCACTCCCAAGACCAAGGCATTGATCCTTTCTTTCCCCAATAACCCTACAGGAGCCATTATGGAAAAAGAGGATCTGGAGGCTATTGTGGATGTGATCAAAGAGCATCACATTCTGGTGATCTCAGACGAGATCTACAGCGAACTTACCTATGGAAAGGAGCATGTATCCATTGCATCCCTTCCCGGCATGAAGGAGTATTCCATTGTGATCAATGGTTTTTCCAAAGGCTTTGCCATGACCGGCTGGCGTCTGGGCTATGCTCTGGGCAATAAGGAGATCCTGAAGCAAATGATCAAGATCCATCAGTATGCCATCATGTGTGCTCCTACCGTAAGCCAGTATGCTGCAATTGAAGCCATGTACAACGGCGATCAGGATGTTGTTTACATGCGGGAATCCTACAACCAGAGACGTCGTTTCCTCTATCATGAGCTGCAGCGTCTTGGGCTCCCCTGTTTCCTTCCGGAGGGAGCTTTCTATATGTTCCCGGATATCCGGGAATTTGGCATGACCAGTGAGGATTTTGCCCTTGACCTTCTGAAGGAAGAAAAGGTAGCCGTTGTTCCAGGCAGCGCTTTCGGCGATTGCGGTGAAGGTTTTATCCGTATTTCTTATGCTTATTCCATTGAGGAGCTGAAAGAAGCTCTTCTCCGCATTGAACGATATCTGAATCGAAAACGCAGCCAGAAGACAGAATCCCAAAAGCAAGTATAGCCCTGGGGCAGATCTGACGGGGAGGTAAATATATGTTCCGTTTATGGGGGAAAATTTGGAAAGACAACCATATGCTTAAAGACGAAGTGGTATGTGATGACCGTGAAGACACCCGCACACACAAGGTTTTCCACTGTCTTGAACAGCTTTGTTATGATATGGATCTTGGCAATCCCATCTGGCTGGATACTACGGTCCGCCATTTCCAGAAGCATGATAAAGCGCGTTTTTACCAGGATAATTTTATTGAACAAATTGATTTTGACTACCTGGAGATCCAAGTAATTGAAGAAGATTAAATGAATGGAACTCATGATACAAGCCGCATATAACATCATCTTATTTTACTGAATCCAGAAAAAAACGGAGAAGCCCCCACATTCCCGGGAACTTCTCCGTTTTGTCATTATCTTGCCATCTTTGCGTTGTAAGCTTTATTTATAGCACGCTTCTGTTACTTCACACGTACCTTTTTCGGTGAGGAATACGCTCCGTATACCTTACCGCTCTTTGTGCTGATATATGCACGCACTTTCACATAATAGGTTTTCTTGCTGGTAAGCCTCTTAGCAGTTGCTTTTGTAACTGTACCTTTCTTTACAGTAGCAGCCAGCTTATAGCCGCTTCCCTTTCTTTTTGAAACATAAACCTCATATCCATTGACTCTGGAAATTCTGCCATATTTCACAGTCAGAGATCGTTTGCCGCCTGTTACTCTGGAGATGGCTGCCTTCTTCGGTGCCAGTGTACTTTCGATCACTGCTGCCGGGCCTTTGGCGCTTAAGCTGCCCTGGATAAAGAATGGAATCACCTTGTATCTGTACTTGGTGCCATACTTCAGTTTCTTATCTTTATCCGTATACCGTGTGTTGGTACCGCCGTTTAAGGTTGCACGCAGCACATATTTCTTTTTCGCTTTTTCATAGCGATATACATAGTATCCGGTTGCACCAGACTGCTGATTCCAGCCAATGGTCAGTTTCTTCTGGGTAGCACTAACCGTTTTGCCTCCGGTTACTTTCTTAAGGTTAGGCTTCACAATGTAGAATTCCACTGTTGCGGATCCTGCAAAGCTTCCAAGACCGCTGATCACTGCAGTTGCCTTTCCAACATTGATATTGCTGGAATAGAATACTGTATAATCCACACCTGCAGTAAGTGTACGTCCCATATAAGTAATATTAAGGGCAGGTGTTACAGCACTTCCTGTGTAATACTGATTGGGAACTGCCGCAATCTGTGCATAGCCAATGGATGTGGTTCCTGATGCCCTTACCACCCGGAATCCATATTTTGCATAACTGCTGTCAGAGGTAAGTCTTACCTTAATGGTGCTTCCAGAAACCGTAACTGTCCGGTTTCGAAGCTCTGTACCTGTATAAGTACCAACCTTCTTTCCTGTGCCATCCATGATGTAAATGTAATCGAAATCATCCTCTGTCTCGGTATCCGAACTGAAGGTAATGGACACGGAACCAGCACCATCTACATGATAGCTCCAGGTTCTGTCTTCATTGTTTGCATATGGATGATCTGACTGAAACTGGCTAAGATCTGTTACATTCACCATGTTATCTTCCGGAGCTACAACAGTTACCTGGCAAGAAGCAGAAAGACCGCTTTCTGTAGCTGCAGTGATCACTGCAGTTCCTGGATCTCGTCCATAGACCTCACCATCACCATATACGTCAGCCACATCATAATTGCTGGATGTGAAAGTAACACGGTCCGTTGCATCTGACGGATAAATATCATAACTCAGATAATAGCTTTGTCCATCTCTTATGGTAATATTCTGAGTATTCAGGGTAATCCTTTCAGCAGGTACATAAACCGTTACATTGCAATATGCATGGAAGGTATCTCCTATACTTGCCTCGATCAGTGTTGTTCCTGAAGATATTGCTTTAACAGAAGCAATGCTGTTGTTTTCTCCTGATGTAACCAGTTCTGCCACATCTGTATCATAAATGGTCCAGTCAACTCCCTGCTTTTCTGTTGTATCAAAGGGCAGGAAATTCACACTTAAAACAGCTGAATCATTTTTCTTAAGTTTTAATGCACTTTCACTGATCTGGATACCGGTAAGCGGATTCGTCACTCTTACCTTGCAAGTTCCTTTCACATCGCTCTTTGTGCTGACTGTGATCTCTGCATCTCCCACTGCATTAGCAGTTACTTTTCCATTTTCATCTACAGATACGATCTCCGGATGATCAGAAGTATAAGTAAGGGCTTCTGTTGCATTGGAAGGAGTAAGCAGTACTTCTACCGTGTCCTGCGCTCCCACACCATCCAGTTCCAGTGTTGGATAGATCATGCGGATATCTGTTACAGGAACATCCTTTACAGTTACACTACAAGTATCAGAATAAGCTCCGCAGGTCACTTTGATCTGTGCTGTTCCTGCTTTCAGGGCCTCTACTTCGCCTTTTTTACTTACACTGATGATATCTGTCTGCTCTGTTGTATATGTACATTTGTCACTTGCATCTGATGGAGTAACTGTTGCATTTAACTGCTCCACATCTCCAACAGAAAGTTCCAGTGTTTCCGGTAAGGATACACCAGTCGCCTTTTTCTCTTTCTTAAAGAGTGCAGTAACCTCCACATCCTTCTCAGGCATGATAAAGGTAGTGCTTGGGCTGTCTTCGTCTTCAAAAATTCCAGCATTTGCAGTCCAGTGGTCAAACACATAACCATTCTTTGCAGCTGCGATCACATCTATTTCTGTGTCTGAATCATAGTTCTTCTCATTTTCGCTTACAATGGTTCCGCCTTCACCAGCTGTGATCTTAAAGGAGCTTGTTGTAAGCAGACGCACATTTTCTGATGAATTACTGAGAAGAGAATATGCATCCTCTTCATTACGTCTTGGAGAATCTGTAGCCAGATACAGGTATGCTGCCTTGGAACCATCCATTGTGGTTCTTGGGAAATAAACAGTCCGTACTTCTCCCGGCTCCAGGGTTCCCATATTTTCCGTGTAAAGCACAGCACCGTCCTTAGCATCTGCCAGGATACGGAAGCCTACGTTTTTAGTTTCCAGACCGCTGTCGTTTACAATCTGCAGGACGATACATTCCTGATTATCCATCATTACATCATCCAGCTGCTCTACATAAAGCACACGATAGCCAAGTTCAAACTCTGCTGCATCCTGGCGTACCCCACTGCCAGCCGCAGACACTTCTATTCTGTAAGTTTCCGGCTCATCATCCACATTCAGTTCCGGAACAGGGTAATCGATCTGGATCTGTTTTTCTTCACCAGGCTGGATCACTACGTCTTTATGACCCTGACCAACTTCATAATCTTTCTCTGCACAAATGTAGGAAAGATCAATTCCCTCTGCTGCAAGATTTCCATTGTTCTTTACAGTGACCGTCATCGGCAGAGCCTGGTCAGAAGCAACATCGCTGTCCTCAAAATCTACTGACTGGATCTTCAGATCCACAGTTTCTTCTACTGTCTTTTCTTCCAGATCAGAATATTTTGTGGTGCCATTTTCGTCATATTCTGCTCTGTTGTAGGAAAGTACCAGCTTGCCATCCTCATTAAAGGCTCCTGAAAGGCCGGAAATAATACCTGCTCCAAGGTTTCCAAGACAATGTACCTTTCCAAAAGCACCCTTTTCCCAGATACATCCATAGACAGCCTTCTGATTCTGATCCTGATCAGATGAAGCAGTGGCAGTCCACAGGATATAGGTTTTTGTCTGGGAACTGATCACCTGGAAATCCTTTGTAAGATTTTCCGGAAGCTGTGCCGGGTCAAACACATAAGAAGCTTTGTCATTTACATTTGCTTTATAAGCAATATTCCCATCCTGATACCAGAACATATACTCTGTTCCATCAAGGCTTCCGGTAATGATGCCGGAGGCTGCACTTCCTTCCTCTGTACCAAGATTTCCTGTTTCACCTGTATTGATCTGAATATAGCCGCTCTGTCTTGTTTCATCTACATCTGCAAGGGCCTGTACGCCTTCACCAGAGGTAAAGGTATAGGTAACAACCGGGCCGGAGCCTGATGCAGCTACAGAGATCTGGGAAATATAACGGTTTGATCCAATATCTACAGACTGTACGCTTCCTTTATTACCATTTGCATTGATAGAAGTATAGTATACATAACCTGGCAGTGTAGTCTCAAGCGCCTTGTTTTCAGTATGATACCATGCCACATATGCAACACCGTCTTTCACTGCGATTCCAGGAATGGTATCTGTCACATTATTATCTGTAAGAGGATATGTACGGATCATATCAGAACCGCTGCCATAGTGGATCACAGCTACACAGATCTCAGATGCGTTTGCCATCTGATCTACCGTAGCGGAAGAATCGTCAAAGGCCTTCTTTGTATCCTGCCATGCCACATAGATCACTTTCTTTGCTTCGTCTACTGCAACTGCAGGTGCAAAGTCAGAAGTTCCGTCATCGTCAATAATGGTATATCCTGTTTCTCCTGCTTTCTGATATACCAGCTGGCTGCTGTTGCAGATCTGCTTTGATGGATCCTCATGGATCCAGAATTTATAATTGGTTCCGCCTGCATTTACAAAAATGGGATTGGAATCCGAGCCTGCAGTAATTCCGTTATCTGTCTCCACACCTTCCTCTGACGCCAGAAGGAAAGGCTGTGCATTCAGTTCATCGTAAATATTCTGATCCTGGCAATATACAGAACGATCCTTCCGGTTGCTGTCATATACAGTGACCGTAGCCTCTGCCAGCTTCAAACTCTTCTCAAACTTCCACACTGCAGCTTTCAGGCTGGCAGATGCTGTCAGCTCACAAAGCTGGGTAGACTTTACAAAGTCCGCTGTATACTTAACGGTTCCTCTTCCCTCTGCGCCAAAATTGACAATCCCCTTGGAACCTACGCCGCCTTCAATTGCTACAGAGATAGAAGGTGCAATGGTTCCGCTGGTCCATTTCGGCAAAAGTCCGTTCAGGTTCAATCCGTTCTGGTTTATAATACTTCCTCTGATCTCTGCTTCGATCTTTCCTTCTCCGCTTACTGAGATGTATGTAGGAACGATCCAGAAGAAATTGGTGGTATGGCTTCCAGAAACAGAACCGCATGCCCTGACGACTATATTGACTATTACCTTTCCGTTATCCAGATATCCTTCTCCATATCCGGCAACATTAAATGTAGTCTTAAAGCTTCCTATATTAAGCTTTGGCTGCTTCTTTCCAAGCTTAAAGTCCTTTGCCTTAGATTCCAGAAGTTCTTTGTTCAGCTTTTCCTTTTCCTTCTGGGTGCTAGGCATAAACTTCAGATTCAGACCAACGCTTACCTTTCCATTGTCATCGGTTTTCACTTCCAGATCCAGCAGATCATTCATACCGAATTTCAGGGCATTTCCCATGAACAAGGCTGCAAGGGAAGATTTTCCCACATTCCCCTCTCCCATGGTCATGAATTTCATCTTGGTAATACCCTTTGCCGAAACTACTGGTTTGGAAACCTTCAGTCCAAACTGGATCTCTTTGGAAGATTTACCATCCTTGGAAACGCATTTTACGTATCTTTTTGACTGGGAAGTAAGCTTCTCGATCACAGTGCCGTTTTTCTTTTCCAGTGTTTTGAATTCAAATACACCGGTTTTATTCTTGGCTACCACAGACTCGTCCTGCATCAGGAAATAGACACAGTCATCCATGTCGGACTCAACATTGATCTTAACGGTCTTTGTATTCTTGGCTTTTGCGATCTCAGCGCTTGAATCCTCCAGAAATGAAACCGTATCGATCAGAAGGTTCTTGTCTCCCATTGTAACGGACTCAATCTCCGGAGTGGTGTCATTCAGATTTTTCAGGGTAAAGACCATTGATTCTCCACCCTTAAGTTTCTTGCGGATCACCTTGGTGCGATACTGGTCTTTGGAAATGCTAATATCCACATCTCCGGCAATGCTTTTTATGTCATCAAAAAGAATCTTGCCGTTTTCATCTGTTTTTCCCTGAAGTGTCTGCCCATTCTGTCCTGTAAGAGCAACATCCACATCTTCCAGATATTCTTCTGTACCGGTATCCTTTACCTTGATCAGGAACTGGTTTTTCCCTACTGATTCATTACCTGAGCCTGCTGTAATGGAATTACCTACACTGATTCCATAATAGGTTGAAACTTCCATGGATTTGCCGGCAGCCAGTGTTTTAGGATCAAAGCGGATCGCTACTGCACTGTCTCCCAGACTGCTTCCCTCATATGGATCATAATCCCAGTATTCTCCACGGATGGATGACCAGTTGGTAAAATATACCACATCAGGTCTGCGCTCATTTCCTCTGTAAAGATATCCTGTAGCCAGTGTGGTGGGATCATCCAGACGGTCATATACCTGATAGGACTGAGGGATTGCTGCCCCTGTAAAAGTACGGATCGTGGTCTGGTTTCCTACTCCTGGAATCCTGAAAGGTGCATCGTCATTGTTAGCAAGCATGGTATCCAGCATAATACGGATACCTACATCTACTGCACTTCCGGATACATTGATGGCCTGGTAAGAAATCCTTACTGTATCTGCATAGCTGGCATTTCCGCTTTTTACCAGTTCCAGGGTCTGTATGATCTGTACACCGTTGTAGGTCATGCTGGCAATTACTTTATTGCCCACACTGTTTACTGTATCTGCCTCAAAAAAGCGTTCCTGATCTCCTACTTTGATCAGGGTTTCTGATGTATTTGGATTGGGATGTCCATACAGAAGCTTTCTGTTATTGTCAGAATCGTAGTTTGGATTTCCTTCACAGGTTCCCATGGTAAACTTGCCTTCGCTGTTTACTACTGCTTCCAGATAATTATTTCTCAGCCAGCCTTCAGTTCCTGAAGAATGAACCGCCGCAGTCTCCGGATTCACTCCCAGGTACTGTCTTACATAGGCCTTATAGACCTCATACAGATGGATGTTCTCTTCTTTTGAAAGACTGTCCACATCCACACCCTGACTTTCCAGATATTCTCTGAAAGACAGAAGCGCTTCCGGCTCTTCTGATCCTTCCTCACCGGAATCAGAGAACTCTTCTGCCTCTGTACTGCCATCCCCAAACAGGGAGTCTGTCTGTGCTGTATCGGATGCATCTGAAAAAACACTGTCTGTATCACCAGACATCTGTGGCGGGATCTCCTATGCGTCCAGCACCTGTTCCTCGTCCACATCCTCTACGGCTTCCTGTGCATCTGAAAATCCTTCAGCTCCCACCTCTGTCACAGCTTCTTCTGCTGCCAGCAGTGAAAGCGGCTGCCCTGCAACCATGGATACAGTCAGTAATGCACATAAAAACTGTTTCAACCTCTTTCTCTTCATCTTCTTTCCCTCGTTTCTGTACATTTTTTATTTCTGTACATTCTTTCACGAAAAATTATATCATGCAGTATAAATACAAACAACACATTTTCCTGTTTTTCATAAGCTTTTTCAAGCTTTGATATGCTTTTGATATGCTTTTAATCAGCTTTTCATTAGCTTTTCAAATTGTGAAAATACTGTTCATTCTCCCGAATTCATGTTATACTTTACCATAAACATAAGAGGTGACAGACAATGAACATAGCATTAATTGATGACATGCCCCAAGTACTTACCCATACCAGGAAGCTGATCCAGCAATTTGCTGATTCCAGCAATATAGATTTTTCCATCACCTGCTACTCCAGCAGTGAGGAACTGCTTGCAGATTTTACCCCACATAAATATTCCATACTTTTTATGGATATCTATATGGACGGACTGCCAGGCATTGAAGCTGCCCAGCAGATCCGCAGACAGGATGAAAGCTGCCTGATCGTTTTTCTGACAAGCAGCAGTGACCATCTGCCTCAAGCCTTCCACTGTCATGCTTTTGACTATCTCCAAAAGCCTGTCACGCAGAAGGATATTTCCCGTGTCCTTCAGGATGCCCTGCGTCTGATGCAGACAGATATCCAGTATCTGGAATTCACTCATAACCGCCAGACGGTTCGGATTCCCCATAGTGAGATCATCAGCATCCTTTCTGATGACCACCGTACCGTTGTTACAGACAATAAAGGCGGCCGTTATGATCCGCTGATCAGCTTTTCAAAGCTGACTGCTGATCTTGAAAATGAAAGCCGTTTCAGGCAGATTAACCGGGGGATACTTGTGAATATGGACTACATTTCCGGTTTTGACAGCAATCTGTGTATCCTTTCCAACGGCCAGAAGCTTCCTGTATCTACACGCAGACTTTCCAGGATCCGTCAGCAATGGGAGGATTATACGTTTGCCTCCATCCGTCACAAGATGGCAGAAAGGAGACTTCATTCATGACTTTACAGTATTTTTTCTCTGACGTTTGCACCTACCTTGCCATTATCCCTGCAGCCATTTTCTGCTTTCTTCCCACCAAGCAATATATGAAATGGTCATCCCGGTCCGTGATCCTTGCATTTTCACTTCTTTTCATCCTGATGGTGCCTGCTGGAGTCTGTTTGGGATTTTTCTTTCATTTGGATGACAATATCACAGTGGGGATTATGATCATCATATTTTTCATCGGTTACAACCGCCTTCTTACTACCCGTTTCAGCCAGAACCTGAATACGTTCTGCCTGTGCATAGCACTGATGGCATTTTGCAGCAATTTTGCCAGAGGCTTTGACGCCCTGCTCCATCCTGCTGCACCTGCAAACAGTTTCAGTCTGGAAGCCTGTCTTTTTCAATTCGGATGCAGTATTCTTCTGGTTCTGCTTCTTGGGTGGCCGGTTGCCCATTTTGGAAGCAGGCTGATCCATTTTCTGAAGGCAGATGCCCCCTGGTACGCCATGTCTCTTGTTTCCTGTACATTTTTTATTTTGAATATTTTCATCATTCCCCATAACTACCAGGTACTTTATTCGTATCGTGTATTTACTGTATTCTGGCAGATACTGGTTTGTATGATCTTTATGCTTTGTTTCATTTATTTTGTTTTCTATTTTGTAGCGCAGACAATTCTGACAAATGCAGAGAATTCCCGGAAGCTGCGGCTTATGAGCATGCAGGAATCCCTGTATCAGAGACAGCAGCGATACATAGAGCAGACAGCTGTGCTGCGCCATAATTTCCGTCAGACTGTAGTCACTCTCCAGGGTCTTTTAAATGAACAGGATTACGCTTCTCTTAGTTCTTATCTGGATGAATATATGAAAACCCTGCCTGTAAAGGAAACCAGTGATTTCTGCCAGAATTATGCCTTAAACTCCCTGCTGAATTACTATCAGCAGGCAGCACAGAATCAGCAGATCAAGACACACTGGAAAATCCAGCTTCCTTACAAAATCCCTGTGGGGGATGTGGATCTTTGCACTTTAGTGGGAAATCTTCTGGAAAATGTGATCAAAGGATGTAATACTGTGACAGACAGTCCTAAATACCATGATCTGTCCGTATCTGTAGAAAAGGAAAAGAATCTCTATATTGTTTCCACCAACAACTTTGACGGAAAAATAAACAAAAGAAACGGGCAGTATCTGCCCGTGTATAAACAGGGAGGAAGCGGGATCGGTCTGTCTTCCATCGAGACTATCGCTGAAAAATACCATGGCTTCGCCCGGTTCTCCCATATTGGTACTGAATTTTATATTGATGTGATGATCCCGCTATGGCAGGATCTGCCGCCGCTTCAATAAACCCGGTTTACAGTATCTCCCCTTTGGAAACGGCGTATATTTTGGACTACCTCCTCTACTACCCGGAAACGTGTTTCTTTTGCAGCCCAGGCAATATGAGGTGTGATCAGAAGCCTGGTGCTGTCCTGTATCTTCAGTAGCGGATTCTCCGGATCCATAGGCTCCCTGCAAAGTACATCCAGTGCAGCACCTGCGATCTCATCTGTGGTCAATGCTGTGTACAGATCCTGCTCATTTACCAGGGCTCCTCTTGCCACATTAATAAAGATGGCTGTATTCTTCATCTTTTTAAAAGCATCCAGCGTAAACAGATTTTCAGTATATGCATTTAATGGTGCATGGACAGAAATAAAGTCCGACTTTGCCAGCAGAGTATCAAAATCTGTCTGCTCATATCTGCTGTCATACTTATGTCCTGATGCTGAATAGCACAGCACCTTGCAGCCAAAGGCTTCTGCCAGCTGCGCCACTCTTCTGCCAATAGTGCCTAGTCCAACGATCCCCCAGGTTTTATCCTGCAGTTCACAGAAGCTTTTTCCGAAATGGGAAAAACAGCTTCCTCTTGCATATTCTCCAGATTTAACATACTGATCATAATAGGACAGCTTTTCCAAAATATAGAAAAGCAGTGCAAAGGTATGCTGTGCCACTCCGTTCGTAGAATACCCAGCCACATTGTAGGCAGCGATCCCTTTTGCTTTAAGATAATCCCCATCCAGGTTATTGATCCCTGTAGCAGTAAGGCATACCAGTTTCAGATTCTTTGCCTGTCCAATGGTTGCTTCACAGATAGGTACTTTATTGGCGATCACTACATCTGCATCCTGCACACGCTCAGGCGCCTGTTCACTGGTGCAAGAAGGATAGATCACCACTTCCCCAAACTCTTCAAAAGGAGTAAATACCATATCTTCTCCCAGACTGTCTGCTTCCAATATTACGATCTTCATGTTGTATCTCCTCTCTTCACTGAGACTCATTTGTTACCCACTGCTTATAAAGGCGGACGTAAGTGCACATCCCATGTATCCTAAATGTAACGATTCAGTCCATAAATTCCCGTATGATCTCACGCATGATCTCTTCCTCCTCCGGAGTAAGCATCTTGCTGAAATGACTGCCGGATGCAGCAGTCTGGCGGATGCTGGCTGTGATCTTGTCCACTACCTGCTCCTTCAGGATAGGATCTGCTTTCTCCTTCGTTGGGATCTCCTCCACCCAAGTACGCATCTGCTCAATATAGTCGGATAATGTGCCCATGACCAGGCTTTCCTTGTAAGAAAAGTCCAGTCCCCACCTTAAAAGCATCAGCACCACAGGTACTGCAGCTCCGATATACAAATAGATTAATGGCATGCCTTTTTCCAGGTCATAAGCAGTTGTCAGATAAAAAGCCAGTCCCAGGACCGCTGTTGATAACAGGGAACAATACCATACAAATCGATTCATCCGATGCAGCAGCCTGTCTCTTGTTTTCCATAAATTAAGCCACTTCTCTTTAAGATTTGATAAGCGGCCTGTTTTTCTGATTATTCTTCTGTAAGAAAGATTTGTGGCAAGCATACCTGCAGCGCCCAGGACTCCAAGTCCAGCCATACAATAAAGCAGCAGGTACAGATCCATGATTTTTTTTACCATAAGCTCCTCCTTATATCTTCTTGCTAAAGAAGATTATACCCCGAAACAGGAGCCTGCGGTACATAAATCGTTCGTCAAATTCTATACCTGCCTGACAAATTTCGCATCTGCAGCTTGCCGGAGGCTATATCAGTTGGGGAATTGACTCCCAGCTGATATCCTGCCAGCTGCTTGCCGGCAGGATCACTAAGTCTCAGACTTTCTGCAGTTTATTTACCAATTCTTCAAAATGCATAAAATGAGAAGCCTTTACAAGGATGGTGTCTCCTTCTTTTACATAGCTTCCAATCTTACTGAGCAAAGCCTCCCGATCCGGCTCATAGATCACATCCAGAGAAGGATTGTCCTGCTTTGCCTTCTGTGCCATATATCCGGAAAGGCTGCCGCAACAGATCAGAAGGTCGATCCCGCACTTTGCCGCATGGCTTCCCACACCTTCATGAAGGGCGATCTCATCCTCGCCCAGTTCACCCATATCTCCAAGGATTGCCACCTTCCTGCCATCGGCATCCTTTAATACATCCAGTGATGCTTTCATAGACATAGGATTGGCATTATAACAGTCGTCTACGATCAGATATTTCTCTGTGTCGATCATATGGAATCTGCCACTGATCGATTCATAGCTTTCAATGCCCTGACAGATCTGAGGGATGGTCAGTCCATAAATCCTGCCTACAGCAGCTGCTGCCAGTGCATTATAGATCATGTGCTGTCCAGGCATAGGGATCTTTACCGGAAAGCTTTCTTCTCCCATATGGATCCTGCAGGACATCCCTTTCAGTCCCAGGCTTTTCACTTCATCTGCATAAACAGGCAGTCCCTGATCCATGCCGAAAAATACCGGTTTTATACCATGATATTCCTTCACTGTACACAGCTTGTCATCGTCCCCGTTCAGCACAATATGCCCATCCGGGTTCACATACTGGAAAATCTCTGTTTTTGCCTTTAATACTCCGTCCCGGTCTCCCAGAAACTCCAGATGACAGGTACCAATATTGGTGATCACGCAGGTATCCGGTCTGGCGATCTTTGCAAGACGGGTCATTTCCCCAAAATCGCTGATCCCCATTTCAAGAACTGCGATCTGATCGTCTTCCCGCAGCCGGAATACAGTAAGGGGAAGTCCCAGTTCATTATTAAAGTTCCCCTGGGTTTTCAGGGTTTTATATTTTTCCTTCAGAACAGAAGCGATCATTTCCTTGGTACTTGTCTTGCCTACACTGCCGGTGATTCCCACTACCGGTATCCCCAGCTGCTTAAGATAAAATTCTGCAATATCCTTCACTGCCTGAAGAGAAGACTGCACCTGGATGTAAGGATACTGAGCTCCTTCCAGTGGTCTTTCTGATAATGTGGCAAGAGCACCCTTTTCCATAACCTGTGGGATAAACGTGTGTCCATCCACCCGCTCACCTGCTATGGGTACAAACAGACCTTCCGGCTGTATCTGCCTGCTGTCTGTGGTAATAGAGGAAACCTGTATGTCTTTTTTATTTTCAGGCCCATGATAAACACCTCCACAGGCCTTTGCAATATTTGCTAATGTAAGATTCTTCATAAACTTTACCTGTATTTCTTCATGGAGCAACGGATCAGTTCCTCACAAAGCTGTGGATAATCCATGCCCAGAACCTTGGCTTCCTGAGGGATCAGGCTGGTAGGAGTCATCCCCGGAAGTGTATTTGCCTCCAAACAGTACATATCCCCGTTTTCCTTCATAAGAAAATCCAGTCTGCTGTAAGCTTCCAGCTTCAAAGCCTTTGCCGCCTTTACAGCCAGATCCTGCATCTTGTCTGTCAACTCCTGCGAAATATGTGCCGGACAGGTTTCTACGGTAGATCCAGCCTGATATTTATTCTTGTAATCATAAAAGCCCTGGATCGGTGCGATCTCAATAATTGGATACGCCTTTCCGTCTACTACGGATACAGAAAACTCCCGCCCCTTTATGTACTCCTCTACAACTGCTTCGTTTCCGTAAATACTTACTTCTTTTAAAGCTTCTTCATACTCTTTCTGGTCATTTACAATGTAAACGCCTACACTGGAACCACCGCAGCTGGTCTTAACAACCACAGGGAACTCCAGTCCAAGAACTGACAGATCTGTATCAAAGCCATTTTCTCCTGTCAGGGTAGCCCCCTTAGGAGTGGGCACATGATTTGCCAGGAAAAATTCCTTTGTCATACATTTGTCCATGGCAATGGCGCTGCTCAGATAACCGGTTCCTGTATATTTGATCCCCATCAGATCAAAAGCCGCCTGTACTTTACCATCTTCCCCGTTAGCCCCGTGAAGTCCCAGAAATGCAATATCAGCTGCTTGACACAATTCCAGTACATTTGGTCCAAAGAAACTGCGTCTTTCGGCTTTCATGGTTTCAATCTGAGGATTAAAGCTCTTCATATATTCTACAGCCTGGTCAACATCGTATTCCTCAGGGAAAGGATCTGCCCAGTCCACATTCTCTGTACCACAAAAAATATCCACCAGAACTGCCTGGTGTCCTTTCTGTCTCAGTGCTTTGCAGATGCCTGTACCTGACATAATGGAAATATCCCGTTCTGTACTGGTTCCGCCTGCCAAAACAACGATCTTCATAATAAGATTCATCTCCTTATATTCATTTCCTTATATTTAATTTCTTATAACCTAATTCCGTATATCCAATTTCTTATATTCATTTTCTTCTATTGATATACCACTACCGGCATGCCGATCTCCACATTGCTGTAAAGAGCTGCTGCCTGGTCATAAGGTAAATTTACACATCCATGAGACCCTTCCAGCTGATAAAGATTACCGCCAAATTCAGTTCTCCATACAGCATCGTGGATCCCTACATTTCCAGAGAAAGGCATCCAGTAAGTGACCTCTGCTGCATAATCCTCTCCTGTGAGTACAGAAGGAGACTTTTTGTTTGCCAGTGCAAAGCATCCGGTAGGTGTAGCACAGCCATCTATATTTGGATTTCCTGTTACTACAGGAGTATCTATGATCGGTTTCCCGTCTTTATAAAATACAAGTCTTTGATTAGTCAGGTCGATCTCCACATAAGTGTAGCCGATATCATTGGCTGCACGGCTCCATCCGGAGTAAGCATAAACCGGCTGCCGCACCTGGGTTTCCCCGCTTTCTACTGCTGCGATCAATGCCTTAGTCTCCGCCTGCTGGTCAATGGCCCATCCATAATCTCCGCCTTCTATTGTAATTTCCCTGTTATCATATGTGAGGAAAGTACGTGTCTTTCCAAATGTATCATATTTGTATCCTAACGCATCCACATATTTTGCTACCAGTGTTTCGTCAAGATACACATCTCCGTTCTGATCTATATTAAACCAATCAGCAATCACGCTTCTGTCTACTGTTTCTGTCCTGTCTGCAAAATCATAGGTAATGATCACATCTGACAGTTGATTCATCTGCTCACAATTACGGATCAGCTGCTCATCTGTGCTATATACTGCCGGCTTCAGATAACAGGCTTCATCCTCCAGATTCACCTGGTTCTGTCCTGTTACCATTGCATTGGCGATCACCTGCTTTACCTTCAAAGGATCCAGGGCATTCCCTGCCACCTCAGACACGATTTCAAACTTCTCCCCTGTATCCCTGATCTGGGCATCCACAGGCTGGACCACTTTGTCCGGATCCATGCACTTCAGATTGTCTATGGCCTTTGTCATCTTCCCTTCGTCATAGGAAATGTCTTCAGCTACATCATACACCTGATCCTGTCCAAAAGCCAGGAACCATTTATAACGATTCTGATCTTTGATCAGCTTCTGTACACTTCCAGAAGACTGATAGGAAAGTCCCACGTCCTCTGCTGTGATCCCTTCCTGTCCATTATTCTTCGTACCGATCGCCAGTGCATATGCATGCACTCTTTCTCCAAGAAGGCTCTCTGCCTCCCCTGCTGTCATATAAGAACAATTAAATCCATTTACTGTGGATCCAGGCAGAAAATGGCTGCTGAAATAATATACTCCATAAGCATATGCTCCTACAGTACACAGGAGGAGAATCACGATCAAAACTATCACTATCTTCTTTCCTGCTCCCATTTTCCTGTTTTCTTCTGCCATAAACTGCCTCCGATCCAGTCACAGGGGTCTGTGGCTTTACAGGCCCGCTGTTCTTACATTGCTAATAGTTTTTCCACACTTGTGAGTTTTACACATAAAACAAATACCTGTGCTGCTTTTTCCAGATCTTCCAGTGTAGGGAAGGACGGTGCAATACGGATATTGGAATCTTTCGGATCCTTTCCATATGGATAGGTTGCACCGGCTCCGGTAAGCACAACGCCTGCTTCTTTTGCTTTTGCTACGATTGCCTTTGCACAGCCATCCAGTGAATCAAAGGAAATAAAGTAACCGCCGTGGGGGCTGGTCCACTGACCAATACCAAGACCTCCCAGTTCTTTTTCCAGAGTATCCAGTACCAGTTCAAACTTAGGACGAAGCAGGGCTGCATGCTTTCTCATGTGTGCACGAAGTCCGTCCAGATCCTTAAAGAATTTTACATGACGCAGCTGGTTCAGCTTGTCATGACCAATGGTCTGTATCTGCATATAAGTGCGGAAATCATCCAGGTTAGCCTTAGAAGCTGCTACTGCTGCAATACCTGATCCAGGGAAGCTTACCTTGGATGTGGATGTAAACTTGTAGACCAGATCTGGATTGCCTGCTTTTGCACATTCAGCCAGGATCTCTACCAGGAAATCCTGATTGTCATCATACAGATGGTGGATGCTGTATGCATTATCCCAGTAAATACGGAAATCCGGTGCTGCCGGTTTCAGTCTGGCGAAACGCTCAACTGTCTCCTTTGAATAGGTATATCCCTGTGGGTTAGAGTATTTAGGTACACACCAGATCCCTTTAATTGATGCATCCTTGCTTACCAGCTCCTCTACCATATCCATATCCGGTCCCTGTGGTGTCATAGGAACATTGATCATCTGGATTCCGAAAAACTCTGTGATCTTGAAATGACGGTCATATCCTGGAACAGGACAGAGGAATTTTACTTCATCCAGCTTGCACCATGGTGTATTCCCCATAACACCGTGTGTCATAGAACGTGCAATACTGTCAAACATAACATTCAGGCTTGAGTTACCGTAGATAATGATGTGATCCGGATCCACCTCAGACATTTCTCCAAGAAGTCTTTTGGCTTCCGGAATACCGTCGATCACCCCGTAGTTCCTGCAGTCAACCCCTGTCTCGCATTTCAGGTCATCACCGCTGCCAAGAACATCCATCATTTCCATAGAAAGATCAAGCTGTGCAGCACTTGGCTTTCCTCTGGACATATCAAGGGCAAGTCCCTGTGCCTTTACCTCTGCAAACTGAGCGTCCAGTTCTTTTTTCAGTGCCTGCAGTTCTTCCTTGTTCATTTCGGTATATTTCTTCATAATTTCCTCCTCTTGCCTGTATTTCAAGGGATTTTACCACTCCCTCAAGAATGCCTCGGCATTCTTGCTGCGAGGTGCGCGTCATGCAATTGCATGACATACTTCTCCTGCGCACCTCTGCAATCCTGCCGGAGGCTATATCTGTTACATTTTAGTATGCTAAATTATTGGTTGTCAAGCCTTTTCCCCATACAATATTTATATGGGGTATGCACTTTTTTCGTATATTCCAACCATATTTACCACCGGACCGTCAGATACAGTAAAATAAACATTGGCAAATTAATCATATCGTATCGTCAGTTGCATGACAGAAAAGATCTTGGTTATATATCATGCGAGGCTTTCGTAGATTTCGACTGGGCTAATTTCTCTGTTATTTGCCGTGTCTGAGCACTGTAAGTGCGAGTTTGGCAAATGACAGAGATAATAAATGCCCGGGAGAAATCCGAAAATGAAGCCCTGATATATAAACATATCTTTTCTGTACAATGCAACCTATACAAATACAGTATAATCAAATTTGTCAATGATTATTTTACTGTATCCCTTCCCTCTTTTTGCCTTGCACAACCTTCCCTTTTCCACTATACTGTCCTTATAAGGCACACCTGCCATCAAAGGAAATTCAAAAAGAACGAGGTTTTATTTCATGTGGATTGCAGATAACTGGAAAGAATATCAGGTAATAGACACTTCCCGTGGGGAAAAGCTGGAAAAATGGGGGGACTACCTTCTGATCCGTCCGGATCCTCAGGTGATCTGGGACACCCCACGCACAGACAAAGGCTGGAAAAGGCCTAATGCACACTATCACAGAAGCTCCAGAGGCGGTGGAGAATGGGAATTTTTTGATCTGCCGCAGCAATGGGACATTCATTATAAGGAGCTGACCTTCCATCTGAAGCCATTCAGCTTCAAGCACACCGGTCTTTTCCCGGAACAGGCTGCCAACTGGGACTGGTTTGGGGACAAGATCCGTAATGCAGGTCGTCCCATCAAGGTGCTGAATCTTTTCGCCTACACAGGAGGTGCTACCCTTGCAGCAGCTGCTGCAGGAGCCAGTGTGACCCACGTAGACGCATCCAAAGGTATGGTTACCTGGGCCAAAGAAAATGCTGTGGCCTCAGGTCTTGGAGACGCCCCCATCCGCTGGCTTGTAGATGACTGTGTAAAGTTTGTAGAGCGTGAGATCCGAAGGGGCAATCATTACGATGCCATTATCATGGATCCTCCCTCTTATGGCCGTGGTCCCAAAGGAGAAGTATGGAAGATCGAGGAAGCGATCCATCCCCTGATCAAGCTGTGTGCTTCCCTTCTTTCTGATCAGCCCCTTTTCTTCCTTGTTAATTCCTACACTACAGGGCTGGCACCGGCTGTACTTACTTATATGCTGTCTACAGAGCTTGGCAGGTTCAATGGCCATGTAGATTCCCAGGAGATCGGACTTCCTGTCAGAAATAACGGTCTGATCCTTCCCTGCGGAGCATCCGGACGGTGGGAGGCAGATTTCCATTAATAACATCTAATAACATCTGTAACAAGGAGAGAGTGTTATGGAACAATTGAATATCAAGCATGAATGTAAGCGCTATGGCTGTGCTGTACTTGCAGCTACTGTTTTTGCCATTAATATCAAAACCTTTGTAAGAGCAGGCGGTCTTTATCCAGGAGGCGTCAGTGGTCTTACCCTTTTGATCCAGAACATTTTTGCCCAGTTTTTAGGGCTTCAGATTCCTTACACTGTGATCAATATCCTGCTGAATAGTATTCCTGTTTACGTAGGCTTCCGCTTTATCGGCAAGAAGTTCACCATCAGCTCCTGTTGTGTGATCCTTCTTTCCAGTGTGCTTACAGACCTGATCCCTGCACAGCCTATCACCTATGATTCTCTACTGATCAGCATTTTCGGAGGGCTGATCAACGGCTTTTCCATCAGCCTTTGTCTGATCGGCAATACCAGCAGCGGCGGCACCGATTTCTTTGCCATTTATTTTTCCGAAAAAAGCGGCAAAGATATCTGGAATTATGTTTTCTGTGCCAATGCCTGCATCCTTGTGGCCGCAGGTATCCTGTTTGGCTGGGACCGTGCACTGTACTCCATTATTTTCCAGTTCACCTCCACCCAGACTATACAGATGCTTCATCAGCGTTACAAGAAGCATACGCTATTCATCGTTACCAGACATCCTGATCTGGTTTACCACGAGATTTCCCAGCTGACCCACCATTCTGCCACCCGTTTTGAGGGGAATGGCTGCTATACCGGTGAGGGGACCAGCCTGCTCTATTCCGTAGTATCCAGAGATGAAGCAAAGCTTCTTGTGAAAAAGGTACACGAAACAGATCCTTCTGCCTTTGTAAATCTGATCAAAACAGACTATATCAACGGACGTTTTTACCATAAAACAGATTATTGAGAAAAGCAGGACTTCTCCTGCTTTTCCATGCATTAAAGAGGATGATTATGATGAATGATGTATCAAGACCTGTACAGGCACAGCGATTTTGGAAATGGTTCCTGATCTGCCTGTCTGTTTTCTTTCTTGGCTTTACAGACACTGCCTCCGCACAGGCAGCTTCCTATGTAAAGGCTTCCAAAACCCAGGTAAAAACCACCTCCTCCACCAGAAGAGGCTGGGTAAAGCTTGGCAAGCATTATTATTTCTACAATACGAAGGGACGGCTGATGTATGGCCGTATCAAGTACAAGAGCAATTACTATTACAGCTATACCAACGGACGCCGTGCTTCTGGCTGGCTCAAAAAAGGAGGCCGGCGATATTACTGTTCTCCCAGTACAGGGATCATGTTCCGCAACCGCTGGGCTACCAGCAAAGGCAAGCGTTACTGTTTTGACAAAAATGGGGTTGCCATTGCAAAGAAATGGCTTACTTCCAAAGGCAGACGCTATTACTTCCTGGCAGACTCCACCATGGCAAAGGGCTGGCAGAAAATAGGCAATTTCTATTACTATTTTGATAAAGCCTCTGGCGTTATGGCCAGGAATCAATGGATTGATGATGCTTATGTTAACAACATCGGTCAAAGGATTGCTACCAGGGAGCCGCAGCCGGCCAAGACCTTAAGTTCCTCCCATTATACCTACACAAGCAGCACCCTGAAGATCGATCTTCGCAAAAAATCCATGCATGGGGTTTCTTACTGGGCTGCCAAAATACATATTTCCAGTCCTTCCCAGCTGCGTTCTGCATTATCCTATGGTACTTACGGAGGCACACGCCAGACCACATCCAGTGCTGTATCATCTAACGGCGGGATCATTGGTGTGAACGGCAGTGCTTTCAGCTACCAGACAGGGAAGCCTTCCCCACTGGGCATGTGCATCAAAAACGGTAAGATCTACGGAAATTACATGACCAGTTATAGTGTGATGGCAGTAAAAAAAGACGGAACCATTTATACCCCTGCCCAGGGACTGATGGGAAAAGACCTGCTGGCAGATGGGGTAAAGGATACCTACAACTTTGGCCCTGTGCTGATCAAAGATGGCAAAGTACAGCCAGCCTGGTCCGAAACAGCCAAATATTATCCAAGAACTGCCATTGGGATGATCTCTCCTTGTAACTACGTGCTTCTTGTTACAAATACCGGTTCCTATACAGGGCTGAATCACTGGGATATGGTTAATATCTTTCTGTCTTATGGCTGCACCTATGCCTACAATCTGGACGGAGGCGGCTCAGCCACTTTGTATTACAATGGAAATGTTATGAACAGCCTGATCAGCGATTACCAGCGTCCCTGTGCTGATTTCCTTTACTTTACAAAATAGAATCCCACGATATGCGAATAACGGGAAGGCTTGTAGAAGTGCAAAGCACGGAACAATCCGTGTAATCATGATGAAAATTCCGTTATCAAAAAACGGTGCATCTGTCAGATCCTTTCAAGGATCAATGACAGTGCACCGCTTTTATTTTATGTTTCTATCAGCTTGCTACTGCAAAAAAATCATTCTGCTGCTTTTGCTTTCTTTTCTTCCAGAGTCTTTGCCCACATCTGGTCTGCTCTTTCTTTCCAGCATGCTGCATACTGATCACACTTACCACACAGATGATCTGCTGTCTCCGGAGACTGCAGATCTGTGGACTTGGCTCCTGTCTCTTTTACAAGACGGCGAAGGATCTGCGGATTCTCAAGCATTGGGCATGGTCTGAGCATATTTTCATTAAATGGCTGATTATCATGATAAGCCTGGAAGATCGGGCTCTTCAGTGCATCCAGCAGGGATGTATCTTTGATGTTGCAGTTTGAATAATGAATAAATACACATGGTTCCACATCGCCATTTGCATTAATATGCAGATACTGTCTTCCTCCTGCAATACATCCGCCTACATACTCTGCATCATTCTGGAAATCCAGTGTGAAGATAGACTTTGTACCTCTGAATTTACGGATGCTGTGATACATTTTCTCACGCTGATCCGGTGTAAGAAGCAGCTCCGGTGAAGCATCGTTTCCTACCGGCATATAATGGAAGAACCATGCAAACAGAGCACCGCAATCGATCAGATGATCAAAATATTCTTCACTGCTTACACTGTCTACGTTTGCTCCTGTATAACAGGTGGATACACCAAAGGGAAGATGTCTTTCTTTCAAAAGCTTCATTGCATGCATAACCTTCTGATAGATACCCTCTCCACGACGCCCATCATTGGCTTCCTCAGAGCCTTCCAGGCTGAATGCAGGAACAAAGTTCTTTACTCTCAGGATCTCATCACAGAATTCCTCGTCAAATAATGTACCATTGGAGAAAGAAAGGAACTCACAATCCGGATGCATTTCACAGATCTTGATCAGATCTTTCTTACGCACGGTAGGCTCACCGCCTGTATAAATGTACATATAAGTACCAAGCTCTTTACCCTGTCTTACAATAGAATCAATGGTCTCAAGGCTCAGGTTCAGTTTATGTCCATACTCAGCAGCCCAGCATCCGGTACAGTGCAGATTGCAGGCACTGGTAGGATCCAGAAGGATCGCCCATGGTACATTACAGTTGTTCTCTGCTGCCACCTCATCCTGTCTTGCACTTCCTTTCAGGCTGGCATTGATGATAAAATTCTGGAAAAATACTTTTCTTACCTCAGGATCAAGATCATAAATACGCATGATCAGCTGATACCAGTTGCTGTCTTTATCTTTAATCGCATTACGGATGGCATTTCTCTGGCCTGCATACCAGTCATCTGGTGAGTACTTGTCAACCAGATCCATCAGCTTTGGAATATTGGTTTCAGGATCTTTCTCCAGATAGCTTAAGCCCTGCTTTACTGCGGCGCTGATAGCCGCCTGTTTTACCTTGTCTGTAATCTTCATAATTTCCTCCTTATAGATACATCTTTCTATATTGTATAAATTATTTTACTGATCATACCTGTCCCATTTGCCTTCGATCACTTTCACAGTGTATATGGCTACACCCAGATTTAAGGCACCTTCCAGCAGGAAGCTGATCCCTGTAAGAACCATGGTCATCTTCGCCCCTCCGTAAGGATCGATCAGCAGGATCATCCCGAAAATCCCAACCAGTATGGCTGCCAGCAGGATCCTCCACCAGAGACTTAAGCCAAAGCGTCTGGCATCAATGGACATCTGTATCCGTATCAGGGCATCCATAAGTACCATAAGCCCAAGCACTGCAAAGATCAGGTGCATAATACTTTCGCGCCTTACCAGGATCACGATCCCCACTGCTGCCATCAGTATGCCAAATGCAAAATCAAACTGAAATGCCAGACAGTAAACATCTTTTGAAAAATAGCCGATCATCTTGATGATCCCATCAGCAATAAACAAAAGACCTATGATGGTGCAAAAAATAACCGCAGAACATCCCGGTTTGCACACAAGAAACAATCCCATGGCACAAAAGATCAGGGAAATTGCTATGTAACCATTTCTGGCTATCTTCAGCATTTTCAGAGAATCCATTTCCTGCTCCTCCTTTCTTATATGGTGATGACATTGTCAAGCGGCATCATCCTTTCATTAAACTAAGTATACCTCAAAAAAAAGAAGATCAAAACAGACAAAAAACGGATTATGTCTAAAAATAAACATAATCCGTTCTTGTTGTTATACGATTTAACAAATGATGCCGGACTGTTAAAAGTCCCAGGCTATAATATAGAAAATAATGGCATTTACCACATACCATGTTCTTTTAAAATAGCATTCAATCTTCGTGCATACTCAACCAGGTCATATTTCATCCCCTGGTCCATCCAGTCCAGAAGCATCCCTACGATCACACATTTTTCGTAATGTATGAGAAGCTTCTTGTCGTTTTCAGGGATCTGTGCAAGATCACTGTCTTTCCCTGCATACTGGGTGATAATGTACTCTGCCAGATCACGAAGATATTTTGCCATGATCTCCTTATCTGCTGACCGATAGATATGAAGGATTGCTTTTTTGTTCTCTCCCAGACGCTCAGCTAGAAGCACAAGTCCTTCCATAAAACTGCCGATCTCCATCTGGCTGCTCATCACCCTGTCTGCTTCACGCTTCAGTGCGAAGTACATCACATCCGGAATGTCCCGAAAATGGTAGTAAAACGTATTTCTGTTGACTCCACAGCGTTCTACAATATCTTTTACTGTTATTTTCGCCAGCGGCTTCTCATTAAGCAGCTCTAAAAGTGTCTGAATGATAATCTCTTTTGTAAAACCCGCCATTATTCTTTCCTGCCTGTTCCAAACTTGTATGCTTCTGCAGTTCCACTACTTTGTCTTTTTGTATTGACTTATTATGCCATAAATCGCCAGCAAAAGCAACCTTTGCGCTGTGGAGAGAATGAGAATACTTACATCTGTAAAAATCCCGTATCGTTACAGATTATTTCAATTTAACAGTTGTTGCTGCCCATTTGCTATAAATCTTTGCCCCATTTGCTGTATTAAAGGTCCTCACACGAATATAAATAGTTTTTCCTTTGCCCAGATTCTTCTGAGTATAGGATGTTGCTTTCTTTCCAAGTACCTTCACAGTTTTATAGGAACCTTTCTTGGATGTTTTCAGCTGGATCTCATATCCAACAGCACCCTTTACTTTCTTCCAGGTCAGTTTTACAGTTCCTTTTTTCGGAGATGAAGCCTTAAGTGCAGCCTTTCCAGGTGCGGTATTCGTCTTCAGGATTTCTGTTTTGCCTTCTGTTTTCTTGTTCTTTGTAAGAGACACGATCCGGAACTGATATGTAGTTCCGCTCTGGAGTGCCTGACCTTTCAGTTTCTTAAATACATAACTGTTCTTGTTTGCAGCAACATCAGCAATCTTTGTCCAGCCTTTGCTCTTTCCACCTTTTACATAAATGCGATAGCCTTTCTTCGCAGCCGGATCCTTCTGCCATGTGATCTTGATCTGTGTTTCAGATGTTTTTACTGCTTTTACCGGTGCTTCCGGAGCCTTGGTAGGTTCTACAGTAACCTCCGGAGCCTGAGTAGGTGCCGGTGTTGCTGTTGGTGCTACTGGTGCCGGTGTTGCTGTTGGCTCTGCCGGAACCGGTGTTGCTGTTGGCTCTGCCGGAACCGGTGTTGCTGTTGGCTCTACCGGTTTTGCTTTGATGGTAAGCTGGAAGGTTCCCTCTACCTTGCCATCATTAACAGCAGGATCTCCGTCCTTATTTGCTGCGGTTACCGTTACAGTTCCGGCCTTTTTTGCTGTCAGGATTCCATTCTCATCAATACCAGCCAGTTCCGCATTATCTACAGACCATGTAATCTGGCTGTCCCTGATGCCCTCCGGCTGAACCTGTGCTGTGAATGTTGCCTCATCACCTTCAACCACTTCCGTTTTCTCTCCAGAAACAGTTACTTTTGAAGCATAGGGCACAATGGTGATCTGTTTGGAAGCAGTTACATCAGCATCACTGTCACTCCATTTCTCATCCGTGGATGTTGCAGTTACTGTCACTGTGCCTGCAGCCTTTGGTGTAAGTGTACCATCACTGGTCAGGTCTGCATATTCTGTACTGTCAATGCTCCAGACAATTCCCTGATCTGCTGCTGCAGGTAATACAGACGCTTCCAGTTTAACACTTCCACGGCATTCCTCCGGTACACTGTCCAGGCTGATCCCGTTTGCTTTCTGGATCTTGCTCATAGTAGAAAGAAATGCACTAGTTCCCATCTTTGTTGATGCCAGATTACCATAGAACCAGGCTTCTTCCAGAGAATTATCATTAGTATCTCCCTGAACAATGCCATAGAAAGCATACTGTCCTACTTCTGTAAGGCTGGATGGAAAGCGAACCTTTTTCAGATGCTGGGCATTCTGAAATGCACCATGGAATATTTTTGTTACGCCATCCGGTACAACATAGGTTTCAGCGTTCCTTCCTGCCGGATATGCATACAGGATAGTACCTGCTTTATCATAAAGCACACCATCTATATCCTTGAAGCTGGTGCTTTTCTCATCTACAAGAATATCCATCAGGCTGGTACAGCCATTAAAGATACGTGTATGGGCAATTCCCTGCGGATTGGTACCAAATGTTTTTACACTTGCCGGAATTTCCACCATCTCCAGACTGGAACATCCATCAAACATATAGTTTGGCAACTGGGTAAGTGTTTCAGGAAGCTTAATGCTGACCATCCCTGAACATCCCTCAAAAGCAGTGCGTCCAGGTCCTTTTGTCTGGAATGTTGTAACTTTGGTAGCGGAAATATCTATACTGGTAATTTCTGTCTTTTTACAGAAAATCCCATTTTTAATCTGGGATACAGAAGCCGTTACATCACCTTTCGTCACTGCTCCTGGAACAACCACATCATACGCATCAGCACCACTGAGATCGATCATGCCCAGAGTTGCACTTGAGCCACTTATCACAAAATTATATACGATCCCATTATCATCCGTATAATTATTCTCTCCGTCCAGCTGTACAGGATCTGCATCGTCTGCTTTTACAGCTGCCGGTGCTGCCATCATAACAGCTGCTGCCATAGCGGATAAAAACAATTTTGCATGTTTCTTCATGTTTTTCATACTACTTGGTTCCTTTCTCTTTTTCTGCGCTTCCACGCAGTTCTTGTTCTATTTACCACACAGGCCCTGATCCAGAATAAAAGATAAAGCCCGCCGGCCAGTGCGATCCCGGAAACAACCTTCAGTTCTCCAGGCAGCCTCTGACCACTGCTTGCACTAGCCACATTTGCCTGTTTGGCAGCTCCGCTGTTACTGCTTCCCAGGCTTGTTTTTGTTTCTGATTTTTCCGGCGTTTGTCCCTCTGTACTTTCCTTTTTGCTTTTCTCTTTTTTCAGTTTTTTCTTCTTTGTATCACTCTTCCCTTCTTTTTGATCTGGCTTCTTCCTGTCAGATCCCACAGCTCCACGCTTTTCCTGTGGGTTTTCTGATGATCCGGAAGAAGTTTTATTCATTTTTTTCAGTACTCCATCTCCTTCTTCCACGCTGTCCTTGTTATTTCGGATGTATGCAGTGGATTGTTGTCCTCCCGGCCCTTTCTTCCCTGAGGAACCGGAAATATTGTTTGCCTTATTCTTATCCGTGCTGCCGCTTTTACGGCTGTCGGGAATACTGACTGTAAGTACATTGCTGAAATTGCCGGCTTCATCCTTCATAATGATATGGATTTCTTTTTCACCGGCTGACAGCTTTTTCAAAGTAATAATATTGGTTCCGGCGATCCCTTCAATTCCTTTTCCTGAGGTATCGATCTGGTCGCTTCCACCCTTTTCTGTTACCTTGTAATAATATCTTCCCTTTTCTCCTGATTTGAAGATCACAGAGGCCTTTTTCCGGGAAATGCGGCTTGCAGAAACCGGCTTCAGCACCGGAGCTGTTGTATCTTTGATATAAAGCTTCACAAAATAATCTGTTCTTGTCTGATCCTCTGCTGTTACAGCGATCCGGACGGATGCCTCAAAAACCTGTTTTTCAAAATAAACCCTGCACACAGGATGGCTGCCTGTATGATCTACCTCTATGGATTCATCTTCTTTTGATACTGTGGATTTCTTAACACCGCCCACTGCATAAACCTTTACCGTTGCCTTTGGGTCGGAAACCTGCGGCCACAGGTTCAGGTAACTTCTCTCTCCCTCATATACAGCCTGGTAGTTAATGGTTTCAGATGAAAATGCAGGAGTGAGTTTCAATATTCCTTTTCCATACTTGTCAGAGCTGCTTACATACAGCTGTTTCAATGCAGAATCTGAGCTTCGGCTGCTTTCAAGCGTGATCTCAAACCGGGTAGTTTCCTCTGATGCAACAAAATCCAGTGTTTTTGTGTAATATCCATCCAAAGACACCGTAACTGTATAATGGTTTCCCGGAAACAGTGTACAGCTTCCGTTCTCCTGAGGAACCGTCCTTCCTGTATCATCCTGGACCACTACCTGTGCCTGTGCCGGTGTTACCACAAAGGACACCGTCAAAAGCTTATATTCCTGAAGTTCCAGATGGACAGGTGTTTCCATTTTATTTCCATAGCTGTCTACAGCCAGAATATAAATGTCTTTTGCACTGCCTCCGGTCACATCCAGTTCAAAGGAATTTTCCCCCTGCAGAAGTTCTGTACCTGGCACAGACAGATCAAATACCGGTGCATCTGCCCCCTTGTCCACAGCCGCCAGGTAATAATATCCGGTTTCATTAGATTTAAAAGAAACCTGTGCATGGTCCTGGTCGATCCGCACTGCCCTGGTATCGGAAAGAACCGGCGGATATGTATCTGTGCGCCGCAGCGCTACATGATACTCTTTCACCGTTACTCCGTCCCCGGCTGTTACCTTCAATGTAACCTGTGCCACAGCTGCCTGGTCATCAAAGTAAACTGCAAACCGGGTCGCACCCAAAGTTCCTGCTGTATTTTCAAAACGCATGATCCTTCGGGTTCCTTCGCCGGCTTCTGCTGTAACCTTTCCAAAGCTTCCTGCCGGTGAAGCGAAAATATTCAGAAATTTCTTTCCCCCTGTATATACATCGGAAGTATAATCCGTAATATCCTTTGAGAAAGCCGGCGTTACCGGGATCTGACTTGCTGTAACATTCACTGCATTATTATCGCTGACGATCAGCGATGCCAGGTCTGCATTGCTTCCAAGTCCCAAAAGTTTAAAACGGTAGGTTCGTTTCTGCTGACCATACTCAACAACTACCTGTATCTCTCCCTCGCCCTGTTCATTCAGGGGCACTGTGGTAATGCCTGTATATGGCTGCCCGTTTACAGTAGCAGTCCTGCCACTTGGTATAGTCAGCTTTACAAAAGCCGCCTTTGTGCCATTTGGCATGGTCAGTGTATAGGAGCCTGTGGAAGAAGAAAAATCATCGTCCCATTTTACTTTTCCCTCCTGACAGGTGATATCCACATCATCCAGATAAGCACTGTTAGAGGAAATTGCCATCAGATATCCGGAGTCGTTCTTATAATACAAAGTACCGTCGCTGTCAGCACAGATAGTACTGATACAGTACTGCTGCTGTTTTTTGTCCGGAATGTACAGGTCCTCGGCTTTTCCTTCTGTCTGTCCCGGCTCGTCAGAGATAAAGCTGATTCCGCCCGGGTATACATTATAGGTAAAGTAAACGTACACCCTTCCATCCGGTTTGCCGTCTCCGTTATAATCCTCGTTTTCATAGGCAGTGGAAAGGGTTGCCCCTGCCTGGGGATATCCCCGGATAGGCACGGAATATGCACGGTACAACCCGTTTGCATCCTCAGTAAGTACATCAAAATGATGGCCTGCATCCTCCTGGAACTGTCCGCCGGTTCCGCATACACCAATGTAGATACGACCATTATGGACCACCGGTGACGCAGTTGCCATTCCTCCCAGGGAAATAGCCACAAGCTGGCCAAAAGTTCCATCCGCATGCATCTGCACCCTGTAAAGGATGCCGCCTTTTGTTGCAAAATAAATGTATCCGTTGTCGTACACAATGGAAGTACGGATATCCCCATCCAGTCCGGAAATCATATCAATCTGGATTCCGGTTTTTGCTGATACGGAATACAGGATCGATGAGGCTGTATAACTGCCCTCCCGTGAACCGTCATCTGATCCGAAAACCAGATATTTTTCTGTTGCATAGGAGCCGGCCCAGTAAAATCCGCCCATATGGGAGAATTTCCAGGCACATTTCTTGATCTCTGTCGGATTGTCCGGATCCTCGTCTGTAACAGAAAGGCAGAAATATGTACCCTCCTTGCTTTCTGAATTCCAGGTTCCTGTATAAATATACCCGTTTTTATAGGTAATAGGAGAAAGCGTCTGTCCTCCCAGCACCTCACTGATCCATACGGATTTCAGGGTCGTGGCATCTACTGCCTGGACCTGCCCGTTTCCTACCTGTGCAAAGATCATTCCTTCCGCATAGGTCAGGGGATTTAAGGCAAAAACAAGACTTCCCTTCAACTGGTCACTTACAGCCAGGATCTTGCCTGTTTCCTTATCAACCTTATAAATATATTTACCTGATCCTGTATACAGCTGTCCCCCGAGGATCAGTGGGGGAGTACAGGATTCGCTCCAGCTGCTGCTGATCTGAAGTGCCCACTTTTCGCTGGTTTCCTTAGGGTTATTTGGTGTACTTACGCTGGTAACACCGTTATTTTCTTCATTGTTGCGGTAATTCCACCACTCATTGTCTGTCAGTTCCTCATGCTTGGTATCTGCCCGTTCCAGACGGACCTTCAGACTTCCACCAGGTTGTGCAGTAAAGGTTCCTGACTCAGTTTTAAACCCGTAACAGCTGACCGTATAGGAATATTCCGTATCTCCTTTCAGGCCTGCAAACATATTGGGTTGATTCTCTGAGGGCATCACCCTTTTTCCCAAAGGATCATATACACAGACTAATGCATCCTCCGGGTCTGTCTGGAAAGTCATATCCGAAACAGCAGATCTTTTTATGGTGATGGAATAATTTCCCTCTGTGGTATACGTTTTCCCGGCCAGAGCCCCTTCCACATAAGTTTCTTCCTTTGCAAGCCTGACAGGGATCACTGTAACCGGATCGGTGATGGGAATTTCAAGCTCTTCGCCGCTTTCCCATGGCTGTCCATTGATAAACAGGCTGTACCCTTCCTCCTGTTTGATGGTTGCCTTCACATAAACCTGTTTTACCTGATCGGTTATAGAGGCTGTATAATCAAAAACATTACTGAAAAATCTTTTCTCGTTAAAAATTGATTCTCCGTCTGACGAGTCCGAACAGGTCAGATCATTCAACGCCAGGGTGCGAGTGACAAGGATCTTGTAAACCTCCTGTTCTTCACCGTTTCCTACAGTGACTGTACAGATTCCTCTTCTGGCGCCATATTCACCTGATTTGAAGAAATCTCCGGTAAATCCATTACGATAATCCAGATTTTCTTTCGACAGCAGCATTTTCCGGCTCAGTGGATTTCCATTTACATCTGTGGCACTCATTACAGCTTCCGAACCAGCAGGTGCAAAAGCAGAAAGGCTTGCAGACAGAAAGAACGAGTAATTGGAACTGTACTGATTGCTGTATTCAGCAACATAGGTAATACCTCCCAGTTCCTGATCCAGCTCTTCATGGCGTACCAGTGTTTTTTCCATTCCACCGGAACCACTGTGCTGCCTTGTGTTCAGAGTCATTTCCTCCAGATAATGGCCCTTGGCTTTCTGTGTAAATTCAATATTAATATGACCGTTTTCCTCTGTTGCCGTAAATTGGCCTTTTACCCGCTGGTATCCATCTGCATAGGCTACATAGGAATAACTGTTGTTTTCAAGAAGTCCTGTAAAAATAAGGGGATCTTCTTTATTAGAGGTGATCTTGGCCCCATACTGATCATGCATCTCCACAAAAAAAGTATCTCCAGCCCCTTGGCTCTCTGTAGAAAAAGTCATGTTCAGAGATTTTTGCACAGGATGTATATGCAAGGTGTAAACCGTATCTTCTACACCTTCGTAGGAAAGACAGATTTCCACATCCTCTTCCCCGCCTTTTAATACACAGGCATATTCTTCGTCAGTAGGCGTTTCTGTTCCATTTATCGTAACCCGGTATTTTTCCCGTACATCTGCATATTGGCAATAATAGGTCTCAGGAAACAGGGATAAGGTCTGTCCTGTGGTATCTCCCGGAAGATACAGATCATATTCTTTCTGGAAATCCGGGTCTTTATCTGCAAACAACTCTTCCCGTTCATGGTTGTAAAGCACATATTCCGTTCCCTGATAGGCTGCTTTCAGATATCCCAGAGAAAGAATACGTTTTACATGTACCAGGTAATCTTTTGTGCCGCTTTTTGAATGGATCTGCATGGTATTTTCACCCGGTCCATAATCCACAATATAATCCATTGCCTGATAATTGCCATACTTTGCATAGGCATTCAGATTTACGCTTTCCCTTTCCCCATTGTGATTTACATAAGTAGAAAGTACAGGTTCTGAATAACTGGACACGCCAAGACCGTAAATTCCTTTTGTAAAATCCGGTAAATACAGAGTATACTCATGGATCTCCGGTGAAAAATCCGGTACAGTCTTGTAGATCACATCACCTTCTGACATGGTAGTCCTGGAAGCAAAGCTTAACTGCTCCAGCCAGTCATCACTATCCTTTGTCGCATCCTCAGAATCTGCATCTTTCCCTGAATCCGTGGCACTGTTATTTTTGTCTGTTTCCTGACTCTGATCTTCCTGACTCCCTGTTGCCCCCTCCTGGCTGTTATCTCCTTCCGACGGCGTTGTCGTTGGTTCTGGCGGCACTGCTGTTGGTTCTGACGGCGCTATCGTGGGGTCTGACGGTGCCATTGTGGGTTCTGACGGCGCTATCGTCGGTTCTGACGGCGCTATTGTGGGGTCTGACGGCGCTATTGTGGGGTCTGACGGCGCTGCTGTTGGTTCTGGCGGCGCTGCTGTTGGTTCTGGCGGCGCTGCTGTTGGTTCTGGCGGCGCTGCTGTTGGTTCAAACAGTGCTTCTCCTGTTTTTTCCTCAGTCTGTACTGCCGATGCCCCTGCAGTCTCTGCCTGGACTGCTTCTTTGGTTATCTGTGGCTCTTTTATCTCTTCTGCTAATACCGGAACACTGCTAAACAGCAGTATCACGGACATATAAACGGCCAGCAATTTCTCTTTCATTCTACCAATCCCCCCATGTTTCACCTCCGAGCATCGCTTCACCAATATCTGCTCCATAATATAAAGTGAAACGTACCCGTATTTCATCCCCATCTGCTGGGAAATAGGTATTCATTCCTGAACTCAGATACGTACCGTTTACAGAAAACATCCATCCGGCTCCTCCGGTAAGCGTACCATCTCCCAGCCAGTCAGGGGAGCAGGTTTCCGGATCCGGAATGTCATTTACATCCTCCAGATGCTGCAGAATCTCTGCCGGAATCTGATATCCCAAAGTGATTCCCGGACGATCCACGGATTTAAGGTAAAACCCAGCATCCATAGATCCTGTATAATGATACTGGAACCCTGAAGAATAAAGCACACGGTTCAGTACATAAGGCAGGGTTTCTTCTTCATAAAACGGAACCTCTGCCGGCCCGATCAGGTATCCCAGTCCCATAGTGGAAGCTTCCAGGCTGAAGGTGATGGTTCCTGCAGGCTGCTCTTCTTCCTCATCTCCTGTGATTTCCTTATATACAGTCACACTCACTGTATCCTGATTGCCATATCTGTCCTGTGCCGTAATACTGATCGTATTCACATCATCAAGATATGCTTTGTATTTGATCACCCCATTATCCGTTGAAATACTGGTAAGATGCTGTCCATTGCAAAGCACAGTCAACTGGGAAGGAGTCAGTGCCCTTTCCTTATAGTCCTCTGCATAAACAGAAAATACCCTGGATTCCCTGTGGATCACTTCTCCATCCTGCAGGTC
This sequence comes from Blautia glucerasea, assembly GCF_013304385.1. Lineage (GTDB taxonomy): Bacteria > Bacillota > Clostridia > Lachnospirales > Lachnospiraceae > Blautia_A > Blautia_A ammoniilytica. The sequence goes on from NZ_JAAITU010000009.1 coordinate 34,522, forward strand.
TGAACTGATAGAAGGCCGCAGATCCTCCACCTCTGGAGTTGGCGTAGGCGTATTCTGTGGAACCTCAGCCTCTTCCTGATTATAATCATCATCTCCGGCTTCTGCGTGATCTTCCTCTATCACCTGGGTGTCATCAAAGATTTTTGTAACTGGCTTTTCTTCTCCATTTTTATCGTCCTCTGAAGCGGAAGGCTTCTCCCCATTTCCATGCTCGCTGGTCTGTGTACCCGGATCTTCCGGCTGTTCCTGTGAATTTCCCTCATTTAGATTCTCCTGTACAGGCTTCTCCGGTACAGGCTCTTCCTGTGGTTCCTGTATTTCCTCTTTTTGCTCTTCCTTTGGAGCCTGGGAAGGCGTAGGAGTGGGATCCTCCTGCATCAGCACTTCTGTTTCCGGCTGTTCTTCTATTGTATCCTCATCGCTGCTGACCACAGGAGTATAATACCCTTCACCTCTGTAGAGAACCTGGGATCTTTCCTGATTTACACCTGTAACAGGATTCTCCGGGATTTGTTTTTGCTGTGATCCTATTTTTGCTGCAAATCCGGCAGTAAGCAGGATCAGACACAAAATCAGCCCTAGCACTGCCGCTGCTTTTCTTCTTTGATCATGCTTCATCTGTGCCGCCTCCCTTCATAAAGATTTTCAGCAAAGCCGTTCAATATAGCGCATCATGAAACGGTCAAACCATCTGTTTTTTTTCAGTTTTTCTTCTTTCAGCTTTTTCATATAATCCTGTACGGAAGCCTTTTCCTGCCAGGTGATCTCATGTTTGCTAAACGCTGCCTTTTCTCCCACTGTGACAGCTGTATCATAAAGTTTTACCAGTTCCCCTGAAAATTCTTTTTCCAGATAACTTCGTATATCTTTCTTTTTGCTGCCATAAAGCTGGGATTGGCCATAAAGCAAAAGTGACATTGCATATTTCATCATATAAAGCACTGCTTTACGGTTATCCTCCTGATTGCATCCTTTCTTTCTCCTGCAGCATGCCCACGCTCTTCGCAGTACCACAACGATCATAAAGAGAATTAATATGATGTCAAAAACCAGAAGAAGGATCAGGATCAGGCGCACAAGATCAAACATGGTTTTCCGGAGAAGTTCCGGAAGTGATGTTTCTTCTTCAGGAGTATTTGTCTCCAGTGTTTCTGCCGCCTGCTGTGCACTTCTTGTGCCTGCCTGCAGGCCTTTGGTAAGATCCGGCTGCTTCATGCGTTTCAGATAATCCGGCGATACCTCTATGGGGACCCATCCAATGCCATCCACGTAAATCTCCGGCCATGCATGTCCGTTAGATGCTGGAATATCCAAAGTCTTTGCCGGTTCCTTACCGGAAAGATCATCTTCAGTAATTACATAGCCTTCTGTATATCTGGCCGGTATCCCATAGTAACGAAACATCAGTGCTGCCACTGTAGCAAAGTGTACATCATAGCCGGTTCTGGATTCTGTTAAGAAATAGTTTAGAAAGCTTCTGCCCTCCGGCATTTTTTTGCATGCTTTATCATATATGAAATTATTCTGCAAACACTCCCTGATCTTTGTGATGGCAGAATAGTAATCTATATGTCCCTTTGTCTGATCCCCGGCCTCTCCCAGTTCCCTGGAAAGCAGTTCTGTCTGGCTTTTTGTCAGGCCTGTATAATGCTCATATACAAAAGCATTGTAATAGCTTTCTGCCTGCTCATATTCTGTATTTTTCTTATCCTGAATACTTAAAAATGTTTCTGCGGCAAGCTCAGGGAAATAACTGGTAAGACCGGTATTTACATGGTATTCGTAAGACCGGCTTCCGTACAGGCGGAAGGAACGAAGTGTTTCGTCTGAATTTTCCCAGACAGAGGCATCACTCCAGGAACCTGCTTTTACTTCATATGGTGTATAAATATACTCACTATCTGCATTCTCATTAGTAATCTTCATCACCTGATCCTGGTGTGGAATACTTTTATCCTCTACCAGGCTCCGAGCCAGATCCAGCTGAGCATTGCCGTACAATCCAGCCTGGTGCAGCCAGTAAAACAGGCCATTGTTATTATAATAATCCTCTGTTTTCAGGTGCTTCCACTTGCTGCCATCAAAGCTGCTTCCCACAAATCCCCGCAGATAGCAGGATTCCAGCTGGTCTGCGGTAACCGTCAGTGCTGTATCCTCAGTGGCAGACCAGCTGCCTGCCTGATCCACTCTTCCCTTTGGAAGAGAATTGATCTTTTTTTTCTCATAACGGATATGGTTCAGAAGATTACTTCCATTGTCCTGAAGCGCCTTTGAAATACCTGTAACAGTCCGGGATCCGGAAGGGAATACCGTAGAAGCAAGCAATACTCCTGCCAGCATAAATACCGAAAGATAAAGATACAGCTCCGGCACAAGCCTGGACGTATGATTTTTCACAGCCTTTTTTCCTGTGCCGTATACAGAAAGGGCCAGCGCACCTGTAACCCCCAGCCCTGTAAGCAGCGGCCCTGCATAAACCTTTACATTTCCTGCCTGTCCGGCAGTCAAAAAAGCAGGCAGTGCCACCACAATTGCCAGCCAGAACCATCTGCTTCTTATGATCCAGAAAAAAATCATTCCAACAGCAAATGCCAGTACAAAGCAGGATGCCTCCATATCCCTTCCCACAGTTGTCTCACGGATCAGGACAAACTTTGGCAGTACGATACCGGTACTTTCTCCCACAGTCTGAACCAGTGTATTATAAAGGACCGTCAGCCCATTAACCAAAGGCGTAACTCCTGCCAGAACTGCTGCCAGAATTACCCCAGCAAAGAGAAAGGTACCCTGAAGTGCCCATTTTTTCAGGGAAAGAAGCTGCAGAATCAGAATAGCAATCCCTGTCCCCATCCAATAAAAAACAGCCGGACAGCCTGTATCAACCCACTGCTCTAAAGTAAGTAGGATACCCGCTGCCAAAAACCAGGCTGCTGTTCCTTCTGTTAAAAAGGCACTGATATTCTTTTTATGGTCTGTTTTTTTATCAACAGAAAAAAACATATGCTCTCCTTATCTATCAGGCCTGACTGTTGTCTTCCCCATTAAGTATGGTTACTTCCGCTGACTCCTGCAGCAGCACAACTTCTTTTGCTGCCTCTTTTGCAGTTACATAAATATAATGGCCAGCCTGCCATTCCTCACAGTTTTCAAGAAATCTTCTAAGGCCTGAAACACCGTTTTCCTGTCTTCCTGCACGCACCACCAGCACTGCTGCCTGCCAGAAGCTTTCCATGTCCTGTATGTTTTCCTGAAATACCCGATTCAGGGCAAAATCATAAAATCCAAGCTGACAGGTAATTCCCTGCCTGAGTAATGCATCTGTTACAGACAATGCCACCGATGCCTGACGATCCAGATATTCAGGATCTGGAAAAGAACCTTCATATCCGGTTTCCAGAAATACCAGCACAGAACGTGTTACCGGATACCCTGGCTCCCGTACCACCAGATCATTCAATCTTGCACTTAACTTCCAGTGGATCTGTTTCATACTGTCTCCTGCCTCATATTCCCTTACCTGGAAAGTTTCTCCTGCATCCTCGCCTCCATGCTCCTGGGAATACCGGAAGCTTTCCATATTATAACTTTCGGAATGTGTGATCTCTTCCCTTGCATCATAGATTTCCGGCAATATAACGGTTGCTCCATACATTGACACAGGAATCTTACGTCTGAATATTCTCAATGAATCCATGCATTCCAAAGTCTGTGCCTGAACAGTACATTCTCCACTGTATACTGTTTCAAAAGAAAACTGGATTTCTTCTGTCTTTTTTCCGGCAATTCCGAAAAGGATCTTTTCTTTTCCCTTTTCCCCTGTAAGCCGGTTTGCCCAGTACAGATCACAGCCAACACAAAAAAGCGGCAGTATGGAATGATTCTCTATACAGATCTTTCCGCTGATCCTAGCTTTCTTTTCTCCGTTTTCCGGAAGCTGTATGTATCCGGCAAGATTCCGCCCAGCCAGCACTGTATAAATTGCCAGGCAAAGCAGCAAAAAAAGCACTGCTGCCAATACACAGAACATTCCATAGGAGCCGGTATAAAGAAGCACAAGGATCCCAACCGCAAGCAGAATGCCTGCGGATATTCTGTTACGCTTCATTTATTCCACCCTGGGTGCTTCTATATTTTTCAGGATCTGAGTAAGCACCCCCACAGCAGTCAGGTCGCTGATCCTTGCTTTCGGACTGAGCACGATCCTGTGTGCACACACATCTGTCCAGACTTCCTGTATATCCTCTGGGATCACATAATCCCTGCCGGATAAGTATGCTCTTGCTTTTGACATCCTGCTAAGAGCAAGGGCGCCTCTTGGGCTGACACCCAGCACGATCCCCTGATTTTTTCTTGTCTGGTCTGTTAATAAGGAAATATATTCCAGGATAGGATCCGAAATATATACATTATCCGTCTCCTGCTGCATTTCCAGAATTTTATCAGTATCCAGAATTTTACGCACACTATCCAGAGGATTGGTTTTCTGCCTGTCACGAAGCAGTTCTACCTGGCTTTTCACATCCGGATACCCCATACTGAGCCTTACCATAAAACGGTCAAGCTGAGATTCCGGAAGCATCTGCGTGCCTGCAGTTCCCAGCGGATTCTGGGTTGCGATCACCACAAAGGGTTTAGGCACTTCATAGGTCACGCCATCCACTGTCACATTGCCTTCTTCCATAACCTCCAACAATGCTGACTGTGTCTTACTGGAAGTACGGTTTATCTCATCTGCCAGAAGCATATTGCACATCACTGCACCGGGATGATACTGGAACTGTCCGTTTTCCTTATTATACATGGTAAATCCGGTAACATCTGATGGAACTACATCCGGCGTAAACTGAATTCTTCTGAAATCCAGCCCCAAGATCTTGCTTAAACCCAACGCTGTGGTTGTTTTTCCCACCCCTGGCACATCTTCCAGAAGAATGTGGCCTCTGGCCAGAAATGCCATAAGGATTTTATCTGTAACTTCCTTTTTTCCGATAATAACACTGGCAAGTTCTTTTTGTACTTGTTCCATTATTTCTGCCATAACTTCCCCTTTCCTTAACTTCCTGCAATCAAGTCGAGTAGCCGCGAGACTTGGCGCGTGATTCTGGTCAGCGTAAGCTGACATATTCTTTACAGAATCACTGCGCATCCTCGCGGAGCGTTTTTTACTTTATTGGAACATTACGGAGTAATTTCCCATAAAGTAAAAAAGCGTAATACCTTGTGTGGTATTACGCCTGATTATCAAAACCTGCTTTTTGGACTGCCTAATACACTACGCAAGAAATATCCCTGTAAGTCTGTCTTCCAGGCAGCCTACAAGAATAACAATTTCCTTCCCCATTATCAATACGTGCACTATATAACTGGCAGCATCTTTGAGCAGTATCTCTGACTTAAAAACAGATTCCAAAATCTTTGTATCTTACAGCAACCTGTTTTCACACAGAAGCACGACTGTTCAGGACTCTCACCTGATCTTCTCTTAGCTGTCTTCCAAACAATCCCGTTGTAGAAGACAGGACTCAAAGCCGGTCATTGTTCTATATTCGTTTTGTAAGGAATTGTAACATATTTTTATATTAAATGCAACACATGGCATGATGTTGGAGGCAAAAGCCTATGGCATGATGTTGGAGGCAAAAGCCTATGGCATGATGTTGGAGGCAAAAGCCCAAAGCTATGATAGCTACGGATTGTTTCGCACAACGCACTCCCCCAATCCTACCCTATATTCGCATATCATGGTCTTTTTCCAAGGATCACTGCACTTACCGGCTCCACAGTAACTACGTCTTTGCAGAATGCCTTGTCACAGATCCTGCCATCTTTTACAAGGATCTCCCAGTCACCTTCCGGAAGGGGTCTCTCAATCACCTTGTCAGATGCGTTATACGCAATGTACAGCTGTGTCCAGGCAGCGTGTTTCCCGGGAACCAGATTATCCACAGTAAAGCCTGCCGTCTGTGACTGGACCCACAGATCCCGGATCCTTTCAAAAGCCTGTGCTGTTTTGTCACACAATCCGGGCATCTGTTTGCGAAGCCGGATCAGCCCCTGATAAAAACTTACCAGCTCTTCATTTTCATAAGCCCTCTGCCAGTCCAAACGGTTCAGTTCTATGGGCAGGTTAAAGCTGTTTTCCTCCCCGTCCTTGGTCCTTGCAAATTCCTCCCCGGATAACAGGAACAGATTACCCTGACAGGTCATATAAACAGCTGCTGCCAGTTTATTCACTCTGAGAAGTTTCTCTCTGGAAGCACCTTTCATTGTTGCCAGAAGCTTATCCCACAAAGTAAGATTGTCATGTGCAGAAATATAGCTTATGATCTGTGCAGGTGATTTGATCTGGCTGCCTGGAATGCGCCAGGCCTTTACGCTGTCAAGGATCTTCTCCTCTAATCCGCCCTTTCCATTTACAAAGCCAGGCACTTTTGCCTCAAACACATGACCCTTGACGGCATCTCTGGTATCGTCGCAAAACATACCCACATTTTCATCCAGAAGGCCAATATTAGACTTTAATGCCTGAATACTGCTGCCTTCCATAGCAGTTTTGTCTGCAGCCCATGGCTCACCGTAAACCAGTTTTTCCCCTTTTCCGTAACGTACATCCAATTCCTTTCGGATCCTGTTCATAAGGTCTGTGTCCAGAAGCCCCATCAGGTCAAACCGAAAGCCGTCAATATGATATTCTTCTGCCCAGTAAAGCACGGACTGAAGGATATAATCCCCACACATTGGCCGCTCACTTGCTATATCATTGCCACAGGCAGAGCCATTGGAGATCTCTCCATTTTCAAAAGAACGGTAATAATACCAGGGAACTGCTTTATTCAGATTTGTATCCAGAGAATACATATGGTTATACACCACATCCATGATCACACGAAAACCATTTTTGTGCAAAGCCTGTATCATCTCTTTAAATTCACGGATACGCACTTCCCCATGGCAGGGATCTGTAGAGTAAGAACCTTCCGGAACATTATAATTCACAGGATCGTACCCCCAGTTAAAGCCATGATCATCCTTCTCATCCACAGAGCCATAATCGTATACCGGCATCAGCTGCACATAAGTTACACCCAGCTGCTTCATATAATCCATTCCTGTTGGATGGATCCCGTCATTATTTAAAGTGGTATGTTCTTTTGTAAATGCTGTATATTTTCCACAGTCTTTTTCAGGGAATCCACCGGATCTGTCCCAGGAAAACTCCTTTACATGGATCTCATATATAATATTTTCCTCGGCTTTTGCAGGAGCCTTATCTTCCTTCCATCCTTTTGGGTCTGCACTTCCAGGCAATAATGCCATACTTCTTTTGCCGTTCACACCGCAGGCTCTGGCATAAGGATCTCCAAGCCATACCTGCTCTCCATCCATCGAAAGCCTGAAATCATAATATACTCCGTTCAGATTCTCTTCTGTTTCCCATCTCCAGGTTCCTTTTTCGCCCTTTTCCATTGGAAAAGATCCATATGCTTCTCCTGATTCTCCGTCATTGTACAGGTAAAGACATACTTCCTTTGCAAAGGGACTCCACAGCACAAAAGAAGTTTTCCCTTCTGTGCAGGTACATCCCAGATCCTGCCCTGTATATGTATAGTTATCCTTGAAATCTTCTGTATTATAGATCCTTTTCCATTCGCTGATGCTTCTCATAAATCCTTCATCCTTCCCGCCAAAAATATAATATCTTCATAGTTTTCATATTATATCCAACTCCCTCCCTCATTGCAACCAAAATCATCGTTTGCCATACTACCAATAATGTGCTACCCTGATACAAATGCGAAAAACTGTTTAAATCTCATAAATTTTATGAATTTCATAAATTCTTAAGACTTTCCTTTCGCCTATCTTAAAAAGGAATTGTTACGATCTGACCATTGGAGGTAAAAGAAATTGGCTAATATATTAGTATGTGATGATGACAAAGACATTGTAGAAGCGATCCACATTTATCTGCAGCAGGAAGGCCACCAGGTTCTGAAAGCCTATGACGGAGTTCAGGCTATGCAGGTTCTCCGCACCCAGGAGGTAGACCTTTTGATCATTGATGTGATGATGCCCAGGCTGGACGGGATCCGTGCCACACTAAAGATCCGTGAGGAAAATTCCCTTCCCATTATTATCCTGTCTGCCAAATCCGAAGATGCAGATAAGATCCTGGGGCTGAATGTAGGGGCAGATGATTATGTAACAAAGCCCTTTAATCCACTGGAGCTGGTGGCACGGGTCCGCTCCCAGCTGCGCCGGTATATGAAGCTTGGCTCTGTTTCCCAGGAAAAAAGCGGCCATATCTACGAGACCGGCGGCCTGATGGTAGATGATGACCGTAAAGAAGTTACAGTGGACGGAGAACCGGTACGGCTTACCCCTATTGAATACAACATCCTGCTGTTATTGATCAAGCACCAGGGACGGGTATATTCCATTAACCAGATTTACGAAAATATATGGAACGAACAGGCCATAGCAGCGGATAATACCGTAGCTGTACACATCCGCCATATCCGTGAAAAAATAGAGATCAATCCAAAAGAACCCCGTTATCTGAAGGTTGTATGGGGTCTTGGCTACAAAGTAGAAAAAATCTGATTTTTTTTCTGAAAGGAGTTCTTATGAATCACAAATTTTACAGAAGCCGTCCCATGAAAGGTCTGGTCTGGATCCTGACCTGTGGTTTCCTGTGTGTATCCCTTGTATGTGGACTCTTTCTTTCTTACATGCTAAGCAAAGACCAGTCCCCTATACAGATGTCTGATACCTATCCAAAATCCAGCATGTTTGCAGACGATCTTAATACCGCTGCTGGAAAGATCGCCGCTGCTTACTCAAATACTTCCCGTTTTTCTTCTGTTGCAGATGATTCCTGCATGATCGACCTGGATGAAGTTTTAAATGACCAGCCTCTTTCCGGCAAAAACACTTCCGGCCTTGCCTATTCCTTTTCTGATCTGAAGAAATGGGTCAGTGACGACTGGTCTTATGATTCTGATCCGGGCCACACAATTGTGATCTGTGAAAAAGAAGACGGCACAAAAGAATATTTCCCGTTCTCTGATTTTCAGGATCAGATAAAAAACGGCACTCTTAACTTCCGGTATAACCAGCAGTTCCTTCATGATGATGTGTGGACAGAGAAAGAAGCATATAACATGATCATGGATGAGCTGGAGTATGACTATGTTGAAAAAGAGTTTTCTGTCAATGCCCTGACCGGAATTTATGGCAGCGATAAAACTACTTTGAAATATGTAAGTGTTTCCAGCTGTACACAAACCCCTTTGGTGGAGGACTTTTCTCCGGAAGGAGGCACCAGTCTCCTGGATATCCTGAATCATGATCCAAATTGGAATGACCGTGTCCTGGATGCACTGAATGCTCTGGAAAAAACATTATCTTTAGTATCCGCCTATATGGACAGCCAGAATGTGCTCCAGGAATATGAATCTGATTCCAACCTTACCTGGCTTTTAGTAGACAATGAGAATAAAAAGGCTTTTTCCAATCAGGAAATCTCCTACTCTTCGGCAGCATCTCTTCTGTCAAAGATGAAGCAAACACCGGTATATGTTCGTACCGGCTCTGACCGCTCCTTTGAAACTGCAGGAACTGCCATCAGTAATACAGGCCATGGCATCCTGTCTGTTTCTGCCTGGCTGCAGAATATAGAAAATCACCTTAACCTTTCAGATTATACCTTTGCAATGGCAGTGGATACAGACTATCCTGCAGCAGATGTTTTTTCTGCCCATGCTGACACTTATCAGATCTGCCAGAAATGGGCACGGCCTGCCCTGGCCGGTTTTGCTGCCGGTTTGATCCTTACACTGATTGGTTCCCTATGGCTTTGCTTCAATGCAGGCAGAACTTCAAAAGACGGTAATATCCACCTTACATTTACTGACAGATGGTTCACTGAGATTTACTGGGCAGTGCTTTTCCTGATCTGGTTCCTGCCATTTGTTTATGTAATAAACCATAGCACCTTGGTCACGCTTTATGAAAATGCACAAAACGGAAGAAAAGCACATGCTTTTGTACTTATATCCCTTTTGTTATATACCTTTGTCCTGATGCTTTCCTTTGTCCTTGGCATGATCCGCAGGATCCGTACCAAAACCTTCTGGAAAAACAGTCTGACCTGCAGGATTCTCTCTCTGATCCGGCTGTTCTTCCGTAAATCAAAAGATTTTTTTGCCCTGTATTTTACCAACACTGCCCTTAAAATAACCCTGACCCTGGGGCTGGCTGTTTTCCTGTTTTTCCAGTTTATTTTTTCCATACTTGCTGTAAATACTCCGCAGGTTTTCCTGCTTCTCCTGTTTGTTATGGATGCAGCCGCACTGGTATGGGTGCTGAAAAAAGCAGACGGCCAGGATCAGATCACCCTTGGGCTTAAAAAGATCACGGAAGGAGATCTGCAGTATAAAATACCGGTTGACCATCTGAAAGGCAATCAGAAACGTACAGCAGAATATATCAATAATATTGGCAGCGGGCTGGATGCTGCTGTTGATAAAAGCCTTCGGGATGAACGGCTGAAAACAGAGCTGATCACCAATGTTTCCCATGACATCAAAACACCACTTACTTCCATTATCAATTACATTTCCCTGCTGAAACAGGAGAATTTTACAGATCCAAAGATCTGTGGCTATCTGGATATCCTTGATGAAAAGGCCCACCGCCTGAAAACACTGACAGAAGATGTGGTGGAAGCCTCCAAGATCAGTACCGGAAATGTTTCCCTGAATATCCAGCCTTTGAATTTTACAGAGCTTGCCCAGCAGGTGTGCGGAGAATTTCAGGAGCAGTTCCAAAGCAGGCAGCTGACCATTGTTACCCTTTTCTCTGCCAAACAGCCCACCATCCAGGCTGACGGTCAGAAAATGTGGCGAGTGCTTTCCAATCTTTTTACAAATATCTATAAGTACGCAATGGAAGGCACCCGGGTCTATATTTCCCTGGAAAATCAAGGGGCTGAGGTTGTTTTTACTGCTAAGAATATTTCCGCACAGGCTCTTAACTTCTCAGCTGACCAGCTGACAGAACGCTTTATACGCGGGGATCTTTCCAGAAGCACAGAAGGCAGCGGTCTTGGCCTTTCCATTGCCAAAACCCTGACAGAACTGCAAAAAGGCAGCTTCCGCCTGTATCTTGACGGAGATCTGTTTAAAGTAGTGATCACCTTCCCTGTGGAAAAGGAATTACATGAGGAAGCATAAATAAACAAGCAAAATAAAAAACCAGATGCAGATCCTTATTTATGGTCTTCACCTGGTTTTTATTTTGCTTTTATTTTACTTTTATCTCCACTTTCCTTCAGCAGCAAGAAGAGCACCTACGATCACCGCTTCATCCATCAGTCTGCAAGGTTGGATCAAATAAGTTCCCTGATTTGCCACAAATGCATATTCCTTTGTAAACCTGCGGATCCGTGAAAACAGAACCTCTCCCATTTTAGCTACGCCTCCGCCAATAAGGATCTTCTGGATTCCTCCAAGAGCCAGGACATTGGCCAATCCGATAGAAAAGCTGGAAGCGATCCGATCCAGTTCTTCCATACAGAAAGCATCTTCCGCCTTTACCCCATCTCCAAGATCCTGACAGGTGATCCGCTCTCCGGTCTTGTACAAAAAAGAACTTTCCGGTACATAGCCAGGCTGATTCAGACGGGTCTCAATGCTTCTGCCGGAACAGATCAGCTCCAGACGGGTCATTGCCCCTGGTGTACTGCTCTGCCAGTCCGGGATCAGGCTGTTTCCCAGATAGCCTGCCCCAAAACCGATCCCATCATAATTTTTCCCGTCAATGTAAAGGCCGCCGCCGATGCCAGTTCCGATGTTGGTATAAAACATGGATTTTGAACCGATCCCGGCACCGCAATAAAGCTCTGCAATCCCACCGGCTACGGTATCATTCACGATCACTGCCGGAAGATGAAATTCTTCTTCAAACCACTTTTTCAGCTGAAAATCCTTCCATCCCGGAACCTGAAGTGAACAAAGCACACGACCGGTTGAGGACTCCAGCGGTCCGCCAAATCCAACGCCGATCCTGGACACATCCGGATGCTCATCAAGCAGCTCCCTGATATTTTCGGACAGCCAGTCAAGAATGTCCTCTGCGCCTCTTTTATACTGAAGCTTTACATTCCTGCTGACAATAATATTTCCGTTCCCATAGCCAACCCCGATCTGCTGCTTGGTACCGCCGATTTCTACGCCAATATATTTATTCATGCCACTGGGCTCCATATTTCTTTTCCATATCTGAGATCATCTGCACACGCATTGCATGACGGCATTAATACTTTTTTACATTTATGTTATTTTACACTGGCAAAATAAGCCAGAGCTCCACCGATCACACCACTGGTCTGAGTATGCTCAGGGAAAATAAACTGAATATCCTCTGCCGGATAAGGATGTCTGCAGCGTATTCTGATCTGCTCAAGAAGCCTTTCCATAGGGAAGTCCTTCATGATCATCACACCGCCTGCCATTAATACATAGTCCGGATCCAGAATCGTGATCTCTGTACTGATAGGATAAGACAAAATATCTATATATTCCTGGATCACCGGATCATCTCCGTGTTTTGTGAAAATATCATCGATCACTGTATCCGGGAAATATTCCGCCCTTATTTCCTGCAGATGCTTGCCTGAACAATGAAGTTCACTACATTCTTTGCCGCCGCATCCACACTGTCCATGGGCACCTCTAAGTGGAATATGACCAAGCTCTCCTGCAACCCCATGCTTTCCGCAATGAAGACTGCCATTTATATACACGGCATTTCCAAAGCCAGTGCCAAGATACATACCAAGAATGGTTTTGTCACGATCAGGATCAATATCAAAATTCTTGATATCATTCATCAGGAGATAGTTCACATCCCTGTCTACAAACACCGGCATCTGAAGGGCATCTCTTAAAAGATGTCCCAGATCCATGTTCTCAAGACCTTTCAGGTTTGGAGAAGAATAGATAAAACTCTTATCCTTGCTTACTGCTGACGGAACTCCGATAGTGATAGCCAACTCTTCTTTATTCAGCTGATATGTATCCATATATCTGAGTATCTCGTTTTTTAGATTTTCAACTGCATTATCGGATACCAGAGAACCACTGGATTTCTTTTCAAAATGTTCCAGATTTCCATTGTGATCCACAACTCCGAACCGCAGGTTGGTTCCTCCGATGTCAATTCCGATTACTTTTTTCATAGATTTCTCCTGTCCTCAGGCATTCACTTCCTGATTGAAGTCTGCGATCATCTTATCCCAGGCTGTTTCCAGATTGGAATCCAGTCCAAACAATCCTGTAGAACCTACAACGAACACTTCTGTTCCAGCTTCCGTCAGCTGCTTGAAGGTTCTCTTATTGCAGGATCCGTCTACCTCGATCAGATAATGATATCCATTTTCTTCCTTCAACTGTTTCAGTTCCCGGATCTTGTCTAACATTTCCGGGATGAATGGCTGTCCGGAAAACCCAGGATCAACGCTCATTACTGTGATCTTGTCCAGCTTGTGGATGTAGTGCTTAATATAAGATACCGGTGTTGCAGGATTCAGTACAACGCCAGCCTTGCATCCATTATCATGAATCTTGTTGATGATACGAAATGCTTCGGAATTGATAGTCTCAGCATGAGGGCAGATAAAGCCTGCACCGGCTTTTGCCAAAGGTTCAATAAAATCATCCGGTGTAGTTACCATCAGATGACAATCCAGCGGAATGTCACAGATGGGATGAATCGCTTTTACAAAATCCGGGGACAGAGTAATATTTTTAACAAAATGTCCATCCATGATATCTACATGATAAAAGTCTGCACGTTTATTCAGAATCTGGATCTGCTCTTTGATATTAAGAAGATCCATACACATTAATGAAGGATTAAACATTGGTTTCATTTTTTTCTCTCCTTAAGCCAAAAACTGTAACTTTATTTGAATTTGTAACATGATCCGGGTGTGAAAACACCTGAATCCAGATTATTTCTTACTTACTACGAAATGGTCGATTGCAACAGAGATAATGATCAGAGCACCCATTACAACTCCCGGGATCTTACCTTTATCACCCATAAAGCTTGTTCCACTGATGATGGAAGCTTGCCTACGAAAAGGTTTTCTAAAATAGATAACTCGTTAATTACACTTAATTCCTGGCAAATAATACTGATGCAACCTTCATAGAAATCTTAGTAAAGTCTCCATATTACCATTTTTCTCTGTTATTATAAAGTGAACGTGCTCCTTTCCTGTATATTTTTTATAATTTGTAACATATTTCAAATGTTTTTGCACATATTTGTTAAGTAAAGGATTACACGAATGATGGACAACTTCTTTTCATTCATAGTATTAACCACCTTATTTTTCGTTGCGTAAACCTTTACGTAACTTATGATGTAATCATAATACCCGTGTTATGATTTGTCAATATACCTTTTATCATTTCGTCAGTTTCGCTTATTTGAAGCATTATTTTTATGCACATTTCACAACACGCAAACAGAGCTGCTTCCTCAGCCCTGGAAACAGCCCTGCTTTTCAAGAATGCCTCGGCATTCTTGCTGCGAGGTGCGCGTCATGCAATTGCATGACATACTTCTCCTGCGCACCTCTGCAATCCTGCCGGAGGCTATATCAGCCGGGGGATTGACTCCCAGCTGATATAATATTTGAGAAAGAGTTATTTACGGATAACCTTAATATCCTTTGTGATCTTTGCAGCCTTTAAGTACTTTTTGTATGCTTTGTATTTTGCTTTTGGAACGTAGATCTTTGCTCCCTTCTTCACCTTACGGAAGGCATTTACCTCAATCTTCTTCACTGCTTTGGATCTGATGGTGATCTTCTTCAGGTTTCTGCAGCCCTCAAAAGCCTGTCGTCCGATCTTTGTGATCTTCGCTCCTATTGTTACCTGAGTAAGCTTCGTATTATTTCTGAATGCTTTTGCATTGATAGACGTAACCTGATATGTATAGCTGCCAAGCTTTACATATGCAGGAATGGTGATCTTTTTCTCTGTTTTCTTTACAGGACGCATTACCGTTACAGTCTTTTTGGAAGCTGTGGATGCTGTCACCTTGTAGATCAGCCCTTTTACCTTATGTTGGCTTCCCTTCTTAGGAAGAGCAGGCGCAGCTGTAGGTGTTGATGTCTGTGCATTTCCCGGTGTTACACTTTGCTCCGGTGCCTTGGTAGGTGTTGGTGCTGTACTAGGCGTCGGTGCTTCTGATGGCAACGGTGCTGTGCTTGGCGTCGGTGCTTCTGACGGCAATGGTGCTGTGCTAGGCATCGGCTCAGTACCACCAGACCACTTGGCATACAGATCTGTAATATAATCAGACCGAGTGGTCCAGAACGGGATCTTCCAGTCAGCATGTCCGGTCGTATCATAAGTCCGGTCATCCTGGAAGCCGTAGAACTTCTGGCTGAAATTCTCGTCCAGGTACCAGCCCTCAAACTGATATCCAGCCCTCACCGGGGTAAAACTCACATCCGTATATTTATACGGATAGGTAGAATCCTTATCCCGATCCACTTCGCTGATCCAGGTATCCAATCCGTTCACTGTGCCGCCGTTCCCATGGAATACAGCGGTATAGCCCTTATTAAAGCTGAACCAGAAATCTCTGTTTTGAGAATTGTTGTCATCGGCAAATAGAGCAAAATATCCAGGCCAGTATTCAAACACATAATAGGTCTGTCCATTTTCCTGTTCCTTCACAGCCTTTTCCCCAAACAGAGAGTGTCCCCCATTATAAGAGCCTATTGCAGCACAATGATTTCCTTCTTTTACAGGTGCCCAGATCTTTACTGTACGAGGTTCCAGAGTTGCTACCGTATATGTGGATGGATTGTTTTTCCCCTGAAGCGTACCTCCATCCAGATCATAGGTGATATCGCACTCTGGATCAAAAATCTTCAAATACATGGATTCCCGCCGAAAATTATAAGTCCTGATCGTTTGTCCTGTCAGATTATTTTTTTCATCCAGCAGACCACTTGTAGACTGCCCATCCGTCAGATAGGCCAGCCCCTGTCCATTACCGTAGATCTGGATCACTTTGTCTGTGTTATTCTTAAAGCCTGTGATCACTTCTATGGAACTGCCCTGCTGATTGTAAACCTTGCCTGTAACAAACTCCAGACCCTGCAGCACATTATTCAGCCTGTCATTCTCAATACCTGACTTATACCCATCTGTAGGAAGCCCAGAAATATAGGAAGCGGTGTAGGGTCCTGTTTTCATACTTTCCTTGGTATAATAAAAATATTTCTCTACATCCATGGATACTACCTGCGTAATGTGCTCAGGTTCGCCACTGGTCTGAGACACATCCTTCCTGCCTTCCATCTTCACGGTATCCCCCGGCATAATCGGACCACAATAAAAGTCATTTTCTCTTGTAACTGTTTCTGTTGCATTTACCTGGCACGTGGTACCTTCTGTACATATGAGATCCCTTGCTGCTGCCGGAACCTGGGTCAGCATCACTGCTGCTGCCGCTGTTCCCAAAACCACTGCCAGCCTGTGCAGCCATCTTCCTTTTTTCATTCTCAATAATCATACCCTCCTTTTCCTTCAGTCAGTCTTTTCTCTATTTTACTATATATTTTCTTATAAATTATGATATTTCCGATTTTGTCATTGCCAAAACCGGAAAACTCCCTTAAACGCCAAAAAGAGCTGCCACGTTTTCATGCAGCAGCTCCCTATAGGGGATAGGGTCAAAACCCTTAACAAATTATAGACAGATAGTTGCTTCATGAATTATTTCATAAAAGCAGCCATCTCTTTTTCAAAATCATACTCATGCTCGTTATTTCTGTGCTCTCCTGTAATGGCAAACTCCACCCATTCAGCAATATTCACGGCATGATCACCAATCCTCTCAAAATATTTTGCAGTCATAAGAATATCCAGACCAGTACGCGCATCAAGCTTTTTTCCGTAGATCTGATCCGCCAGATTCTCCTTGATCTCATTGAAAGCATTGTCCACAATGTCATCACTGTTGATCACATATCTGCTCTTTTTAAGATCCATGTCCACAAAAGCTTCAATGCTTCCCTGAACCATATGTACCGTAGCATCTGCGATTCCTGCAATATCTGCGGACACCTTTACTGCTGCAGTATCCATATGAAGCGCCAGATCAGCAATATCTGCAGCCTGATCTCCGATTCTTTCCATATCTGCCACCATACGAAGTGCAGCTGAGATCCGCCGAAGATCTCCGGCAACCGGCTGCTGAAGAAGCAGCAGCTTCATGCATTGTCCTTCAATCTCACGCTCTTTTGCGTCAATATCCCGATCCGTTTCAAATACCTGACGGACGACCTGATCCCCGCCTCCACGAACAGCTTCTGCGGAAAGAGTAATCGCCTGTTCGCACAGATTTCCAATTGCGATCATCTGTGCATGCAATTCTTCCAGCTTTCTTTCAAAATGCGTTCCCATAGTCTTTAACCAAACCTTCCTGTAATATAGTCCTCTGTTCTCTTATCCTGAGGCATGGAAAACAGCTTCTGTGTCTTGGCAAACTCTACCACTTCGCCTAATAAGAAGAATCCTGTTTTGTCGGAAATTCTGGTTGCCTGCTGCATATTATGTGTAACGATCACAATGGTATAGTCCTTCTTTAATTCCATTGCCAGTTCCTCAATCCTTGAAGTAGAAATAGGATCCAGCGCAGAAGTAGGCTCATCCATAAGAAGAACTTCCGGCTGCACTGCCAGAGCTCTTGCAATGCAAAGACGCTGCTGCTGGCCGCCGGACATCCCCAGTGCGCTCTTTTTCAATCTGTCCTTAACCTCGTCCCAGATTGCTGCATCACGCAGGGATTTTTCCACAATCTCATCCAGCTTTGCCTTGGAACGGATCCCATGTGTTCTTGGTCCATAGGCAATATTATCGTAAATACTCATAGGGAATGGATTGGGCTTCTGGAAAACCATACCTACTCTTTTTCGCAGCAGATTCACATCCATATCTCCGTAAATATCCTGTCCATCCAGTTCTACTTTTCCTGTGATCTTACATCCTTCTACCAGATCATTCATCCTGTTCAGGGACTTTAACAACGTAGATTTTCCACAGCCGCTGGGGCCGATAAATGCGGTTATTTCCTTCTCAGGTATTTCCATATTGATATTCTTTAACGCATGGAAATTGCCATAATGCAGATCCATATTACTGATCTGGATTTTCGTTTTTTCACTCATAAAATTATCCTTTCGCTATCCTTTTTGCCACACGGCCGGACAGCCAGTTAATAAGCATTACAAAGAACAAAATGATCACAGCCGTTGCTGCTGCCTGGTTCATGTGCAGACCTTCACAGGAAAGTACATACATATGAAGAGCCAGAGTACGTCCTGAGCCCATCAGGCTGTCCGGAATTTTCGGAAGTGTACCGGAGGTATAGATCAGCGCAGCTGTCTCACCAACTACTCTTCCTACTGCAAGGATCACACCTGCCAGGATCCCTGGAACTGCAGAAGGAAGTACAATAGTAAATATCGTCCGAAGCTTTCCTGCACCAAGGCCAAAACTGGCTTCCCGGTAGGAATCAGGAACTGATTTTAATGCTTCCTCTGATGTACGCATGATCAGTGGAAGGATCATGATCACCATCGTAAATGCACCTGCAAGCAGGGACATTTTCCACTTCAATGCTGTTACAAAAAACAGCATACCAAACAGACCAAATACAATGGATGGAATACCTGAAAGTGTTTCTGCCGTAATACGGATCACATTCACAAGGCGGCTTCCTTTTTTTGCATATTCTACCAGATAGATTGCTGCAAAAATTCCCAGTGGTGCAGCAATTGCCAATGATACGATTGTCATGATAAAGGTATTGATCAGCGCCGGAACAAGTGAAACATTATCGGATGTATATGTGAAGGAAAACAGATCCTTATTCAGATAAGGAACTCCTTTTACCAGTATATATGCGATCAGGAATAATAACACTGCAAAGGTTATACCTGCTGCCAGGATCGTTAAAAATTTCAGGATTTTTGATCCAATATATTTAGGTTTTGCTGGCTTCGTCCTTGTATAAGCCATAGAACCTCCTATCGTCATTGCTGCATCACCCTTCATTTTCGCTCCTCCTGTTCAGCAGAGAAAGACTGAGATTTATGATCAGAATAAATACAAACAACACAACAGCCGTTGCGATCAGTGCCTGTCTGTGCAATCCGGTTGCATACCCCATATCTGTTACAATATTCATTGTCATTGTACGCACACCTTTCAGCAATCCTTTTGGCATTCTGGGCTGATTTCCGGCGATCATTACCACTGCCATGGTTTCTCCGATGGCACGGCCGATCCCCAGTACAATACCTGCCAGGATTCCTGATTTTGCCGCCGGAAGCATAACCGCATATATGCTTCTTTCTTTTGTAGCTCCAAGGGCAAGCGACCCTTCATAATAGCTTTCCGGTACCCCCCGGATGGCTGCTTCTGTCACACCTACAATGGTAGGTAGGATCATGATCCCAAGCAGAATAATTGCAGCCAGCATGCTGGCTCCAGGTCCGCCGAATACGTCCCGGATCAAAGGAACGATCAGTACAAGTCCAAAAAATCCATATACGATGGATGGGATTCCGGCCATCAATTCAATCCCTGATTTCAAAACACCATAAATCCTTTTGGGACAATATCTGGCCATAAATACGGATGTTAAAACCGCAATAGGAACTCCTACCAGAATTGCTCCACCAGTAACATAAATGCTGGCAACGATCATTGGAAGGATTCCGAATTTGTTGTTAGAAGGTTTCCATTCCTGTCCAAACAGAAACTTTAATGGTCCGATCTGTTCAATGGTAGGGAGTCCATTGGCAAACAAAAAAATACAGATCAGAAGTACTGCCAGAACAGAAGTGCATGCAGCGATCAGAAATACCATCTTCATGCCTTTTTCTTTTACTCGATTCATAAATACACCTGTCTTTTTTAATAGATACAGTTACATGTTACAACGCCGATGCCCTGTTATTTCCAAAGCACCGACGCCGTTTCGCTTGTGATATCAAGGATTTTTATTTCGCCAGATCATCCCAGGTAGTTGTCTCGCCTGTGAAAATGGATTTTACCTGATCGCTGGTAAGCTCATCTACATCATTGTCTTTGTTTACGATTACTGCAATACCATCTCTTGCGATTTCCTGTGCAGTAAGACCATCTTTCTCCTCATCTTTCAGATCACGGGATGCCATACCAATGTCACAGATACCTTCTTTTGCAGATGTGATACCTGTTGTGGAATCGCTCTGCTGTACCTCTACTGTTACGTCTTTGTTTGCTGCCTGATAAGCCTCAGCAAGTTTCTCCATTACTGGTGTTACAGAAGAAGATCCTGCTACAACAACTTTTCCGGATGGTGCTGCGCTCTCATAAGCTTTAGCTTCTGCATCTACTTTAATGTATCCATTATCCTCGATGATCTGCTGTCCGTCTGCGCTCATAATGTAGTTAATAAAATCCTGAGCTGCATCACTTACAGAATCGCCTGTAATGATGTTGAACGGACGAGATACTTTGTAAGAACCGTCAGATACATTCTCTACGCTGGCTTCTGCACCATCGATCTTTACAGCCTTTACTGTGTCATCCAGGGATCCAAGAGAAATGTATCCGATTGCATTCTCATCACCAGCAACGGTTGTCATCATAACAGATGTGCTGTTTGTGATGCTTGCTTCCTCTGTAGTCATATCTACCTTCTCATCACCCTGTTTTTCTTCTATTCCGAACAGTTCGATAAATGCGCCTCTTGTACCGGAACCATCCTCACGGGATACAACGGTGATATCTCCGCTTGCTGCGCTTACTGTACCTGCAAATGCTGTAGCTCCTAATACTGCTGCTGTTAAAACTGCTGCAATTTTTTTCTTCATGATAATCTTTCTCCTCTTTCTTGATTCGCTTTATTTAATTTTTCCTGTTGCCTCATTTACAGGTGCTATTGTAGATGCCCTTTGTAAAAGGAAAAAGCGTAGTTTTGTTAAAAACATGTAAAAGAAATTGAGAGAAAGTAAAGTTCTGTGTTTGTACGCTTGCAGAGGAATCTCCTTCAGAGCATAAAAAAAGAGCCCCTTGGGACTCTTTTTTCTTGCATTTCAGTTTTTATCCGGTTATTTGGAAAACAAATTATAATCCATATTCTTTATATAGCTTTTCTCGATATTCTTTATCCTCAGAAGCTCTTTCTGCATCAGAATACTTTTTATTTTTCAAGAGGATATTCATAAGCATTCCCAAACGATTTTCACCTATCTTCTCTCCCTGCTCTTTACCTATCTTTTTCCCTTTTTTCTCTCCCTGCTCTTTGGCATAAGCCACCATACTTAACATATCTGCCACCTCCTTTTGGCATACTTCATTGTCCGGATCTGGAATATATGATAATACTTTTTCCTGATTACCAGAAAATACTCCATATAATAGATCCATAAGGCCTTTTTCTTTCTGTGCTTCTCCTCCAAGTCGAACTATAATAATTTCTATAAGGTCTACTTCATCTGCATCCACCTGGATACTCTCATTTTCAAATCCTTCGTTTTCATAATTTGTTATCTTATAATAAGATACTGTATTCTGTAGTTTCTTCGGAATCCGATCAAGGCAAATCCAAATAGAATATACCTTTTCCAAATATTTATATCCTTTTCCATTTGGCGAAATCTTATCTAACTGTGCTGATAGCTTGCGACATCCGTAATATACGCCTCTTTTTATAACTGGATAGCCTGGCTGATAGTTTTTCTGAAGTTCAAAATCCACATGAAGATTAATCAACACATTTCTTTCTGTCTGAGGAACCAATGACCGAAACAGAATGTCAAATGTTGCAGCAGCTTCATCAGTGGTATGTAACTCATTTCTTTCTCCCCGTATCGTTTTCGCCATGTCTTCTTCAATTAACGCTGTGCCGGTTTGTATCGTATCTCCTTCAATGCATTCCATGATTTCTTCCAGGGAACAGTTTTTATATTCCTCTACAGTATATTTAAGAATATTGCTCATGATCGGTTTATATGAAAAAATACTCTTGGCCGACTGATCTTTTGATTCTTTTCCTCGTATCGCATTCATTGACTCAGAAATACTATTTTTAACATTCATAAGAATCTCCTGTTGTCTGCGATTTACTGGTATTTCAATGATACCCCAGAGTCAAAATTTCGTCAAATGTTTGTTGTTTTCCAAATATTATCAAATTCGACAAACTAATTGCCTACGTTTCATATGGAAATATTTACTTCTTTCATCATGAACTATAATGCATAAAACTCCCCAGTCAGGTACAATACCTGTACAGGGGAGTTTTCAATTATCTTATAAAAATGTTAAATCACATAATCGTCTGCTCTGGCGTTCTGCCAGGAAAGAAGTTCCTCCAGACTTACATGATCTACCACACTACTGATGGCATCATCCAGCTTCTTCCACAGCATACGTGTGACGCAGGTGTCTTCCCTGTCACAGCTGCCATTTTCTTCAGCAGCACAGTCAACCGGGCAAAGACTGCCTTCTGTAAGCCTGAGTATCATACCAACCGTATAATCTGCCGGTGTCCTGGATAAAGAATAACCGCCCTGGGGACCTCGCACGCTTCTGACAAATCCGGCTTTATTTAATATAGAAATTATCTGTTCCAGATATTTTTCGGAAATTCCCTGCCTCTTTGCCACATCTTTCAAACGGATCGGTGTTCCCGAATCATTGCTGGCAAGATCCAGCATCAGACGAAGGGCATACCTGCCTTTGGTGGATATCTTCATACCATACCTCCGTAATTATTTTGTAAATAATGGTGTAGAATAATATCTGTCACCACTGTCGGGAAGAAGGGCAACGATGGTTTTCCCTTTATTTTCCGGGCGTTTAGCCAGCAAAATAGCTGCATACAGAGCTGCACCTGAGGAAATACCGGTAAGGATTCCTTCATTCTTAGTCAGCTTTCTGGATGTTTCAAAAGCATCCTCATTTTCTACCTTGATCACTTCATCATAAATCTTGGTGTTCAGGATATCCGGAACAAATCCGGCGCCAATCCCCTGGATCTTATGCGGACCGGCTTTTCCCTCTGAAAGAACCGGAGAGGTTGCAGGCTCAACAGCCACAATCTTAACCTCTGGCTTCTGGCTCTTCAGGTATTCACCAACACCAGTCAGTGTGCCGCCTGTGCCAACACCTGCTACAAAAATATCTACCTGTCCGTCTGTATCATTCCAGATCTCAGGACCTGTTGTTGCAATATGAGCTTTCGGATTTACAGGATTTACAAACTGTCCCGGGATAAAGCTGTCCGGAATCTCTTTTGCCAGTTCATTTGCTTTCGCAATAGCGCCAGTCATACCTTTTGTACCATCTGTAAGTACGATCTCAGCTCCATATGCTTTCAAAATGTTACGTCTTTCAACGCTCATTGTTTCCGGCATGGTCAGGATGATCCTGTATCCTTTGGATGCTGCAATGGCAGCAAGGCCGATCCCTGTATTTCCTGAAGTCGGCTCAATAATTGTAGACCCCTTCTTCAATGCGCCTGTCTTCTCTGCATCTTCGATCATTGCTCTTGCAATACGATCCTTTACGCTACCTGCCGGATTAAAATATTCAAGCTTCAGCAGCACAGTTGCCTCAAGTCCTTCTGCCCGCTCAATATTCTCAGCCTCCAGAAGAGGTGTGTTTCCAATCAGATCTAAAATGCTCTTATTAATCTTTGCCATAATCATTCTCCTTTTCTGCCTGCTGCCTGACACCGGCTATGCCGCTTGGACTGGCCTGGCGCTGCGTCCGGCTTCCTTTTTCCTAGTTATCATATATGAATTACGTATTTGATGTTTCTGATTATAGCGAGCATTTCCTACTTTGTCAATAGGTTTTTGTGATTTTTCAAAAAAACCGGAGGGCCACTGTGCCATCCGGTTTTTTGCTTTCACTGTACTGGTTTTTACTTTCTCAGCTTTTCTATATGCTGCGTATAATACTGATAGGTTACGCCACACTCTCCCAGTTCCCTGGGATTGGGTATGCCTGTTTTCTGGTCACCATGAAAATCCGAACCTCCGGAAAAGAAAATGCCCTTGCTCTGATACCTGCTTCGGATCTGCTGCTCCAGCTCTGCCTTGGAATTTCTGCCAGCGTAGCTTGACTTATCGTAGGTATAGCTTGCCTCTATACCATCCAGTCCGGCATCTACCAGCATGTCCATATACTGGAAACGAGTCATAGTCTTGCCTTGATAGGGAGGATGTTCTTTTACCAAAAACGGGTGTGCCATGATCGCTATACCACCTGTTTTGTGAAGCAGCTGAATGATCTTTACAGGATCCGGTTTCTCCCGGTTGGTCTGGAATTCCGGTACAGACTGTACCAGACGCTTTGCCTTAGCCCAGTCCACAGCATATCCTTTTGCAGCCAACAGCTCATACACTGACTTTTTCTGGACAGTTTCCGGACAATCAGTTTTCCCTGCATGTTCCAGAACTTCCTGCCAGGATACTTGATACCCGGCCTTTGCCATCTTTCGGATCATTTCCTGATAGCTTTCCATCCTGCTTGTCTGAACACTATGTTCCAGATCCGCAAACGCAGGATCATCCCAGTTACAGTACAATCCAATAATATGGACGTCGTCATTCCAGGTATCGCAGGATACTTCGATTCCCGGCAACAGCCGGATTCCTTTCTCAGCCCCATATGAAACAAGATCAATTCCTTTCCAAATGGCTGGCAGCGTCATGTCATGGTCAGTAATGGCCATAACTTTCAGCCCAAGAGACGCAGCACGGTCAATGGATTCGATTGGTGTCATGTGTCCGTCAGAACGGATCGTATGTGTGTGCAGATCGCAAGCAAACATGTGTGGCTTCTCCTATCCTGTTCAAAACCAAATCAGATGTCTTTAATGTTATTTTTGAAGATGTTGCAGATGGCATCTGCTTCAATTCTCTCAAGCATACTGTATGCCATGAAAAGGTCCGATCCGGAAACAACAACCCCATGCAGCGGCATGATAGCTCCGATTGGATATTTCTCAGCCAGTTCCCTTCTTGCGTCAAAATATTTATAAACCTCTTCATGCAGATTCTTTGTATAAGCCTGTGTATATGGAATACATTCTACAGGGCCTCTCTTCATGGTTGCCTCTGTAATATTTGGAATCGGCTTTGTCTGTGCTACAAATACCATGCAGTACATAGGATGTGCATGAATCGTTGCACCGATATTTTTGAAGTTTTTCAGAAGAAGTACATGCATGTAAGCTTCACGGGAAAGCTTTCCTGTACCTTCCAGAATGTTCATATCATAATCGATCAGTAAGAAATCTTCTGGTTTCATCTCGCAAAAATGTCTTTCAGACATAAGAGATGGAGAGATCAGAATCCTGTTATCATCTACTCTCACTGCAAAATTCCCACCTGCAGCATTTGTAAGTCTTCTGTCCCACATATAATGTGCAACTTTACTCATATCTTCTCTGTCTTTCATGTAAGATAACTCTGCCATCTTTTCTTTTCTCCTCTTCTTTTTCTTTTCTTTCCATATCAGTCTTCATAAACTATTATATTAAAGAACCAGGATTCCGGGACGAAGGATCTTCTGTCCCTTGTATTCTACTTCTTCATAAACCCATTCCCCTGTATGGGAAACAATTTCCTGTTTGCCGTCAATCACAAGGAAGGTATCCTCTGCCTTTACACCTGCAATGGTCGGATTCCAGGAAAATCCCTGTCTGTCATGCACAACCTCTGTGCAGGCAAAATTGGTACAATAATCTCTGGTAGGATATCCAAGACCGCCTCCCTGGTGATGCAGATCAAAATCAGGGCCATAGCCTTCTGCTTCGTAAACAGCCTTTCCTGCTTCCAGGACGCTGACTGCTGTAACACCTGGAACCGTAGACAGAATATAAGCTGCATCTGCTTTTACTACCGCTTTCAGACGTTTCATCTTGTCTTCGTCCACCTCACCAAAGGATACAATTCTTGAAATAGAAATGGTGAGACCGTATTTCTGTGCACAGATCGCTGCCATTGCATATTTCTCCACCTTATTAGCGGTTGGAATTGGATGACGGAATTTCTTCAATCTGTCATCTGCAGCTACCAGGCAAACCGGCACCTGATATCCTTTTGCCATTAAAGCTCCTGTGATCCTGCCGGCAATCTCAAATTCTGTTTCACCTTTTTTGATCTGCCTTACACACTCTTCCAGAATCCTTGTGCTTTCCGGCCCAATCTGGCGGAACCGGGCGATCTCTTCATCTGTAAGAATGTAACGGAGCGGCTGGATCTCACTGCCTTTATTCTCGCCATAACAACCATTATCACTTACCACTTTAAGCCCTTTAAGATAAGGCTCCAGGATCTTCGCTTCATCCTCATGCCACAAATAACCGATCAATTCAAAACCAAGCCCATCCAGTTCTTCCTCCATCACGCGGTATCTTTCACTGGAATTACACACTGCATAGCTTTTATCCTTTGTAATCAGGATCTTAGAAGCCGCAGGCCCTGACTTGTCTACAAAAGCACTTTTTCCCCCTGTGATCCAGAAAAAGTTCTCGTTTGTATTCAGAACCACTGCATCATAGCCCTTTTCTTCCATCAGCTCTCTTACTCTTAAGATCTTTTCTTCTGTTTCCCTCATCTGCCCCAATGCCTCCTTTTCACACACTCTTTAAAAGAGTTTTAAAGTACTGATACTTTTCTTCCCAGACAGCCTGATCTGCAGGTAAAAATTCTTCAATATCAAAGGATTTCCTGATAATTTCCCTGCCCTGTAATACATCCCTGATCTCTCCCTTTGCTTTCATCTGCATCAGGAAGTTGCCAGCCAATGCTGCTTCTGTAGGCCCTACATAAACCGGACGTCTGCAGGCATTTGCCGTAAATTGATCCAATAGTCTGTCCTGACCGCCGCCTCCAAGAATATGGATACAGTCAATTTTCTTTCCGTTGATTTCTTCCAGTGCATCCATTACCCAACGATACTTAAAGGCAAGGCTTTCTTCCACTGCCCGCACAAACTGACCTGGTGTTTCAGGCTCCTTCTGCCCTGTCATGCTGCAGAATTTCCGAATTTTTTCAAGCATTCTTCCAGGCTCGTAAAATTCTTCCCAGTCCGGATCGATGAGAGCTTTAAATGGTGCTTCCTTTGCTGCCAGGGCAGCCAGCTCCCCAAAGGAATACTCCTGACCCATGGTCTGATATTCCCTGCGGCACTCCTGGATGATCCAAAGCCCCATTACATTTTTCAACATACGGTACCTATGTTCCACACCGCCTTCAAATGCAATGTTATATTTAAAAGTAGTTTCATTTGTAAAGAAATCGCAGGTTTCCACTCCCATCAGTGACCAGGTACCACTGCTGATATAAGCAGGATTTCCAGACAGTGCAGGCAGAGCTGCCACTGCGGAAGCAGTATCATGTTCTCCTACTGCGATCACATCAAAGCCGCCTGTCCCAAGCAGGCTTTGCATCTCCCGTGTTGCATGTCCGACCACAGATCCCGGCTCTACAATCGGCGCAAGGATCCTTTCCGGGATCATAAACCTTTTCAGTACTTCCTTGTGCCACAAATTCGTCCGGTAATCAAACATCTGTGTTACAGAAGCAATCGTATATTCTGATTTTCTTTCACCTGTGAGCATATATGCCAGAAGATCAGGCAAATGAAGAAGAGTTTCACACCCTTCCAGAAGATAACCATCCCCTTGCTGTATCATAGCTGCCAGCTGAATGACAGTATTGAACAGTGCGTTCTGGTTACCTGTAAGCTGATGAAGTTCTTTTTCAGAGATCAGGTCGTAGATTTTATCCCTGTTTCTCTTTGTACGTGCGTCCCTATAGCAGTGCATCTGCGTGATAATGTCTCCGCTTTTTCCAATAAGGCCAAAATCATTACAGTAGGAATCCATTCCCAATCCTGTGATCTGGCCGTCTGCTTTCCGGATGCCCGTCCTAAGACCTTCTATTAGATTTTGATATATTCCAAGAAAATTCCAGTATAAACTTCCATTTGCAGAAATCTGACAGTTGGGGAACCTGTGGATCACTTCTGTGTCCAGCCTGTTTCCATCAAAGCTTCCCAGCATCATTTTCCCGCTGCTCGCTCCTAAATCGAATGCGATATATTTCATGTAAACTCCTCCAGTCTTATGGCCGGAGACGTTTCCTGTGAGATACTTTACCGGCAGCCATCCGCAGATGGCCGCCATTTCATTTTTATTGAAGTGTTACGATCTCAGTTCCCTGAGATTCAATGAAGTGCCTGTATTCTTCGGAAACCGTCTCGTCCGTAATCAGACAATCAATGAAATCAAACTGAGAAAGAACTACCACACCTGTTTTGCCGATCTTGCTGGAATCTGCAAGCAGAAATGTTTTCTTTGCCTGCTTCAGCATTTCACGCTTTGCATCCACCTCATAAATACTTCCGTCTGTGATCCCGTCTGTCATACTGATCCCATGGCAGGAAACGAATGCTTTATTAGGACGGAAATTGTGGATCTGTTCCACAGCCATCACTCCTGTAAGAGAGTAATTCTTGGACTTCAGCAAACCTCCCAGACAGATAAATGTCAGGCTGGGATGGTCCTCAATGGACGCTTCCACCAGAAGCCGGATGGAATTGGTAATGATCGTCACCCGATAATCCTGCGGTATGTAAGATACCAGATTCAAAGTAGTGGAGCTGTTGTCAATAAAGATGGTGTCCCCATCTTCAACATACTCTGCTGCCTTCTGGCAAAGCCGGATCTTTTCAGAGTAATTCCGGATCTCCCTGGTAAGAAGGGGATACTCCTTCACTCCTTTGGATGCCTCTGATAAAACTGCTCCTCCATGTACTCTCTGGATGATCCCTGCTTCTTCCATCTCTTTCAGGTCACGGCGGATGGTTTCCTTTGATACCTGGAGTATCTCAAACAATTGATTCACATTAATGCGTTCATTTTTTTCCAGAAGCCGGGCAATGTGTGCCTGTCTTTCTTTATTCTTTTTTCTGTTGTCATTCATTACAGATTACCTCCGGTATCAATTTGATATAGTACTAAGAATGGTATGATTATATCATGAAATCCATACCGGAACTATCGTTTTTCAGGAAATTCCTGACATTTTTACTTTTGATTAATGAATATCTCCATTATTCTTGATACTGTCTACCATTACTGCTACGAAAATGATCAGTCCTTTGAAAATATTCTGGATATACGCAGAGGCTCCGATAATGGTAAGTCCGTTGCTAATGACCTGTACCATAACGATACCAATGATCGCTCCCGGGATCACCTTTCCTTTACCGCCGAAAAGGCTGGCCCCGCCGATAACTGCTGAGGAAATAACAGTAAACTCATCATTCTGTGCAAAGTTAGGATTAATAACACTAAGTCTTGCCGCATTCACCATACCTGCAAGTCCTGCAAGTGCACCACATATTGCATAAGCGATAAATACAACTCTTGGTCCGTTGATACCCATTTTATTTGCACCGGTCAGGTTGTTGCCACAGGCAAACAGCTGACGGCCATACTGGGTTTTTGTAAGGACAAAATGTCCAAGGATAACAACTGCAAGGAAGATGTAAACCATCAGTGGGATACCAAAGATCCTGGTAGAAGAGAAAACTCTTACCTTTGCATCCAGGAAAAGCATCTGCTGATTGGTAAACATAAGTCCAAGTCCTTTTGCCACGCTGTAAGTTGCAAGGGTTGTAATAAACGGTACGATCTTCAGTCTGGATACGCAGAAACCATTGATGCATCCAATTAACAGACCGCTTAAGCAGGATCCTACAAAGCAAAGGATCAACGGGCATCCAAGATTGTTCAGAAGCGTGGTTCCCACAACTGCCGAAAAGTACATATTGGATGCTACAGAAATATCAATACCTCCGGTGATCAATACAAAGAACATACCTACTACAGAGATTCCCAGTGTAGAGGAAAGCTGAAGTACTGTGATCGCATTGCTCAGTGAAAGGAAACCTGTGGACTGTACGGAGAAATAAATGATCATAATCAGGAATATGATATAAATTCCGTAATTACAGAAGGTATCCACCAGTTTTTTTCTAAAAATCGCATCTTTTCTTGCCTGGGATGTTTCCATTACTTTCCACCTCCTGTTGCTATTGCTGCTTTCATAATACCTTCCTGGCTGTACTCTCCTTTTTCAAGCTCACCAGTGATCTTGTTATGGCTCATTACCAGGATCCTGTCACACATACCCATCAGTTCTTCCATTTCAGAAGACACGATCAGGATGGAAGATTTGTTCTTTGCAAGATCATTGATAATGCTGTAGATCTCATATTTTGCTCCTACATCCACACCTCTTGTAGGCTCATCCAGGAAGAAGATCTTCGGCTCCTTCAGTACCCATTTACCAAATACAACCTTCTGCTGATTTCCACCGGAAAGATTGATCACAGCCTGTTTGGATGGATCAAAGGTTTTGACCCGCAGTTCCTTAACGATCTTATCTGTATGCTCTGACTCTTTTTGACGATTGATAAATGACTTGTCACAAATATCATCCAGGCTGGCCATAACCACATTTTCCTTGATGGTCTTCGGCATCATCAAACCTTCCTCACGACGGTTCTCTGTGATAAATGCCATGCCATTCTTAATACAGTTGATGGGGGTGATTGGGGCGATCTCCTGTCCTTTGTATGAAATATGACCCTCAGAAATAGGATCCACACCAAACAGACAGCGAAGAAACTCGGTACGGCCTGCTCCCATCAGTCCGAACAGTCCCAGGATCTCTCCTTCACGGATCTCAAGGCCAAGATTTTCAAATCTGCCCTCCTGGCAGATGTCCTTTGCCACAAAGGCCACTTCACCAATTTCTTTTTCCACGGTAGGATAAATATTATTCAGCTCACGGCCAACCATCTGCTTGATAACCTCTGCATTGGTTGTCTCGGAAGCTTTCTTCTGGGAAATGATCTCCCCATCACGTAACACCGCAATCTCTTCGCAGTGTTCAAATACATCCTCCAGGATATGGGAAATAAAGATCATGGATTTTCCTTTTTCCTGAAGTAGGTGCATGATACCGAACAGCTTTTCTTTCTCTTTATTCGAAAGGGATGTGGTAGGCTCGTCCAGTACAATGATCTTTGCGTCCTGCATAATGGCCTTAATGATCTCGATCAGCTGCCGCTGTCCCATGGGAAGGGTTCCTACGATCGTATTTGCATCAAAGCCTTCAATGCCCAGCTCCTTCAGCTGCTCATTGGCGATCTTTTTCATTGTTTTCTTATCAATGGTTTTTGCTTTTGTCCTTTTCATCTCTGTGATGAAAAGATTCTCATATACGGTCAGGTTGGTAAAAAGGTTCAGCTCCTGATGCACAAATGCAATACCTGCTGCCTTTGACACCTTTGGATTTGTAGGCTCAAATTCTTTTCCTTCCAGATAGATCTTTCCACCGTCTCTTTGATGAATACCTCCAAGTACATTCATAAGAGTTGATTTTCCGGCACCATTTTCACCTACCAGACCCAGGATCTCACCTTTTTTCAATGCGATCGTAATATCCTTCAGAACCTGAACCGAAGCAAAAGACTTGGTAACATGTTCCATCTGTAAAATAATATCCCGTTTTTCAGTCAACTTCTTCACTTCCTCTCTCTGATCTTGCATTACCGGATCCTGTAATCCATACTCTCTTTTCTCTTTCAGATTTTGGATTGTGGGATCCTGTAATTTATGCTCTCTCTTTTCTCTTTCTGAATACTTCGATTGCTGCCGCAAACAGAATGATCAGACCTTTGATCATTGTAATGATAAAATAAGGTGTATTTAAAAGATTCAGAGCAATATTGATCAGAATAATCAATACGGCACCAAGTACTGTGTTCGGAATCTTTCCTGAACCACCTGCCGGGCTTGTACCACCTACGATGATACTTCCCATAATGTCATTGAAAAGTGTGGCTCCATAACTGGATGCACCAGACTGCATCTGGCCCATCATAATGATTCCGGCTACTGCGGAGCAAAGACCGCTAAGGATAAAGATCCAGAAAATAGTTTTCTTTACCGGGATACCGGAGATCAGGGCTGCCTTCGGATTAGTTCCTACAGAGTATAATCTGCGTCCATAAAGGGTACGGCTACAGATAATATGACTGATCAGCATTACTGCCAATGCAAGGATCAATACGTTAGGAATAATCCCGAAAAGTGTACCGCCGCCAAAATCAGCAAAGGAATCCGGGAGACCGCCTATTGTCTTTCCGCTTGAATAGATAACCGCAATACCTGTACCGATCAGCTGTGTAGCCATGGTTGCAATAAAAGAAGGCATCTTAAATACGGTAACTGCTATACCATTGACGATTCCAAATACAGCTCCAAGAGCCAGCATTGCAAGAAGTGCTACAGGGATCGCATACCATTTGCCAGCCAGATATCCGCTTGTCTCGCTCATGATGGAGGCACCGACCACACTGCTCAGTGCGATGATAGAAGTACTGGAGAAGTCCACGCCTCCATTAAGCACTGCAAAGTGTACGCCGCATGCTACAGTAAGCAAAACACATGACTGGCTGAGAATATTCTTGAAATTGTTCATGGTGGCAAAATTGGGAACTGCAATCATTGCCACGATCAGGAAGGCCAAAATGAACCAGATGATCGCATCCACTGAACTAAAAACCTTTTTTAACTGTTTCATATTCCAACCTCTCTATCCGTTTTCTCAGGTTTTTAAACCTTATCCTCGTACATCCGCCCACGGCTTTTCGGCCGTAGATCAGACCGTTTCTTTTCAGCCACGGCCGGGAAGCCGTAAGCGAATGTTATCCATCTTCACCTTGATCTAAGATGAATATTGGGCAGATATTATATCTGCCCAAATTCGTCACTTATGCCTCTCTGCCATCAGGCAAGGCATATCCTCTTAATAAAAGAATCAATATCCCTCGAATCCAAGCTCGTCTACGTTATCAGCTGTTACTTCAAATCCTGGGTCTGTCATGGAATCAACTTCTTCGCCCTTAACTGCTGCTACTGCTGCCTCGATGCAAAGTTTAGCCTGGTTTGTAGCATCCTGTACGGAAACAACATCTACATAACCTTCTTTGATCGCATCAACAGCATCTTTAGCACCGTCGAATGTAACCAGAGTTACATGGCCTTCTTCGCCGACCTTTTTATATTTGTCAAGCTGCTGCAGTCCGGAAATGATAGATGGAAGCAGTGCGTCTGACGGGCTGAAAATCATGTTAATATCCGGATTTTCCTCAAATGCACTTAAGATACCGGCAAGAGCAAGCTCACCTTTCCACTCTGTAGCAACTTCAGAAACAACATCAAATACGTCCGGGTTCTCATCTGCAACTGCATTGAAACCATTATCACGAGCGATTGCATTTGCATCTGTAAGACTTCCTACCAGTTTGATCACTTTATATTTTGTTCCGTCTTTTTTTGCTTTTTCCAGGATGTACTCAAGCTCTCTCTGAACCATTGCCTCATTGTCAGATGTAACTGTACCAACAACCTCTGCGCCTTCACCAGCAGCTCTGTTTGCCATAACAACCGGAACGCCTGCTTCATTACACTTCTTAATAGCAGCCACAACTGCCTCGCCATCTGCAGGAGCGATTACGATAGCGTCTGCTCCACCGGAGATCAGATTCTCGATCTGCTGATTCTGTTTCTGTGTATCATTCTCAGCAATAACTTCTGTGTATTTAACCCCCATCTCATCGCAGGTTGCATGCATTGTTGACTGATACTCTGCCCACATCTGGGACTCGATTGCGCACATGGAAATACCAATTGTGATATCCTCATTGCTCTTCTCCTCAGCAGATGCTGCCACAGTTCCAAATACCATGCTTGCTGTTAATGCTGCTGCCATTAATGCACTAAATACTCTTTTCTTCATAAATCCACCTTCTCCTTTTCTTGTTGCGTTGTCGCATTGTTATTTATAAAAAGAACTTTTGCTACGCCCTTATCCCCGGCCGTTGCCCCCCGTTCTCTTTATTCCATTTTTTCAAGCTGTACCTGGTCTTTTAATTCCATGGCACGGTTCAGATCATATCCCACTGTCAGGTCTGACTCTGCAGTTGCAGCTGAGATCGCTGTTGCCAGCTTTAAGATCTCCGGAAATTCCATTCCTTTTTCAAAGCCGTATACAAGGCCGCTTAAATATGCATCCCCGCATCCGATGGTGTTGATCACATCAACCTTCAAAGGATGCACCTTGTAGATCTCTCCCTGATATTTCACAATGGAGCCCTTACTGCCTCTTGAAACTGCCACACAGGGAATTCCTTTTTCTGAAATCAGCTGAATACCTTCCAGTACTTCTTCGTCGGTAGATACAGGCTTGCCCATGATCTGTGAAAGCTCATCCTCGTTTGGCTTTACAAGAAATGGTTTTCTCTCAAGTCCCCGGATCAGATTCTCCGAGCTTGTATCAAGAAATACCCGAATATGCTTGCCTCTTCTTATCAGTTCATCTACCACTTCATTGTAGATGAAAGGAATCTCTGTATTGGAAGCATCTCCCGATAACACCAGTACGTCATCATCATCCATGGTATCCATCATATGATCGATCAGCTGTCTGCATATCTTTTCAGGAACTGTCTTCCCTTTCTCAGTGATCAAAGTACAAATATGATTGTCTTCGATCAGTGCGTAATTGGTACGGGATTCACCCTCATCAAAGTGTAAAAACGCTACATCTACACTGCCGTCGGAAAGTATTTGCTCAATCCTTTTTCCTGTCTGTCCATATCCGATGCCGTATGCTCGATTACTGCATCCCAGGATACTTAAATTCACAGATACGTGAGTTCCCTTGCCTCCAAGCACTTCCTCAATGCGCTGGATCCTGTTGGTGTTATCTCTATGTAATTCCGGTATAAAAAGCAATTTGTCTACTGCCGGATTAATGGTCAACGTACAGATCATAGATTTACCTCTCTTTTCCCTTTGGTTTTCGCCTCATTTGTGGCTTATCCTCACTATAACACGTTTATTTGGAAAAAGCAATATATTTTTGTGGTTTTAACACATTATATTTTATATTCTATGACTGTTTTACACAAAACGGGTTTTTGACCATTTCAAGCGGCTATTTTTCTGTTTTTTGTTTGTTTTGTTATGCGTTTTCGTTTACGCATTTTAAATATACCACATATTATACATGATGTCAAATGGATTTTTTGGATATTGTAATTATTTTGGTCATGTGGTATGATTATTTTATTCAAAACAGCAAATATTTTTATTTTTACAATTTGACGTATTCGCAAAATTGCTGTTTTGATTTGTGTATTTTCCACATTCTTTTTGAAAAGTAACTTTTTTTTGAGATGACAGTTATTTTGTTGCAGTGACAGTTATATCAACTGGGAGATGACTCCCACCTCTATAGGTGGTGAGAAACAAGCTAGTATCAGTGGTGGGAGTCAATCCCCCAGCTGATATAGCCTCCGGCAGGATTGCAGAGGTGCGCAGTAGAAGTATGTCATGCAATTGCATGACGCGCACCTCGCAGCAAGAATGCCGAGGCATTCTTGAATGCAGTGACAATGTCATGCAGCACATTACATACTTGTAGGATTTATATTCCGGATTTCTCAGGAAATACTTGGATATACCTTACATGTATGGTATAATTTCAAAAAATAGTCTTCTAAAAGACATCGGAAATTCAAGCGCTACTATGACTTTTTATTATGAGGAGGATTCAGAAATGATTAAAGCAATGGACCATGTTACCATCAATATTAAAGACGTAGAAGCAACGCTTCATTTTTACGGAGAGATCCTTGGGCTTCAGGCTCTTCCTTCTGTAGATATGGGGGATCATTTCCTTCGTTATTTTGCCCTCCCGTCAGGTGGCAAGCTGGAACTGATCCAGTATTATTATGACGTTCCCCAATTAGATGTAGAAGCTACCAATAAGGGATGTGCCCGTCATCTTGCCTTTGAGGTAGAAGACATCCGTGCTCTGGAGAAAAAGCTTACTGATGCCGGCTTTGTATTCCATGTACCTGTTTCTTACGTTAAAAATCTTGATTTTACAGGCGGCCTTACCAAAGACCCTAATGGCTTTGAGCTGGAATTTCTCCAGTATGGAGAGCACTGATGCCAATTGTTAAACATAACAAAGGACCAATCGTATGTCACAGATTACACTAAAACAAATAGCAGAGCGTGCCGGCACATCTGTAGGCACTGTGGATCGTGCCTTGAATAACCGTGGACGCATCAGCCCTTCTACTAAAGAAAAAATAATAAAAATCGCTGATGAAATGGGTTATCAGCCCAACAAGATCGCCAGTGCTTTAAGCCGCAGCAAATGCCTTCGCATTGCAGTGATCTACGCCAAATATCCGGCATACTTTGTAGATGAATTTACTGCAGGACTCAAAAAAGCCATTGAACATTTTACCCATTACAAGATCGAGATCATTACATACAGGTGCAATGCCCTGGATCCCCAATCGCAGATCGAAGTGATCAAAGATATTGACTTTTCCAATATTGATGGTTTCTCATTGAATGCCAGTGGGCAGGAGCTTGCCCCTTACATCAACCGGATCTCAGACATGGGGATACCAGTAGTCACCTTTAACTCTGATATACCAGGCACCAAGCGCCTGTTCCATGTGGGAATGGATCCATTTATGGCCGGACGTGTATCCTTTAATCTGATGGCCAAAATGCTTCAGGGCAAAGGAAAGATCCTGGCCATGCCAGGCTTTCATTCTGTGCTTTCCCATGAAGAACGGATCAAAGGTTTCCTGGAAGCGGCCAGAGATTATCCTAACATTCAGGTGATCCCCGGCGGTGAATACAAAGACCGTGATGATCTTGCTATTGATCTGGTACAAAAAGCTCTGGCAAAGCACCAGGATATTGCCGGGATTTATACAGTCAGCTCCCCGGGCGTGATCGGTGCCGGCAAATACTTAAGTCAGCTTCCAAAGGAGTCCCGGCCAATTGCTGTAGGTTATGACACCAGCCAGGATATGAAGCAGCTGATGGAAAAGGATGCCTGCACGTTTGTGGTATATCAGAATCCTGCAGCCCAGATTTATTATTCCATCGTTTATCTGGTGGAATACGTTCTGTTCGGCACGCTTCCTTCCCAGGAGCTTAATTTCCTGCCTCCGCAGATCGTTGTCCGTGAAAACATTGAATATTATCTGGAAGGGGATAATAAGTTTATTTTCGTTAATTAATATAATGATTACAGTGTCAAAAGGTCTGATCCCACCTGTGCTTGCACAAGGGTGGGATCAGATCTTTTTCATATGTGCCTGGTGCCATCCTGTAAACTGCAGATTACAGCTTCTGCTCCTGTGATTCTATAATGTAGCCGAAACTATATATCAACTGGGAGATGACTCCCACCTCTATAGGTGGTGAGAAACAAGCTAGTATCAGTGGTGGGAGTCAATCCCCCAGCTGATATAGCCTCCGGCAGGATTGCAGAGGTGCGCAGTAGAAGTATGTCATGCAATTGCATGACGCGCACATCGCAGCAAGAATGCCGAGGCATTCTTGAATTATTCTATTTTTTACCAGAAGCGGAGGTTCACTATGAAAAAGGTAAAACATATTTTTTCAACGGCTGCATTATTATTCACACTTGGTCTTTGTGTACTGTTTGCAAGCCCTGTCCAGGCCAAGTCCAACCCGACCAAAGTAGCGCTGCAGCCAGGCAGGATTTATCGACGGTACGATATTACAGGGAATGGCAAACGTGACAAGATCCAGATCAAGACAACACCTACCACCGACAGCGACGGAAGCATCTCAGATTTTTCCATTTATGTGAATGGCAAAAAGGCTTACACATTAAACTCAATCCGCAATTTCTACAAAGAGGATGTATGTGCCCAGCTTTATACATTAAGTAACGGAAAGCCTTTCCTTTATCTGTATGTAGCATTTGAGAACGGAGACGGACCGGTATGCGGGATCTTCCAGTACAAAGGACGCAGGCTGAATGAGATCATTGATTTCCAGGAAACCCTGGAGACCTATGGCTATCATCAGATGGGCTATGTTACCGGAGTTTCAGGCAATCGTTTGTATGTTTCCCAGGAACTTAATTCTTACTCACTGGGTCTTAATTCTATTCGGTTTGTCTACAAGTATTCCAGAGGTACTCTTGTGCCAGCCAGCAAATATGGTTCATACACCAGTATCTATACCTTAAACGGCAGATCCAGATATCTGACTGCCAACCGTGATATCCCGGTATATACTACCGCCTATGCAAATGCCTCCCTGAAATTCAATATTCTTAAAGGAGACCGGGTACGCATCAATAAATGTGCACTGATCAAAGGCAAAATGTATATTCAGATTTCTTCTAAGGGAATGACCGGGTGGATCCTTCCGGCAACCTCTTATCCGGAAACTGCAGAGTATCAGCAATTTACTGAAACCCAATACGCAGGATGATTCTGTAAAGAATATGTCAGCTTACGCTGACCAGAATCACGCGCCAAGTCTCGCGACTGCTCGACTTGAATATTCTGTTTATGCAGCAGGGACCATACAGCTGTTTTATATGCAGCTGCATGGCCCCTGTTTCGTTTCTATGATTTTAATTTCATTGTAACTGTTCCGTATCCTCACCGTTACGATTGTTATTATCTACTATTCTTATCTTTCAGGATCAGGTTACGGATTCCCTCCACAGCTGTTCGTACAGCCATATCCGTATCATGCACAACCGGATTCTCCAGACCCAGACGTTCTCTTTCCTGGTTAGCGAT
Source organism: Blautia glucerasea (assembly GCF_013304385.1). Taxonomy (GTDB): domain Bacteria; phylum Bacillota; class Clostridia; order Lachnospirales; family Lachnospiraceae; genus Blautia_A; species Blautia_A ammoniilytica. The sequence continues at coordinate 73,374 of NZ_JAAITU010000009.1, forward strand.
CACCAGAAAGCAGGCTCCGGTCCTTACCCGCAGGCAGCTTCCTACAATAAAAAGTGCTGCTGATTCCATTTCCGAGGCAAGGCACCCCAATCGTTTCCAGGCTTCCCATTTGTTCAGAAGCTGATAGCTTACCGGCTTCACTTCCGGCTCATGCTGTCCGTAAAAGGAATCTTTGCTTTGCACAACGCCTGTATGATAAACATATCCGGCCTTCTCGGCAGCCTCTGCCAGTGCGTTGGTCACTCCCAGATCCGGAACTGCCGGATATTCAATAGGCGCATATTCCCTGCTTGTCCCTTCCATACGTACAGAACCTGTAGCGATCACAATATCACCGCTTTTTATTTCCGGCTGCATGCCTCCGCAAGTACCAATCCGCACAAAGGTATCTGCCCCGCATCGGTACAGTTCTTCCACAGCAATGGCTGTAGATGGACCACCGATCCCAGTGGATGTTACACTGACTTTTTCTCCTTCCAGCGTTCCTGTATATGTTACAAATTCTCTGTTGTCAGCAATCCGTACAGGATCCTGAAAATACTGTGCGATCTTTTCACATCTGCCCGGATCTCCTGGCAGGATCACATATTTTCCCACTTCCCCAGGTGCTACCTGAATATGATACAGCCGGTTATCTTCTGAATAATTCTTCATAGCATGCCCTCCCAATTTGCAAGAAGCCCTCAGAGCTGCAGCTCTGGGGGCTTTCGTTTATCATGGAATCTCATAACTTTTCTTAACTGTTATTATCATATGCCAGAACCGGCAAAGTGTCAACCAAAAAAGTGTTTTTAACGTGTATTCTATGAACCAAAAATGTCTTTTAAGCGTGTATTCTATAAATCAAATAAGTGTTTTTTAGCGTCTATTCCTGTTCCTGGCATTTAATAATTCCCTGCTTATTTCTCAGGTCTATCCGGAAGGATAACCTCTCCAAGATGCTTTAATTCAAAACCGTTTTTCTTGAACTCTTCATAGTCAAAAGCTTCCAGCTCATCATATGCAAGTTTATGGAACTCATAGAAATTCGGCCAGTCTTCATAGCCATCACCCAGATTGTGCTCCAGGAATGCATCTGCAATCTCAATACCCATCTGATGAGCAACATAATGGCCACCCATAGCAATAACATTACAGTTATTACCTGTGATACATCTAAGTGCTGCAGGAACACTTTCTACAACTGCTGCGTGTACATGCGGGCATTTGCTTGCTGCGATATGGATGCCCATACCTGTTCCGCAGAAGATCATAGCTCTCTCAAATTCTCCCTCAGCAATCTTTGCTCCAACCTTTAATCCGATTCTGTGGAACATCTCCGGATTCTCTTCATCTGCAGAGCGAACACCGATGTCGGTAACTGTCCATCCTTTTTTCTTAAGGTGAGCAACAACTGCCTCTTTTAACTCAAATCCTGCAAAATCTGCTGCAACCAAAACCTGTTTGTCTTTTACTGTTTTCATGATCCTTCTCCTTTTTCACCCCAAAATATAAAAAGCGTTATCGTTTACGCTTTTTATTATACTGTATTTTTGTGGAAAAAGCAAGTTGTTTATGTGTTTTTTACATATTATTTTGGTATTTTTATCCAGAGGAGTATCGAACGACCACGTGTCGAAAAGATACGTCCACATAAAGTTTATATTATTTCAAATTTGTTCCAATTCACTCTATTTTATGTTATACTAAAAGAGCTGTCGTACCTCCAGCAGAAAGGAGGGGGAATGCTCATGGATGAACTTCTTACAACTTTTCTTGTTTCCGTTTTAGCAGGCGTAGTTAGCTACTACATATGCAAATGGCTGGACGGAGAACAATAGACAGCAACAGCCTAAACGGATTAGCTCACCGTAACGAGCAAGAAAGCCCTCAGAGTTGCAGCTCTGGGGGCTTTCGTTTTGCTACATGGAATCTTACAACTTTCCTTAGCTGTTATTATCATATGCCAGAACTGGCAAAATGTCAACTAAAAATTACTATCATTCCAGATCCAGATTATATCACAGGAATATACCTTATAACAGCCGCGTGTACACGTAACCCTGTTACTTTCTGAAATTAAACCCTGGTTATTTTTACAACACTCAGATCCCCAACTCCAGGATTTTCTTTGAGATTGCCTCTGCCATCAGATAATGATCCTTTTTGGTAAGGTGCATATAATCAATGGTATTCGGCCCATCTGTGGCGATCTGATTTGCATCCAAATATGCACAGCCGGTAAGCTCTGCCACAATCTTGTATTCTGCTGCCAGTTCCCGTGTCTTTTGAGCACATCCTCTACCCATAGAACCAGTAAATGGGCTGTCAATATATCTCTCATCCATATTCTGAGGCGTGATCAGCAGAATGTTTGGTTTTTCTTCTGCCCAGCAGTCTTTTACAGACTGGGCTTTCTGGATCAGCCGCTTCATGCCAAGCGCAATACAGGCGGCATTTGACCCAAACCTTTCCTTTGCATCATTCGTTCCCAGCATGATGATAAGAAGGCTGACCGGCTCATGGGTCATGAGACAGGTATACATATGAGTCAGTCCGCAAAGCCCCTCTTCCAAAGGATCCTCAAAGCAGGTTGTCCTGCCGTTTAAACCTTCCTCGATCACCAGATAATCCTCTCCCAACCGTTTCTGAAGCAGGCAGGTCCAGCGCTCATTTTCATTGAATCTGCCACAGCCGCCTTCTACCGGAAAATAGCCGTGCGTATTAGAATCCCCGAAACACACAATATGTTTTTTCATCCCAAGTACCTCCCATATAACACCTTTCTCATATTACTTTCTTTTCGATTTACAAAAGTTTATTGTATTCGTAATTACTTCTGTCCTATATAATTATGTATACACTATTCACAAAACAACTGCAAGGTTTCTTTTTTATTTAGTGATATTTCTGTAATCTGATACATTCGTTTGCTCTATAACATAATTTAGAAGTAAAATCTGTCTTGAAGTTTCCCACATTATATTCCTAATCAACAGTCCTTGTGGTACAATCATATTAATCTATTTGAAAGGAATTTCTGCATATGCAACATCAGCATTTTTTAACAATTGATTCCAAATCCTGCATCAAATGCGGTTTATGTATTAAGGACTGCGTGATAAATAATCTTCATATGGGCAAAGACAGCGCAGTTGCCATAAAAAACACTTGCCTTGCCTGTGGCCATTGCGTTGCAATCTGTCCCCAAAATGCAGTCAGTCTTTCTGATTTTGAAGACTCCCCTTTACCAGTTCTTCCTTCATCTGCTTTTACCGGCTCAGATTTAGTTCAGCTGATCCGTCAAAGGCGTTCGATCAGACAGTTTCAAAATCGTAAAGTTCCTCAGGAACTCCTCAAACAGCTGCTTACGGCCGGACAGTACACACCTACTGCCAGCAACAGCCAGAATGTTTCTTATCTTGTTATCCGTGAAAACATCGCCAGCTACGAACAGCCTGCCCTTAGTACACTTCGCCGGCTGAAAAGAATACAAAGTATTTTTTCCCACAGCTGGGACAACTTTTCTATAGACGAACATTTTCTGTTCAAAAAAGCCCCGCTGGTGATGATCATTAAATCACCTGACCTTGTAAATGCTTCGCTTGCAGCTGCTTCTATTGAATTAACCGCAAATGCCTTTGGATTAGGTGTTCTGTACAGCGGTTTTTTCAGCCTTGCATTAAAACATTCCCGTAAACTTCAGAAAAAACTGTTGCTTTCTTCGCGCAATGAAGCTGTCCTTGCTCTTGCAGTCGGCTATCCTGCAGTAAAATATAAGCGTACAGCACAAAAAGAACATCCTGTCGTAAGCTATGATTAAGCCTGCGCAGGATGTTAATCTTTTTAAATCTCTTCTAAATCAGTTTTCTGTTTGGCATATAAATGCTTGATTCGATCCAGGCTTCTGCACCTGTATACTCAAGAACCGATAGCTTGCTTAATGTATTTGCCACATTCCAGGAAAGCGGAGCACGTTTCCAGTCAATATCACCGATAAAATGAAATTCTCCTTCTGCTTTCCATGCCTTTTTTATTACATTTTCTGTGGGCAGATACGTCGCATAGCTTACATCAGCGCCGTTCAGGTCTACTGCCGGGAAATGCTTATATCCAAGCCAGCTTTTTCCTTCACCTGCTTTAATGCCAGCATCAATCTCTTCCTGTGTTTTTTCTTTCAGATTCCATAATTTTCCTTCCAGAAGCCTTGTTCCTTCTTCAGCTGCATAGAATCTTACTTCTCCATCCAGCTTCTGAGCATCCGGAACCTCTGCCATTAATTTTGCTGCGCCGAGTAGTTCTCTTCCCAAAAGGATAGGATAGAACTTGTCCATCCAGAGAACCAGGGCATAGGATCCTTCTGCATAGTCTCTTTTCCCTTTAAATTCAACATCTACATCTACGCAGACAAGATTGTACCCGCCACCTGCCATATAATCAATGCCACGGCACTCTGCAAAGCAAATACTTATAATTGCCGGATCTTTTGCAATATATCCAGGCGGCAGAAGTTTCTGTACCATATCTCGGTCTGTTCTGTAGGATACTTTATATCTTCTGTTTTCATTGTAATGTGCCCCTACCAATGCATCCCTTCCATCTTTTCCAGGCGGAAGAAGACTTACCGGCATAAAATAGTTTTCGTTTTCCTTAAATTCAAAGTTTCTCATAATTACCCTCCTATTTTGTTTTTCCTGTTTTTATGCATCGTGCTGTGACTGACAGGTGCCACGTCCGTTAATTATAAAGACTCATTCCCAGCATACAGAATGCTTTTAATATCCCCGATCTGCAAAGGAACAAGCTTTCCTACCTTCCTACCGCATACTTTCCATATTTTTTCGGCTACCAGATCCAACTGCCCTTTATCAAACTCCAGTTCTGGATTCAGATCCTTATATACAGATGGAGCCTGGATTTTTTTCAGCCACTGACAGTATTTTTCGATTCCCAGTCTGGCACATTCCACAGTTTTTTCTTCCTGTATCCCCATTACATTCCTTGCAAATCTTGCAAAAATTTCAGGTCTTTTTTGATAAACATGCAGCATCCATCTTGGGGTAATAACCCCTAATCCGCCACCATGATGTGTATCAAAGAAACCACTGAACCGTTCCTCTATATTATGACAGCTCATTTCTGCCTCTCCCCTGCCGATTTTTGTAAGACCGGTACCCCAGGTCATGGTAGAACTCCAGAGAAGCTCGCCTCTTGCCAGCAGATTTTGCGGATCTTCATGCAATTGCTCTGCACATTTCATAACAGTTCGGATGATACCCTCCGAAAACTGAAGCTGAAATTCACTGTCCATATCACCATTCATATAAAATTCAAAGGTATGGCTGAGAACATCCATAATTCCCCAGATTGTCATTTTTTCCGGCAATGTTGCCGTTAATTCCGGATCCATAAAACACAATTTGGGAAATGCCGTATAACACCAGAATTTTTCTCTTTTATCACGGTCTACAACTACTGCCGTATTATTCAGTTCTGTCCCTGTTGCTGCAATCGTAGGAATCATAACCGTATCTATAGACTGTGTATCTTTATCTGCATCCCCCCACACATAATCCCTGGCATCAATTCCGGTTTTTGCTGACATGGCTATGATTTTGGAGCAATCCATAACGGAACCGCCGCCCAGGGCAACCACACAGTCTGCCTGCTTCTCTGCCGCCATGTGTACACCCTCATATACATTGGTCATTTTGGGATTTGTAGGAACAGGGCTGATCTCAAAAACTTCTCCACCTGCTTTTTGCAGCTGTTCCTTCACTTTGTCATATGTTCCCAGTTTCCTGGAGCTTCTGGTTGATACCAGCAAATATCTTTTATATTTCCCGGAGAGTTTTTCCCCTATCTGCCTGATACAGCCATTTCCAAATACAGTTTCCACAGGATTCCAGTATTCAAAGTCTTTCATATTCTCCACCTCCAACTACAATTTTTACAGCGCCACAATCATATGTTACCCATATACCATAATCACTTTCATCCCCGTTTCGGATCCTAGTCATCTGCCATCTCCCTTCTCTGTCAAAATAGCCTTCTTCTACACATTCATAATCAACATATTTATCCATTTTCTGTCTGAAATACACAGCGTCCCGGTTCCCTCTGACGGACAGGCAAAAGCTGTCTCCAACTGCATAAAATGTTCGTTGATTTTCCCTTATAAGCAGACCTTTTCCGTATCCACATGGAGTATCAAAATAGCCATGATGGTAATCTGTTCTTTCATAGCTGTTAAAGCCTATCCGGATATATGTATCATCCATCACAATTCTCTGTTCAATGGCATCTTCTTCCTGATAAATCACCTGTATGTCACATTCTTTTTGCATTCTTCGGAACACAGACTGTAAAGAAGTCATTGCCTTCAGACTGTTCCAGACATCCACGGACTTTGCCCGAACATGGCCGTCTTCATCAATCATCGCCTCAGGTCCAAAGAAAAATATTCCTTGTGTTTTGTATTTACCTAATGCCCAGAACATATTTCTGCTGCTTGCCGGTTCCCAGGCATGGGTTTCCGGCAAAAACAAGGGATTCCCATACTTTGCATAGCCCTGACAGTCCATACAATACTCTGACAGGGCAAGCTTATAATTATCCAGTCCAATCACATCAATTGCCGGTGTAAGTGCTTTCCATAGTCCCAGGACTTTAGATACAGGCCCCCCTGCTGGATAATCTGCTCCCGGCTCATCCCAGCCCACACGGTCTACCCATACATTCACCGAAAAAGGAAGGGGCGTTATTTCTTTACCTGCTTCTGCAATTTCATTGATGTAAGATGCAATCCCATATACGCTGAAATATTCTTCCGCATATCTTCCAAATACTTCTTTCCAGGTTCCATTTTCCAGTTGTCCCGACTTTTTCCAGTTGTCAGTTACCTCTCCCATATCTTTTGTTTTAAGAAGTGTTTTTACCTTCTCCGGGATTTCCCCATTGAACCAGATATCTGCTTCCTGTGAATGATCCCTGTAACCCCGCATCATCATGCCAGGCTCATTTTCCACTTGGATTCCTATTATCACATTGTCTGCTTCTTTTTCATTTACCTTCTGTGCATACTCTGCAAGCTTTACAAAGGCTTTTTTATCTGCTTCCAGATTTTCCCGGCAATACGGTGATAAAATATTTGTTTCTATTCCCTCATAAGAAATAACCCGTGTAAACCTGTTTCTTTGATTTCTGACCCATTGCGGTGCGAATTTTGATGTTCCGTTTTTCCATGTACCAAACCATACTAACAGCAGTTTTACACGATGCTGTTTTGCCTGATCCACATGCTCTTCTAATAATTTGTAATCAAATTTTCCTTCTTCTTTCTCAAATTCCTCCCAATACACAGGGATTTCGACAGAATTAACTCCTGTCCTGTCCACACACTGCCAGAATCTTTCCATTTCCATTCTGCTGTAAGCGCTTGAATTACAGCACTGCAATCCCAATGGAAAAAAATCTTTCCCATTCCCCCAAAACAACCCTTCTCCCAAAATAGACTTCCTCACTTTCGTCTTATGTCTGACGGATAACAGCCATATGTTTCTATAAAAAGCTTTGTAAAATATCTGGTTGAAGAAAATCCCACTCTTTCGCACACAGCTTTTATAGATAAAGTTGTATTTCTGATCAGATATTCTGCTTCCTTCATTCTCAGTTCATTTACATATTTAACGAGATTTAAAGAAGTTTCTTTTTTAAACAAATTACTCAGATAATTTGGTGTAATATGAAACTTTTCAGCAAGCCACTGCACATTGATCTGTTCATGGTAATTTTCATCTATGTACTTCTTAATTTTTGCTATTAACTGATTCCCCTTTAATTCTTTTTGAAGACCTTCTCCTGACTCCATGATCCGGTTCATAGCTTCGATCAGAGTATGACCCGTTTCTGCTCCGAACACCTTTTCTGAAAACAGTTTTATCTTTTCCAGTTCTTCCATATTCTTTTCGTTTTTTTCCAGAAGCCCCTCTGTATTATGGATGATCCTGATACATTGAACAAAATCCTGGTGTATATATGCATTCACAAAATGATCCACATATTCCACCAGCTGCAATGCCTTTGCCTTACCCTCGATCAATTGTTTTTTCAATGTACACATGTGGACACATTTACCTGTTCCATACATGCATCGAAGATATTTCAGATTTTCAATCTGAGATAATTGTTTCACCAGATCATCTGCATCTGAACAGATATCCGTTCTGTAAACCGTCAGCCACTTTTCTTTTAAATCACCTTGCAGTGCATCCAGTTCAAAATCAATCTTTTTCTGTAAATGTTCTGTTTCTGAATCCGTACTGCAGATACTGATCACCATATACTCGTTCCAATCCCGTTTTATCCAGAAAGTAATCCTTTCTGAACGAAGTGACTGTGCACATATTTTCAGAAATCTCTGTTCAATGATCTCATCGTCAGAGTTTGACTTCCCCTTCAGGTTTTGATCCACCAGAACCACTGTCCCCAAAAAAGATCTGCCTCCTATTTTCAGTTCTTCCACGCTGTCCCGTTCATTATAAAAATGAATAAAATCATTTCGTATTTTCTCTATTTTTTCTTCCTGTAACTGTCTGCGTATCTGCTGTCCACGCTCCATGACCTTTTCCAGTTCCTGAAAGCTGACCGGTTTCAGCAGATAGTCAGTCACGCCATACTGGATACATTTTCTCGCATATTCAAAATCTGAATATCCGGACAAAATGATCCACAGTGTATCTGTTCCTTCTTTCCATTGTTTTAGTGCTTCCAGTCCTGACATTTTAGGCATTTTTATATCTGCCAGTACATAGTCCGGATGGAATCCGCTTCCGATTTTCAGGATCTCTTCCCCATTGGATGCCTCACGTATTTCTGCATCCGGACACAGCTGTTGCAGCATTGCCTTAATTCCCAAACGTACAAATCCTTCATCATCCGCCAGAATAATCTTCATAACTCAGTCCTCGTATATTTTAAACAAAATTTTTGTTCCATTATTCACCTGACTTATAATCTGAAATTCTGAATTAGGAAAATAATGTTTGAAACGATTTTCCACATTTTTTATTCCAACACTGTCATCATATTGAACCTTGTTTACGTCAAATCCCACGCCATCATCTGCGATTACCACCATAACACACAGCTTGTCAGCTTCCTGTACAAGATCCGCAGTCACCGTCAGCTGGCAGCTATGATCTGCTTCTTCTATACCATGGATCACCGCATTTTCAACAATTGGCTGAAACAAATGTCTGGGAATTTTAAAATTCTGCACCTTGGGATCTATCAGAATCTGCTCATTGATTTTATCCATAAAACGCAGCTTCTGAAGCCTTAAATATTTCCTGATAAATTCCGCTTCCTCACCAACGGTAACTATCTTCTGGTCAGACAATGCATATCTCATCAGATCACGCAGGGAAAAGATTGCTTCTTCCAGTTCATCCTGCATGCCCATTCGATTCAGCCCCACAAAAACTCCCAGCGTATTATACAGGAAATGGGGTTGTACCTGAGCCTGAAGTGCTTCATATTCTGCGTTTTTCTGATTCAGTTTGGCCTGATATTCCAGCTTGATCATCTGATCCAGTCTTTCTACCATCTTATTTAATTCTTTTTCTATATCCCCCATTTCATCATTGGATTCAACCTTACATCTTGCTTCCAGATCATTGTTCTGTGCTGCCTTCATAACACGTTTAATTTCTGCCAGGGGCACTGTAAATGTTTTAATATAACCAAAATAAATAACGGCCATACATCCAAGACTTATGACTGCCATCACAAGTCCCAGTACATAATAAAATCTGATTTTTGAATTTAAATTTTTATACGACAGAAGGCTGACCAGTGACCAGCTGGTACCTGTTTTTTCATATAGCAATGAATACTTCTCTCCGTCTACAGATACTTTTTTCTGCTCCAGCATATCCTCAGTAATGCTATCTTTCAGGATATTATCTCCGTATACATATTCATTTTTATCATCCAGCACAGCAACTAATGTGCCAGGTTCTACAGAAGATGCCTCCTTTACAACCTGTTGCAGGATTGTAGCATCTGCACAGGCACATACAACGCCGATAACTTTTTGTTTATCTGTATCAATCACTGCTCTCGATACAGTAAATACACTTTCTTTCCCCATATCTGTCTGTATATATTTCTGCTGATGAGGACCGCAGAACACTGCCCTGCCATCTGCTTTTACTGCTTCTGTAAACCATTTTTCTGATGAAAAATCATACCCTTCCACATTATCCAGAGTTCCGTTTTTTGATGAAATGTACACCTGTTCCTGATTGATCGGAATCAGTATTACATTCATAATATCTTCTCTGGTTGTCTGCAGATAAAACTGAAATTCACCATTCAACGCACGATTTGCCATCAGCTTGATCCTGTCACTCATAGAATCAAAATCCTTCTTATTTACCAGTTTTAAAGCCACTAATACATCATCATTGATCTGTGCCAGCAATGACATCCGGTCAAGCTCATCCAGGTAAATATCCAGGGTTTTCGCATACGAATCCGTCAGACTCTTCATATATTTTTCCGTCTGATTTATCTCATGATTTCTCATGTACGAAGGTGCTGCAATCCCTATAAAAAAGCATGGAACTACAGCCATAATCAGAAATAGTGTTAGCAGCCTTTGCTTGATCGTAAAGCGTTTCATATGCGTCTCCTTATGCATTATTTTGATTTACAGAATATATTTTTATATCTGATAATGACTATTTTACAGCTTAACAGCTCCTGAAGAAAGCCCTTTAACAAACTGTTTCTGTAAAACCAAAAATGCAATCACCAGTGGCAGTGAAGCCATCAGACAGCCGGCTGCCAGCCAGTTTACCTGACTCTGGTACATGGAAAAGAATGAATTCAATGCTACAGGGATGGTCTTCATACTGTTTTTCTGCAGAAAAAATACAGAAAACTGATAATCGTTCCACACATTAACACCACACAAAATAATAACTGTCGCAGTGATCGGCTTTAAAATCGGGAAAATAATCGTATAAAAAACACCCAGACGGCTTTTCCCATCAATAAGTGCCGCCTCATCCAATTCCCCGGGAAGGGTTCCAATAAATCCGGTATACAAAAATGTACTTAACGGCAGCATGAATGTAACCTGTACAGCTATAATCCCCCAGTAACTGCTGATTCCTCCAAGATCCGCCATGATCTTATACAACGGAACCAGTATAGTCAGTGCAGGTACGATCATACAGGAAATGATTGCTGTATAAACAAAGGTATTCAGTTTCGTTTTTCTCCGTGCCAGCGGATATGCTGCCATGGAACTGAATAAAATGATCAAAGCTGTGGAAATCACCGTGATAATAATATTATTTAAAAACGCCCTGCCCATATTTGCTGATTTCCATGCATTTACAAAATTATCCAGATAAAGAGATTTTGGAAATGCCCATTTTGATGACAAATCTGCTTTATCTTTAAATGCCATTGTCAGCAAGATGTAAAACGGGATCAAATGGATCAACGATATAACCAGAAGAATGACCGAATATACTTTCTTTTTCAAATTTCCACCTCTTTTCTTCTAAGCACCAGAAGTGTTATCACGCTCAATACTGCTATTGCAAGAAACATGAATGTTCCCATTGCAGCAGCATAACCGGCATCCTGTTTTCCAAAATACAGCTGATACATCATCGTTGACAGTGACTGTGTGGAATATCCTGGTCCACCATTTGTCATAGCCACAATAATATCGTATAGCTTCAGGCTTCCAATCAGATTTGTTACAACATTTACCGTAATAGATGGAATCAAAAGAGGCAGTTTTACATAGAAAAAGCTTTGAGGTGCAGAGGCTCCGTCAATCATTGCAGCTTCCTGATAATCTCCGGGAATCGTTTGAAGTCCGGCCAGATAGATCATCATTGCAATACCTACATACTGATAGGAATTGATAAATGTGATGATCCATACGGTTGTAGTCCCCTTTGTAAGAAAATCTACAGAAGGTTGCCCCAACATATTCAGAAGATCATTTACTGCACCGCCTACAGGCTGGAACATAAAATACCAGATATATCCCATTACCAGTGGTGCGATCATAACCGGAAGATATATGGCAGCTCTTGCAAGTCCTACAGTTTTTGCTTTTCGATCCAGAAGCACTGCGTAAACAAGTCCCACCACATTTTCGAGAACAGCACTTCCAATTCCATAAATCAGTGTATTTTTAACGATCAGTGAAAAATTTCTGTCAGCAAACATTTTCCGGTAATTATCTAATCCTAAATACCGAAAATTTTCAGAATATCCATCCCAGTTGGTCATAGATATCCCAACACCTTTTATCAGCGGATATACAATAAACATCAGGAAAAGACAGATAACCGGAATATACATGATATTAATGATACACTTGGAATTCCATATTTTTTTCGCTTTCATATTCCGTTCTCCTTTAAGGAAGCCTGCATATCTGCAGGCTCCCAACTGATCATTTAATCTTCATTTGCTTCAAGAAGCCGCTCATATTCATTCTGCATATCAAGTGAATACTGTTCCGGAGTAATCGTACCTGTAAACATGTCTGCAGCATCTTTACAGATCAGATCCCACATACCATTTGGAAGAAACGCTCTGTCAAAAATCGGAAAGGAACGGATATCTGCAAATTCATCATAATACTCTGTAGCAAATCCAACGTCTACCGGTACATCTGTATTAATTCCAGGAAGCATAGATTCAGATTCGCAGAATTTCTTAATATTTTCGCCTCTTGCCATAAAGTCGAGCCATGCTTTTGCAATATCAATATTTTCACTGTCTTTCCAGATTCCAAAGGCAGTCTGCTCACCATTCAGGAAACTCATATCATCATCTTCATACCAGGCAGGTAAAGGCTGAAGGCCGGCCTGAACATCCGGATTAATCTTTCTTGCTTCATCTACAATGGAATTTCCATACCAGCAAAATGCTGCTTTTCCTGTTGCAAATGCTTCAGCTGAATCCGCATATTTAGCTGTAAAAATATCAGAATTAAAGTATCCTTTGTCATACATGCTCTGGATCACTGATACAAAATCTGTCCACTTATTCCAGTCAAAACTTCCGTCAAGAAGCGCTTCCTGATCGTTATCATCTGAAGTTGTAAATGCCGGTGTTGCAAGCTGATCAAAAATCTGACCAATCGGCCAGCTGTCTCCTCCGGCAATATGCATAGGTATGATTTCACCATTGGAAGCTGTTTTGATCTGTTCCAGTGCATTCATAAAATCATCAATATTTTTCAGCGGAACCTCTACCCCACACTCTTCCAGAACCTCTTTGTTATATACCAGTCCCCATTTATTCTGGTCAACAGGAAGAACCAGAAGATTTCCATCATCATCTGAAATCAGCTCTTTAAAGGTAGGCTCTATAGAATCCGCCCATTCCATATCATTTAAGGGCAGAAGAAAATCTACATATCTTACATTTGCCCATCCATGTGTACAGAAAATATCCGGCATATCTTTTGAAGCCATTTTGACTTTCATGATATTCTCATAGTCAGCTCCCGGTGCAACCACTTCAGATTCAACTCCCGGATTTTCTTTCATAAATTCTTCATTTAACTCTTTGATAATGTCGGCCTGTACCCCTACGCAATTTGTATAAATCGTCAGGCTTCCTTCCAGCTGTTCTGATTCTCCGGCAGATACATTCACTCCCATAGTCCCGATCAAAGTAACGACTGCTAAAATCCCCAATAACTTTCGTTTCATATCTACTTCCTCCTTAAGAAATACCTGTATCATTTTCGTCTTTTCTAAACCTGCGCCTGTTTAGCTTATCTTTATGTTACCGAAACTTCTATTTTTCTACAATGTCTTTTTCTACTCAATAAAGCGCTCATTTCTACACTGAGCTTTTCTTAGTTTTTTCACCGAAAAAAAACCACCCCCGGGACACATTTGTATCCCGGAGATGGTTTTATTTTTCAGCTTTTCTCTTTGTTTTTCCCTTGCCTTTTCTTCTTATTTCCTATGCGCAGCAGAAGCACTGCAGCCACCAGAACAAGAAGCAGGCTGATCACCGCTGCCAGTACATAATTGGTGGCCAGGGACTTTCTTGTTTCCCTGTTTTCAGATGGCAGATCCGGCGTATATTCTGTACGGACTCCCCGTACCAGAAGCCTTTGGGTATTCACTCCATAAGGGGTGCAGGTCACAAGCGTAACATAATCCTTGTCCTTTACTACCTGAAGGCTTTCCGTTTCTTCCGGTTCTACAACCTTTATCTGGTCTACCTTGTAGGCCAGTGTCTCACCCAGCACCTGGATAAAGAAAAGATCGCCCTTTCTCACCAGATTCAGATCTGTAAACAAAGCCGCTGACGGAAGCCCCCGGTGGGCCGCGATCACACAATGGCTGCCTTTCCCGCCTACCGGAAGGGAGGAACCGATCAGATGCCCTGCACCTTTTTGCAGATCCTCATCCCTTGTACCGTGAAACACAGGCAGCTTTACATTGATACAGGGGATCTCCAGGATGGCCATTACTCCATCCTGATCCACATTCAAAAGGTTTTCATATTCTGCATCCTCTTTTACTTCTCCTTCTGCAAAGGCATCCGGCACCCGGTTATCCTTATGTGCCTCATTGTATGCCCTTGCAGCCTCCATTTCCTTTGTAAGGTCCTGTTGTTCCAGCTGCTGTACCACTGTTTCATAATTGTTCATCAGCTTTTTTTCCAGCTGCTGATTCCAGAAATTACTGATGGAAGGATAGAACACAGTAATAAGGCCTACAAGGAATATGGCAAAGATCAGAATATTGCCCCATTTTTTCTTCATTTATCTTCTTTGCGTCCCTTTCTTGACCGGATGAACAGCACAATGGCAAGAATCATCAGCGCATCACCTACGATGGTGAAGATCACTGTACCCATGCCACCGGTTGCCGGCAGGAACGGGATCTTTGTATCCTTCAGGGTAACTGCAACATAAGCGGTCTTATTCTGATCGATACCACAGGTCCAGGCACCTGCATTGTCCAGTGCTGTACCCTTTTCATCCTTTGCAGTTACAGACTTGATAGTGCCAGTCAGCTTGCCTTCTGCATTTGTCTCAGGAGTAATCTTAAATGTTACAGATCCATGGTTACGGAAGTATCCGGAAGGTGCTTTTGTCTCTTCAAGAACATACTCAACATTTGCATCCAGACCTTTGATATTGAAGGTACCCTGATCATTGGTTGTCAGCTGATCGGTAGCCCCGGCAGCACGCTGATCCTTTGCCAGTGTATAGGTGCCTTTTGCAGTTGCATCTTCAATAAATTTCAGCTTTGTACCATTATCCTTACGCTTCACACTGAATACTGCGTTGGAAAGAACATCGTTATCACTATTCTTTTTGGTCAGGTTCAGACCATATGTATATACCTTCTGCTTGCCATCTCCCGGGATTTCTTCATCACTTGCGTCACTGTCTGTGTAAGGATCCGTTCCGTAAATCAGTGCCGGTTTATTGGTGTTTCCCGTTGCTATACTTGCAGATTCCATAAGGACTGCATCATATGTTATTTTTACTGTTGCATATGGATAAGCTCCACCATCGCAGAACAGTGTCTGATATTTTGAAGACATATCAACGGTAAGTACACCATTGCCATCCAGTGTAGGAGTAAACTGACCTGTAAGATCGGTTTCTGTTCCATTTGCTTTCACACCATACACCTTCACTGTATTTTGCTTAATCTCCAGATTCGTAGGAGTATCCTTTACTTTAAATGTGGTATGGGTTGCATTTGCCGGATAATGGGGCACATCAGCAGTAACTGTGTAAGAGAGAGTATCACCGATGGCCGCAGTTGTTTCATCAATAGGTGTCTGTAAAGCAGTGCCTTTCTTTCCTGTGATCTTTTTATCAACGCTTAACGGATTGCCTTTCAGCACAGCGCCCTCTCCTTCCAGTATCCAGCCGTTTGGATCTGTAGTATTGGCCTTTGCATTCACACTTACCAACATGTTCAGGAATGTCATATCTGTACAGGATGCCATTACCAGATAAGATCCAATGGGCAGATTTGCTGTTGCCGTTGTCTTGTCACTGCTTACAGCCCAAGTTGCGCTGTATGCAGTTTTGGAAGCTGCTGCTGCCAGCTGATTAACAATGTTATCCTGCTCTGTGGCGATTGTACCAGTTGTAATCAGTTTACTGATGTCTTCAATTACAGCATCTTCTGTCTTGCCTCCAGTTGCAAGGACAGCCTTTGCCCAGTCTGTCAGCTGATAAGTCAGTTCATTGGCAGCTGTATCAAACTTGGTTTTGATCACCTGATAGGTTGCAAATGTAACCGTCTTGTCTGCCGGCAGACCTGTGATAGTCACATTAGTGCTATTGGTATTTTCCCCACTGTTCAGGGCAGCTGCCTGCACACTTGTGCCCAGCCCCAGGGTCATTACCAGGGCCAGGATGATCGTCATTACCTTTTTCCACATCTTTCTCATATTAAATTCCTCCTTTTTTTGCTATACAGATACACTGCTGTAAGCATCATTCCTGTTCCAAAAAGCATTTCCCACCAGATGCCCCGTCCGCCTGTCTTAGGCAGCGAATAAATGCAGGAATCTGTAAGTTCAAAGGAAATACTATATTTCAAAGGTACCTCAGGTACCAGTGAATCCGGGTCTTTTTCACTGTCATCTACCCTGCACGAAATGGACATTTTATCCAGATCAGCAACCGGATCCAGTGGATCTCCTGTTATTTCGTCTGTGATCCTCTCCAGAGAAATGGTGGGATCATAACATTTTGTCTTGTCTTTATAAGCAATGGTCAGCTTCAGGATTCCTTTATTCAGGAAATATCCGCTGGGGGCTTTTGTTTCTTTTACATAATACACAGCCCCTGTGCCTGCCTCCAGACCTGTGATGGTGCCATTTCCCTGCTGGTCCGTCTTCATCGTGATCCCGGCAGGAACCTTGCAGTCCTTATCTTTATACAAGGTAAATACTGCATTGGAAAGAGGCTCCCCTTCACTGCCTTTCTTGCTCAGACAGATCTCATAATTGATCTGGGTGTTCCATACAGCAAACTTTCTGGTCTGATCCTCTGCTGTACTATCTGATCTACGGGTCATTACAAAGCCCGGAAGAGAATTGCCTTCTCCATCCTTTGCTGTCTCTTTAAAGTCATAACGGATCACCCCGTTTGCTCCTTCTGCCTGCATCGGCTGGTTCTGGATCAGCCAGCGTATGGTCTTGTTTCCTTTATCCTGGGATGCTGCCACCGTTGTAGGAATCTGCGATGGTGCTCCTTCTGTCTTGCTGTAAGGCCTTGCTATTCCCTCTGCCTGTGCTGTTACCCTGCCGGAAGCAATCTTCGCAGTGTAGGTGGCAGCCGGGTAACTTACTGCATCTTCCCCGGTTCCGGTGGAGCCTGTTATTTCAAACAGGACGGATGCCTGATCCGGGATGCTGGTGGTCTGCGCCCAGTTCTTTTCTATGGAAAGATCCAGATAATACAAACCGCAGTCCCAATGATTGGTCACATACTCCCAGGATACCATGTTGGTAAGTCCAGGAAGGGTAATGCCGCTGCCATGATTGGCGATCACTGTACGCTTCATGGCTGCTGCACCCTGATCCGCAGTATCTGTGCCCTGGTATTCCGGAAGGGCTTTGTCTGTATCCCTTCCCGGCTGGGTCAGGGTATTCTTTGTATCCTCTCTTTCAGGTGTGATGCTCAGTCTTTCAAAGGGAAGAACCCTGGTTCCTCCTGTAACAGCATAATCATCA